>JBGCEE010000023.1:0-194164 GCA_045106015.1 Akkermansiaceae bacterium | reverse complement strand
TCTCCCTTTCGCCCTTCTCCTGGGCTCCTGAGCCATCGGCTTTGAAAACCATCCCCATGGTGCCTTCCGGAACTGCTTTCAACGGATCCTTCTCGCCCATCTTGATCACCTTCCAAACACCGATCAGTTTCTTGCTCTGGGTTTTCGGGATCTGGAATTCTTCTTCAGCTTGGCAGGGCGTAAAAAGGAGCAGGGCGGTGATGGCGATGAGACTGGTTCTGCGGTTCATGAGTTCAAGCGGTTAGCCGAAACCGTGACCCACCCTGAATCACCGCGCGAGAGAGAAATTGTGAAAAACGAAGAGGGACCTCACGGGACTTTTAGCTAAAAACAGTCTATTGGTTCCCTTTCATGACATTGCAGACTCTTAGACCGGTTTCCAAATGGCCTTGCCGAAATCGAGGGGATTTTTGGGGTTCGTAGAAATTGGCTACGCGATGTTAGGCACCGTTTCGGCAATTCCATCCGCAAAACGGTCTAAACGGATGAAGTAAGGCGCAAAACTTCAATAATACCATTGAGGAGTTCTCGCTCAGCATCAGAATCGATATTGGATAACTTCCTTTCATGCTAGCCAATGATGCCGCAACCAGAACGCAAATCTGAATCGATCCAAGTCCCCAGCGACTGCACGAAGGACGTCAGGCCCGCTGGCAAAAATCGGACTGGATTTCGAGAAGCTTTCAGTGCTTTCTCACATCGGAACTACCGCATCTTTTTTGGTGGCCAAGTCATCTCTCTAATCGGCACTTGGCTTCAGTCCACAGCGGAGGGCTGGTTGGTTTACGAACTCAGTGGCTCCACAGTTGCTCTGGGAGCAATTCGCCTCGCCCACATGCTTCCGTTCGCACTTCTGGCACTCTGGGGTGGCATCGTCGCGGATCGAGTTTCGAAGAGAAAAATCTTACTCTTTACCCAATCGGCTTCAATGCTATTGGCTCTCCTGCTCGCCCTTTTGGTATTCCTCGGTATCATCGAAGTCTGGCATGTCGCCCTCATCGCCATCGGCCTTGGAATCACCAACGCTTTCGATGTGCCGACACGTCAAGCATTCGTGATAGAACTGGTCGGAAAAAAGGACCTCATCAACGGAATCGCTCTGAACTCCTCGATGTTTAACCTCGCCCGAGTCGTCGGCCCGGCGCTCGCCGGAGTTTTAATCGGTATTGTCGGGATGGCTGGTTGTTTTCTTATCAATGGACTGTCCTACATCGCTGTTTTATTTGGCTACTCCATCCTTCGCTTGCCTGAGCATGAAAAGAAAATCGATCATCCTCGCTACTTCGAAGCCATCCGTGAGGCATTTGTTTACATTTGGAACGACAAGCCCATCCGCTCAGTGATGACTTTAATTTCCACCTTCAGCTTGTTCGGAACTAGCTTCGTTGTCCTTATGCCGGTGTTTGCCAAAGACATCCTGAAAGGCGATGCGACCTCATTCGGCATCTTGATGGCAGCAAACGGCTTGGGTGCTCTCGTCGGAGGCCTCACCCTAGCCAGCAAGGCAAGGTCTTTTAATCGGCGAACACTTATTTACAGTGGGTTAATCGCCTGCTGCATACTCCTAGCGCTTTTCGCAATATCAAAAAGCTTCTGGCTATCCTGCGCCATTCTCGTTTGTTCCGGCTTTTTCATGATCATCTTTTTTGCCACTGCCAACACTGCCACCCAACTCCGCTCACCTGACAAGCTAAGGGGTCGTATCATGGGTTTCTACGCTCTCTCATTTCTTGGAACCAGCTCGATCGGAAGCCTCATCTCTGGCTGGCTTGCAAAAATTTATGGAGCGCCCACCACTATCCTTATCAGCGTGAGCATCTGCCTCGCAGTCGCTCTCTATGTAAAAACTCGCCAAATCCCCATACCCTCGGAATAACCAAGTAATCCCATCCCAATTTTCACCCGAAATCCAACTTGCCTTGCCCAGAACACCATCCATCCTAGTTGCATCATGAAACTCAATACACTTTGCCTCCATGGCGGTCACAAGCCTGATTCCGATACGAATTCGCGTGCCGTCCCGATCTACCGCACCGCCTCATTCGTTTTTAATTCTACCGAACATGCCGCCAACCTATTTGCTCTCAAGGAATTGGGGAATATCTATTCCCGCTTGATGAACCCAACCAACGATGTTCTTGAAAAGCGTATCTCTCTCCTCGAAGGCGCACCAGAAATGGGCGGACTCGCCCACTCTTCCGGAACCGCTGCGGTTTTCAATACCATCATCAACTTGGCTGAAGCCGGTGACAATATTGTCTCAGCTCGCAATCTCTACGGTGGATCCTACACACAATTCGCGAATATCCTCCCACAACTCGGTATCGAGGTCCGCTTCGTCGATTCCAACGATCCGGCGAACTTTGCCGCTGCAGCCGATGAAAAAACTCGTGCCTTTTTCACGGAAAGCGTTTCGAACCCAGCTCTAGAAATCGCTGATCTAGATGCTATCGCCGACTCTGCCCACGCACTCGGCCTACCCCTCATTGTAGACTCCACGTTTACCACTCCTGCCCTTTTACGCCCTCTCGAGCATGGCGCGGACATTGTCATCCATTCTCTAACAAAATGGCTTGGTGGCCACGGCACATCCATCGGTGGAATCGTGATCGACAGCGGAAAATTCAACTGGGCTGGCGGCAAACACCCGCTCTACGACGAACCAGACACTTCCTACCACGGACTACGTTGGGGACACGACCTTCCAGAACCACTCGCTCCCCTAGCCTTTATCCTTCGCATGCGCACCGTTCCTCTTCGCAACCTTGGCGCATGCCTCGCCCCCGACAATGCATGGGCCGTTCTACAAGGTGTGGAAACTCTTCCTCTGCGCATGGAACGACATTGTGAAAATTCACTCGCCGTTGCCAAACATCTGGCAGCCAGCGACAAAGTGGATTGGGTTCGCTATCCCGGACTCGAATCCGACCCTGAATTCGAAAAGAATCAGAAGTATCTCGGCGGCAAAGGTGGCCCAATGGTCGTCTTTGGAATCAAGGGAGGAGCAGTTGCAGGGAAGAAATTCATTGAATCCTTGGGCCTTCTGTCTCACCTCGCGAACGTTGGCGATGCCAAGTCACTTGCCATCCACCCAGCTAGCACAACTCATTCACAACTTAACGCAGAACAGCAAATCGACGCTGGAATTCCTCCTGAAATGATTCGTCTTTCCATCGGCATTGAAGATATCGAAGATATCCTCAGCGATATCGATCAAGCACTTGGCTAATCAACTCGGAGCCGACTGAAAGTATCAGTTGTCTCCGCCAGAAGCAGGCGTTGCCAATGGCAGCCCTGCCTCTTTCCATGAATCGATCCCTGCACTGAATACGTGAATATTGTAGTCCCGCCGAACGAGTTTTCTTGAAACGTTCCGTGCCTCGGGACAGAGCCTATTGAAACAGTATAGGATCACTTTTTTCCCCTCGTTCAGAGCTTTCTGGATCTCGATATCACGTTTCTGAACTTGGGAATCATACTCGGTATGAGGCCAATTGATTGCCCCTGGGATGTGGTCAGTATTGAAGAAAAAGGGAGTCCGGACATCATAGATCAACGCTTCTCCGGCTTGCTGAAGAGCAAAGAACTCATCCATAGAAATCCCAGTGGATGAACCTTTTACGTTCAGCCTTGGAGGCATCTTAACTGGCTTACTTGCTGGCTCTTCGGGCACCTCATTTTCCCGCGCCAAATCCTCGATGACGTGGGTCTCTGACGCACAAGATGTGAAGAGCACTCCAAGAAATATCCCTTCCAGAAAACGCATGCTATTCTTTCGTTGCGAAGTGTTTTTCAAACTTATGGAGAAGATCATGCAGCTTCTCGACATTCGCCATATCGGAGGATTGTTTGCACTTCATCGCTACAATGATTACCTCGTGGCAAAGAGCGAGTTTCTCCATGTAAGCTTTCTTTCCAGCTTCGTCAGCAGGCAGCTTGAGACGCTGAGCGAGGAAATAATTCAGAACTTTTTCCTGAATCGATTGGGCATGCTTTTCCTTGTTGATGATCCAGCGTGTGAGTTGATGAGCACTCTCACCCGGTTTACCGGAGAGTTCGGCGATCTGCTTGCAAGCTTTTTCAATCGTCACGTAATCCGTGTGCATCGAATCGATCACATTATTGTTATCAAAGATTCCACATGGAACCTGACAATGAGCGGATGCGCTGGATGGGAAAGCGAAGCAAAGGGCGGCTGCTAGAAATAACGTATTTTTCATTTGCCAGACTCTAGTCTCAGCCCCACCCGATGCAAGAAATTCTCTCCATACCGAGCTCAGTTTTAAAAATTCATCCAGCAATCACTCCGTTCATCCGCACGTCGTGTTCGTCCATCACCACCTCATCGACGATTTGATATCCAAAACACACACCGAGCTTCACCGCATTCGGTCGTGCACGACTAAGCATTCGATCATAAAACCCTTTCCCTCGGCCTATCCGACCACCTCTGACGTCAAATCCCAGACCCGGACAAAGAAATAGATCGATCTCATCCACACTCATGGATTCAAGCTCATCTTTCGGCTCCATAATGCCAAACGAGCCACACTCCATATCATCTTCAAACGAGCGAACGACTCGGAATACTAATTCCTCACCTATTACCTTGGGAAACACCCAAGTTCTCTCAACCTGTTCCGGAAGAGAGCGCAAATCCACCTCACCCGGCAGCGCCGAAAAAATCGCCACATGTTGAAGTTCCGGCCTTTCCTCCAAGTATTTGACAATTTCACAAACCACCCCTGTGCAGTCTTCCTCACCGTTGGCGTCGAATCGCCGCCGCAGTTCTTCACGCATCTGCTCTTTTCTCTGAAGCGGATTCATTTGCCCGCCCAGATACGCTGCTAGCTTGTCATCAGGATTTGTCACTTGCTACTATCACCAAACTTTACATGTTCTAACCAGATGAGGACTTTTTGGCAAACCGCGATTCTTGGAACGCTCACACTTTTGAGCTGTGTTTCCCTACTTGGTCAGGAAGATCGACCGAAGGTGAAAAAATTCAAATGGGAAGCGTTGAATATCCGCACAAGCATGTTCACCCAAAAATTGGATATGCTCAACTCAGAGCGAGACGAATACGCAAGAAATCTCGCATCATATGCCGCAAATGGAATTATTGAAAACGGCGCATCCATCGAGTCACTCGAAAAAGGCCGCCGCGTTTTCGCCCTGGCTATGCAGCTTTCTCCGAGAAATAAGCAAGCCCTCGTTGCTCAATTCCAACTAAACAAAGGACTACTTCCAGAAAAATCTGCGAGCGACTACAGCCCTCAAGTTTTCGCACGCCTCCTTCTCACCAGAGGCCAGCTTTTACTCCAGCAACCAGGCGCTGAAAATTCCACCCTTGCCCATTATCTGATACAGCTCGCGGCGGAAATCGACCCGCGAAATGAAGATGCTGTCTACGCGAGCGAACTCATCCGCCTCGATCATGGACTACCCGATTGGAAAAAGCTCATGAATCCGCCGAAACCTGTCGTGGACTCTGCTGTAGAAGAATCCTCTACCCCTTGATTTTCACAGCCGGTTTGACCGTCACCAATATTCAGAATTTTCTTAGCTTGGTGTCTGCAACATATCTGTCGTCCGACTCCGGATAATCGAGGGTGAAATGCAATCCACGCGACTCCTTCCGTCGCAAGGCGCACTCAACGACCAAGCCTGCCACTGCAACCAGATTCCGGAGCTCCAGAATATCAGCGTTGACCCGATGCCCCCAATAGAACTCTCGGACTTCCTTATTTAAGTTTCGTAATCGAGCCGCCGCTCGACGCAGGCGATTATCGGTCCGAACAATTGAAACGTAGTCCCACATCAAACGCCGGATCTCGTCCCAGTTGTGATAAATCACTACCAACTCATCCGGCTCAGCGACATCGCCCGGATGCCACTCGGGAATCGTAGGACAATCCATCACCGGTTTCTCAGGAGGATGAATCCGCATCATCTCTTCCAGAGCAAGTCGCCCTACCACATTTCCTTCCAATAACGAATTCGAAGCCAATCGGTTTGCGCCATGAAGCCCAGTGCATCCAACCTCGCCCACCGCGTATAACCCCCGAACCGTCGTCTTTCCATTCACATCAGTTTTCAGTCCACCACACATGTAGTGAGCGGCTGGCACCACAGGGATCGGATCCTTCTCACAGTCCACCCCAAACTTCATCAGTGTTTGATGGATATAGGGAAAATGCTCCTTCATAAAACCTTTTGGCTTGTGGGTAACATCCAAATAAACGCAAGCCGCTCCAGTCCTCTTGATCTCTTGGTCAATCGCCCGAGCGACAATGTCACGGGGCGCTAACGAACCTCTAGAATCTACTTCTTTAGTGAAATCCTCGCCCTTTCCATTGCGCAGGATTCCACCCTCACCTCTCACCGCCTCACTAACCAAAAACGATCTCGCCTCAGGACCTGTTCCCGCCGGGTTATAAAAACAAGTCGGATGGAACTGAATGAACTCCATGTTCGCAATCATCGCTCCCGCACGCCAACCCAACGCAACACCATCACCCGTCGATGAATCAGGATTAGTCGTATACAGATAAACTTTACCGCATCCACCCGCTGCAAGCACCACACGATCCGAGCGGAATACCGTCACTTTGCCAGACTCCTGATCCAACACATACGCGCCGAGCACTCGATCGTTCGATACTTCATCCAGCCGAGCTGACGTAATCAAATCGATCGCAAAGTGATGCTCTAAAAGTTCAATATTTGCCTCCGCACGCGCCGCTTTGAGCATTGCCCGTGCGATCTCTCTTCCAGTGGTGTCACGCGAATGAAGAATTCGCCGATGACTATGACCACCCTCTTTTCCCAAATCGAATTTCCCATCTTCTTTATCAAAATTCACTCCGTAACTCAGCAAATCTTCTATCGCATCATCCCCTTCCTCGACGATACGCCTCACCACTTCTTCATCACACAAACCCGCTCCCGCTCCCAAGGTATCCACGACATGCTTTTCCACAGAGTCGCCGTCTTCTCTCTGACCTTCGGGAAGCACCGAAGCGATTCCCCCCTGTGCCCAAGCCGTATTCGATTCCTCTGCCTCCCCCTTCGTCAAAACCACCACCTTACCAAACTTCGCAGCCCGCAGCGCAAAGGACAAACCGGCGATCCCCGCCCCCACCACCAAGAAATCAGATGTCATCGAAGTAAAAGCATGAATGGCTCGTGGCCTGAGGAAAACTGAAATTTTTGGGCATCATCACTCACCTTTTTCTCTCAGAAAAACCCGTTTTTCATCTACGAAAAGTTCCGCATCGAGATCCGTTCCACGTTTCAAAAAACCCAAAGCCATTCTTCCCCAGACACTGGTCACCTCACCTCGGACTTTCCCTTCCAAATTAACCATCTCTCCTAACGTTCCATCTTCTTCAAACGCTAGCTTGGCCATTCGACGATTGACCTTGCCGGCGCTCTTAATCCGGGAAATCACCTCCTGACCGATATAACAACCCTTCGCATAAGAAATATCCGTTACATCCAGTCCTGCCTCGGGTGGCAGCATCCCAGCTTTCAGTTCCGCGCCCCACTTTGGAATACCTCGTTCAATTCTCTCCGAATCTTCAATTGAACTCACTCCAAAGGCTTCGAGAGAAAATTTCCCGCTTAAATCCCTGACCTCCACATCATCGGCGATCAGGTATTTGGTGAGACGCAACTCTAGATCCTCTTTTTCATCCTCGCGGCAGAAAACCAAAATTGACTCGGAAGAATCACCACCAGCCATCCAGATTCGGAACTGCAGTTTTCCCTTCGCATCCGTCACACAACTCGGAATCGCCTGATCAGAGCCCACCGCCAAGCGCACATCCTGTGTCACCTGCCCGTTCAAAAACCGAACCGCATCTGGCCCCAAAAATTCGAGAACACCTCCTAATTCCTCAAGCTCGGCAAGACTCACAAATTTCATACGATAAACCAAAGGCACTTCAGACTTCCGCGTCGTATGCAGCAACCAGCGCCGAAAAATCAAGGTCCGCCATACCTTTCTCGCACATCTCATGCATTCGCTCAGAAACCACATGGATTGCCGGCAGCTTCACGCCAGCTGATTCTCCCAGAGCTAGAGCGTAACAACTGTCCTTCCACATATTTGCCATCGTGAAATGCGGATCAAAATCCGATTCAAGCATTCCGGGATACTTCATCGCCATCAAAGGGGAACCGGAACCATTTTGAATCGCTGCCTCAGTAAACGTCTTCGGATCCACCCCGTGTTTTCTCGCGATCGTCAGAGCCTCGCTCATGGCCTGCACCGTGCAGGCAGAAATAAGATTCGTGGCCAGCTTGGTCACCGTTGCCGAACCCATATCTCCACAATGAATTCGCCCTTTCGAACTAACCGCGAGATAGCCCGAAACGCTCTCAACCAGTTTCTCATCGCCAGCCGTGTAATACAGAAGTTGCCCAGCAGCTGAAGCATCCTTGCTACCCGTGAACGGAGCATCGATGAAATCGCATTGTTTTGCCGCGCACTGCTCAGCCAGCCACAAGGTGGTCGGGAGATCTACCGTTGAATGATTCAGAACCAACATCCCAGGCTCCAGAGTCTCTTTCACATCAGCAAAAACTGCCCGTGTCATCGGCACATCTTTGAGATACATGGAAACGATATCCACATTTCTCACGGCTTCTGCTGCGGAATCCTTTTCTCCCTCCAGATCTCTCCGAGTCCGACTCCAGCACGTCGTTTGATAACCCGCATCGACTAAGAGTTCTCGAACTCGTGAACCCACAATACCCAATCCCAATATCGCTACCTTCTGTTTTTCCATCATCAAAATCCTCTAAGCCATCGCTAAACTCATTACAGTTCGCTTAAATCGAATCAAACCCATTCGGAATTTCCCCTACTCTTGGCGCTTTAGCGCGAGTTCAACCAATTTCGCTGAACCCTCTCGGATCGACTTCACCTTCTCCTCAGTCGGCTTTCCGTCTTCAGGAAGGACCATTTCATTGCGCAGCCCAGACAAGACATCGCGCATTTCTAAAAAAGTCGGACGCTCCGAAATCTTGGGATGAAGCCCAGCAACAATCTCCGTGTAATAGTCCGCGATATCTTCACGCATAATTTTCGTCGCGCGCTCTGGTGAAAATTGCTTCTGCACGGCTACACTGGAAACCTCCAGAGCACGAATCCACCCACCAAGCGAGATCAAATGCGCGAGATCTGCGTCGCGCAACGTGACCAACTCAATCTCCACGTCTTTCTGAGTGGCAGCCAATTCCTTTTTCAACTGCTCCACATCTTGCTTCTCAGCACTTTCCAAAAGACTCGCGGCGTGCCGATTAATCCGGTCTCCAGCACCTAAAGCCTTCCCGTAACGTGTCAAATCCGAGGCCATACCCTCGACTTTATCGAGCTGCCCCGCCTGAACGATCAGGAAACCATCGGCAATCAAAAAACCGAGTTCAATCGCAAGATCGGCACGATCAAGCGGCATCCGCTCTCCCAGCTTCCTCTCAGTCTCGATAAGCGGAAGCGGCATGAGAAACTGAAGCGTATCAAAAAGCTTCGAAATCGACGGTGCAGTGAACTCATTGACTCCCAACTCCTCACGAACGTGATCATCTGCCAAAAGGTCCTCCGGAATTTCTGGACCCTTTTCAGCTTCTTGGGCGAAGCAACACCCTGAGAAAAAAATACCCGCGACGACAGACTTCCACGTTTTCATACCTTCAAAATGGCATCTACGGCCATCCTTCGCAATCGCCAAATCAAAATGAAACCAAACCGTAAGCTGGTAAAGACCGTTTCTTGACCAGCCCCTCGCATTCCCCTATTCACACCGCCAACCAAACAGATTCATGTCCAGCGCGATTATTTACACCAAAACCGACGAAGCTCCCGCCCTTGCCACATACTCCTTTCTTCCCATTGTACAGGCATTCGCCAAAACAGCCGGGGTCGACGTAGAAACTCGTGACATCTCCCTTGCCGGACGCATTCTTTCACAATTCCCCGATCTACTCTCCGTAGACCAACAAATCCCCGATCACCTCGCGGAATTGGGAAAAATGACTCTCCAGCCAGATGCCAATATCATCAAGCTACCCAATATCTCTGCCTCAGTCCCGCAGCTCAAAGCCGCAATCGCTGAACTTCAGCAAAAAGGCTTCCCCATTCCCGATTTTCCCGACAGCCCATCGAACGACGACGAAAAAGACATCCGCGCACGCTATGCCAAAGTGATGGGATCCGCTGTCAATCCTGTGCTTCGCGAAGGCAATTCCGACCGTCGAGCTCCAAAAGCAGTTAAAGAATACGCGAAAAAGCACCCGCACTCCATGGGTGAGTGGTCTAAGGAATCGAAAACCAACGTCGGCACCATGGCCGGCCAAGGCGATTTCTTCTCACACGAAAAATCCGTCATCATCGCTCAAGATACCGAAGCGAAAATCGAACTCATTGCCAAGGACGGCACAATCACCGTCTTAAAAGACTCAATCCCTCTTCTCGAGGGTGAAATCCTAGACGGCACCTTCATGAGTAAGAACGCTCTTACCACCTTCCTCGATTCACAAATCGCGGAGGCAAAACTCGCAGGCACGCTTTTCTCCCTTCATATGAAAGCCACCATGATGAAGGTCAGCGACCCCATCATCTTCGGCCACGCGGTCAAAGTATTCTTCAAAGACGTCATCGCTCTCCATGCCGAGACCCTCGAACCACTCGAAATCGACTACAACAACGGCTTCGGTGACCTCCTCGCAAAAATCGAAACGCTTCCTGCCGATAAAAGGGCTGCCATCGAGGCAGACATCGCAACCGCCTATGAAAACGGCCCGGACCTCGCGATGGTCAATAGTGACAAAGGCATCACCAACTTACACGTTCCTTCCGATGTCATCATCGACGCTTCCATGCCGGCCATGATCCGCACCTCCGGCCAAATGTGGAACGCCGAAGGCAAACAGCAGGACACCCTTGCAGTCATTCCGGATTCCTCCTACGCCGGTGTCTATCAAACAACGATTGATTTCTGCCGCGAAAACGGCGCGCTTGACCCTCGCACCATGGGCTCCGTTCCAAACGTCGGCCTCATGGCAAAAGCAGCTGAAGAATACGGCTCTCACAACAAGACCTTCGAAATCCCAGTCGAGGGCACCGTCCGCGTATCGGACAGTTCTGGAAACACTCTTTTCGAGCACGAAGTCGAAGAAGGCGATATCTGGCGCGCCTGCCAGACCAAGGACGCCTCCGTACGCGACTGGGTAAAACTCGCTGTAAACCGCGCTCGCGCTTCTGAGACCCCCGCCATTTTCTGGCTCGATGAAAATCGCGCTCACGATGCCAACATCATCTCCAAGGTAGAAATCTATCTCACCGATCACGATACGGAAGGTCTCGACCTCTCGATTCTCGCCCCTGCCGATGCCTGCCTAAAAACCCTGCAACGCATCGTCGAGGGCAAGGACACCATCTCAGTTACCGGAAACGTCCTCCGCGACTACCTCACCGATCTCTTTCCGATCCTCGAAGTCGGAACATCCGCGAAAATGCTTTCCATCGTCCCGCTTATGAACGGCGGCGGCCTGTTCGAAACCGGTGCCGGTGGATCAGCCCCAAAACACGTCCAACAGTTCACCGAGGAAAACTACCTCCGCTGGGACTCACTCGGCGAGTTCTTCGCGTTGGCGGCCTCCTTCGAGCATCTCGCCACCACTCAGGACAACGCCAAGGCAAAAGTCCTCGCCGACACCCTCGACATCGCCACCGGCCAGTTCCTCGAAAACGACCGCTCCCCCGGTCGCAAACTCGGCACCATCGACAACCGCGGCTCCCACTTCTACCTCGCCCTCTACTGGGCCGAGGCCCTCGCCGCCCAGTCTGATGACACGGACCTCCAGGCGATCTTCAAACCCATCGCTGAAAAACTCAGTTCCAACGAGGAGGCCATCGTCAAGGAACTCATCGCCGTCCAAGGCTCTCCCACCGACATCGGCGGCTACTACCAACCGGACGATGAGAAGGCTGGTTCGGCACTCCGGCCCAGCTCGACGTTCAACACCATTCTCGCAGAGGTTTAGGAAAAATTACTTTCCCAGTTCTTTCCACCGCTTCGAAAACTCCCGGCCGGTGAACTCACTGGGATTGGCTCCGTTCACCATCGCCTCGGCACGGTCGGCGCGAAGCATGAACTCAAGCCTCACCTCATCCGCCTGATTCCAGGTGCGTCCGTTGACCGTGGTCTTTGACTCGCCGCGCTTGGGAATCACAAGAAACGGATTCATCGGAAGATACCATTTCCCGAAATTGATCTTGGTGGCCGCATGAGCGTGTGCCGCGAGTTTTCGCATCGCGCTGGCCAGAGAATTGGGATCTAAAGTGGTCCGCACGGCAGCGATATCGGCACACAGATCACGTGCCTGCTCGGTCTTGCGAGGCATGAATGCCCAGACAAAAATAAAGCCGAATGCGACAAAGGTCGCGATCGGACGCCCCACCAGCAACCCGGCCAGACCAATTGGAAAAAACCACGGGAGCGCCCACCACATGATCTCGGCTCGGGTCGCCATGCGACACCACCGGCTACGCATTCCCGCGAACTGTGCCGCGACCAGAGCCTGAAGCTCGTAGCGGGAAAGCTCTTCAAGCGCCCCTGTCGTCGCCACCACGATCTCACGATTCGAACACGGCAACATGAATACGTTTGGCACCGGACACTTGTAGGTCTGGATGCTCTCAACCGGCTCGACCAAGGCAATGGCGATCTCCGTCACCAGGTTGTCAAACTGCTGGGTCGGAGGCTCAGGCCGCAAATGTTTGGCCAATCGATCGGCAACCTTTCCCAACGGTAACGTCAGCACAACTAAGACGGAGATCCCTAACGAAATCGCTGCAGTAACTACCCATGAAAATGCCGGATCGCCGTCCTTGTTCACAAACCACGATCCAATCAAAATCGCCCACGCAACCACACTCCAGAAACTGGCAATGATCGCCTGCCTGCGCGCAGCTGCTTCAAGTCCGATCAGCATGGCATAGGGACTTACCTTGCTCCGACCATCATGACAAGGCTCCCTCCGCTCCAAGATCTAACAATACATCAAATCAGATTCCTGCTTCGCTAAGAACATTCACTCGGAAATACTGACTGGGCAATGCGCGCTCTCCTCTGCTAACTGAAGGGATGCATGGCAGTAAAGAACGCGTGATCCGCATCATCGCAGCTCTCTTATTTACAATCTCCGGTCTGGCCGCCGCCTATTTGTTGGCAGTCTCGATTGCGAACGGTCCCGTGGCAGGCTGCGGCGAGGGCTCGTCTTGTAGCTCGGTTCTGAAAACCCGCTTTGCCTATTTCCTGCCCGGAATTCCGATAACCGCAGTGGCACTGCCGGTCTACGCGCTTCTTGTGGCAGGATTACTCATCCAAGCGCGCTCGAAAATTTGGGACCTCATGATCTACACAGGCTCCCTCATCGTTCTGTTCGCTGCCATCTACTTCGTCGGAATCCAAGTGGTAAAGCTCAAGCAACTCTGCTGGTGGTGTATGGGAATGCACTTATTGGGATCCTCAGGCGCCCTGCTCGTCCTCGCTAGAATAGGGATAAGACAGCCAAAGTTGCTCATGACAGGGATCGGTATCGCGGCGATGGCGATGTTGTTGACGGTAGTTTGCCAATATTTGAAACCTCAGAAAACCACCGTCACCACCAGCCTTGGGGAAAAGAGGCTCTCCGGAGCGGGGAAAATCGTGAACATTGACGGACTTGAGCTGGATTTGAACATCGTCCCATTCCGTGGAAACCCAGATTCTTCCAGACGTATGGTTATTCTCTTCGACTATTCCTGCAGCGGTTGCCGCCGTGTCCACGGGTATCTCAGTCTCGCCGAAAATCGCTACGGCGCCGATAACTACCTGGTAGTCATGTTGCCAGTTCCTCTCAATCCGGACTGCAACCCTTTCTTCGAAGAGAAAATGCCGGAGCATCGTGACTCCTGTACCTTCGTGAAAATGGCACTCGCGATCTGGGCGACGGATCCTGAAAAATTTTACGAATTCGATCGCTGGATGATCGAAACAGGCTCTCCAAGTTACCCGCCGCTTGCTTCGGAGGCACGTGCAAAAGCAGAGAAACTGATCGGGAAGGAGCGTCTAGACGAATTGATGAGAAATCCCGACCTTGACGTTCATATCAATAATATCTGTAGAGTCTACAACTACCTGAAAGACAGGTCGGGGCGCGATGCGATGCCGAAGATGATCATGGGAAACGGCAAATTCAGCGAAGGAGCTCCGTACAGTCAGTTCGCACTTTTCGAAATGCTCGAGGCCGGCATAGGAGTCAAGAAAATCGACCGCTAGCCAATAGCCTGGCTCCATATGAGCATCTCCAAAAAAGAGTGAAATTCTTTTTTTGTTCTTGCAGCCATGAGCTCAAAGCAATATCTAGGCATCATCATGTCGGCCTTTCAAACTTCCCTCCTGTCAATTGGATTGCTAACCCTACCGGTTTTAGCGACCACAACCCTCTCTCCTCTGAGCCCCTATGCTAATACCGACCCTCTTCCGGAAGGATTTGTTGCCGGCTTGGACTTCAATGATTCATCCCCAACTGCCGCAGGTTATCTTGGGGTGGGCGCATCCAACAATAAATCCTACAATCTCACCCACAATGGAGTGAATTTCGATATTACCGTTAGCAACGCCAATTTAGGTAACCAGAATCGCTATCGTGGCGCTGGAAACTTAGCGAACAACGGAGCTCTGTTGGCCGACTTCGAACAATGGTATGGAAATACCGGAACGCCGGTCGAGGTGACCTTTGAGCTGACCGGATTGAATCCTGTCTCCGAATACAGACTCGGCTTCTTCCACGTGAACATCGGATGCTGCCAGACCACTCAGACTTACTTTGACGGTGATAGTTCCGCAGCTCCGCTGATTGGCACGAACCAGTCCGGAGGAAATTTCAGAACTCCTTCGACATGGGAACCTGGAACCGAGATCACCAAATGGTCCGATCGCGATGGTAAGCTGACGATCACAGCCATCGCTGAGGATGGAGGCCAGCGCTTTACTCTGGCAGGCCTCTACGTCGCCGTTCCTGAGCCTTCGTCCGCGGCCCTTCTCGGCTTGGCAGGTGGACTCGCTCTCCTACGCCGCCGTCGTTAAATTCAACGAATTTACGATACCTTCCATTGGGGTCGCTTGTTTGACAAGTGACCCTAATTTTTTGGCTCTCCGTCAGGTTTGCTTACGATTTCACACGGTTGGGATCTTTCCGAGAGAAGAAAACCTAGCCGACATCGCTTGTGATTGCAGGGATTTCTCACGATTCGATCAATGCTCATGGCTTCGTAAAAAGTGCATTGTATTCGGCTCCGATTATCGATCCATCTTGAGTCGCCCAGAATCCTTGCTGTGTATTGGTTCCAGCCGATCAGAAGCCTCCAAAGTTTCGCAAACCTGACGGAGACCCAATTTTTTTAGCCGTCGACTCGCGAACGCCTTCCGACTAGTTCATATACTTCCACCAACTTCCGCTTTCCTCGCACCTCGACCGGATCTGGTTTCCTCCATTCGAAGTCATCACCTGCCGCCTCGTGGACGTTTCTATTGGTAAGAATCGTCGTTCCTAGGATCGAATTCATTTCCTCCAACCTGCAGGCAAGATTCACAGTGTCTCCTAATGCGGTGTAGCTCAGTCGTTTTTCCGCGCCGATATTTCCGACGGTGACCATGCCGGCGGCGAGTCCGAAGCGAGTCGGGAGTTGAGGTCGTTCGCTAGCGCTCCAGCGTTGGTTTGCCTGTTCCAGCCAGTCGCGCATCTCAATCACCGCATCCACCGCCCGGCGGGAGTGGTTCTCCATCTTGGTCGGAGCTCCCCAGAAAGCCATGATCGCGTCACCGATGAACTTGTCCACCTTACTTCCTTTGCTCGAGCCCTCGCCACGGGCTCCGCGGATGCCGCGACCACCCTCACGGGCCTGTCCTCCACCAACAACCCTGTTCCCAACGACCACGGATCGAACGCAGCGGGAACACTGAACGTCACGCTCGATTGGTCAACAGGGAGCAACTGGGATCAGTATGCCAGTTGGGACGGCCGCGGCGATTCCTACCAGCTCCAAAGTTCAACCATTGCCAATCCGGGCAGGGTCGTCTTCACCCCGGATGCCGGCTTCGCCGCAACCATCACCTCCTTCGATCTCGATGAATGGGCCGGCGGTGGAACCACTAGCGTGGACTGGGTCGTCTCCGGTGGCATCAGCGGCACTCTGGGATGATTTCAGCATCGCCAACGGCGGCCGCTCGACCGTCACGCCGAATGTGACCGGTGCCGACGGCGAGGCTCTGGCGCTGAGCTTTGCGCAAACCGCTGGTAACGGAGAGTATCAGGCCATGGACAATCTTGCGTTCGATCAAGTGGCTGCAGTAGATGGATGGATGCTAGAAATTTGCTTTTTCACCCTCGGCAAGAATACCCTTAGGACCCCGCTTCAGGAAGGGGAAATGGGAGTTGGCAAGTTCTCAACGTCGATTTTGGAGAAGCGCGCCGTTGTTTCGCTATTCTGGCGCGTCATCACCGCATGATCCAAAGCAGCGGCTTTTGCAGTGCTTTGATGAGGACGAGAAGAGAGGTGATGATGATAGGGCTGTGGATTTTGTCCGCGCTCACTGCCTTGGGGTCGTGGTCGGAATCGACGTAATGCATGGTCGATGCCGGGGCTAGAAGCGTTTTGATCCACGCTTTTGTTGAGCCGATTTTCCGGCGCGTCGGATAGCAGTCCATCATGCGAGCGAGTCGGTCGCAGTAGGGAAACATCTCGACGGGGCGGATGGTTTTCGTGTTGAGGTTTTTGAAGGTTGCTGCGTGTTCCTTTTGTTCTGCCGCATGTCGTTGTTCGATGTCTTCTGGTCGGTCGAATTCCCCAGCGATCAGGCCGGTCACATACTTCGCCTGCATCTCGCTGATCGTTGGAATATTGCCGATGATCGGGCGGGTGAAACCCACCAGAAAGAGGTCATCGTGTGAGACGTGGGCGCAACCTTCGTAGAAATCCTGCAAGCAGATTTCCCCATCGGAGATCTGCTCAAGTCCTGAGCTGAAGCCAATCATTTGGCAGATGTAGTCGGGCTCGATTTCCACAGTCTCATCGCCATCGAAATCGGTGAACTTGCGGTGGTTGTCATCAACGGGAGGGCCGATGATTTTGATTCGGTCTTCTGCCACATCATCCAAAAAGTCGTCGCTCTTCGTGTGGAAGACATTGAACAATTCATCCTTGGCGCGTGCGGTGAGTTTGGCGTCCCAGTGTTTGCGTTTTTCCGCAGTGCTTGTCGGTTTCTCGCTGGGTTGAGATTTGCCGCCGAAGATGGATTCGAAGAGTTCTTGGTGGCGTATTCTCGCTTCCACAAACTTCTGCCCGATGCGGTTGCGGAGGTCGCGATGGATCGAGAGCATGAGTCGGTTGCGCAGGAAGTCCGACGGCACTCCGCGGATTGGGTGGTAACGTGGGCTGACTCGGACGCCCGTTTTAAGAGAGAGGTAGATTTGGTTTTTCAGCGATGGTTCAGCCAGTCGGTGGGCGATATCGGCGCCCGACTCGCCGGCACCTAGGACCAGTATCGTGCTGTCGCTTGGTGGTGGATCGCCATACTTGAGTAGCGGAATATCCGTCTCGATATGTTTGGCGTTGGTGACGAGTCCGGTGCAGATGATGAGCTTGTCGAATTGCTCATCTCGAGTTGTGCTGTGGTGGTCGATGCTCAATGTCCAGCGGCCATCGACTTTGCGGATTTTGCGGACAGCGGTCTCGAGTTGGATGTGCTTTCGCAGACCGAAGTGGTCGGCGAAGTCATTCAAGTATCGGCCGTATTCATCACCGAGAAAGAAGTCGGATTTGGTGGGTCGATTGGCTGGGTCGGCTTCGCAGTCCCATTTCACGAAGCTGGTGAATTGGGTGGTGTATTTGGTCGATGTGGAAACAAATCCTGGGTAGGGGTTTCCCCAACAGCCGATGGTGGCGGTGCCTTTTTCGTAGCAGACGATTTCCCAGTCGGGTAAGCGGTCGATGGCATTCTTGAGCGTCACCAATCCGCTGGATCCGGCGCCGATGATGGCTAGACGTCTTGGTTTCATGCGACGATGGCCGTCAGGCTAAGGATCACAAAATTGAACTGCCCCGACTCTGGAATGAACAGCATGATGCGGTCGCCATCCTTGGGGGATTGGGTGCGGGTGAATTCATCGAGCATGATGAAAATGCTAGCAGCTCCGGTGTTGCCGGATGTTTCGAGATTGGTCCAGTGCGGAACTGGGTTGCCACCGCACAACTCTTCGAACACGCCGAGCAGGTGGCGTTTGAAGTAGAACGACGACAGGTGCGGCAGGATCATGTCGTAGTTCGACAAAGCGTCGTCGTTTTCAGTCATCGACTGGTTGACCACTTCATGGACGCAGGGGCCGAGGTGTTCGGCGAGGACCGAGACGTCTTGGCTGAGTAGAAGGCTGCCGCTTTCTAAGCTCATGCAGAGCGGCGTTTCGTGGGCGAATGAATGCGAATGCGTCCAATTGATCTTGTAAGAAATCCCGCTTTCGCTCGCTTTGTTTTCTAACAAAAAAGCGCCAGCGCCATCGGAGAGCATGGATCGCAGGAAGACCGACATGAACCACTTGGATCCCGTCACGCTACCTTCGTGGGTATCGCGGTCGTCCGGAGGTTTGATGAACGACGACTTGAGAATAGCGGATGGTTGTTCGGTGCCGATACAGAGCGCGGAGCGATGGTCGCCGCAGCGGATGGCGCGTGAGGAATTGACTAATGCTTGGGCGGATGAAGAGCAGATGCCCGAGTTGGAATTGATTTCTGTGGCCGTGGTGATCAGCCCGTCGGCTGCGAGCCGGCTGTGAAGGATACTCGATATCCCAGGGCCCACCATCGGCGTGTTGGTGGATCCGGCGGAAAGGTGGCCGATCTCGTTAGTGCCTGAACCCAAGCACTTCTGAGCTGCGAGGCTGGCGAGTTCATAGACGTCGTGGGTGGCCTGCTGATCTTGGTCGAGCGCGTAGTGACGAAACTTGATCCCGTTCATGCGGAGGATCTTTCTGCGCACGCTCGCCTCACCATCGAGCTCCCCCATGAACTCTGGGATGCTTGCGTTGTCGACCTTCTCACCAGGAAGGAACGAGCCCGTGCGTGTGATGTAGGCATTCATGACGTCGCTGGTGGCCGCTCACGAAGGACGTGATAGGCGTATTCATCGAAGGCGATGTGGTTTTGCAGGTAGAGGCTTGGGTTTGAAAAGAACACGCCATTGTTGAAATGTCCGCGGTTGCTCTCGTCGGTGAGGTAGAAGTCGAGATCGGTCGATACGATGTCGTCGTGGATGTAGAGGTTTTTCATCGCCCACAGGAGTAATGAGTCGGAGCCAAATGAATTCAGCGCCTTCACCGCTGTGCGGAGATCGGCGAAGACGGTGATCGTGATGACGATAAAGATGACCACGTTGGTGCAGCCAATCCATTGTAGAGATGAGTTCTTGGTCGATTCCATCGCGGCCTTGCTGAAGAGCGTGTGATCTTCAGGTGCGAGTTTTCGGTGCTCGTCGATGTTGTCGATGAATGCTTGGCGGTTGAAGCGGTCGATCACTTCGTAAGAGAGTTCATCATGTCCGATCGTGAGGTTGTTGCGGATCATTTCCGAGAGGGAGTCCAAGTTGTAATCGCCATCGATACCGTTGAACTTTCTTGGCTCAGCGGGTGTTTCTTCGGGCTTCTTCTGAGTGGCGATGATGTAGCGGTAGAGCAGCGGTTCGATTTGAACGTGGCGGACCATCAATTCCACCGCTTCGTAGCTCGCGAAATACTTCATGCCGATGGCTAGGATGGAATCGATGCAGCGGCCTTCGAAGCCGTATGGGTTCCGATGGAAGAGAAACTTCAGGGGAAAGGTGATGATCCGCAGGAAGAAATAGAGGACGAGCAAGATGGGCCTCAGGAATTTGTAGTCGAGGCGCTCCTCCTCCTTGGTGAAGGTTTCGTTGATGTAATCCGTTGAGTAGGGATATGATTTCATGAGCGCTTTTGGGTGATGCATTTGAGGCCGTGGCGGGGAGCCATGGTCAACTTGGCGGACAAGCGGTGGCGGTCTGAAGAATGCACCGACACTTTGAGACGTTGAAGAATCGTGACGGTGATGACGAGCAATTCCATCATCGCAAAGTGTCTGCCGATGCAAATGCGGGGTCCGCCGCCAAATGGGATGTGAGCGCAGGTGGCGCCGGGGTTTTCCGTGTTCTCGGGGTCAAACCGGTCTGGATTGTAGGAATGAGGGTCTTTCCAAAAGTCCGGATGGCGCTGAAGTGAGTAGCGGCTGAATACCACCATCGAGCCGCGCGGGACAGTCGCGCCGCCGAGTTCGACATCTGAGATCGTGTTGCGGTTTTCAAACCAGAATGGCGGATGCAGGCGCATCGTTTCTTGGATGACTTGGTTGGTGTATTTGAGATCGCGAAGGTGTTTTGGGGTCAGTGTTTCGTTGCCAACGACTTGTTCAATTTCATCGAGGACTTTCTGTTCAACATCGGGGTGGTGGTCGAGGTCGTGCCAGAGCCATGTCATGGCGGTCGCAGCGGTTTCGTGTCCGCCGATGATCATGCCGAGGATTTCCTCGCAGACTTCATCCTCGTCCATTTTCTCTCCGTCTTCATCACGCGCGGAAAGAATGACATCCAAAAGGTCATCTTTCGGTGTGCTGGTGCTGCGCGATTGGATCAAGCTGCGCATGAAATCTCTGAAGTCTTTCATCATCCGGCGCACGCGGAGGTTGGTTGGGGACGGGAATCGAAGGTCTGAAACCAGCGGCACGGGTGGCTTTGCGCTATAGCAATTGATCGCTTCGGTCCATTCTCTGATCCTTTCGATCGAGCCGTCAAAGCTGTCGCTGAAAAAGGCGCGGCCGGCTATTTCCAATGCGAGATGGTTCATCTCCTCGGCCATGTCGAAGGGTTCACTATCGGCGATCTTTTCTGCGGTGGAGATCGATGAACTGAGCATCAGATCAAAGTAGGTGCCGATCGACGATGGTGAGAACATCGGCTGCATCAGCTTGCGCTTTCGTTTCCATGTTTCTCCCTCTGCAGTGACCAATCCGTTTCCGAAGACATTCCGGAAGTGGTTGTAAATGCGGCTGTTCTTGTCGAAGTCCCGCATCGTGCTTTTCATCACCTCACGGACCAAGTGGGGGTCGTTGATGAGGTGGAAATCGATCAAGCCGCGGCAGCGAACAAAGTCTCCGTGCTCCTTGATCAAGCGGTCGATGAAGAGCGCGGGGTTGCCCGCCAGCATCCATTGTCGGTGGAACCATGGAGTATCGACGAGTTTGCCGGTGAATTCTTCTGATGTCTTCATGCTCTAGTGGTCCTTGAGATGTTAGGAATTTGCTTTTTCACCCTCGGCAAGAATACCCCTAGGACCCCGCTTCAGGAAGGGGAAATGGGGGTTGCGGGGGAAAAGGGGATTTTGAACGCCCAACACCCAAGGCTAAACTTTAAGGTGCAGAGAGGCCACTTTACCTTCTAATGGCTCTCAAACCGTCCGACGCGATCTCATCAAAATCGAATAACTATCGATTCGTTGCTTTAAGGATAAAATCCACGATCTCCTTCGGATCCTTGAGACTATGGGGATGGTGCCCCACGCCCTCCTTGGAAATCACGCGAATCGACCCGCCTAAGGCTTCGTAGCGCTTCTTCAAAAGATCGATGTTTTCCGACATCGGCACAACGTCGTCGGCCGCACCACAGACAGCCAAAACGGGAACTTTTGCCTTCGCCAAAGTTTCAAGACGATCAATCGGATTGCCCTGGAACGAATCAACATCTGCTTCCGTAATCCCATACACGTTTTTGCACCGTTCCCAGTCTACCTTACTTCCTTTGCTAGAACCTTTTCCGCCCGGCCAGCTCCGAATATCACAAACAGGTGCATCGGCATAGATTGCCGCAACCTTATCAGGATTGGCCTTGGCCCAGTTGAATATGATCAACCCACCACGACTCATCCCTTCCAAGACCACCTTTTTTCCAAATCCATTTTTCTCTACCAGATGCACATAAAACGCATCCCAGTGCTTCACCGCAGTGGGCGATCCGTAGAGGTTGGCGACATTCATATATGCTAGGTGGAAACCCTTCTCTAACAGCGCCAAATCAGTCTGCGGTTCGTGCCCAAAAAATCTCGCGCGCCAGATCCATGGTTTCCCTTTGGCAGCCTCCTTCGGACCAACAACAACACACATTCTTCCATCAACCTCAAAGTCGACCCTTGCGTATCCGTTCCACTCGCCAAGTTTCGCACGATCACCCCCAATGCTTACCAACTCCTTATTCACCTCGCCTTGGGCGGAAACTGAAAAGAGAACTATCGAACTCAGCAAAGAAACAAGAAAATTCAATCGTGTCATCGCCCTCCACTCCACATCAACCGAGCATCCATTCAAGCACTGAAATCTCTCGATAGCTGAACAGACTCGCAGAAACCGGTCTAGACCGTTTTACGGATGGAATTGCCGAAATGGTCGAGGCGAACGGAGCCAAGATTAAGACGTGAGAAATGAGTGGATCAATATCCATGAATAACGAAGAACGCCGATCTTGGCTTCGTCCGCCCGAAACTCCAAAGGACAATGCGCAGCCAATTTCACAGACTGAAAACTCACTTATTCGATTTCGGCAAGATCATCTGGAAACCGGTCTAAACGCGAATCGGCAGACTTCCGGGGGGAGGTCTGCCGACGCGTGTTGTCCTTTATGTTTGTCTGGGGGGAATAATCAGCTCCAGAGTGGGGGGAGCTCCGTTGCTGACTACTCCTAAAGAATACACGAAAATCTTGGTTCCAGAATTACGCAATCGCGTAGAATTTAAACTTTTCTGAAAAAAGACTCTTCAGTGCCTCCGAAACCACCACAACACGAGGATTCAGCGTGAATGCAGGCCTCGCAAAGAAGCTCTTCATCGATAAATCCAAGAGCTTCCTTTCCACAGCGATCGCAAATGCGATCATTCTCAGCTTCACTGCTCAATCGTCTGAGAAAATAATCTCTTTTTCACCTCCGCTACTACCGCGTCCGAAGTCATCGAAGACATCCTTACTCGTCACGTAGAGCATGAGTGAAATAAGTGCTAGAGCGCAGATCGTTTGAATGATCTCGAGCGTTTTCATCTGCACGGGTTTTCCAATGATTTTTTCAAGAACCGCAAGGGTGATATGACCGCCGTCCAAGACTGGGAACGGCAACATATTCAAGACAGCAAGGTTCACATTGAATAAGACCATGAAACTGAGGATACGCCGCCAGCCGTTTTCGGTTTGCAAGAGGTTGTATAGCATTTTCCCGATTCCCACTGGCCCACTGAGATGGTCGATACCAATGTCGGTTCCCGGATCTGCCACGCTGACGATCGTGACCCACATCATTCTAAGGCTGTCGGTCACTTGCGTAAAAGGATTCGGGTTCACGATACGCACATCGATGTCTCCTTTCGGGTCCCACATCACCCCTAACATCGGATCACGGTCAGAGGGTTGCTTCGGCTTCTCGGGAGTAACTTGGACCTCCACGATATAGGCTTCCGCCTTTTCGACGCCAAGAGTGACCGTCTTGTAATCATTCTGCTTTAGAAACTGCGAAAGTTGAATATCGCTGTAGAGCTTTTCTCCATTCACTGTGACGATCACGTCATTCTTCTCGATTCCTGCCTTGTCGGCCGGACTGTTCTTGATCACGCCCGCTACAACGGCTCGGCCCGATGG
The DNA here is from genome assembly GCA_045106015.1 of Akkermansiaceae bacterium. Lineage (GTDB taxonomy): Bacteria > Verrucomicrobiota > Verrucomicrobiia > Verrucomicrobiales > Akkermansiaceae > Luteolibacter. The sequence continues at coordinate 170,379 of JBGCEE010000023.1, read as the reverse complement.
TGCCAATCCGACCTGCCGCAATCCACTCCTCTGATACCACTTCGATTTAGGAGTTTCGAAATTACTGGTGATTTTCATAGGCTCCTCGACTCCTGGTCGTTTCACCGTGAACTCAATTTCCTCACCACTACTTAAAACAATACGCTCAGTAATACTTTCTAAAGAACCGGCAAATCCTTCCACCTCTTCACCGTTAATGGCTACAATTTCATCCCCTGGTTGAATCCCAGCCTTCTCTGCAGGGCTATCGCCCAAAACGAATCCAACGGTCGTGCTCGGCACAAAGTCTTTTGGTTTTCCGACTCCCCAAACCACCACCGCAGATAGCAACGCAAGCAAAATGGAAAACAACGGCCCTGCGAAAGCGACGATGATCTTATCCATCGGGGTGATCGAAGGCAGCGGTTTTGCAGTTTTATCACCGCCCTCAATCGCCTCCATCGGCGCCATTTGTGGCAGAGCAACGAATCCTCCCGCCGGAATCCAACCCAGACCATACTGAACACCCTTGTATTCCTTCTTCCAAATCGGTTTTCCAAACCAAATCTGAAAACGATCAATCTGCAATCCCCTCCATTTTCCCGCTAAAAAATGTCCCAGTTCATGGACAAAGATGATGATGTTGAAAAGCATCACCACAACGAAGATTAGTAATACGATGTTTATAGCGGTTTCGAAAGCAGACATGGGTGTTCTAGAAGTGCTCGTGAAACTACCCAACATGCCGATTCCCGCAAGCATTTAGACTTTCCTAATGATCCTTCATGCAAACTCTGCCTTGAAATTAAAAAGACAAAACCCGAGCTTGAACACGTGATCACAGGGCAAGACGAACTATTCTCACTTCCCGACCTAAATACCAAAGAACGGAAATCGCTCGAAGCCGCTGGATTCCATACCGTTGCTGACCTCCTCGATCATTTCCCAAAACGCTACGAAGACCGACGCCAGTTCGACCTTTTTCCCACACAGCCCACCACCAAACCCGTCTGCCTCACAGGCGGAGTCATCGATGCCAAGACGAAAGGGTTTGGCCGCACAAGGTTTTACGAAGCCGTGATCATGGACGGCTCCGGAGGTGTTTTCGGTTCCGGAAAAATTACCTGCCGCTGGTTTAATATGCCTTTCATGTCCAAGGTGATTGCTTCGGGCCACCAAGTAATCGCCTACGGCAAAGTCAAAGAACAATCTGGCCGCCTCATTATTGATCATCCTGAAATCGAAGTCCTTCAGGAAGACCAAGAAGAATCGGAAACCATTCACCTCAATCGCATCGTTCCCATCTACAAGAACATCTCGGGCATCAACCAGCGCCGCCTGCGCGAAATCATTCACTCACTCCTGCACTCCATCGATCCAGCCTCATTTAGCTTTCCCATTTCACTTTCGGAAACCGATCGCACCGCCGACCTTTTGGAAATCCATTTTCCCTCATCTGAAGAGTCAGGAAAAAAGGCCCGCCGCCGCTTCGCCCTCGAAGACTTTTTCACTCTCCAACTCAATGTCGTTTGGCAACGCAATCGATACCGTTCCCACGACGGCCGTATTCTCGGGAAAAAGACCAAGCTCCTCACCGAGTTCTATCATTCTCTCCCTTTCGATCTCACCGATGCTCAAAAACGCTCGATTCGCGAAATCATCGCCGACATGCGCCAGCCCCACCCCATGAACCGCCTACTTCAAGGTGATGTTGGATCAGGAAAAACTTTCGTTGCCATGGCCTCCATGCTACTCGCCCTTGATTCCGGTGCAGATGCCGCACTCATGGCGCCCACCCAAATCCTTGCGGAGCAACACTTCCTCACATTCCAAAAATGGCTGGAACCACTCGGAGTCAACCTCGTCCTCCGAACTGCAGCTCGCCACGAAGAAACCAACCACGCGCAAGGCCCAACCATCTTCATCGGCACCCACGCACTACTCTACGATCCGGATCTATTTAACGACCTCGGAATGGTTGTCATCGATGAGCAGCACAAATTCGGCGTGGTTCAACGCGCGAAGCTCATCCGTCAAGGCACGCTTCCAGACGTGCTCGTCATGACTGCAACTCCGATTCCCCGGACTCTCACCATGACGATCTATGGTGACCTCGATGTATCACTTCTTGATGAAAAACCGGCAGGGCGTGGCAAAATCGTCACCGCCCTTCGCAAAAAACCAAAACAAAAAGACATCACTGACTTTGTCAAAGCCCAGCTCAAAGAAGGGCGCCAAGCCTACCTCGTTTACCCCCTTGTCGATGAATCTGAAAACGTAAAAGCGGAATCTGCCATCGAGGCACACACAAAATGGCAGAAACGACTGGGCGCGAAAAGCGTCGGACTCATTCACGGCAAACTACGCCCGGAAGAAAAAGACGCAGTGATGGAAAACTTCCGTAGCGGAAAAATTAAAGCACTCGTCGCCACCACTGTCATCGAGGTTGGTGTGGATGTCCCAAACGCCAACCTGATGATCCTACATCACGCCGAACGCTTCGGCCTCGCACAGCTCCACCAGCTCCGCGGTCGCATCGGTCGCGGCGAACACAAATCTTACTGCATCCTCATTACCGATTCCAAACTCCCCGAAGCCATCGAGAAACTCTCCGTTTTGGAAAAAACCTCCGATGGCTTTGAGATCGCCGAGGCTGACCTTCACCTCCGCGGCCCCGGCGACGTTCTCGGCACCGCGCAATCCGGTCTAGCAGATTTACGCTTCGTAGATTTCATCACTGATACTGAGCTCATCAGAGAGGCCAGAAAACTAGCTGACCGTATTCTGGAACATGACCCTGACCTTTCAGGAGTTCATGAAAACGCCCGGTCCTTGATCACAGAAACAGAGTTTTCGGAGGGAGCTCATTGAATCGTAAGACCTGAGTCACTTGTCGGCGATGCGGTAGACCGCACCCGTGTGATCGAGAAGATAGAGCTCCCCATCTGCATCCTCTGCGAACGAAGACACTTGATTGATCCTCCCACCTTCAGGTTGCAACTCACTTGTATGATCGGAGAAGCCCGATGCTTTACCGTCCTTGAGTTCGAAAGACCAAATTCTCGGGTTTGCGTAGTCAGCAAAAACATACCTACCCTGTAAATCAGGAATCTCTGAACCACGGTAAACGAACCCCCCAGTCACGGAAAGACCTTCCGTCGGTCCAGTGCCATGGGCGTAAACATACACAGGCTCCTCGTTGTCATCGGGCTTGGCTCCTCCCACCTTCTTCTTAGGAGTCTTGATTTCTCCCTCTCGAAGCCTCCATCCAAAATTCTTCTCAAAAAGCTCACCTTTTTTCACCATATCAATCTCTTCCCACGCATTCTGGCCGACATCCCCAATCCAAAAATCTCCCGTCTTCCGATCGAACGAACAACGCCATGGATTCCGCAACCCTGATGCAATGATCTCCGGCATCACCCCTTTTTTCTTTAGGTAAGGATTGTCAGATGGGACCTCGTAGCCCTCCGCACCAGAAACATCGAGCCTGAGGACTTTCCCCAGCAATGAGCTCATATCCTGGGCTAGATTTTTCGGATCATTCGCCGATCCTCCATCGCCGGTCGCCACATAGAGATAACCATCTGGCCCAAAGTCCAACCACCCTCCATTGTGGTTTCCATAAGGCTGATCGTATTCAAGAATCGTCTCGCCAGAACCTGGGTCAGTCGTCCGGCGATCTTCTGACACGAACCGAACCACGACGCTGTCACCTCCCTTTTTCTTATTGAAGTTCACATAGTAGCGTCCGTTCTTTTCAAAATTCGGGTCAAAGGCCAAGCCGAGTAAACCCTGCTCATTGCCTTTTCGAGTCACTTGGTCGGTAATCTCAAGAAACGGCTCTTTCTCACGTTCTCCAGTCTTTAGATCGACGATAAAAACCGTTCCCGCCTGTTCCATCACCCAGAGTTTCCCTTTCACCGAACTAGGCGCCCCCGCCCAAACCGGTCGTTCAAAACCCTTGGCGACTAATTTTGAGGCAAGCTCTCCCGTCGCGCCGATAGATAAAGCCAGCAACACCATCAAATGGACAATCATCGTTTTCATGGGCGTTAAAATATCCGCTATCTACTCATTGGCAAGTGGCCAAAACAAATTATGAAAATCTTCATCTAGGAAGTCTTATGAAATACCTCGAAATATTGGTTCGATTCTTCTTCATAAAGGGTTGAGAAGAGAAATCATTTCATGTCTGCGACTTTCATTGCGAGCTTGCCAAGCCAAACGTGAATCTCCATCTTACCTAAAGTGACAAACATTTTACATGCTCGCAGTGGCCTGCATTTTACCATTGCTGCTCTTTTAATTGCTGCATCGGTTACTTCTGCTGAACCTCTCGACGATGCACTCCCGGGCAAAGTCCTAGTTGCCAAAGCAATTGGGAAAGTGGAAGCGACTCATCCGAAAAATAAGTCACCAAAACTTCTCAAAGCGAGAGATCGCCTCACCGAAAAGCACACTGTCAACGTAGGGCCAAGCTCTTCAGCGACGCTCGCTTTTTCAAACGGTTCCATCATCAGCCTTCTCGAAAATTCCTCACTTGAGATCTCAAAATTTCTCCAAGATCCGTTTTCTACCCCTCTTTCCATGGCGATGGCTGAGGAGGAGCCCAGCGTTTCTACGACCGAGCTGAACCTCAAAAATAGCGAGGTCATCTGCAACGCCAAGAAACTGCGAATCGATGAGGGTTCGTCCTACTCCATCAACACCCCTGTGGGAGCAGCGGGTATTCGCGGAACAATCTTTGCGGTTTCTTACCTTCCAGATGCCAACGGTAAAAACAACGGAGTTTACACGTTAAGTGTCACAGAGGGTCAGGTTGCATTCACAGACAAAGACGGCAATGTCACTATCGTCAACGAGGGCGAGGAGTTAGTGATTACATTCAAGCTCACAATCGATCCAGTAACAGGCGCGATTATCGAAATCGAAATTCTCAGCCAAGAAATCAGGGCCATCCCCGCAAATCGCTTGGCCATGATCAATCGAGTCGCTACTGAAGGAGAAGAGGACGTTCGAGCGATCGTCTTCAACCCCACCGACCTCATCTTTTTCGCAAACTTCCAAACGATCGATCTGACACCTGCAATTGCCAATACAAGCCCAGCGGTGACCGAGGTAGACCCAAAGGCTAACGGTTTTTCAGATTGAAGCAGATTCTTCAGATTTTCCGAGGTTTTCGGTATTTCATTCTTCTCGTTATACCCGCATCCTGGTGTCTTTTGAGCCACTTCGGGCATCTGAAATTCTTAGAGAATCGCTTATTGGATCTGCGGTATCAACTACGTGGAGAAATTGCTACCGACCTCAAAATCGCCTACGTCGATATCGACAACGATGCGATTCAGACCTACCGTTGGCCTTGGAATCACAATCGCTTCGCACAGTTGTTAGATGCGCTTTTCGATCACGGAAAAGTTAAGGCGGTGGGAATCGACGTTCTCTTCTCAGAAAACTCACGTCCGGATTTCGGAATCAAAGAACAGAACGAGGGACGAATGCTTTTTGGCAAATCGATTCATCGACACAAGAATGTCATACTCGCCTCCGCGTATGTGCCTGGTCCCGGATTTCTTCAAGAAAAACGCCAGTTCCCTTGGATCTTTGAAGGCGCTACTGATCCCGAAAAGAACGACACGCCCGAGGTCCCTGCCTTTCCCATCTTAGGCCCCTCTTGGGGAACACCTGGATTGATCGACACCTACGAAGGAGAGGCACGTTTCGCTCCTATCTTCGCTGATACACCCATCGGTCCCTTTTACCCGATGTCATTACAACTCGCCCTCATCCATTGGGGGCTCACGGAAGAAGCACTCGAACGATTTCCAGACCGAATTGAGGTTCGTAAACCGGATGGCGACTTAGTTACCTCAATTCCTTTACAACTTGGTCAGTTGGTTGAAGCAAACTGGCATTCACATTGGATATCTCCGGAAAACCCTCGATGCAGTGTTGCAGATATTGGTCGTCACTTACCTCTACTTGAAGATCCAAATCCGGAAAAGCAAGCGATCGGAAAGGAATTTTTCGAACAATTCCAAGATTCCATCATCCTCATCGGTGCCGTCGATCCGCTACTTCAAGATTTAGGAAAAACGCCATTTGACGACACTCCTGTTCCTCAAGTCGGCTTCCACGGAAATCTCCTAAAAACCTTCGTATCTGGAAATTACCTGCGACGGCTACCCAACTGGGCGAACCATTCGCTCACCTTATGCCTTACGGCTCTGGTCGCTTTACTAGCGCTCATGAGACGCTTGGACGAAATACGTTACAAAATCTTCGCTGTCTCTCTATTTCTTCTCTATCTGATCTCTGCATACGCACTATTCGCATCCTACCAAGTTGTCGTCCCGCTCGCCGCACCTTTAGGTTCAACTGTCATGACCTGTATGATCGCCTTAGGTCTACAGTTGGTTGATGAGCAACGTGCAAAAAAACAGATCAAAGGAATGTTCGGCACCTACGTATCACCCGAGCTTGTTGACAAAATGGTCAAGACCGGAGAGAGCCCTCACCTCGGCGGAGAGAAAGCAGTGATCACAGCTTTTTTCAGCGATATCGAAGGATTTTCCGCCATCTCTGAACAGCTACCACCCGATAAGTTGGTAGAACTCATGAACGAATATCTCACCGCTTGTAGCGATATCATTCTCACTGAAAAAGGGGCTCTCGACAAATACATTGGAGATGCCGTTGTCGCCATGTTCGGCGGGCTAGCTCCGCTTGAGGATCACGCCTATCGGGCTTGCGTCGCTTCGCAAAAAATACAAATCAACCTCCAGAAGCTCGCCCAAAAGTGGCGATTAGAAGGTGATAAATGGCCAGAGATCGTCAGTCAGATGCGATCGCGAATCGGTCTTAATAGTGGTGAAGCCATCATCGGAAATATGGGAAGTCCAGCGCGATTCAACTTCACTATGATGGGCGACAATGTGAATCTCGCCGCACGCATGGAGTCAGGCGCCAAGACCTATGGAGCCCTAACAATGGTCACCGAAGCAACTTATCAGGACTGTATCAAATTCGGTAATGACCACGTCATCTTTCGCCGACTTGACCAAATCGTCGTCAAAGGCCGAAGCGAACCCGTCTCGGTTTACGAAGTCGTAGGCCTCAAAGACCATGTGGATGAGTCGACTCTAGATTGTATTTCCGTCTATTCAGATGGACTCAAACATTATCAAAAAATGGACTGGGACAGCGCCGAACAGTGCTTCTCTCGAAGCGCTGAGTTGGAACCAAACCGCCCTGAAGACAATCCCACGATCGATACCAACCCTTCTCTCGTGATGCTTGCTCGTTGTAGAAATCTTCGGAAGCAACCGCCCGAGGAAGACTGGGACGGTGTTTATGTGATGAAAAGTAAGTGAGGATTTGAACGACTCAATCCAGATTCTCTGAATTAAAGCGGATGATTTTTCAGGGAGATCACAACACGGTCAAAGTCTATTTTTCGTGACCTCAGTGCTCTCTTCAAACAACCTCCTGAAATGCAAGACGACACCCTCTCCAAGATCGAATCAATGGGCTTAATTCTCCCTCAAGTTCCCACTCCGGTTGCCGCCTATGTCAACTACGTTCAAAGTGGCAATCTGCTTTTTCTTTCCGGCGGACTTCCTATTGATGGTGAAACCAAAATCCTTGGAAAAGTTCCCTCGGTTTGCTCAGTCGAATCCGCAGTAGAGGCTTCGCGAATCATCATTCTCAACCGACTTGCAGTCATCAAGGAAGCATTGGGCTCGCTGGATCAAGTGAAACAAATCGTCTCGCTCAGCGGTTTTGTGAATTCAGAACCTGACTTCTACGGCCACCCACAAGTGATCAATGGAGCTTCGGAACTCCTTGTCGAAATCTTCGGCGAGCGCGGCAAACATTCCCGCACCGCACTCGGTGCTGTTGCCCTTCCTCTCAATGTCTCGGTTGAAATCAATCTTACCGTAGAGGTTGAATAAAGATCTCGAATTTCAGGAGAAATTATTCTTTACCTCAGCCTACACTTCGTCAATTATGTTCCTAAGAACACTGTTCAAGGAACCATGGCAACTTCACTCACTTCACGACAACAGGAAATTCTCGATTACCTACGCACTGCCAGCCGCACCACCGGCCTTATGCCTAGCACTCGAGAAATTCAGCACTATTTCGGTTTCGCAAGTCAGACTGCGGCGATGAGCCACCTTCGAGCGCTTGAAAAAAAAGGGGCAATTCAGCGAGTCCCTGGCAAAGCACGTGCAGTCATTTTCCCAGAGCAACTGGACCGTGAAGAAATCTGCGACATTCCCGTCTACGGAAATATCGCGGCTGGATTTGCTGAAGATTCGCAACAGGAGCCAGACGGCTGCCTATCGATCGATATTTCCTCACTTGGTACAAATGCCAAGAGTCGAACCTTTGCACTCAAGGTTCGCGGTGAATCCATGATTGATGCGCATATTTGCGATGGAGACACCGTCGTCCTCGAACAACGCGAACCACACAACGGAGAAGTCGTAGCCGCCCTGATCGACGGGGAGACGACACTCAAGCGCTTCATTTCGGAGAAGGGCAAAACCTACCTGCGTGCGGAAAATTCCGACTTCCCGGATCTCATCCCCGTCGAGGAACTGCTCATCCAAGGCGTGATGATCGCCCTGTTGAGAAACGCTGCCTGATTCTCAGTAGCCTTTCATCCAAGAAACAATATCTGCCACATCTTGTGCGCTGAGGCCCAACTGATCGGCGCTCAACATCAAAGAGCGATTCATCGGTTTGCGGCTTTTGATCTCCCCCTTTGGAACGTCCTGAGTCACACCACCTGTCGAACGAATCGTGATCGTCTTGCCCTCCGAAAGAATTTGTCCGTCGATTACTTTCCCATCTTTCAGCTCGATACTGTGCCCGTCAAAGCCATGCGAAATATCCGCAGAGGGATCGACAAGTGATTTCACCAAAACTTCGAACGTCTGAGTTTTCCCAAAGCCTTTGAGTGCAGGACCATAGTCAGCTCCTTTTCCATCAATTTTGTGACACACCGCACAAGCAAGTGCGAGCTGCTTACCTTTCACGGCATCGCCTTCCAACTTCATCACATCTTGAACGCTGAATCTCAAATCTTTCGGCTTTTTGGGCACTGTAATGGAAACAAGTTTATTTGCCTTTCCGACGATTCCTTTTGCCTTCAGCTCCGCACCGAGAGCCATTTCCGACCACTCACCTTCACTCCGATTCTTCAGCCACCAAGCGATCTGAGCTTTCACCGGAGAATCTTCAACTGCGAGTGAGATCAGCGCCTCGGCAGCTCCGCGCACGTTGATGAATGCTAGAGAATCCACAGCAAATTTTCGCGCCTCTTCGGAAAGTTCATTATTCCCAGCTCTTGCCGCCAGATCCGAAATTCCCTCTTCTGGCATGAGTCGCCAAGTCAGCCACGTAAAGGATTCCGACCATTCACTAGGGTTTTCCGAGGCCATTGATTCCTTTAACACGACCCAGAGTTTCCCAGTATGATGTCCGGCTCCGAGACCAAGTGCTTCAAGATAAGAGCGGTCCTTCCCATCGAACCCTTCCGCAACCTTCACCAGAACTGGCTTCGCCTCTCCCCATTCTCTGTAACGCATTTCGATGGCCGTCTCAGCACGAACCGCGGGAGATTTGTCTGAAGCAAGTTGCTTTGCATACGGTAGCGCATCGATCACGCCATCACTCCTTCGGATTGCCCGAAACGCGGTGAGACGCTTCACAGGATCTTCACTGACCACCAACTGGTCCAAGCTTTGCTTCCCTTTTTCACCCATGTATGGGAGCAGCCAGATTGCGCGCGCAGCAATCATAGGATCTTTATTTTCTAACAAAACTTCCACAGCATGTAACGCTCTCGCTCCTTCGGAACGCAGTCTTTCGAAACCCTTCCAACGAACATTGTTGGCAGGACTTTTCAACGCTTGGATTGCTCCATACACCGTCGCGTAGTCCACCTTGGGATGACTTGGTTCAAAATTAGATGGGGCGATCCGATAAATCACACCCGATGCAGATTCATCATTCGTCCCGTGACCTCCCACACGACTATCCGTCCAATCGGCAATATAGATCGCTCCGTCAGTTCCCACCGTAACGTCCGAAGGTCGGAACTGGTAAAGCAATTCCCTGCCTGTTTTCGATTTGTCTTTATTCTTAATCCGGCCAACAAAATCTGAACCTCGGAACTCTTTGTCAGGATTACTGGTGATAAAATCCGAACGCTCCAACTTGAAACCCGCTCCATGCAGTTCGGGTTGGTAGCTGAAGATAACATTCTTACCTGGCTCACAGGATAGCAGAGTTCCCGCGAATTGATCGCCAAGTGCACCATTTTCATAAAAGGCAACTCCTGTTGGCGACCCGCCGCCGTAAACGTCACCTGATGGCATCGTCCCCGGATCCTCTTGCCTCCACTCAGCAGTAGGCACATCTTGTCCCGGTCGACGGTCAGCCTTCCAAGTCCGCTTTCCATCGCGTGAGAAGAAGCCAGCATTGCCGTGCTCCAACATGTGCGTTACCCGGCATGCCGGCGGATCATCGTTATCATTCTGAAATACAAATCCGAATGAGCTTGTGATTTGTTCGTATGAATTTCTGAATCCATGCCCCACAACTTTCGCCCCCGTTCCGTCAGGATTGATTCGAACGGCAGCGCCCGAGTTGTAGGCAAAACCATCATCCGAAGGAACTCCAGCGATTTTCCGAACATCGACGACGTATTTTGAAAATGGCTCGTGCACATATGCCCCACCCAAGCGAATCGTCTTGCCTGACTTGTCCGTGAACATTCCACCTGTGTTACCCTGGTTGAAAAGCCACTTACCATCCGGGCCACTCGTGACCGAATGTAACGAATGATCATGATTTCTGCCATTGAAGCCTGTTAGGAAAATTTCCTTAGTATCCCCGTCTTCTTCGCTGAACTTCCCATCTCGGTTCTTGTCTGTCAGCTTCAGCAAATTCGGTGGCTGTGAGACCATCACAACATTGTCAAATACCGCAATTCCAAGCGGGGCGACAAGTTCTGGATCCTGCCAAAAGACGGTTGATCTATCCGCTCTCCCGTCCAAATCAGTATCCTCCAAAATCATGATCCGATCACCTTCAGGTCGCCGCGTCGCTTTTCTTCGATAGTTCACGCCTTCCGTCACCCAAATTCTCCCAAGCTGATCCACATCAAGATTGGTCGGATTATACAGCAACGGTGAAGCCGCCCATGCAGTCACCTCCAGGCCCTCCGGCAAGACAAACGAAGTCATCGGCATCTTGGGAGGCTCCTCAGACGGAGACCACGCAAAGATCGGGCAACTAATCCCAAGAAAAATGAGTGAGTATTTCAGCATAAGATAAAACGAAATTTTGAATCTATTCGATAAACTAGTGACCAAGAAACCACGGTCAACATTATCCGAATCCCCAAGTTGAGAATTACTCTGGAATTCCTCTTCAATCATCTACATCTTTTCTCCCATGGCAGACTTTGAAAAGAATCTCGAAAAGGCATTGGCAGATCCTAAGAATCAGGGAGAAATGACTGATGCTGATTCTGTCGGCACAGTAGGATCTCCAGATTGCGGCGACATGATGCGCATGTGGCTCAAATTCTCAGAAAAAGACGGGAAAAAAGTGATCGATCGAGCCTCCTTCCAAGCCTTCGGCTGCCAGACCGCCATCGCGGTAGCATCCATGGCGACAGAGCTTCTGAAAGGTAAGACTGCCGACGAGGCACGAAACCTCAACGCACAAGAATTAGCAGGCGAACTCGGTTCACTACCTCCAATGAAGATTCACTGCGGTCAACTCGTCGAAGGAGCCCTTAGAAATGCTTTAGAACCTGAGGCAGAAACGAATCAAGACACCGAAAAAGCACAAACCCTCCTCGGCGGTATCAGTGAGGCAAAGCCCGGAAAGGTCAGAATCGTCCCGATCGAAGATTAAATTTCGCAACTACTGCTTGTGAAAAAGGTTCATATCTCTAGAACTCAAGGGCGGTTGCTCCGCTAATAACCAGATTTTCCCCAGTGCTAGAACTTCAAGACGTTTGTTTCACGATCAAAAAAGACGGCGAAGACGTCAACCTAGTCGACAATGTCTCGCTCAAAATACCGAAGGGCCACTTCATGGCCATCGTCGGACCGTCCGGATGCGGTAAGACAACTCTGTTGAAAACCATCGCTGGACTGAACCCGGAATCCGATGGTTCACTTTTCTGGGACGGAAGAAATCTATCCGAAGAAGGCGATTTCTCACCTTCCGAAATGGGCTACGTTCCTCAGTTCTCCATCGCCTACGATCCCTTGACCGTAGACGAATCGGTCGAAGCTGCCACACGCCTGCGAGTGAAGTCCCGCAATACTGAAGAATTAGATCACAGAATCGATCGAGTCTTGGAAGAAACTGGACTCGGGCCAATCAACGACCGTCCCGTAAAAGTTCTTTCTGGCGGCCAAAAGCGCAGACTCGGCCTCGCGATGGAACTCGTTTCGGACCCAAAGATCTTGCTTTGCGACGAAGTGACCTCTGGCTTGGACCCGCGATCCGAAAGAGAAATCGTTCGGCTCTTGCACGATCTTTCGCGTAAAGACGGGCGCATCGTCTTGTCGGTCACTCACTCTCTCGCCCATCTGGAACTATACGATTCTATTCTCGTCCTTCACGAAGGCCGAGTCGCCTTTCATGGTCCACCAGAGCAACTGAATCACTACTTCTCAGTTAAAGACACCGAAGAGGTCTACCCGCGCCTCGCAAAGCAAAAATCTGAAAAGTGGCAATCTTCATGGAGCAAACATCGCGAATCTTACTACAAGATGCTCGATGTAAACCGCAAGAAGTTGATCGAAAGCGGTAGCCTCGAACCAGAAAAAACCACAACCCATTCCGAGGAATCAGAAGACGAGGAGGAAGTCGCACAGTCAGAGCAGGAAACACAACTCCCAGGGTTTTTCTCCCAGTTTTCAACACTCCTATCGCGACGGTGGCGGATCTTTTTCCGTGATCGAGGGCAAGTCTTCCTGCAAATCGCCATCCTCCTATGCTTCCCCGTGCTGGTGACACTTTTCAGCGAGAAAGCCGATGGGAATATTCGCCGATACTCTGATGTCCGCCAGGATAATATTTTCCAAGAAATTCAGGAACAACAATCGGTCCGCTCAGATCAAGCGAAAGTGGGATCCGCCGTTTCAGGTATCATCATGTTCCAAGTGGTCCTACTTGCTCTGATGGGTTCCAATAACTCCGCTCGAGAAATCGCAGGTGAGAGGCCCATCTATGAAAAAGAGAAATTCGGTGGTCTCAGGCCCCTAGCCTATCTCGCATCAAAGATCGCATTCTTATCTTGTCTAGTGATCGCACAATCACTCTGGATGGCATTTTTCGTGAATATTTTTGGCCCTTTCCGAGGCGATTTTGTTCAACATGCGATCTTTTTGATGCTCATCAATTCTGCGATGACTTCAATCTGCCTTGCCATATCAGCCCTGATGAGAACAGCTGAGCAAGCCTCACTCCTCTCGATCTACCTTGTCGGATTCCAGCTTCCACTATCGGGCGCAGTTCTTGCCCTACCCGTGAATATCGAAGCCTTTACGCGTCCGTTTATTTCCGCCTATTGGTCATGGTCTGGGTCAGTCGAAGCCCTGCAAACTCAAGTTCACGGCGCAGTAAAGTCCGTGATCGATACCTCGCTTTCGAATCAAAATGCCTGTCTGTTTACTCTCACGATTCACATTCTCGCTGCACTGACCCTCGCTTGGATCGGTGCAAGAAGACCACAGTGGGAGTAGTAGTCCTCTTATACTTTCCAAAACCCTAAATACCGAAATTCCTTTATTTATCCGTTTCCCACGTCATTATTGGGAATCTAATTCGAATTGTAAACATGGCTCGCCGCGCTAGTTCCAGTACCAACCCTGCCCTCATCGTCGGCATCGCCGTCGGCGTCGCCGCCGTCATCTTCGGCGGGAAAATCCTACTTTCCAAAAAATCCGAGTCCTTTTCGGATGTGACCAAACTCGAAGTCCAAGACCTCTTAGACAATGGCAACAGCCTTCGTGGCAACGAATACGTCATTGAAGGGAAAATCGACGAGAAACTCAGATGGACTTCTGCGAACGGCCAAGTGGTCAGCATCCGAGTCGAATCATCTGGAGGAGAAGAAATCATCCCAATTCATATCCCCGACGAATTCAGTAAAATGAACATCGAAAGGGAGCAACGCTACGCTTTCAAAGTTGAATTCGAGCAAGGCGGTATCCCCGTCGCCACTGGCGTCAGCCGCCTCTAAAAACCAACCAACCATTCAACCGCCATGAAAATTCGAGCCCTATCGATGATGATCGGAACAGCCCTTCCGGCGTTCGCACAAGTTTACACTCCACCCTCCGGTCCTGCTCAACCTAATAACAACGCACTTCCTCAAGACAACAGCCCCCCACCTGCAAAACCCAAGCAGGCCTCCCCTCTCGGGCAAGAAATTCCGATGCTCGATCCCTCCGCGGAAACGATCACTGTCGGAGGAGTCGCTATCCCACTGGGTGACAACCGGCTTCTAAAGGCCAGGTTCGAAAAATATCTAAATCAACCTCCAGAAAACAACGAAGAAGCCCAAGAATATCGCCAAAATATCGACGAGATTCTCGGTACTATTTCACCCTTCCGATCTGGTGGCCCGAACATGAAAGAAGCTTTCAAGCTCCTTCCACGTGCTTCTGCTTATCCTGGTGATGCCAATCTATGCCTCTCACTTGCTGAATCGATCTACATGGCACTACTCGCCAAAAAGGATGTCCGGCAACTCAACGATCTCAATCAGACGATCGAAAAAGAAAAAAAGGCAATCATCCGTCAAGCCGACTGGGATGCCCGCAACGATCGAGATAAGTCTCTTGGAGAGTCGACCCCCGCTGGTGGTGGCGGTGGTGCTAATGGCGGCGGCGGCAGAAGAGGAACAGCAAACAACACACCTGCTACAGGCACAGGATCAGGAGCCAATTCACTTAGATACGCCGAGACCCTTCGTCGCATTGTCGAAATCGAAGCTCTGAAGAAACAGAATATCATCCGCACAGAAGCCCAAACACTTCGAACCAAAGCCCAATACCAAGTCACGATGATCCAGTGGTTCGCTCAACGGCGCTACGAGCACGTATTGATGGCCGCCCGCTTCTATAACCAAATCTGGAAAGATGGAGACGCTACACTTCGCGTTGATGAGAACTCCGACGTTTCGAAATTATTCTCAGAGTCTCTCGGAATTTCTCCTACAGTTGCCTCTCTGGATGCACTCTCAAACGAAGCGATTCGCGAAGTTTCAAAATACGTCGAAGCTTTCGATCTCCTGCTTTCTCGCGATGAATTACACTCAGCTTCTCAGCGTTTGATGGAAGCCTACGCTTTGGGCGAATACCTCGCACCTGTCGCGACTCTCCCACTTGAGAAAAAACGTCGCGTTGCTGAATATGTCCGCGATCTTCACGAACTCTACGGAACACTTCAAGCTCGTGACTATGTGCGCGGCAAAGAACTCGCAGATCAACTCAAATCAAAAGCCAGAGACTTCCCATCTTCAAAAGTGGATTCTGCTATTTCCGCCTACACACTTGCCTCCGATCTCGCCATTGAAGAAGCAAAAGCCCATCTACTGGCTCGTGACTCCGATAAAGCCTCGGAAAAAATCCAAGCTGCAGCAGAAATTTGGCCAACCAATCCAAAACTCGATGAGTTCCGCACATTGGTAAGTAACTCAAGTGGACTCGTTGTCGCCAGAAACGATTTTGACCGCCTTCTTTCCGAAGGGAACTATCGAGAAATCGCACGTCGGCAGTATGAACTTGCTCCAGCCATCCAAGGCGATCCCACCAAAGAAGATGCCTTCAAACAGATCATGCAGAATTTGCAAAAGATCGAAGCTGCAATCGGCAAGGCCAGCGAATTTTCCCGAATGGGCCAGAATTATGGTGCATGGGAGCAACTCGCACAAGTTCGCGAAGAATTCCCAGACGACCCAAAACTTGGACGAGAACTCGAACTCCTTGCGCCAAAAGTTGCTGATTTCACCCTAGCTCTCGACAAGGCCAGACAATTTGAAAACCGCACGCCCAAGCAAACAGGCTCGGCCCTCTCTTGGTATCTTAAGGCTAGATCCATTCATTCACAGTCAGAACAGGCTGAAGAAGGCATTCAGAGGCTCTTGGACGAAATACTGCCAGAGGAGCAGTAGAACCTTGAAAGCTTTTCGATAACTCCTTGAACGGGAGCAAGAGCAAGCTAGGGTGCGGGCTATGGCTCGCCAAATCAATATCAACTTCGCCGTCCTCCGCATTGCCATCATCGGCCTCGTCGTCGTTAGCGGAGTATTCTCCAGTTTCTACACAGTCTCAGCAGACGCCCAAGCTGTGATTCTTCGCTTCGGTAAGCCTTTGCCTGAACCAAAAGGCCCAGGCCTTCATTTCAAATTACCGTTTGGCATCGATAAAACCCTCATCGTCGAAGTTGAACGCCAGTTGAAACAAGAATTCGGTTACGGAACATCAGGCGCGACCAATCAATGGCAATTCTCCGATTCCAGCGAACAAGGTTTGGAGAAGTCCATGGTAACAGGCGACTTGAACGCTGCCCTTGTCGAGTGGGTTATCCAGTATCGTATTGACGACCCACAGCAATACCTGTTCGCCGTCCGCGAACCCGATGCAACCTTGCGCGACCTTACAGAAAGCGTCATGCGTGAAATCGTTGGAGATCGCACTGTCGACGAAGTCATCACCGTTGGCAGGCAGGAGATCAATTCCATCGCTTCGCAAAAACTACAGGAAGCCACCGCTGCCTACGCCATGGGGCTGCGCATTGAAGAAGTCCAACTAATGAGCGTCAACCCGCCAAGACCCGTTCAATCATCATTCAACGCAGTCAACAAAGCTCAGCAAGATAAAGAAACAGCCATCAACATCGCCAACGGCGAATACAACAAAGAAATCCCCCGCGCACGCGGTGAAGCAGACCGCATGATTTCAGCCGCAGAAGGCTACGCAAAAAAACGCGTGAACGAAGCTGAAGGTGATGTCGCATCTTTCGAGGCCCTCCTCGTAGAATACACAGCGGCACCCGAAATCACTCGCCGACGGCTCTACCTTGAAACCATGGCAGAAATCCTTCCCCGTCTCGGAAAGACCATCATCTTAGACGAAGAAACAAAAGGCATTCTACCCATGCTGAATCTCAACGAAAAGTAATCTAAATACAGATTCACTTCCCTCTTCTTATCTCATTTTTTCCTCATCCAATGAAAAAGCTACCCGTCACAATCGCTACCATCGCAATCGCTTTGGTCATCTTCCTGTTTTCAATCTGTACTTACACCGTCACCCCAACGGAACAGGTCATCATTACCCAGTTTGGTGATCCTCAAGGCGAACCGATCACCGAGGCAGGCTTGCATTTCAAAATGCCGGTCGTTCAGGTCGTTAATCGTATTCCTAAAAATATTCTTCCATGGGATGGCAACCGCATCGATATGCCAACTAGGGATAAACTATATATCTCCGTCGATACCTTCGGACGCTGGCGTATTACTGACCCGCTAAAGTACTTTCGCCGCCTCCGAAACGAACGCTCGGCTGAATCACGAATCCGAGACCTACTTGGCTCCGCCACACCTAGCGTGATCGGAAAACATGACCTTATCGAAATCGTTCGCACCGATAAAGACCGAGTCCCTGCCAAAGACGAAGCCCTAGAGGAAATTACCGAAGGCCAGTCCGGTAATATTGGTATCCTCCCCTCGATTCGTAAGGGGCGTTCTTTACTCGAAGACGAGATCTTAGCTGAGGCTAGTCCCAAACTAGCTGAACTTGGAATCGAACTCCTCGACGTTCGCTTCAAACGAATCAACTACGATCCCTCTGTTGTACAAAACATCTACGATCGCATGATATCAGAGCGGCAACAAATTGCTTCCAAGTTTCGATCAGAAGGAGAAGGCGAAGCCGCCCGAATTCTTGGAGACAAAGAAAGAGATTTAAACGGCATTTCTTCTGAAGCCTACAAGCAAGTGCAGACGATTCGAGGTAAAGCAGATGCAGAAGCCTCCAAGATCTACGCCCGCGCCTACGGTCAAAACCCAAAAGCCGCTGAGCTTTATGAGTTCATCAAGACCATGGAAATGTATCGTGAAACGATCGACAAACAATCGACCCTTGTTCTTTCAACTGACTCCGACCTTTTCAAATTCATGAAATCATCTGACGCGAGCTCAGAAACTACTGAAGAGTAGGAACCTATCCTTTTATCCAATCGACGTATTTCTCAATCCCCTCTTCGAGGGTCGTCTTCGGGCTATAGCCAAGCATCTTTTTAGCTTTGCTAACATCTGCGAACGTACGGGGCACATCCCCCGGCTGGTTGGGCAACAGATTGATTTTAGCTTTTTCTCCAAGGCGATCCTCAATCACGTGAATGAGTTGGCTTAGAGTATTTGTCTCTGAACCTCCGAGATTGAAAATTTCAAACATACTCTGATCCCAACGGCATGCCGACAACACACCACTGACGATATCGTCGATAAAGGTGTAATCTCGTGCGGAACTTCCATCGCCATATTGATCAATGACCTGACCTGAAATAATTTTCTTCGTAAACTTGGCAATCGCCAGGTCGGGTCGCTGGCGCGGTCCATAGACCGTAAAAAATCGGAGACAAACGCATTGAATCCCATACAAGTTTGAATAGTTCGAACACAATTGCTCTCCCATTAGTTTTGTTGCGGCATAGGGTGAAATTGTCCTCTGTATCAAATCATCTTCAGCGAATGGAACCTTTTCGTTCACACCGTAAACCGAGGATGACGAAGCAAAAATGAAGCGCTTGATCTCGTGCTCTCGACACGCCTCCAGTAAATTGAGTGTGCCATCAATATTCGTACTCACATACAAACGCGGATCAAGAAGCGATGGGCGAACTCCAGCCCGAGCGGCAAGGTGCACAACAGCATCGAAATCACCTCGCTGAAAAACCTTATCTACAAGGGACTGATCACGAATATCTCCCTTTTCGACAGCAATCCTATCTCGGAAAGCAGTAAGATGTCTTTCCTTAATCTTAGGATCATAGAAATTATTAAAATCGTCTAGCACAGTCACCCTACAACCTTCAGCCAATAAAGCCTCGCAAACATGCGAACCAATAAAGCCTGCTCCTCCTGTGACCAGTACGTGTTTAAAAAGAGAGCTCATAAATTTATCTTGGCTGCAAGATACCTAGACTGACAGAGCCAAATTCCCAAAGTCAATGCCGTTGGCAAGAGAAGGCCGAGCCTACTTCCAATGATCGGCAATCCAGGGACTCGGCTTCACATGCTTGTAGAGTTTCTTCCAAGAAGCCGTTACAGGCCACTCGCCACGTGTCGCCTCATCAATATCCGGCTTACCCGTAAATGCCACAACCTTCGCATCAGAAGGGAGTTCTGGTGCTTTGAAAAAATTGGTCGGCCACTTGGGAATAAGAGAATGCTTGAAACTTAAGCACCATTCTTCCGGGAAAAACTCAACTTCGCCTAACGTGCGGCAGACAAAGGTCTGACTATTCCGATACATATCCATCATCGCCATCGGATCCGGACGGAACCGATCCCATATTTTGGTCAGCTCACCGACTTTAAAGCGAAAGACTGACATATTGCCGATCCGCTTTCCTGGCTGAGTCCAATTCTCAGCAACCACAAAATTGAGATCAGGACGAAAATCAAAAAAATCATCAATGGAGCCAGTGATCAGAAGATCAAGATCTAGGTGGAGTAATTTACCTTTCAAACCATCGAGTTCCTTCTGAAAAATAAACATCCGCCGAAAAGGATGAAATCTCATACGTTCAGGAAGATCGAACTCCGGCATCATTCGAACATCGACTTCATCCCTTATACCCTTGGGATCATCTGTAAAACAGACCAATCGAAACGGGCGGGAAGTATTTCGCATCGCCATCGAATAGAGTCGATTGACGTATTCCGAGCCATAGCGGTCACCCCACTTCAGGCAAAGAACTGTCTGTGTCTCGGGGGAATTAGCGTGCTGGTCGGACATGATTTGTAATCCAATGACTGTCTCGAATGATTCCCGCCCTGTGAAGTCTCGTTTCCAAGTTTTATCGGACAATCGATCAGAAATCGAAAGATGGACCTTCAAAGATTTTCCGCAGCTCTAAATCGCGATTCTCAGTCATCTTCTGTAGCTTTCGATAGTTATAAACTTTGTCTCGATATGAAGTGCCTTTGTCCTGTTTCTCAACCGAAGGCACGACACTCTCAGCCATTTCGAGTTCGATTCCATACTCATCCCGTATCCGCTTAGCGACCCATTGGAGCTTCGAGAGATCGTCTTTATGGGCATGCAAATCGCTGTAATCCACAAGTAACGGGCGATATCCTCCAGCATCCAATTCTCGCTTAAGCTCTTTTAAATAATCAATTCTCTCCCGTGCCCACGCCATGAACCTACCTCTGTAATTGAACCATATCTTCACCTTTGAAGTATCGGTACTCTGCCAACTTTTTACCTTCTTCGCCTTCCTATGAGAGATATACATATCCAGAATGTTGCGAGTGATCACTATTTTCAGCATCTTTTCATCTGGAAGGAAAAACTTTCGTAAGTCTTCCGGAGTCATTTGATGATACATAAGCTTATAAAGCACGATGGGCTTTCCACTAGCACGTGCCTGCTCAAGGAATGAGTCTACAATGAGCTTTTTCTCTTCGTAGGGCTTTTTCCCATTATATTTGAGAACCTCATAGAGAACTGAATCTCGACTTGTATGAACATTGCCCACGCTTTCAAAGAGACTACAGAAATGTGTTGTTCCAGCACGATCGGGACCGATCACGCATATTTGGATGGGTTCTTCAGTTGGTTTCATGGATGAAAATAATTCCAGCTCTGACCAGCGATCAACTCATTCAGGTAATACGCCCCCTTCAGAGGATGTCTCGTGCATCATCTTGCCTTCAGTCGATTTCTATATTTCTCAACGGCCATTTTCAAGGCAAACCAAGGGTTCTTTCTTCGCAATAACTGCCGACTCAAAATAAGACCACCTACCTCACCACCGTCTGGTGATCCATGTTTCTCCTCAATCTCGCGTGCCACCATTGCAAATACTTGGTGCTCCTCCATCACTCGCCTTCTCGCTTCGATCAGGTCCGGTAACCTCTTCTCATACTCACCCTCATCAATGGCTTTTCGAATAATTTCAAGAGAGCCATCGTAGTCGTGAATATCGATTGGAATATAGCTGCGTTCTGGAAAATAGTCCGAGGTATTCGGGCAACCGTGATAGAATGGAAGAGAAAGCCCGAGATAGGAATCACTTAGCTTTTCACTCCAATGATCTGGGCCTACGTGGTTCTCCACAACGATGTGGTATTTAAAAGGGTCGAGTGCCTCAGATTTATCATCTACTGGCCGCACGCCACGCCCAAAAACCTCTAACTCCGGCAGGTCTTCCTTCAGCCGCCAGATAAAATCATACCTAGTGGCGTGCAATGTATGCGCCTGTCTCTTCGCCGAGCAGACTGTAGAAATCGTCTGGGGTTTATCTTTCGGGGGATTCGCAGCGATCGAGTCATAGTCCATCATCGGCTGGCACGCTGCACCATAAAACCATCGGTAACCCGACTGCTTAAAGATCACATTCGGATGGCTAATAAATTTTCGCTCCTGTGTGGTGATCACATAACCGAACTGAGCGAGATAGTCAGTCCCATAGCTTTTTACAGTCGCAGGTTCGTTGGTGATAAAAATGGTCCGCTCTCTTGGGCAAGCCAGCACTTCCTCCCACATCGAAAAACGCTCCAAGTCATTGGGTGGAAATTCACTAAATACCACCAACCAATCATAATGACGCTCGTCGCAATCGAGTAAAAACTTGCATTCACCCCACTCAGTTTTTTGCATGGGAAACTGTCTTCTCCACAGGAAATCAGTCGCCTCTTTACGGCGTATTCCACGTGCCATGAACTTTACTCGAATCACCCTTCAAGACTCCCACTCTTTAGCCACAAAAGCAATCTCCTCGAAAATTCCTCTTTCAGCGGATCGAGCAGAACTTTGCCATCACCCACTGGCTGATAGTTCGGCAACTTCGCTATATCGTGCCGCCCGACGAAATCTTCAGAAACCAATCTAGAAACATATCGGCCATTAAAACTCTCTTCAGGCATATCCCATGAGGCCGGGCGAAGAAGCTCGGCTCGTTTCCCCACAGCCAGTGCTTCAGACATCATGGTTAGACTGTCTTGAGTCACAAATATTCTCTCTCCGGCACCAAGAAAGGCCCCCACCACTTTCTTCGGGTCATCACCCCACCAAATCGCTTCCTCTAGTGCCTCATGACTCAGTCGGCTTTTCAGAATATTTTCGGCCTTTCTACCGGTTCGTCGTGACGTACTGACTAACCATCGTATCCCGAACTTTTCAGATAGAGTATTTAGCCCTCCAGCCAAACCAATCCAGTCCTGCTCCACGAAAGGATGAGTTCGACTCGTTCCACCAATCAGGACCGTCCAACACCTCTCCGGAACGGAGCCCTTCCAAAAAATCTTTGCTGCATCTTTGCAACTCTCGGGAGTCCTTCCTGTTTCGATGACTGGAATTTGTAACTCGTTTGGCCCTCTGGCTTCGACCGGAGTAATGATCAAGTCAAACCAATCTTCTGGAAACGGTTTCAATTCACCGATGAAGATACTTCTCGCGCCGAACTCACGACTCAACAGGCGATTCAAATAGGCACTCTTACCACAACTGGAAACAATCAAATCAACTTCCCGCACATCAGGAATCACAAGCCCAGGATAGAGCTGTCGAGCGAATTGGAGTGCCCGACCAGCTTGGGCACGGCCGACCTTCCAACGCGTTAATCCACGTTTCCAACCACGGAGCCTCAGGCGACAGCGAATTGTTGTTGAAGCCACACTTTCTCTAGAACTGAGAAGTTTTCCAATACCCTCGGTTTGTATCGTGTGGCCCGGAGTGCCTTCATCAAGAAGCCAGACTTTCATTTCCTCAAATCACCTCTCATCCTTTACCTAGAATTCGCAACGCAGCCTGATGGCCTGCATAGCTAATAAATTCAAACTTGAATCCGTATTGTTCCACAAATTCGTAGAAAGCCTTATATTCGTGAATCTTAAAACTAGGGTAATTAAAAAATTCATCGAACACAACGATACTTCCCTCGACTAGATTCGGAGCAAGACAATCAAGCACAGTGACCGTCGAGCTATAGATATCGCAATCAACATGAGCCAGAGCAACTGGCTCGCTCGCTGCCTTCATGAAGACTGGCAAGGTCTCCTCGAACCATCCCTGATGAAGTTTCACATTGCTCTTCACCGTAGGCATCACGCCTCTACGATCAAAGTTTTCGTCAGATTGTCGAAATCCCTTCCAGTCTTCTGGTAGCCCCAAAAAACTGTCGAATCCATTGATTTGCCTTTCTGGAAATATTCCCGCTAGTTGATTGATCGTAATACCTCGGAAAACTCCGAATTCCAGAATCAAACCCTCTCGCACTTTGGAAGCCGCATAGCTAAGGTGGGACTCGCGACTATTACACATCACAGCCTCTCCAAAATCTCTTTGGATAAGATCCGCCGACTCAATCATCGCCCTACGATGCAATTCAGATCGGAGCGCGATTGCGGGCCTCTTTCGTGGAAACTCCTCTCTTGCTTGGACCATCTCCCGAGCAAAAGATCGAATCATTTTTGCAATGGCCTTTTTCATAGGTCGAAAGTGTCAGCAATTCAATTCGGAAACACCAAGTTAAGCCGAAAGCAAACTGAGACTAGCGATTTCCAAATACAGAGTCACGTAAGCGCCTACCAAATAATTCAACGGATTTAAAAAATCTCCTCACTGGTTTGACTTTTCTCTGAGCCCATTTGGACTCCATTTCGTGAATCGTCTCTGCAAGACCACTATTCCAAGTCAGAATAACACAAGTTTCACCAGCTTCGTCATAGGGCATTTGGGCGTCAGGATAATACCTCTTGATAAACTCTAGCCACTTCTCCCCAGGCCAGACAGTGCAGTGAGCATTTTCACCATTTGGAAGAAGGTTACGAGCAAGACGGGTGCTAATTCGAATGTAAGCATGCTCGGTCAACGAGCGAAAATGTGACAAAACGGAATCAAGATCCTTTTCCGGAATATGCTCGAGAACATCTGTATTGATCAAAAATTCATATTTCTCAGCTGGGATTTTCGCTATCGATGGAATCGCAGGATCATATCGATCATAGGTCATTCCCGGCTTGGCCAATACATCGCTGAGACGGCTCTGGCCACAGCCATACTCCAGAACAGAGGAAGGCTTCACCTCATCTAGGCAGAGTTGAAGAGTTGCGACCGCACTACGAGCAGTACGACCGTATTTCGAGGATTTGTGCATGTGCTGATATTGTTCGATCAGCTTTTCATCAGTTATCATGGGGAAGAATTTTCGTGGTCTTTACTGTCATTTGGCATCAACTCTGTCGAGAAGCTTCTGGTATACTTCAAGAATGCTTGAAAGCATACCCTCCAACAGAAAAGAGCCGTTTAAGGGGCGTGGCTGACCTCCTTCACGAAGGATCTCAGCAGTCCTTGCAAGGAGCGAGGACTCGTCACATGGCCGCACCAAGCCTTGGGGGAACAAATCCCGTAGTTGTTCGCCCACACCACCGTGGTCGGTAGCAACGACCGGTTTCCCAAGTGCCATCGCCTCAAGACTCACCCGCCCGAATGCCTCGGGATCACGTGAGAGCGAAAGGACAAGATCGGAAACAGCCATCACTTCTCTGACATCTTTCCGATGACCGAGGAATGTGATATCGGCCGCCACATCAAGTTCCCCCGCTAACGCGCGCAACTCAGTCTCAAAATCGCGCTTCTTCGGGTGCGTCTCACCAGCAATCAGGCCATGAGCTTCCATCCCGCTCTTCCGCAGGGCGGCAATCAACTTAATGAAGTCCTCCTGACCTTTCCAGCGAGTAATCCTTCCCGGAAGTAGCAGGACGGTTTGCCCTTCGAGCTGTGGTTGCTCCGCCCGCCACTTTTCCATCCACGTAGCATGCGGCGTGTAGTCCCGCGGACAATGCTCCAGCGACACACCACGGTGAATCACGGTAATCTTTCCCTCCGGTGTATCAGGGTAATTTTTTAGGATGTATTGTTTGATACTCTCGGAAACCGCGATCACCCGCTCTCCCTTGGTCATGACCGCGGAGTAGCGGTTGACCGAGTAAAACCCATGAACTGTGCTCACCAGCTTTGGCCTCGTTTCAGGATCCATTTTTTTCCAAGCAAGATAAGCAATCCACCCAGGCACTCTTGAGCGAATATGAAGAATATCTGGTTTCTCCTCTTCAAGAAGTTTCCTAAAAGGCCTGACCTGAAACAACGAACTGATGCTCTTTCTATGAACCGGCATCAAAATATGTCTCGCACCTGAAGCCTCAAGCGCACTTACCATCCTGCCGCCATTTGAAACCACTAGCGCCTCGTTTCCCTTACTTACCAGATAGTCTGCCACTTCCAAGGTACCACGCTCGACTCCACCGGAATTTAATTCGGGTAATATCTGCAAAACTTTCATCACTCTGAAGAATCCTTCCAAAAATCCGCATGAGAACTATACCATTCGATCGTCTCTCGAAGACCTTGCCTAAAATCCTTTTTCGGGAACCATCCAAGTTCTTCCCGAATCTTTGAAATATCGACCGAATATCTAGCATCGTGGCCTAAGCGATCAGTGACAAACTCAATAAGATGAGTCCGGTCACTTCCTCCCTTCATCTCTCTAACTTCATTACATAGAAGCTCGATGAGTTCGATATTCTTCCATTCGTTGCCTCCACCAATAAGATAGGTTGATCCTACGACACCGGACTCAGCTAAAAGGATCTGTGCTTCGCAGTGATCTTCCACATGAATCCAATCACGGACCTGTAACCCATTTCCGTAAACGGGAATTTTTCGACCCTTAAAAGCTCTTGTAATGACGAGAGGAATCAATTTCTCGGGCAACTGAAAAGGGCCGTAGTTATTCGAACAATTAGTCAAAATAACAGGTAGCCCATAGGTGACCCCCCAAGCACGAACAAGATGATCACTACCCGCCTTACTCGCAGAGTAGGGTGATCTAGGCTGGTAATTCGAATCTTCGGTGAAGGCGTTTTCTTCAACCTCCAGTGAACCAAACACTTCATCCGTCGAACAATGAATAAACCGAAATTGTTCAGCCCGAACACCTTCAAGAGTCTTCCAACATGCCAAGGCAGCTTGAAGCAAGCATCCCGTTCCCATCACGTTTGTTCTTAAAAATTCCATCGGCCCTATGATAGAGCGATCGACGTGGGTTTCCGCGGCGAGATGAAAGATCCAATCCGGAGAAAACCCTAAAACCTCCTTCATCATTCCTTGCTCATCGGCCACATCCAATTGAACAAAATCGTGATTCGGATGGTTCTCAAAAACAGCGAGAGACTCTTTTCTGCCAGCGTAGGTTAATGCATCAAGTGACCTCACGCGATATCCTCGCTCTAGAAGCATCGTTACCAGATTGACCCCGATAAAACCCGCTGCTCCTGTCACTAAAACAGACTTTGGACCTGCTTCGTTCAAACTCCCATCTCCCTTTCGAGCGCTTCTGCCATGGCCGCTTCGACTAGCCTAGCAGCCGCCGCTTCAGTCGCCCCATCCAAGCGACCAACCGCTGCCTTGAGCGCATTGGCGTCCGAATTTCGAATTGCCGTGTGAACCTCTTGGACAGCCACCTCAATCGATTTCCGTTCTGAATCATCAACGAGCTTCTTTTCAAAAATCATCTCAATTGCCGGAAGCAACTCATCCGCTTTCATCTTTGCCTCGGTAAAAATCCGTTCCGCCATATCATCGAATGCAAACTCGACAGATTCGCTGACCATCTCCTCAACAGAAGCATCATCCACATCGACTGCGGAGTTCTCGATGTTCACAACAACATCTTTTCCCGTCTTCGTATCTCTCGCCAAAACCTCCAGAATTCCGTTCGCATCAATTTTGAACTGAACGCCAACCCTTGCCTGACCTTTTGGAAGTCCTTCCATGTCCACATCGAAACAACCAAGCTCCCAATTGTCGCGTGCCATCTCGCGCTCACCTTGGAGGACTTTCACCTGCATTTTCTGCTGACCGTCTGCTGCATTGGTAAACATTTCACCAGCTTTACAGGGAATAGTCGTATTTCTCGGAATCAAAACATTCATCAAACCGCCGAAGGTTTCAATCCCCAGACTCAGAGGAGTCACGTCGAGCAAAACCATTTTTCGAATTGAACCGCTCAGAACCCCTGCTTGGATCGTCGCCCCAAGCGCAATCGCTTCGTCAGGATGCTGCGATACATCCACGTTCTTCCCGAAAAATTCAGCCACAGCACTCCGAACAGCAGGCATTCGTGTAGACCCGCCCACCAAGACCACTGCATCCAATTGTTCAACTCCGACACCACTATCTGCGATTGCCTGGCGACAACACTTCAAGGTTTTTGCAATCCAGCCCTCAGCCATCAATTCTAAATCCCCCCTTGAAAGCATCATCTCAAAACTACTAGATCCATCGTAGAATGGCACTCGTAGAGAATAACTTTCCTCCACAGACAAAACCTTCTTCGCCTTCTCCGCTTCTTCGAAAAACCGCCCTCTTGCTGCGTCCGGAACCTTTCCAGCTTTCTCAAGCATTTGATTGAAAATCATGCGATCTAGGTCATCTCCTCCTAAGCGAGTATCTCCGTGAGTAGAAAGCACTTGGAAAACTCCATCTTGGATCTCCAAAACTGAAAGGTCAAAAGTCCCACCACCCAAATCATAAACCGCGACCCGTGACTTTTCGTCCAATTTATCCAGCCCATAGGCCAAGGCCGCTGCGGTCGGCTCGTTTAAAATCCGAACCACTTCCAGTCCAGCCAACTCTGCAGCACGTTTTGTTGCAGCGCGCTGAGCGTCATTGAAATATGCAGGAACCGTTACAACTGCCTTGCTGACTTCTTCTTCAAGCCGCCATTCTGCAATCCTTTTCAACTCTTTCAGGATTTCCGAACTCACTTCTTCCGGAGACTTCCCAACACTCTCCAAGCTCGGGTCATCAACCGAGTCAGCTCCCATCCAACGTTTGACACTTGTTATGACCCGCCCTCCATCAGTCGCCCTCCTACTGAGCGCTTTTCTTCCAACTTCCACCGCACCGCATTCTCCATACCACACCGCGCTGGGAAGAATTCGCTTACCTTCTTCGTCGGCCAAGAGGATTGGGAATCCTGAATCCACCACTCCAACGGCCGAATGAGTCGTTCCTAAATCAATTCCAACAATCATCTGCTCTTAGATGTTTGGTAGTGATCGGAAATAGAACATCCAAGGCCAACTGCTTGTCCGGCCTCCAACTACGGCACCCGAAAAATCTTCCCGTTGGAGGGATCTTTTGCAAGTTGCCCTGGCTTAAAACCTTCAACATCAATGACATTGTACGGCTTGTAGGGACTTATGACCTGGTTTGGGTTATCTGTCCTTTCCGCCGATGGATAGCTAGGCTTTGGCGATGGTGCCGGTGCTGGGTTGGTCGGTGAAGGCTGAGTTCTCGGCTCTTGTAGGCCGTAGGGGTTGTTGGCGGTATTTGGATTCACCGGCGCGCCATATCTAGAGTTCTGTGGCTGTGGCACACTCCTAGGAGCATAAGGATTCATTCTACCCTGAGGTCCATACATTCCCGTGCTCGGCTGATATCCCGGAGGCGGATAGGATGGAAGGGGTTCGCAGGAAACAAGAAGAGCAAATACACCAAAAGCAACGGTTAGAAATACGGATTTATGCATGGATAAATGGGTTTGTCGGATCAAATTCTATCGCTCGGTCGTGTGCTTAGCGACAAAGAACTTCGTCAGAATAACCAGTTTTTTCATTTTTGAAACAGAATATCGACGGTCGAAAACTCGGAAGTTATCCGATCTCATCTGATCCAATAACTGCTTGTAAACCTCAGCCATGATCCTTGCAGGCAGCAGAGCCTTACGATCCATCGCCGGTATGAGCTTTTCAGCTTCGGAGTGTAAAAAATCCACACGTTCCGCCTGATAGCGCATCATCGCGATAAAACGTCCATCGTAAACTCTCCCAGTTAGATCCCTCTGAGAATACTGAAATCTAATCAAATCATTTTCGGGCAAATAGATCCGCCCCCCATTCGAAAGGTCCTCTCCCACATCCCTGAGAATATTCGTCAGTTGAAGTGCGTTCCCCAAAGCTTCCGCATATTTATCGGAATCTTTGTGAACACATCCAAAAATTCTTGTCGAAACCAATCCCACCGCACCTGCCACCTTCCAATTGTATTTGGTCAGATCTTCCCAACTACCAAAGTGCTGCGATACTAAATCCATCCTACATCCATCAATGATTTCGACCAACATCTGCGGACCAATACCTCGGCGCTGAATCATTTCAAAAGTCTCTCGCCCCAACTCCTCACCTTCTGGAAAACCTTTCAAAATCCCCTCCTCCCAGCGATCCAATGCTTCCCGACGCTTATCAACCGAAACACCTTTTTCATCCGCTAAATCATCAATGGTCCGACAAAAGGCATAAAATACTCGCATATCCTCTCGGCGCTCCTTTGGGAGAACTTTCAGAGCGAATGCCAGATTCGAGCCCGCCTTTCTGGTAATTTCAGATCCGGCTGACAAAGCTAAAGATGCTATTTAATGAATCCCCAGTGACCCGTCGTGATCGGCCACAATGAAAAGGCCGCAGGACCTACCAAATTAAATTCTTTCGCTGCTCCCCAATATCTCGAATCGAGGGAATTCCCCGTATTGTCTCCCATGGCCGCATACTCTCGCATACCGGGTTTTGCTTTCTCACCTCGGAGCCGTAGGACATCATTCGGATTTACTAAATATCGTTTCAGTTCGTTGCTTGGCTGGGCCAGCACATAGCCCTGGTGGCTATCTTCAAATGGAGGCAAGCCCTCGGCGACAAGCTGAATTCCAGGTTCCTGAGCAACTTTTCCGTCCACGAGTAGGTCCGGTGTCTGAATCGACAATTCATCGCCAGGCACACCCACCAATCGCTTGATATAATGAGAACCGCCTCCCTGAGGTCCACTGTGTTCCTTAATCCCTCGAATTCCGATCGTATCGAAAACAAAAACCTCTCCTCTCTTCGGCTTACGGAAATGATAGGAAAACTTATCCACTAAGACGAGATCGCCCGAATCGACCATCCCCTCAACAATGACTGTGCCCTCTTTGAGAACTCCTCCATTAGCAGCCGCTTGCTTCATCGCCTCACCTAAACCAATCTGAAGGGAAGGATTGGTCGGAGCAGGAAGTCTCAATGGCTTCGAATCGAGGAAATAGATCTGCGAACGACTGAAAAAATGTAGAAACTGCGAATCGCGGATATCCGGATTACCTTTGGCTCCAGGAGCAACTCTACGATCCCGATCGTTCACAACCTGAACATAACTTCGACCTCTTAAAGCATACTCAAGCATACGCTGTGGAAGAGATGGCCACTCATCTTTGGCCAATGGAGTTCCAATGATCCCGTTCAAAGTCGGCTGCATGGAACCTGTCGGAATACGAAACGGCTGGAGATAGTAAGCTCTCAGTCCCAAAGCGATGACGATCGCCACGAACATCACCTCGACGTTCTCCTCAAACCAACCCTGCGCCCTTTCCCTCGGCAACGCATTGTCACAAGCTGCACGCAGAAACTTCGATGCTTCATCGACCTTCTTCCTGTCCTTTAAACGGATCGCCTGAACGAGATCTTTTCGACGGTCAAAGATTTCATCAATTCGCTCATCGTCGAGCAGATCTCGTTTATAATCCACGAACTTCTTCGAGCCTTTTACAAGGGCTTTCGCGTTCTTTTTCCATGCAGGCGCAAACATACGGCGGAGAGACTGAACCTCTGTTGGCTACCCTGCAAGTCCTATAGCCGCGCCCACCCGAATTGGTAAATTCTTCATGAAATACCCACCAATGGAATACAAACCGTCTCAGATCCCTCTTCCTTTGTATCCCTAAAGGTGGGAGAAACCTCTATTCCATGATCACACTTTTCAAAGACTACGCATTCTGGCTTCACCAACAATGGCCAGCTGGAGGAGTCGAGAAAGCACCTGAAGTCAATGAGGATGGGACCTGCAACATTCCCGGTATTCGCGTGGTCGGAGACCTCACGGGAGTCCCGCTTTTAAAATTCTCGGCAGACACAGGAGCAAAGGCCGTTCGAAGAATCCTCGCAGAAAGCGATTTCAAGCCCGGCGGTGACATCCTTGACCTAGTCATTATTGGAGCCGGCGTATCGGGAATTTCAGCAGCCATCGAGGCATCGAAAAACGGTATCAACTATACCATCGTTGAATCCGCCGAAGCTTTTTCAACTATCCGGAATTTCCCCAAGAAGAAGCCGATTTATACCTATCCCACTGATATGGAGCCAGCTGGGGAAATGCGGTTTAAATCCGATGTAAAAGAAGACCTCCTCGCGGAACTTGAGCAACAACAACAGCAACACGGTATCCAAGTCGCCAACGCAGCTATCGTGAAAATTTCCCGCTCTGGAGGCATTCTTCATCTGGATCAGAAAAACGGTGAACCCATCAAAGCCAAGCGCGTCATTGTCGCCATTGGTCGCACAGGAAATTTCCGTAAACTCAACGTCCCCGGCGAAGGTCTTGAAAAAGTTTCCAACCGCCTCATCGATCCTTCCAAGTATTCGGGATCGCGTGTGCTAGTCGTCGGCGGCGGTGACTCCGCACTCGAGGCAGCGATCTCTCTTGCTCAAGAAAACGCAAAAGTCGATCTATCCTACCGAAAAAAGGAATTCTCCCGCGCCAAGCCTGACAATATTGAGAAAATTACCCAGTTGGAATCGAATGGAAAAATCACTCTTCACCTTCCCTCGAATGTTCAGGACATCGAGGAAAAGGAAGTCACGCTTTGCGGTGAAAGCGATTGCGATACCGTGATCAAAAACGACTATGTGTTCACTCTCATCGGTCGCGAAGCACCACTCGATTTCTTCCGAAAATCTGGTATCAAAGTTACCGGAGATCGTAACCAAAGGTGGTGGCTATCGCTCATCGGCTTCGGCCTCCTTATGACCTTCCTTTATCATCTAAAAGGCTACGTCGACATTCTAGGAATCAAAGGCTCCAATCTCTGGCCAATTTTCCAGAGCAATAACTGGTTTCCATTCAATATTCCAGTCATCGGTGGCGAGAACGGGCTACTGAACACGACTCTCATCACCGCATCCTCAGACCCCGGATTTCTTTTTGCTCTGGCCTACACGGCACTCATTGCCGGTTTTGGATTTCGCCGGATTCGCCTTAGAAAAACCCCTTACGTCAAACTTCAAACATTGACGCTCACAGCCTTTCAAGTGGTCCCGCTATTTCTATTGCCTTACGTTCTTTTCCCATGGATGGGAGCGAACGGTGCCTTCACCTCGGGGGGCTTTGGGGAATGGTTTGGCATGACATTCCTCTCCAACGGACCCGGCACCGAACCGACACAATATTGGCGCGCATTCGGCTTCATCCTCGCTTGGCCACTTTTCATTTACAACATTTTCACTGAAGCCCCACTCTGGGGATGGTTAGTCCTCAGTTTTATCCAAACTTTTGTCATCCTCCCGCTCATCATCTGGCGCTGGGGTAAAGGTGCTTACTGCGGCTGGATCTGCTCGTGCGGTGCCATGGCAGAAACCCTTGGCGATCAGCACCGCCAAAAAATGCCCCACGGCCCGCGTTGGAACAAACTCAACATGATCGGCCAAGTCATTCTCGCGATCTGTTTCCTGCTCCTTATCCTGCGAGTGATCGGCTGGGTCTTCCCATCCACTGGCATTAGCAGCTTTGTGCTCGGTCTCTCCGAAAAATATTCGCCGTTTTCCTATAAATACTTAATCGATCTCTGGCTGGCAGGAGCCATCGGCTACGGTCTCTACTTTCATTTCTCTGGCCGCGTCTGGTGCCGCTTCGCATGTCCACTCGCTGCCCTCATGCATATCTATTCGCGTTTCTCCCGCTTCCGTATTTTCTCAAACAAAGAAAAATGCATCTCCTGCAACGTCTGCACAACGGTCTGCCATCAGGGGATCGATGTCATGGCCTTCGCCAACAAGGGTAAACCCATGGAAGACCCTGAGTGCGTTCGTTGCTCCGCCTGCGTGCAATCATGCCCCACCGCCGTTCTCGACTTCGGCCGAATCGGAAGTAACGGTGAGAAAATCTTCGACACGCTTCCAGCCTCCCTCGTTCAGCTTGCCGAAAGGCGAAAAGCAAAATAGACACATCGGAATTCAGTCGTAGTCAGAAGCCAATGCTTTTCAGCGCCTGAGATTTTCAGCTCTTATCCTGATGCTCTCCACCGCCGCCTTCACCCTCTACCTCTTGGCAAGCTTCGGCCTCCTCTTGTATGGCCTGAATTGCTATATTCTTCTCACTCTCTTTTCGAAACGCTCGAAGAGCACGACTCTTCGCCAGCGAGAGACGGAAGCAGCATGGAAGCCTGTCGACCTGCGAAAGGTCACCACTCAACTCCCTCTCTACAACGAGCTCAACGTGGCCGAACGAGCCATCCGCGCCATCGCCTCCTTCGACTACCCTTCACATCTCCATCAAATTCAAATTCTCGATGACTCCACGGATGAGACCTGTGATCTTGTCGATCGGGTTGCTTCCGAACTTCGCGCATCTGGCGTCCAGATCGATGTCGTCAGGAGAAAAATTCGGACTGGATACAAGGCTGGCGCCCTCGCCGATGCAATGCCGACTGCCAAGGGCGATTTCATCGCGATCTTTGATGCAGATTTCGTTCCTTCAGCAGATTTTCTGCTTCGGACACTTCCCCATTTCACCCACGAAAACGTCGGCCTTGTTCAAGCGCGATGGGGACATCTCAACCGCGATCATTCCATTCTAACAAAAGCCCAGTCGGTCGGTATCGATGGCCACTTCGGCATCGAACAATCCGCTCGGTGCTCCAACCAGCTCTTCTTAAACTTCAACGGCACCGCTGGGCTCTGGCGCCGATCCGCCATCGAAGATGCAGGCGGATGGAAAGCCGACACACTCACAGAAGATCTGGACCTTTCCTATCGAGCTCAGCTCCGCGGCTGGCATCTGGAATATGTTTCGGGCATCGTTGTCCCTGCCGAGCTACCGGAAACGTATTCTGCCTTCAAGAGCCAGCAGTTTCGATGGGCAAAGGGTTCCATCCAAACTGCAAAAAAACTCCTCCCAGAGATTCTTCGATCGGATCGTCCCATATTTACGAAACTCCAATCCATCTTCCACCTCTGCCAATACCTCGTCCATCCCCTCATCTTTTCACTCGCCATTCTCGCCCTTCCAGCACTGGCCTATTTAGGTCATGGACTTGATCCCTTCTGGCTCGCCGTTTTCGCCATGCCGCTCATCGCTTCCACCCTGGGTCCAGCTGTCCTCTACAGCTTCAGCCAGCACCACCTCCACCCAATGGATTGGAAAAAGCGTATTGCCCTTCTCCCTGTCCTCATGCTCGTAGGTTTTGGTATATGCATTTCCAACACCCGCGCCATCTTTGAAGCCCTACTGGGTGTAAAAAGCGGCTTTGTCCGCACTCCAAAACGCGGGACCAAAGCCTCCAAGTCATACAATCCCAGCGCTAGCCTTATTCCTCTTTTGGAACTTTCAGCGGCCGCCTACTGCGTATTCACTATTTTTGTTTACGCTCGTAACGAAGTCTTCGGCATTCTTCCTTTTCTGTGTCTCTACGTTGCCGGCTTCTCCATGGTTGGCTTCGCCTCACTACGCGAACAGATCAATGCCCGCTGAACCCGCGCAGTCACCTTTCTCGTCAGTTTCCATCCGAACTGTCACTTGGTCGCTCTGCCTCCTTCTAGCTACTAGCACATGTCTTGCATGGTCTCTGATCCCAAGCCTCGAAGCACTACCTAAGACCCGCGTGGCTCTCTTTGCCATCACAGGGTTCGCCATGCTAGGTTTGGTTTTTTTCTTCCCAAATTGCTCAAATCGGAACGCAGCTAGGCTCATTCTTTTTTCTGCAGTCCTTCTCCGCTTGATCTTATGGCCAGCACCGGTCTCGGACGATGTGAACCGCTACTCATGGGAAGGAAAACTCGTTGCATCTGGTGAAAATCCTTACAGCGCTCCCGCCGACCACCCGCGTTGGCAAGACCGCCGCGACGAGACTTGGCATGCCATGAATCACCGCGACCAGCCAACCGCTTACCCTCCTGGCATTCAATGGATCATGGCCGGAGCCGCGGCGATCCATCCCTCCCTCAAGTCTTTCAAGGTCGTCGCACTGCTCGGCGATTTTGCGGTTCTACTGCTAATATTTTCACTTCTCAGAGAAAACGCAGCACCTCTCCGTTGGGCGGGATTTTATGCGTTTAATCCCGTGACACTTATATCCTTCGGAGCCGAAGCACATTTTGATTCGTTCATGATTGCAGCTTTCCTCGCGGCCATCCTCGCGGCGACCCGGTCGAAGCATAAGACGGCATGGCTGCTACTCGGCCTTGCGATTCAGTTCAAAATCGTCGCAATCGTGCTACTTCCTTTATTCCTGAATAAAAAATCCATCCACTCAATTTGGGTTCTAGCACTCGTTCTCCTCCTCCCTTCGATCCCCTTCGCATCCGCCATTCCGGAATGGATTTCGGCCGTCCGCACCTTCGCCAACTCTGGCGATTTTAATGCACCGATTTTCAGTTTCCTCGCTACGACCGGCCTGAGCACGGAAATAATTCGTGCCGCCTGTAGCGCTGGTTTCGTTCTAACAGCCACCGCGATCTGTGTGGCTCGGTGGAAAGGATTCTCTCTCATCGATTCTTCACTCTGGATGATTGGAGCCCTCATCGCATTCTCGCCCATTGTTCATTTCTGGTATCTAGCATGGATTCTTCCTCTCGCCACACTTCGCCCCTCTTTCGCATGGACCAGCGCTTCTATCACCGTCGCGGGATACTTCCTTGCGTGGCACACTCAAGCCACAATGGGGTGGTGGGGCTATGGACACATCGTAGCGATTCTTATCTGGATTCCTTGGTTACTCGCAGGCCTTGCTCAAAACCGCTTCTTGATTCAAAAAATTCGAAACATCAGTCAAAAAGCATCAATACCTGACCCACATCTCTCGATAGTCATTCCTGCATGGAAAATTGATTCTTCGCTTCAAAAGTTGGCTCAAATTCTTCGAAGCCAGATTCCTACAAATGTAGAAATCATCATCTCAATTTGCTCGCCAACCGAAGAGCGAATTCTCGGAACAAAAACTGTCTTCGCACCCAGAGGTCGTGGCAACCAAATCGCGGCGGGTGTTCATGCAACACATTCCCCTTGGATACTCATCGCTCATGCCGATGCAACTCCCCCAACGAATTTCTATGAAAGCATCACCACAGCGATTACGAAAAACCCTTCGGCGTCCCTCATCGTCTTCGGTCAACGTTTCGACCGAAGCGGGCTAGGCACACTCCTTGTCGAAGCACTAAACGAAATCCGTGTTGTCTTCGGCGGAGTCGCCTTCGGAGACCAAACGATGGTCGTCCGCCGCTCGGCGCTCGATTCCTGCGGTGGATTCCCTTCCCTACCTCTTATGGAGGATGTCGAAGCCAGCCTCCGCCTTGCAACTCAAGGCAGAGTTCAATACATCGGCTGCGAGTGGTCCGTATCAGCGAAAAAATGGAATCAACATTTCTCCCGACGATTCATCTCCATCATTCGCCTCGTTGCGTCCTACCAACTCGCACGACTGCGCGGACCGAAACAAGCCGAAGCCGTCGCTAAGAAAATGTATACCGAATACTACAACGAAAAATCGGCTAACTAGCGGATCGATTACCCGTTTGTTTTAGGCACGATGAACTCATCAACCGCCCGAAAAGTCACACGTTTCTTTTTCGGGTCGACATAGAAAAAGACATAGTTCCGCATGGTCTTCGATGAAGGCCACTTCATCGACTTGATGACTTTGTTGCCCTCCTTTTCCTTCACCCCAAGCATGACGTGGTAGTATCGATCACTTTCCCCACCTCGCGGTGTCACAATTGTTGATTTCCCGGGAGCCAATGCAAACTTTGACTTACCCAGAACTCCCAGAACCGGCTTGTTCGCATTATTGAAAAAATAGACATCACCTCCCTTAAAGGAGGAATTCTCATCCGGCATCACGATCACGTTGTAGCCACCCTTAGAAGATCGGAGTAGAAGTGCAATGAATGCATTTCCTTCTTCCGGTAATTTGACATTCGCAATCGATACGTTCTTATCGATCGACCAAACGCTGAAGACCCTAGCTGGCGGTTCCTGCTGCTTCGATAGATTGTTCATCGGAAGGTCGAAAGGATCGGAACGCATTTCCGTATTCGCCAAAACTACCTGTCCCAAATCTCTTGGAATCCGCTCCGCCAGAAAACGAACTTTAACTTTAGTTCCTTTATCCTGAGACCAAAGCGTGTTTGAACCCAAGCAGAGTGCTACAACGAAAAAGAAAGATAGCCGAAACATTCGGGGAGTATCTAAATTTCGCTCGGGTTGAGCCAGCGAAATGACGTTATTTTAAATTGTCTGCCGAACTTGCGATTTATATCCAACGTAAGGTCAGCAGCCACAACGTTCGCATCCTCAGATGGATCCACGTAATTTCGATCACGCTCAACCGCTGCCTCACACCAAGCTTGGGCGAGAACATTTCCGTCAGAGTCTGTCGCTTCACCGTAAGCTCGAATGATGAAACTATCCGATCGTGCCGATAGGATCGGGGCAATCGGAGTCAGAATATCGCCTTGTTTCACCACCGATGGAGCACCGTAGTGCATCGGACCTTCCTCTGCTTCAGAAAATTCAAAACGACTTGCATCCGTGCTAGTAACCGCACGGTCTTGTAACTGATCAGCATTCACAGTCACATCGGAGGAATCAAGCGCACTTTGAATGGCTCCAGACTTTGCCAAGTCACTGTTCGTTCCGACACGACGGTTCACAAAATCCGCAAGGCTGAGAAACGGTCCGCGCTTACGAACCTCGCGAACGATTCCCTCAGCAAGACTCTCAATTTCGTCGTTGGTTAGCGATCTACGTCCATACCATTGCTCAGGCTCCATTGCAGAATCATCTTCAAGCAACACATCTCGAGGTGCTCCAATGCTTGCTGCAATCGGGGTCCTTCCGTCGGCCGGTTTTATGGACTCCGTGCCACTTTCACTTTGCACGACGATCGGCCGATTCTTCAGCGAACCAAGCACCGCTTTCCAAGCTTCGATAGACGTGGAATTCACATTGAACATGCCATCGACCCGAAGGTGGCTTGCCACCGTGCGAATCGATTCCTCCGTCGGGAGGTCACCCGAGAATAGTGAATCAACCAATTCCCCAGCCTCTTGGTCATCAAGCACAGGCAAATACCGCACCACTGGTAACGGCTCTTCATTTTCGAAAAACGCCTGAGCCACTTCCTTCTGATCCCGCTCTTGGTTAAATGCAGGAGTCGGCTGCGGTGCGATTCCAGAGAAGAAATAGTCATCCCAAAGTTCGCGATTCGCCAAATAAGAATGATCGGCAAGTGGATGGGGGTAATTTGAAACATTATGTGTCGTTTGATCCTGCGGAATCACGGAAGGAGCAAGCGAATTACCAATCGCGTGAGACACCTGTGGTAGGAGCGGATAGGCCATCGAAGCACTGCTGCCCCTGATTCCTGGTTTAGTGGCCATATTGAATCCATTCGCAAAGGAATGTTGTAGGGCAGCCAAAGAAACGATCGGTTGGCGAGGTACTGAATGTGTCGTCACAAAACTTGACCCAAATTGTGCGCCCAAGCTTGAGCCAAAATATCCTTGGCCACTCACTGATTCGTCCAGAGGAGCATCAAACCAACTTGTCAGGGCTCTTACCTCAGTTTCAAACGGCAACATGTCACGCTCCTGCTTGGATAGATTGTAAAAATCCAAACTGTAGGCACGTGGATTAAAGCGTGAGAACATCCTACTTCCCGATAAATTTTCCTCCTCAGTCTTAGCGAGATAGGAATGAATCATGAAAGTTGCCTTGTCGTTGATCAACCCAGAGGCAGTAAGTTCACGTGTCAATGAAGGACCCTCAATATCAGGAAACACTTCAACATTCGCATCATCATTCGCAGTGACATCCGATGGATTAGGCATTCCTCGCTGATCATTCATGCTTCTCACCTCTCCGACTTGCACACGCGAATATCCTGATCGGCTGTCGACTGACATATAGCCATGGTTCGTAGCACCTCTTCCTCCAAGTTCTAGGTTGATGTGCGTGAGAGAAAATCGTTGGGAGTTACTTCCTTCGCTACCCGCTCTTGGTGTGGCCGAATAGGAAATCGTATCACTGGGTGAGACGGGAATATAAACCTCTTCCCCTCTGCCACCTGAGCTTGGATGAAGCAGCGGCACTCGGAATCCACCCCCATAGTTAAAACCTTTTTTACCATTAAAGCCCTGCCAGCCTCCGATGCTTTGTCCTCGCTGGTTACTGGACAAGTTCCCATCTTGAGAAATTTTCACGACTTCTCCAGGTTTCAAAGTGAGGGTTTCAGCAACTCCAGCATTCAACTTCAGAAAGTTGGCATCACTTTTCCAGTTCGCAGTCTTCAGGATGGAGCAGTTTAACTCGGGACCATCGTTGACCTGAACATTAACATCATAAGGGATCATCCAGAATGAATAGAGATAGTTCCAGCGATCGTGCTTGGGAACATCCACAGCCACATCTAACGGATTCCACAAAGTCACTACTGGATCAAAGTTCAACCATATGACATTATCCCCGTTCTCATCAGGGTGCGGAGCAACCTCAAAAGAATAGATCGTCTGGTAACTGATTGTGAT
Source organism: Akkermansiaceae bacterium (assembly GCA_045106015.1). Lineage (GTDB taxonomy): Bacteria > Verrucomicrobiota > Verrucomicrobiia > Verrucomicrobiales > Akkermansiaceae > Luteolibacter. The sequence goes on along the minus strand of JBGCEE010000023.1, from coordinate 130,454 downwards.
CGGATGCTTGAACCTGTCCCAAAGGTCATTGGCGATCTCTGTCTCAGATGGTTTGGTCTGCAAATAAGGAACATTCGAGGGGATCGTTCCGCCTGTCGTATAATTACCACCCCCACTATAGTTGAGATCTTTGTAAAGATGGTAATATCCCCATAGCTCCATGAAATTGATTCCTACCTCATCGTTACCCGTCATCGTGCTGTTGGCCGTGTAGAGAATATTGTTCGGATCCGTCAGATCTGGAGCGGTTGGGTAGGTCTCCATCTTCATCGAAAGATCTTTCCGGAAACCGCCTTCTCTCACATTCGTCAAGAGACCCGTGGAGAACGCCGCAAGATCATGAAAAAGCGGACGATTTGCAGCGACATCTGTCGTCAAATGAGAGGTCTGCTGCCAACTGGTTAACTTCGTCAACCGAGTGTCATCAGGTGTGATTGCGACGAACGGTTCAACATCACCGGCAGTAGCTAGTTCAATTCCATTCCGAGGAGCGGACTGGAGATTATTTCTGACGACCTCAAAAGAAGATTCTGAATTGGGAACTGGGGTTGCCATCGCCGCCTTAACTCCTTGATCGCCAACCCACCATGCCATTCGGCCACCTCCATCAACTTCTACCGAAGGAACTCGAACATGTTTCTCTAGCTCGGCTCCCGCAGTCTTTTCGCCCACTAGTTCGACAAACTCATTTGCTGCCAAAGCGGTCTCAGGAAGTCCAATCTGTGTCACGAGCTGATCATTGCCCGAAATCAACCAAGAGCGAAAAGAAGGGCTCGGACGATCCTCCGAGGTATCGAGCCATGAGTCGAAAACACCCGTCCAATACCTGTTTCCCGCAACTGAAGAAGTTTGCTCACCGTCACCTCCGCTCGCGATTCTCTGATCCGCCGTCATCGAAATGCGCTGATCCGGCCCCATTTGCTCCTGAATTTTTCCGATAGCGGTCATCAGTGCCAGCCTAGCATTCGCTTGTGCCTGAGCCTCCGCAGACGAAGCTGAATTGGTTCGGACAGACACCGTCGATAAACTCAGCATGCCAAGCGCGAGGATACTCAATAGGACCATCAACAAAACGGTAGCCACAAGGGCAAAGCCGCTTTTCCTAAATGTAGATAGATCAGAGCCTATTCGGGTTTGAAACTGCTTCATAGAGTTGAGAATTGGAGATTTACCATCTGAGATAAAAATACGCACATGTATGCATAATGTAAACGGGAATTTTTGTTCAACTCGAAAAAGAGAACCTACGGGTCGGGTAAAAAGGCGTTGTATCCGAAAAGCAGACTCCGGACCAAATTTCTAAGCCTTCGAAGCACGAAGCCCCAAGAAAAGAGGAAATTCTTCAGCAGCCCGATGCTCCGCCTTGCTGAACGGACCAGCTTGGGAGCGGCGATGCGAAAACAACTCTGTGCACTTATTGACGGCCATCCCAGCATCTCCGATCATCGTGATAATTTCCGCTAGGGGTCGATGGTAAAAGGCCGTTTTTTCGTTCGTTCCCAGTCCCGGACGAGTGGTAATCCCAATTTCCAGCGAGCTCCCATATTTATCCAAACGCCTGAACTGAATACCTTGATCGTTATCCCACCCCCAGTGACTTTCTTTGGGAATTCGAAAACAAGGGTGCATCATTACAATGACTGCGGTCCCGTTTTGCTTCAAAGTTTTGGAAATATTCTTCATCAAGGCTCCTGCATCCGGAACATCGTGAACCGCCATCACGCAGGCTGCCTTGTCGAAGCGACCGTTCGCCCAGTTGGCCTCAGCACAAGCATCGGCAATTTCGAAAGAAACTTGTCTCAAATCACCATAGCGTTTTTTCGCTGATTTGATAAGTTGATCGCTGGCATCCACTCCCAAGACCTGACTAGCACCTGCGGAAATCAAGTGTTTCACCAAGACTCCCTGACCACAGCATACATCCGCAACCGATTCCCCATCAGAAATATCGAGCAACTCCATCACGCCGGGTAAAATCACATTTCGGTGATAATCAGAGCCATCTGCCCCAACCAACTTATCATACCATCCTGCCACACCGTCCCAGCCTTTTTCATTCGAGGCGTTCTGCCTTTTTACAGGTCGACTAGCGGGTTTTTTCGGAGAAAATTTCGCTCCCTGTCTACGATGATTCGATTTCTTGCGAGCTTGCATCAAAATGGTATCCCTATTGGATTGGCGCCCCCGTCGCTCCTTGAAATGGAGCGGTTTCAGGGAAATTCTCTGTCATATCGGAGAACTTTTCCAATACTGCCTTTGCGCGATCTGGTCGACCCTCACTCAAGATACCAATTGCATCTTTGAAATAGTCCAGACGGATATCTGCCTCGCCATCATGACGCTCCAATCGATCAAGGAATGCAGCAAGATCAATCAAACGCGCTCGCGCATCAATGAACTGAAGATCGAGTAATTCTTTTTTACTAAGCATAACTAATTTCTGTTCGAGGATTTTAAATCAAATTTTCTCTCAATGCGAATGCCATTATTTCTTATGTTGTTTCATTACCCAGATAAAAGCAAAAATCCCGCAGCAGGCCATGTGTTCTGCTACGGGATTTGAAGTTGCTTGGGCCGCCGTCGCCCCGAGTCTGCTTTCGCAAGGACGCTGAGCGGTGGCCGCCCTGAAATGTATTGCTAACGGCCTTTTTATACGTGGCTGATTTCTCTAAATCTTTCAAAGAACTCAGACAAAACTTTCAGGTATTTTCAGGATCGGGATCGATGTCCGGAGTATCAGCGGGCGCGGGTGTCGCTGCAGAATGCGTAAGACCTGGAACCACCCTTCTAACAAGCTTCGATAGCCCTGTTTCAGCCGACTCCATCTCGGCCTCTGCTTGGCGAATTGCTTTCTCCCAAGCTCCCGCAAAACCTGGTGCCTGCTCTCTCATCGTGCTGATCGCCATCTCCTGCATGCGATACTGCCGATGTTCATTCTTATCAGGCTTGCTTTGCAAAGCCGCCATATTGACACGCAGCGTTTCGTTCTGTGTCTTTAATTTTTCTACTTCTTTCGATAGCGATTCGCTTCCAGTTGCAGTGATTTTCATCTGCGTATTTAGGTGAGTTTCCAGATCCCGCATCTCCTTTTGCAAACGTTTGATTTCTCGTTTCGATTGGATCTTCGAGCCAATCGAGTTTTTAAGAATAAATGCAGCGATTAGGAGCCCCAGTAACAGGCCCCAAGTGAAGGTGTGAGTAAATATTTCTTTCCAGTCCATGATTTCGGGGGGTTATTCTTCCTGTTCGATATTTTCGTCCGCATTTACGGTTTCCTCAGCGGGTTGAGATTCTACTTCTTCTTGCTCAATTTTTTCTTGCTCTGCTTTTTCGATCTCTGCAGCTCTCTCGTCCTCCTGAATCAATAGATTCAAAACGTCTTCTGTCAAATCTTCGGCATCTTTCGAATACAGCACAAACGGAACGCCGGTGTTTGTACTTCCCGATGTATCGAAAACGCCATCGAGGTTTCGTTCCTTAGCGATTTGTGCGGAAGCAGCTGCGATTCGATTGAGATTCGTTCTCATTTCCACAACAAGCTGTGCATCAATCTTCTTTTTCTGCTCGGCGCGGTAATCTTCAAACTCTTGCCGCATGGTCTCAGCCTCTTGTCGCTTGATCTCATATTCGCGAATGATTTTTTGAGCAAATCTTCGATCCCCATCCCCTTGAGCTTTCTGAATTTCCGCCTGAACGCCCTGCATTTCAGTGATAATTTTTCTAAAGCTCTCAGCTCGGCGGTTGTCTAAAATCGCGCTTCGGCGTTCCTTAAGACGCTCCTGCATCGCCGCTGTTGAGGGCAGTTTGCGGTAGATATCCGTTACCTTAACCACACCGTACTTGTCTTTTCCAAAACAAGTAAGTGTCAGGCTAAGCCAAATTAAACCGAAAAGAAATTTCATGGAGTCCGAAGGACTCTAGACCTCATCGGCCATCTTGTCGATAGCGCGCTACGCCTCTTGCACCGGCAATGCCGCCACTTCTTCGCGAAGCTTTTCAGCAAGAGGTGTGGATAAGTAGCGTTCACTCGAAGAACATCCGATTGTCACAATTCGCTTTCCTTTCATTTCCGGACGCTTGGCAACTTGCATGGCTGCCCATACATTGGCACCCGTCGAAATACCTGCTGGTAAGCCTTCTTGCTGCGCGAGTGCCTGCGCTGTCGCGAAGGCGTCTTCATTGCTGACTTGAATCGTCTCATCGATGATGTCCACATTGAGGTTTCCAGGAATAAATCCAGCACCGATGCCTTGGATCATGTGTGGACCCGGTTGGCCGCCAGATATCACTGGGCTGTTAGTCGGTTCCACGGCAATTGTTTTTAGATCACAACGTTCTTTCAAGACCTCGGAAACCCCTGTGATGGTGCCCCCGGTCCCAACCCCTGCAACGAAGACATCAATCTTCCCATCTGTATCTCGCCAGATTTCTTCGGCTGTCGTTTCACGGTGAACCTGTGGATTCGCCGGATTGTCGAATTGACTCGGACCGAAGGCACCCTCGTTTTCTGAAATGAGCTTCTTAGCCATCGCAATCGCTCCAGGCATTCCCTTGGCCCGCGGAGTTAGAACGATCTCAGCCCCCAGTAAGCGTAGTAAAACACGACGCTCGACAGACATACTTTCTGGCATCGTTAGAATACAACGATAGCCCTTCGAGCGAGCCACAAACGCAAGAGCGATTCCCGTATTCCCCGAGGTTGGCTCAATAATCAACCCTCCCTCTTTCAATTTTCCGTCCCGCTCTGCCGCTTCGATCATTGAACGGCCGATTCGGTCTTTCACACTGAACAACGGATTGAAGAACTCCGCTTTGACACAGATTTCCGCCTCTAGGCCTTTCGTAATATGATTTAATCGAATCAGGGGTGTGTTGCCAACGGTGGCGACCATGTTTTCTGCAATATTCATAGGTTATCGATATGTTTTTCGTTCAATTTTGGCAATCTACACGCTGCCGGTTAAATCTGAAAGTCGGAAGTCCCAGAATCGAGATGGAGTCCACATTCATACTTGGCACCATCAAATCGAGTGCCTTCTGCCTTCCCATCCTCTGATGGTTTTGTGCTATGCCAGTCTCCCATGGTCACGTAGCCCTTCTGCGCGAGGGGATGGCGGGTAAGTCCGTTTTGATTCAAAAAAATATCCACCTGCGTGTCAGCCCAGTCGAGAATCGGATAAACCTTAATAGTCTCCTTTTGCTTCTCAACGAATGGCCTGTCTTGGCGGGTCCCCGACTGCGCTCTGCGTAAACCGCTGATCCAAATGTCGCCGCCAATTTCCCGAAGAGCGCGGTTCATCGGTTCAATTTTCGTAATGAGACTATAGCGATCTGATTCCTCTTTTCCATGATCCCAGAGATTGCCCCAAAGCGCCTGCATGCGTGGTGCGGAAATCGTTGGCTGATAGATCCGGTAGTCCAACGGAATCTTCTCCATCATTTCTTCGGCATACTGATAGGTCTCTGGAAATAGATGTTCCGTATCAATGAAAATTACCGGCACTTTCGGAGCGTGATCGTGCAGCAGCTTTAGCATCACTGCAGACTGAATTCCGAAGCTTGTGCTTGCCACAAGTCGGTCTCCCAACTTCTCGTAAAGGAGCTCAATCCGCTCACCGGCACGGAGATCAGATAACTCTGCAGACAGAGATTCTGAATCGGAAACCGTTTCTTCGGTTATTATGGATTTTGCGGCCTGCATCGAATTTCAGACTCGCGCCTCCTCTTTGATGTTCGCGTGAAAATCTTTACCTTCTTTGGTCTCCGCAACGTAGCCCGCACGGATACAGAAGTCGCCAAAGCGTTCGCCTTCATTGCGGTCTTTCGCGTAGTGCTTGATGATGGGACCCAAAAGCTCCTTCACCTTCTCGCCTGGGAAATTTTCACGATACATCTTGGAGAGTCGCTGGCCTGCGTGCCCTGCGCCCAGATAGACATTGTAGCAACCTGGTGAACGGCCAACGAAGCCGATCTCAGCAATATAGGGCCGCGCACAGCCGTTTGGACAACCGGTCATCCGAATGGTAATTGCGTCGTGACGCAAACCTGCCTCCTCAATCACCTCTTCTAATTCAGTGAGCAATTCAGGAAGATACCGCTCAGCTTCTGCAAGCGATAGCCCACATGTCGGCAGAGCCACACAAGCAATCGAATTCAGGCGCAACGCAGACTGCTCATGGGTGTCTGCCAATCCATATTTCTTCAGCAGAGCCTCGACCTTCGGACGATTCTCGTTCGAGATATTAGCGATCATTAAGTTCTGATTCGCCGTTAGACGGAAATCGCCGTCATGGATTTTGGCAATTTCTCGAAGTCCAGTTCGCATCGGAAATTCCGGCGTATCGACCACTCGGCCACCTTGAATAAACAAGGTCAAATTGTGGCGACCATTCGTCCCTTCGACCCAGCCATACCGATCACCATTGTCTTCAAAAACAAATTCACGGACGGGCCCAAGCTCGTAGCCTAAATATTCGTTCAGTTTGTTGAGAATCCACTCAGGGCCATGATCATCCACCGTATACTTCATCCGTGCATGTTTGCGCTCGGTTCGATCGCCGAAGTCGCGCTGAACAAGCACCACTTTTTCAGCCACGTCTGTCACCTGCTCAGGAGTGCAAAAACCAATCACATCGGCGAGGCGGGGATAAGTCTTCTCATCACCGTGAGTCATTCCCATACCACCGCCGACAGCGACATTGAAGCCGACCAATTTTTCATCCTCTACAACCGCAATGAAAGAAAGACAGTTGGCATAGATATCCACATCGTTGGATGGAGGAACTGCCACCGTGATCTTAAACTTTCTTGGCAAGTAGGTCTTTCCGTAGATTGGCTCAATTTCCTCCGCACTCGTTTCGATCTTCTCACCGTCCAACCAAATTTCGTGATAGGCACGAGTCGCAGGCGTGAGGTGATCAGAAATATCTTGTGAAACTTTCAAGACATCTGCGTGAACCTGAGAGAGATAGGGATTCGGATTACACATCACGTTGCGATTCACATCACCGCATGCCGCAATCGTATCCATCGCCGTTTGGTTGATCTCAGCGATCGTCCGCTTGAGATTGGATTTGATGATCCCGTGAAACTGAAATGCCTGACGCGTCGTCAGTTTGATCGTTCCATTCGCAAATTCCGTAGCCATCCGATCAGTTTCTAACCACTGCTCAGGAGTCGCGACTCCACCGGGAACACGAATACGAATCATAAACGAATATGCCTTCTCCAATTTGTGTTTACGGCGCTTCGGTCGAAGGTCCCTATCATCTTGCTGATAGGTTCCATGAAATTTCAGCAACTGCTGATCGTCCTCGCTCATCGATCCTGTCGATAGGTCCGCAAGACCTTCTTCGATCGTTCCTCGAAGGTAATTACTACGGGTTTTGATACCCTCATTCGCTGCCAGTTTTGTTTCAGCCATGATAAAATTGTTTCTACTAGATGTTTAGTAAACGTCGCGCTGGTAGCGCTTCGCTTTCTTCAGTTGTGCCGCGTATTCTACGGCTTCTTCTCGGGTCTTTTTACCCTGTGTCTCAATAATGGATAATAATGCCTCGTGAACGTCAGCTGCCATTCGGCCAGCATCTCCACACACATAGATATGTGCGCCTTCCTCAAGCCACTCGTAAAGCTCCTCAGCGTTTTCAAGCATCCGGTCTTGCACATAGACTTTTTCCGGTTGATCTCTTGAGAAAGCGAGGTCCAGCTTGGTTAGCGATCCGCTTTTCAAATGGTCTTGCCATTCGAGCTGGTAAAGGAAGTCGTAGCTATATCGCTGATCACCAAAGAACAGCCAATTTCCACCCGAAGCTTCAGTTTCGGCTCGGTGCTCAACAAACGCGCGGAATGGAGCAATTCCCGTCCCCGGACCGACCATAATTATCGGAGTTTCATCCTTCTCTGGAAGGCGGAAATTTTTGTTTGGCTGCACGAAAACGGAAACTTTCTCACCGATTTTCGCAACATCCGAAAGATAGGTAGAGCAGACACCCTTTCGACTTCTCCCGTTGGCGTCGTATCGAACAGCAGCCACAGTCAAATGCACCTCATCTGGATGAGCGAGTGGGCTGGAGGCGATCGAATACAACCGAACCGGTAGCTTGCGGAAAATGCCTGCCAAGGATTCAGCCGACAAGCCGTCCGACGCAAAATCAATCAGCGCGTCGACGATCTCACGGCCTTCAACATATTCTTTGAGTTGCGCTTTTGCATCCTCACCCAACAAAGCTTCGAGCTCTGCGTGACTCGTTGCTGCCGCAAGTTTCTTCAACACCGCTTTGGAGAGACCCGTGATATCAAAATCTTCGAGTAGGGCATCTGCCAGAATTTTTTTCCCAACCCCTTTCACCTCGACTTCTTCAGTGCCGCTCAACTTCGCAGCTTGAAGGACATCTCTTACCATCGACGAACAATTCGTTGGCAAGACCGCCAAAGCATCACCAGGAACATAGCTTAGGCCACTGTTTTCCAGTGAGAACTCCACATGAATGGTTTCTTTTTGAGATCCCTCACCATTAAGTAGCACGTTGTCGAGCACCTCGGCAGAAAACGGATTCTTCTTTCCATATTCCACCGTTGCTGGCGCACCGGAACCAACATGCAGAGCAGCAACAGGCTCAGGTGCCTTGGGTGCGAGCACCTTGACCACTCCTTCAAACCAATTGGAATAGGTCTCTTCGTAATCCACATCACAATCCACGCGGTCATAGATTCGCTCAGCACCCAGCTTCTCCAATCTAGCATCGAACTGCCTACCAATTTCACAAAATTGCTCATATGAGGTATCCCCTAGAGCACAGACAGAAAATTTCACACCGTCCAGCTTGACGTCTTCACTCATGAATTTCTCATGGAAACTCACAGCGGTTTCTGGCGCTTCACCATCTCCCCAGGTCGAAACAATGACGAGCAGGTTGTCAGACTTCGCCAACTCCGCTGGCTCAATGTCTGACATATTTTTCATCACCGCTTTGAAGCCACGCTTCTTGGCTTGTTTAACACTACGGTCTGCAAGCTCTTCCGAATTGCCACTCTCCGTGCCGTAAAGCACGGTCAACTTGCCTGCCACGACTGGCTTCGGGGCTGAAATGGCCGCTGCGCCCCCCCCGCCCGCAAGATATCCGCTCAACCAACTCCGCTGCAACGGATCCAGGCCCGCAAGAAGCGAATCCAACGTTTTTCTCTGATCTGGGGTGAAGGGCGAACTGTCTGGAAGCATAATCCTTAGTAAATTACTTTTTTGGTCAGGTTTCGGCGAAACGTGGACGTGACAAGCCAAATAATCAACCTCAATTTGAAAAATTTGAGGAAATCCAGACGATACTTCCTGATTTCACTTCCTCGATTTTCGCCTCTAGATCAGACTGAAAACATGAAAAACTTTTCCCCGCACCGTAAATTTCGGGGATCAACAACGATCAAGCCGGCTGTTCGACCCTTTTATCAACGCCCTTGGCCCTCTGACCTCCCATCTCATTGCCAAATCTGCGGCACCGGATTCCGTAGCGGCTGGAATCTCAAAGTCGACCCCAATCGAATCGGACGAAAAATGAAGCAAATTGCTTGGGTTTCATTTTTCCCAGGGTGGTTGCTGTTTTTTGTCGGAATACTCTCACCCATATTTGAATCTAGAGAAACGCTTCGGGCGTATTTTATGATTACGACAATTTTTGGCGCACCTCTGATGCTTCTCATTTCATTCATACTCCCCTCGACCCGCCATGTCTTTTGTAAAAAATGTGGCTGGGATCAGGATTTTGCCATTCCAAGATCCCCAAAAACAGAGGACACGAAGGTAACGAAAAGCAGTGACCAGATTTAATGCCCGTTCCCCTCTCTTTGGAGTTTTCACCTGAGGAAAGCATCGCTAAACCTTCCCCATGCCCATCATTCAAATCGCCCTGGACGACCGCTCCTATCCGGTTTTTGTCGAAGATGGACTCCTCGCAAATACCGCTAAACTCCTTGAAGAACATCAACTCTCCCACCTCCGCCCCGCAATTATCTCAGACGAGACCGTCGCGTCCCACCACGCAGAAAGCCTCTTGAAGAGTTTCGGCGAGAACCCACCCACTCTTCACACCGTCCCTGCTGGCGAAGCTTCAAAATCCATGGCACAGGTTGAGTCCCTCTGCCGCGAAATGATTCGCGCGGGTCATGACCGCCGCTCTCTCATCATCGCGCTCGGTGGCGGGGTTGTTGGTGATCTAGCAGGATTCGTCGCGTCCATCTTCTACCGAGGTGTTCCGTTCATCCAGATCCCAACCACGATCGTTTCTCAAGTCGACTCATCCGTCGGCGGCAAGACTGGCGTGAATACAACAGAAGGGAAAAACCTACTCGGAGCTTTCCATCAACCTAAACTCGTGATCGTCGATCCTGAAACCCTACATACCTTGCCCGCACGCGAGTTCCACGAAGGCTTCGCCGAAGCCATTAAGCACGCCGCCATTCGCGACGCGGAAATGCTAACAGAACTAAAGGCAATCGATCCGGAGAAACGCGATGTTCCTGCCGATCTACTAGCTCGAAATATCGCCATCAAAGCGCGCATTGTTGAAGAGGACGAATACGAAACGAAGGACATCCGCGCCCTCCTCAACTTCGGTCATACAATCGGCCATGGTATCGAAGCCTCGCTTCCCTATGGAGAAATGCTTCACGGTGAAGCCATCTCTCTTGGAATCCGCGCTGCCCTCTTTCTTTCGGAAAAACACTCCGGCTTATCCCCTCAAGCCTCAGCAGAGGTTCACGAACTTCTTTCCCACTTCAACCTTCCGCTAAAGCTTCAAGACTCCATCGCAACTTCCACGATCTTGGAAAAACTCGCACGAGACAAAAAATTTAGATCTGGAAAAATTCGCTTCGTCACACTCAGCAACCTCGGAAAAGCCGGAGTCATCGAAACCGTAAGTCTCGCTGACTTGGAAAAAGCAATCGAACATCTCCGAAATTGAAAACCAACCTCATACTAGGTGACTGTCTCAAAACCCTTCCAAAACTTCAGGAAGATCAATTCGATCTCACCGTCACCTCTCCACCCTACAATCTAGGGATCGACTACTCATCGTTCAAAGACACGGCACCACGTGACGAATTTCTCGAATGGTGCAATCACTGGACAGCCGAAGTCAAACGCACCCTAAAACAAGACGGCTCATTTTTTCTCAACATCGGCGCAGCTCCTTCCGATCCGCTACTGCCCCACCAGTTGATTCTAAATCTCACCCAAGGGCCCGAACCTCTTTTTATCCTTCAGAACACATTTCACTGGATCAAATCGATCACCATCGAAACCAAGAGTGGCGAGCAAGTCTCCGCAGGGCACTTCAAACCCATCAACTCGAATCGATACGTCAACGACTGCCACGAGTATGTCTTTCACCTAACTAAAACCGGCAACGTCCAGCTCGACCGCCGAGCCGCCGGTGTCCCGTATCAAGATAAATCCAATATTTCCCGCTGGGGCCACACCGAAGGCCGAGACCTCAGGTGCCGAGGCAACAACTGGTTCATTCCCTACGAGACCATCGGCTCCAGAAAAGGACAACGTCCACATCCAGCCACATTTCCAGTCGCCCTCGTCGAGCAGTGCATCAAGCTACACGGGAAAGCTCAATCCACTCAACTCCTCGACCCATTCTTAGGAATCGGCTCTTCAGCCCTCGCCGCAAAACGCCAAGACATTCAGTCATTCACAGGTATCGAAATAGATCCCGAATACCTCGCGGTCTCAAAAGATCGCGTAGCAGGCACCCTTCTCTAATACCAGCTCACAAAACGATCTGGTCGAATGATGCGTTGGAGGTTCAAAAAAACTGGGCTGCACCTTCCGAATGACAAGCTGGCTGCCTTTCGGTAAATTCAGCGTTGGTTGACAGTCGTAGCGCTCGAACCACTCCTTTCGTTCACCTTGGATTTCTCCGAACCAGCCGAGAGCGAAGCACCCGTATCGCGTTTTCCGTTAAGAAATTGACGTAAAAACTTTTAATTAAGTTTTGTTGAATTTCGTGCTTTCCATAGCGGGACCTCTTCGTTATTTTAGAAAAGTCCTGAACAGCAATAAGCTTTTTTGAAAAACTTTAAGTTTAGACTTGATTACTATCTGGTAATCCGGTTAGTTTCTAAATCGCAATGGCTGTGCTCCCTTACATGTCCCAAAACATGAACACTACAACCAGCCAAAATGAAAAACACACAACCAAGTGCCTCCGGCACCTCGGCAACCGCCGAAGCCGATCGTCTTGCAGACTTCGTCCTGTTCACACAGCGAAGCTGCATTCTTAACCTGTCAAACGAACTCAACAAAGGTAACATATCCTTCCCTCAGTTCTTCCTCCTAACCTATCTTTCCAGCGAAGAATATCTGACCATGTCCGACATCGCGAAAAAAATGGGCCATTCTACGGCAGCCGCTACAGGCCTCGTGGATCGGTTGGAAAAACTGTCCTATGTTGAGCGCGTACATGCTGCTGAGGACCGTCGCAAAATCATGGTTCGCATCACCTCAAGAGGAGTTGAACTCGTCTCGAAGATGCGCAATGAGATTGCTTCTGACCTCGTCAACATTCTGGCGGGCATGGATGAAGAAGAGGCTGAAACAGTTGAACACACGAATCGCGCGATCAAAGGTCGTGCGATCGCATAAGAATCTGTCTCCCCCCTGAATAATCCAGCTTGGCGAATTCCAAGCGCCTCCGTTACGGTCTACCCCGTGACGGAGGCGTTCTCATTTATAGATCCAATTGTGAAGCTCAATGGCTTCAAAGCCGATTGGATACCACGACAACCCGATATCGATGTCCTTGGCGACCGCGATTTCGCGCTAAAGAACCTCGCTCCGCTTCATGACAGCTTCATCTCGGAACGATTTCCCGAAAGGGTCACCCGCCACCATGCGGAACAAGTCCACGGAAACCGGATATCCGTCATCACTCAAGCCAGCCATGAGTCTGCCGTGATCCATCCGAAGGTGGACGGCCTCGTGACCAATCTACCGAACCAATTGCTCGCAATTTACGTTGCCGACTGCGCCGCAATCTACCTCGCCGATCCAACAACAAAGTCTGCGGCTCTGCTTCACTCCGGAAAAAAGGGCACTGAGAGCAATATTCTTTCCGAAGCGGTGCGCAAAATGACCAAATTTTTTGGCACAGATCCAAAAGACCTTGTCTGCGTGGTTTCACCCTGTATCCGACCACCGGATTATGATATCGACTTTGCAGGGACAATCGCCGAACAAGCTGCATCCGTCGGAATCAAACATTTCTACGACTCCTGTGAAAATACCGCTTCCGATCTGAACCAGCATTACTCCTACCGCATCGAAGAGGGCCGCACAGGCCGGATGCTGGCACTTCTCTCGATCACATCATTCTAAAATTTCAGCCTTCCCGTTTTCAGTCTCTAAAATTTCTTCAAATGCAATCACCTGCAAAACTCAACCTTTCCCTGAAAATCGTCGGAAAACGCGACGATGGATTCCACGATATTGACACCCTGATGGTCAAGTTGGCTGGCTTGTCCGATGAAATCACCATCACCCACGCCGATGAATTTTCATTCACTTGCTCGGACCCCTCACTTCCAACAGACGCAAAAAACCTCGTCGTCAAAGCGGTCGAGGCACTGAGCCAAGCATCCGGTGAAAAACTCCCGTTTCACGTAAATCTGGAAAAGCATATTCCAGTTGGCGCAGGATTAGGTGGCGGGTCTAGCAACGCTGCAACCACCCTGATCGCACTCAACAACCAACTCGAAAGCCCCCTCCCCCAAGAGAAACTTCACCAACTCGCCGTCAGCCTCGGTTCGGATGTTCCATTTTTCCTATACGCTGGTGCAGCACGATGCACGGGACGCGGAGAAAAAATTGAAGCCGCACCAACCCCTCCGCCGCTTCCAGTAGTTCTTTTCAAACCAGCATTCTCCGTAGCTACCGAAACCGCCTATAAAAATTGTATGGACGCCAAACCACTGAAAGGCATCCGCTACACTCCGCAAAATTACGGCGATCTTGTCCTCGAAAACGATCTCGAAAAATCCGTCTTTGCCAAACACCGCTATCTTGCCGAACTCAAGACTTGGCTCTTAGAGCGCCGCGATACGAAAACCGTCCTAATGTCAGGATCCGGCTCCACCGTCTTCGCTATCCTCCGTCGCCAAGGAAAACCGCAAAGCCTCATCAACACGACTCACAAATACTTCGATTCAAATCTGTGGACCTGGTCGGGAACGCTGTGAAAATTTCCAGCGCTCAAAGACGTCATTAACCGCATCCTACTTTTGCTCGAACAACCTTACTGCTGAATCTCGCTGAGGCTCCACCAATTCACGCATAGAGAAATCTAGGTAAGCCGTCCTGAAGCTTTCAAATAGCTCCATCACATCTTCTCTCTCATCCACCCCAAACTCCATCATCGGCAGGTGAGTTGTGCGGCCATACTGTTTTACCACAGACGCGCTGAGACCAGTCACTGCCGGGAGCTTGTCTTTCACTTGCCCTTCGATTGGAGCAATAAACCGCCTCTGTTTTTCATCAATTTTTGGAGCCGATACCGAATAAAAACGCACCAGAATTCCATGTTTCAGTGTGAGAGTGAATTCATAAACATGGCCCCCACCAACAATTTCGTAGTCTTGCAAACCAAACGAAACGACCTCTTCAATCGGAACAAGAGCCGACTGATCTCGCTTCAGATTTGCTTGCCAAAACTGAGGGTAGATTTTTGCCACAACTTCATAGACTTCAACGCCAGGCTTCACGTTAACCTCAGATCGTTGCACTTGCGCAAATAGGCTCCATGTCAATGCACCCATCAAAGCGCACACTAGGGTAATCCGAGAAATAAGGCGTCTATTATTGGATAAGAAAAGTTTCATTTGGTATTGGGTTAGCGAGAAATTGGGCGTCTTCGTAGCATTCGATTTCAAACATAGCTCCGGTAAATGGACCATCATTTTCCGTCAATCTCAGAGCTTCAATGAATGGAGGAACTTCTTCCCTCAACATGAGATAATGATTGTTAATATCTTCCCGTGCCGGCCTTCTCGTTCGAGTATACGGAAAGTAAACATGACGCCCGTAGGGTTCAGCAAAAGTGACCGTTCCATTCAAACGATAACCAATTCTAGGGAGAAACCACGGATGCCTAGAGTTTACTGGGTAGAGCCTTCTTATGTTTCTCGCTGTTGTCAAAATATAGTCCCCTGGCTTCGTTCTATTTCGACTACTGGAATAACCGTTCCTGAATTCAAATTCATCGTTTTCAATCAGCTCGCTGGAAAATCGAGTCATTAACTCGCGCCGATCGGACACCAATAATGGCGGAAAGTGTTTATCCAAATCCGTATCCTCAGGCAGCTTCCGAAACAAATCAAAATGAACCCAAGTATGATGGAGAGGTGGCTCAAGCACCTTATCGCCGGGCGACCGATGGAGCGCTCCAACAAGAAATATATCCCGACTAGAACTACTCCATCGCGATAGAATTCTGGGTCGTCCGTTACTTAATACTCCGCTACCAGACACTCCTATGGACACCATCTCAATGCCGTCGCCCATATCTCCGTCAAAGTATCGACTATTGATCGACAGGTTTACATGTCGTCCTTGGTTGGCCGAGGTCGAACCATAGATCTGCCAGCCCAATTGCTCTTTGGTCTGCCGCACTTCGATCGCATTGGATCGGTAATTATAATTGAACGACCGTCCCAATTTTTTCCGAATCACAACGTCTCCGAGCGTATGACTTTCGTTAGCTTCCCTACAGAGAACTCGTAACATTTGAATCGAGTCCAGGAGCGCCCTCTCATCAGAAGACTTTTCCGCTTCTTTAAACCGACGGTAAAAATCAGCGCCAAACGCGTTCGTCGTTTGAAGTAGCGTCAACCGTAGATCCACGACTTGATCCGACATTGGAATTTCATCTCCGATGCGCTCGGGCAATTCTTCATTTTGGGCATCCGCGCAGGATATCACCATCAAACCAAGCAAAGAAATGATAGCGATCTGCCGAAGCCAAATATCTTCACTTTTCATCAATCCCTAACTCTGAACCAAAATGATGATCTAGGCAAAAAAAAACGTTACCCCCTGAACTCCTCTTCCTATTGTAAAAGAGATTGCCGTATCGAACGTTTCAGAACTTAAGTTCTTCGATAAGTTCCTTGATAGAAACTGTCACTAACCTCTCATTTATTGTCTTAACTCTAGCCGTGACCAAATAAGATCTGCCGGGAAACTTTTCTGATGCGTCTTCAATAGACATGCCATTGAGCAAGAAAGTCCCGCTAATTCCAGTGATCTTTACTGAAATCTCGAGGACGTTTTCAGGTATTACAATCTCCGGTGGCAAGTTGATTCCATAGTAAGGATCATGCAACTGTTCTTCTTTCTCTAAAGATTTTTCGACCACCTCGAAAGCAGCGTTGTATATTCTTTCATAATCATCCTGAACCTTTAATCGAAGGTCGCTCTCAGTACCAGATTCGATTCGATTGTCTTCAGAATGAGCTGGGCGGTCACAAGAATTACAAAGGATAAAAATCAAACAGCTCAAACATCTGGTAGCTTTAGACATAAATCTTTTGAGCCAAAAAACTGTAAGTAGGCCCGATGATCAACTCCAATTCCTCGAACGCTATAGACTGGGCACAGCCTTGAGGAACGAAGGATACTTGGGCACCCAGCCAGTCTCACACAATTTCTTGTTAGAGACCCTTTTATGCGTCCAGCCGCGCTTTCGGTTCAAATCACGCGGCCCACTGGGCGGCAAACTTTTACCAAATATTTCAGCCAACCCTTCGTAAACTTCCAACTGACTTAGCGTTACAGAATCACAGACATTGAAAATTTCTCCTGCTGGAAAATCTGCAAGCGACATCAGGTGCAAGATCGCCCTTGCCGCATCATCTCTGTGAATCTGGTTGATATACCGGCGGCCATCTTCTTCGATTACGGCTTCTCCATTTTTGAACTTTCGAAGCAATACGCTACGGTCAGGGCCGTAAATTCCAGCAAGTCTTGCAGCAATACCACCAGCTTCGCGGACGATTTTTTCGGCATCTAACAGCAGCCTCCCTGTCTCACGATCTGGCTCGGCGATGGATTCTTCCGACACAACCTCGCCATCTTTCTGTCCGTAAACCGAGCTGCTTGAGGTAAATAAAAAACGGGCATTTGGAAAACGCCTGACCAAATTTCTACAACCATCTACATAGACTCGCTGATAAGCCTCTGGACCTCCCCGCCCTGAAGAGGCGCAGTGAATTACTGCATCAGCATCCGGAAGACCTTTCACCGATACCTCTTCGCTGACGTCACAAGCGAGCAACCCATCCCCTCCACTAAGAGAGGCACCCGAAACTTCCCATCCACAATTCTCAAATTCCTGAAGAATCTGATCCCCAAGATATCCAGCACCAACAACGAGAACTCTTTTCATTTATTTCACTGGGATCACATGCCGAGAGCGCACTCAACCATTCGAGAAGTCTGCCCGAAAAGCGCTATTTTTTTGCCACTGGAGTTAGTAGCAGTCCTTTAAATTCAACTTCCACACCTTCAGCCTGCAAGGCGATTTGACCGCTGTTGACGGTACAATTCTTCCCGTGGTTCACAAGGTTTCCATTGACCCAAACTTTCACTTCGTTGCCCATGCACTCAATAACCATCTTATTCCACTCGCCTAGCGGCTTTTCCGAATCATCGGTTAGATTAAAAATACGTCGCGCTTCACCCTTTTTCCCACCCCATGCTTGGCCCTCTTTTTTGGGACGGCGCTTTTCCATATCTGGAACCTCGATATTTTCATCAATACACCAAAAGTCTCCCGCATTGCCTGAATGCATCTGAACTTCAATAGAAGCTGGGAACATTCCAAACAACGCTCGTGGGGTCGAGGCATGCACTAAAACCCCGCAGTTCCCAGCTTTATCTGCAAAACGATATTCTAGCTCCAACCGATAGTTCGAATACGTCTTATCGGTAATCAAATGACCCAACGGTTTGCCAAGACTAACGAGTTTTCCATCACGAACAATAAAGCTCGGTTTTATGTCGGGCTCCTTGTCTGCCGCTGGAACATCAACATGCCAACCGTCCAAATTTTCACCGTTAAAAAGCTTCACCGCTTTTTGGTTCTCCTCAGCGAATACCGCTGAAACAAATGGCACAAAGCTGACCGCGAACAAGAGACTGACACATTTCTTTTTCATATTCACGCAAGCTAGACGGATTTTGATCCGTTTCAAGGAATTCAGATCGACAATCGAACGATTGAAGTAAATTGCATCACATAGAATAGAGCGAACACCCTGGGAATTGGGCGCGACATTTCCACCGACACCGTGTTTCAATCCATCAGTGACGATTCGTTGGAAACTCTTTCTCTCCCTTTTTCTGCTTACCACAGGAACCATCGCTGTGGTTCTGGTCGTTGCAGAGCGTCGCTTTCACCAATGGGTAGAGGCCGAAATCACCGCCCAATTCGAATCGCAAGTCAACGGCCTCCGCGAAGCTAGAAGCGAGCGCCTTGCCGATGTTCGAAAGATTTGTGAAGACCTTGCGGCCAATCCTGCAGTCAGAGCCGAACTTTCCGGTAAAAACACACACTCTCTTCGAAAGGAATTCATGGAAGAAGTCGTTCGACGCTGCGCTTCCAATCAAAACCGCGAGCGTGACGAACCCGAGACCGATTCACGGCGTATCCGTGGCAATCCACGTGGCCCTGACACAGACAGGAATTCAAAAAAGCGCCTCATTTCAGGAGCAACAGGAAAAGGGATTCCCACAGTCGGTGTCATCGACCTGCAGGGTAACCCAAAGACCCTCGGCGGCCCGCTTCAACGCGCTCGACGTCGCCAACAGCAATCCGGCAGCCTCAACGAAATTCCGAACTTCACCGAACAAGGCGTTGCCTACGTCGTGACTGAACCAGAAGGCAACAAGAGACCCATGGTAAAAGAGGTTGTCGTCACTCGAGTCGCAGACAATCAAGGCAAACCGCTCGGATGGTTCTTCCTCGGCTACAATCCGGAAACTCAAGTCGAACGCGCTTTCCAGCAAACGGAACGCAGCTCAGGTCGCGAGGCTAGATCGGGCCTCGTCGCGGAAGGTGAATGGTTTATTGAAGGCATCTCTCAAAAGGAAGCAAAGGCAATCAAAAGCAAACTTAGCGATACTTTCTGGACCAGCGGGCAACCCGAAATGATCGAAGTCGACGGAATCAACCTCATGGGGATTGCTCACGATCTCAATCCAGGGTCTCCGCTCGGAAAAGGATACCAAGTCACGTTTTTCCCCATGGACAGATTTGCGGCAGCCATCGGCAGTTTGCACAACACGGTCCTCTGGATTGGTGCGGGAGGTATTCTCATCACATCCCTTCTGGCTCTTGTTCTGGCAAGACGCTTCAGCCAGCCCATATCAGAATTGGTTGCCGGCACCGAACGCATCAGACAAGGCAATCTGCAAAGTAAGGTGAAAGTGCGCTCCAACGATGAATTTGGAACCCTCGCCACCGCTTTCAATGCGATGACTAGTGACCTCGCCCTTAAAGAGCGCTACCGTGAAGTCCTCTCCAAAGTAAGTGATCCAGATGTCGCACAACAATTGGTTGAAGGACAATTGGAACTCGGCGGCGAAGTACGCCACGCCGCCGTTCTCTTCTGTGACATTCGCGGCTTCACCGCCATGACCGAAGGCATGCCACCCGCCGAAGTGATCGACTTCGTCAACGAGCACATGACCGCATTGACCAAACTGGTTTACCTCCACGGTGGTGTCGTTGATAAATTCGTCGGTGATTTGATCATGGCTATTTTCGGTGCACCAAATTCACACGGCGACGATGCACAGCGCGCCGCTCGGTGCGCTCTCGAAATGATTCAAGTCCGCCATGATCTCAGCCAAAAGACCGGACGGCTGGTGGAAGTTGGAATAGGACTTTCATACGGAGAACTCGTCGCCGGATGCATGGGGTCCACCGACCGTTTGAATTACACAGTCTTAGGGGATCGCGTAAATCTCGCAGCTCGCCTTTGCTCAGCCGCTGGCCCCGGTGAAGTAATCTGTGATGAAGCCATTGCCGCAACGCTCGATAATAACGTGCACGCTCAGCCACGTGAACGCGTGGCCCTAAAAGGCTTTACCGAACCGGTTTCCACCTTCGCACTCACAAAACGCTCGGAGTAAAACCATTTCGTGATTTTGATTAGAGGAATGTTGGCGATTCGTTTTTCGTTCAGCAAGGCGTGAGGAGGAAGCGTGGCGAGCCACATGACCGCCGAATAACGCTACTGTGAAGAAAAATAGCGCCGCGCCAGCCCCACGCAAAGTCGAATTCCCAAACCTTCTCTGTATTCCATTACTCGGATATAGCTGTCGAGATGGTATAGGAACCAAGCTTTCCATTGAAATCACCACACTTGCGGGCATTCTCACGGCGTCATGCCGTCCTTCGATGAATCAACTCTCCGCAAAGCCGCATCTTGGCAAGACTTCAAGGAAGCTCAGGGACTTCTAAATACCGGTGCCGTATCGGATTCCGAATCCACACCCGACGGTTGGAAAGGCTCGGTGCGCATCGGAAAACGTATCTACCGAACCGCTGTAATCGCTCGGACCCCGACATGGTTTGATGCGAAATGTTCGTGCCCAGCCAATCAACGTGAAGGTATTTTCTGCCCCCATGCGGTGGCGACTGGACTTCACCTCCTTGCACCAAAGGAGAAACCTCAACTCAAAGAGAAAGAATCCCAACGATCCGAAAACTCACTACCCGAAGTCGCTTGGCAGATCCACTTTCAAGGTCCTTGGCAAAAGAGCATTGAAAAGGGACGAGCCTCCGTCTGCCTCACGACTTCGGATCAATTGCCCAGCCCAGCAGACAGCCGCATCACTTCGTGGTTGGTTGAACAAAAAGCTACATCTGGATCAACCATCCATCTCGCGCTGAATCCACAATCCCTGCCTCAATTTCTATCCCTTGCCGCGGATCACCCAAAAGTCTCCGGACACGAGGGAAAGCTCGCAATTGAACAGGGCGTGCAATTTAGGCTCGCCGATTGCCTCCCAGAGAAAGAATCCATCCACCTGATTCCCAGCGAACAAAACCTGTTCAGAATTAACGATTCTTTTTGGAAAGTCACTCCCACTTCGATCTCAAGAATTTCCGCAATGACTCCTCCGCCTAGAATCTCAAATATTCTTGCCGATTTCGCTGCTGGAAAATCAGTCACTATGCCCAAATCCGATTTTGTAGAACAATTGGAAACCCTCGAGTCCTGCATCGACTTTAGTGCCTCTGAATGGTTTGCGTCCCTCCAATTCATTTCTGCCGAACCGCAAATCGACCTCAAAATTTCCGGAATAGATTCCAAGCTCAATATCGAGTTCTTCGCAAGTTATTCACAATCGTTGCCAAGCTTCGAAAATAACCAAATTACGACTCGAAACCCAAGAGCTGAAAGCCACGCACGCTCTCAGATTTCTCAAATCTGCCAGCCGGTGTCCGATACATCATTCGAAATTTCAGATCCCGAAATCATCAGAACATTTCTTACCGAGAATCTCCCAAGCTTTCCCTCTTCATGGAGAGTTGAACTCTCTCCCAGGGTCAAAAAGCTAGCTTCATCCTACGTCATCATTTCACCGAAAATTGAAATCCTCACGTCCACGGAGAACTCCCTAGAATTCAACCTCACATACCAAACGGAATCAGGAAAGGTCATACCACCTACCGAGGTTCGACGGCTCCTCAGGTCAAAGAATTCCCCATCTAGCAAGCAAATCACTCTTTCAGACGATATTGAAACTCTGATCGACCCACTCTTCGAAGAACTCGATCTAATCCAACAAAATGGAAAATTTAAAGCGAACGCTGCAAGCGCTTATGTCATCAAAGAACTCTGTGAACAACTTGCGAATAGGAGTCAGAGAGAATCCTCCAGAAATTCTTCACAGGTTATTCACAAAGCCCCAGTCAAAGCCACCCTCCGCCCCTATCAAATGGAAGGTTTTTCTTGGTTGGTTGATCAAACAGAACGATTCGGAGGCGTCCTTCTCTCCGATGATATGGGTCTTGGTAAAACCCTTCAAACGATCGCATGCATCGAACACTTCTTCCGAAGTTATTCACAACCTTCGAAAGTCCTAATTATCGTCACCACCTCGCTTCTTGGAAACTGGAAGAACGAGTTCGCTCGTTTTGCTCCTAGCCGAAGAGTCGTGACTCTCCACGGCCCGAAACGAGACAATCTCCGCGATCAAATCGAAGCAACCGATGTCGTCCTCACAACCTATGGCACGCTTGCCCGTGATCTTGCTTGGCACATCAGACAGGAATATTCCATCGCGGTCATCGATGAAGCCTCACTGATTCGCAACCCAAATACGGATCACTCGAAGGCAGTTGCCAAGCTCAATGCCACACGCCGCATTGCCCTCACCGGCACACCCGTAGAAAACTCTGCGCGCGACCTCTGGTCGATTTTCCGTTTTGTGCAACCCGGTTGGCTGGGAACAAGAAAACAATTTCAAGATCGCTACGAAATTCCACTCAAATCCCCTGAGACACAAAATCAAGCCGCTACCCTGCTACGCCTGAAAACGTCACCCTTCACCCTCCGGCGTACCAAATCTGAAGTCGCTCCAGAACTGCCCTCGAAAATTGTTATCGACGAATTTTGCACAATGTCTCGCGAACAGCTCACCACATATCGGGAAATCCAAAAACAAGGCCTCCTTCGCCTACAAGAAATTCAATCGTCCGGCCAAGATGCAGCCGCGAGGATGCAAACCCTCACAACCCTGCTGCGCATGCGCCAAACCTGCTGCGATCTCGCGCTTCTTGATTCAGATAAACTTCGCTCCCTGCCAATCCCCCGCCGCTCAGCAAAACTCGAAAGACTCCTGGAAATCACCGATCAATCAATCTCCTCCAACAGCCGGATTCTCGTTTTCTCACAATTCCAAAAACAACTCGTCGAAATTGGCAACGCCTTGGAGGAATCTGGGATTTCGCACCTGCGCCTCGACGGAAAAACCCGTGACCGGCAATCTCTCGTCGACACCTTCCAGTCACCCGAGGGACCACCCGTTTTTCTCATCTCACTCAAGGCCGGCGGCTATGGCCTCAACCTCACCGCAGCAGATGTCGTCATACACTTCGACCCATGGTGGAATCCCGCCGCCGAGGCCCAAGCAACCGACCGCGCCCACCGCATCGGCCAAACCAAACCCGTCACCGTGTTCCGACTTCTCACCCGCAACACCGTCGAAGAAAAAGTCGTCCAACTCCAAAACTCCAAAAAGAACCTCGCCGAATCCTTGGATGAAAATACGAACTCCACGGAAAGTCCAAGCCTGACTGCAGACGAAATCGAAAAGCTCTTGAGAGACTAACCCGGCAATTCTTTCCCTACCATTGGGCCTTCACCGCAAAACGGTAAAATGATAGAATTCGCCATGCTTAAAGACTTCAAAGAATTCGCCTTCAAGGGAAACCTCATCGACATGGCAGTCGGAATCATTATCGGCGGTGCTTTTGCGACCGTTGTAAAATCTCTCGTTGCCAACGTTCTCATGCCTCCACTAGGACTGCTGTTTGCAAATATCGACTTCGCAAACCTCTCAATCACCCTCAAAGAAGGCACCAAGGCGGCAGAGGGAGTCGAAGCAATCGAACCCGTCACCTTGAACTACGGTTTATTCATCACCGACCTGATTTCCTTCGTTCTCATGGCCTTTGCCGTCTTCATCGTCGTAAAAAAAGTCTTGGTAGCAATGAAGAAAGAGGAGGAAGAAACTCCCGAAGCACCCCCAGAGCCAACTGCGGAAGAAAAACTTCTCACTGAGATCCGCGATCTTCTTGCCAAGCAATGACCTGTCTTTGACAGCGGACGAACGGCTCCAATCCAAAATCGCAACGATGCCTTTCAATTGACTTTCCGTATCAGTGGCATTCCACTCGCTTTCATGAAAATTCTGGATCTTCTCCGGCGCAAAGCTCGGCTCACAAACAGCCAACTGGCTGACTTGACCAATTCCACCGAAGCGGAAGTCGCCGACAAAATATCATCTTGGGAAGAAAACCGGACCATCCTTGGCTATCATGCCGTGACCAATCCAGAAATGGTCGGCGACCAATCCGTTTCCGCCTTTATCGAAGTTCGACTCACTCCAGAACGCGGAGGTGGATTCGACCGCCTAGCCATGCGCATCGCACGTTTCGACCAAGTCGTCTCCTGCTATCTCGCCTCAGGGGGCTACGATCTCCTTGTCGTCGTCGAGGACAAAGACCTCCGCGAAGTCGCCCGTTTCGTTTCCGAAAAACTATCTTCGCTCGACGGGGTTCTCGCCACCGCAACTCATTTCCGGCTTAAGACCTACAAGGAAAATGGATTCCTTTTTGAATCCGAACCAGAAACAGATCGCCTTGCAGTCAGCCCATAACTTCCTCTAAATAATCAATTTATAGCAATCCGCTGAAAAGTTACCGCCAAACCTCCAGTATTTTTAAATCATGACAAAAAGGATGAAGCGCGTGTTTTTCTGGCTTTCAGGTGCTGGGACCGAGACTCTTGAGCTCTGTCCAGTCTGGGAACAAAGGAAATATGTCGCTTTTGGTGCCACCGTCTTGGTCCCATGCGCCTTTGCCTTCATCGCCTGCGCCTACGCCATTTCGACCATATCCGATAGACCAGAAGTCATCTACTCCGTCGCTGCCGTTTGGTCCTTCATCATCCTCACCATTGACCGCGCACTTCTCGCCGGTTACCGCGCCTACGCACCCTTCTTTCGGAAGATAGGTCAGTTTTCGCTACGCTTGATCGTTGCAATTCTTATGGGAGTTACGATCGCTCACCCCTTAGTCCTCCTCTTGTTTCGAGACACCATCTCGTCTGTCATCGAAAAAGATCGAGCCGCTGAAATCGAAGTCGCTCGCTCTCACTTTGATACCGAAAAGAACAAGGTTCGTAGCCAGATCGACTCACTTGAAAACAGCCTAGCGAAGCAACGCGATCTCTGGAAAGAGTCCTTCCAGGCAAAATTCATCATTCAAGAGACCGGCGATGCGAATTCCGCGATCCCCGGCCTCACCGCCGAGCAACAACTCGAACTCAAGTCAGCAACCGATGAAGCCACCGCTCCGTTTCAGGAAAGGCTAAAGGTCGTCCAGACGCAGTTCGACGAACTCAACCCAAAGTACGCCACACTCCAAACCGAGCTTTCATTCTGGCAATCCGAATTCGAGAATGAATTGAACGGTCAACGCTCAGGACTCGTCGGTGAGGGACCAAGGGCGCGATCCATCAAATCCGACCAACTCGAACCGCGCCGCGAAGAAGCAAAACGCGTCGGAGCCTTACTAGAACATTTGTCGCAGGAAAAGGCGATGCTTCAGACTCAAACACGTGAAGCAGAAGCTTCTGCAATATCGATATTCGAGGCTAAACTTGCGGAAATTGAACTTGCCAACAAAGCCGAAGCCGAACGAGTCGCCGACCTCAAACGCAGAGTCGAAAACGATCAAGCCGAACAATTCGTTACCCAGCAAAACGCCCTACGAGAAACCATCAAACAAGAGATTGATACCCGACTCGCCGAACTCGAACGCACCCAAGAGGAACTGGCTGCCGTGAGTACGGAGGAAGCCAATCAACTTGCGGCTATTCGCGCCGAGCCTCGTAAAGATATTCTAAGGCAAACCCTTGCCTTACATCGCCTTTTTGAAGCGGGCAACGAAGGAGGAAGATTCGCCTTCTACACCTACATCATTCTGACATTGCTCTTCATGCTCGTTGATACCATCCCGCTCATCGTGAAATTTTTCACGAAGGCTGGCCCATACGACACCTTGGTCGACCGCGATGAGATCACCTTTGACACAGAGCACAAGGCCTTCCGCGCCACCCGCTCACGCTACATGGATCAACTCACGGCTGGCAACCTCATCGCCGTCACTCGTAACCAGAATCTCGAACACGCTCTCGTAGACGGCGTTGAGCACACTCGGGCCGCTCGTGAGTTCCTCGATTCACTCGTTGAGATGGAACGTTCTTTTGCTGAGAAAATGCGCGCAGAAGAAGAGCACATCGCTCACAACGATTCAGACAAACGCGCCGCAATCGAGGCCATCAAGAGACGTTTCTACGAAGACCTCCACCACCGCATGGAGCTGTTTTTCAAAACCCGCCACGCGTGATCCAAAAACGCGACTCTAATAGTCCGAAAAACAAGTACCGCCGGCCGGACTCGAACCGGCACGCCTGTGAGGGCAACGGATTTTAAATCCGCAGTGTCTACCATTCCACCACGGCGGCTTTGCTTGTGACGAAGGACAGGGCCACTGAAACGACTTTTTCAGAACTCGTCCAGCAAAGTCATACTTTCAATGGCGCTTATTTTCAAACTGAGTCTTTCGGCGCTTTCCCCTTACTGCGAACGCCAGGCTTAGAAAGGATCTCGATATAGACAGATTTCCAGTCGTTTGCTGCTGCCTGATCGATTGGATCGGTGATTTTTGTGACGTGAAACGTTTCCGCAGAAGATTCATCTTCGCCCCCTTTGCAATCAAAGTCCCAAAAATCCACACCTTCCGGCAGCTTCTTACGGCGCTCGCGTTTCAAATATTTCCGGACTTCCGCCTTGATCGATTCAACGACACGCGGTGGTTTGTGATTCGGAGATTCCAGTGAAAATGTTTTTTTCATAGTCTATAGATTCGGGCTATTTTTGATTCATTAGAATTACCATCTCTCCCTTGGTTCCATTCGATTTGAACCATTCGAGAATCTCATCTGGTTTCCCCCTGTGATAAGTTTCAAACTTTTTCGTCAACTCCCGCGCGACACATACATCAGCCTCTGGTGCGATTTCGGTTAGAATTTCAAGAGTGGAAACAATGCGGTGAGGACTTTCAAAAAAAATACCTGTCTCACCCGTTTCCAAGACCTTCTGCATCGCAGTCCTTCGCTTCCCTGATTTCACTGAGAGAAATCCGCCAAACCGAAAGGCATGGCAAGGGAGCCCAGATCCAATAAGAGCGGTTAGAACGGCGGATGGACCCGGCAACACTTCAAATTCAACATCTGCGTCCAAACAAGCTCTTACCAAACGATAGCCGGGATCCGAGATTCCTGGCATCCCCGCATCACTGATAAAGGCAATCGATTCTCCAGCTTTCGCAGCGGCAACCAACTCGGGCGCTTTACGGCTTTCATTGTGCTCATGAAGAGACACGAGAGCTTTGCCAGTGATTCCATGATGAGCGAGAAGCACACCGGATCGGCGCGTATCTTCACAAGCTATTCGGTCGGCAGAGTTCAAGATCTCAATCGCCCGTATGGTGATATCACCGAGATTTCCAATCGGGGTTGGGACAAGAAAAATTCGCCCATAGCTGCTGGATTCATCCTGACTCATAGTAGCCGCTCCAGTTTGGAACGCTCGCGATCTGAAATCGCTGTGGCACGCCCGTCAGCAGCGACCTTCACAGTGATCATTTCTCCGCTGGCTGCAAGAGCATCGCTCCTACCAACGATTTCAAATTTCCACGACAAAGAGCTTGTGCCCAGCTTGGAAAGTTCCAGCAGGACTTCGACTTCATCCTCAAACTTTATTCCAGCAATAAAATCACAATTCACCCGTACCCGCGGCCAACCTATTTTCCCCGAATCATGCACTGCTATATCAAGCGATGAGAGAAGCTGATGCTCGGCTCGCTCCACATAGGTAAGAATCTTTGAAAAATGAACCCGTCCACTCGCGTCTGTATCCGCGAATACGGCATCAATTTTGCAGCGGTGGCAGGTATTTTCTAAACGATTCAATCCTCAAATTTTTTCACGAGAACGGACGCATTGTGACCACCGAATCCAAAGCTATTGCTGAGGGCGACTTTGATCGGAACTTCGCGTGCGACGTTTGGAACGACATCAAGATCACACTCCGGATCCTGCTCTTCGATGTTGATTGTCGGGGGAACAACTCCATCGACGATTCCCATCACACTCGCAATTAGTTCGATTCCACCCGCTGCCCCAAGCATGTGTCCGGTCATGGATTTTGTGGAACTAACCATCAAGCCGTTTTTCACATGATCACCAAAAGCAAGTTTGATCGCCTTGGTTTCGGCAATATCACCAAGCCCGGTTGAGGTCGCATGAGCATTTAGGTAATCCACATCTTCCGGATTCATCTTCCCATGCTTCAAAGCCATACCGATTGCATAAGCTGGACCACTTCCATCCGGAGACGGTGCACTGAGGTGATAAGCATCCGCGCTCACGCCATAACCGATCAATTCAGCATAAATTTTCGCCCCCCGTGCCTTCGCTGCCTCGAGTTCTTCAATCATAACCACACCCGCACCTTCACCCATCACAAAGCCATCACGACCTTTGTCGAACGGCCGTGAGGCACCCTCTGGATCATCGTTCCGAGTGCTAAGAGCTTTCATGTTATTAAATCCGCAAAGACCCATCGGGAGCACCGCAGCTTCAGCTCCCCCGCAGAGAAAACCATCGGCATCGCCGAATTTGATCATCCTCCATGCTTCTCCGATATTGTGATTCGATGTCGCACATGCCGTCACGATCACCATATTCGGTCCAAGCAGACCGTGCTCCATGGAAATAATCCCTGAGGCGATATTGGAAATCATCATCGGGATCGTGAAAGGGGAAACCCTCCGCGGTCCTTTGTTCAAGTAAACTGAATGTTCGCGTTCAAGAGTTGAAAGCCCCCCGATACCACTTCCGACCATCACTCCGTACCGCCGAGCGTCGATCTTTTCGACATCCAGCCCAGAATCTTCTTTAGCCATTTTTGAGGCCGCAACCGCAAACTGAACATAGCGATCCGAGCGACGAGCATCTTTCGGCACATTGTAATAACCATCGGCATCGAAATCTCTCACCTCACCGGCGATTTTGCACGCGAAGGGCTCGGGATCGATATTCTCGATTATCCGCACGCCACTTCGACCGTTCTTTAAACCATCCCACGTCGTCTCTAGATCATTTCCCAGAGGCGAAACACTACCAATTCCAGTGATTACAACCCGTCGTTCGCTCATATTGTGTGAGGAGTCTAAATGCCCCTGCGGCCAAGGTGCAAGCAATAGAAATTGGCGAATCAGGAAAGGATCATCGACACAGCCAGAACCGCAGAGATCGCGATAAATCCTAGGCTCACAAATCCAACCAATCGGTCGGTGAAGTTCGTATTGGGCCTGATGACCGAGCTAGACTTCGGAAATACGATAGCCGCGTAGGCCATTCCGGCAACAAGCCCACCTGCGTGAGCCGCATTGTCGATAAATTTGTAGCCCACCAATCCAATGACTCCGGTAAGAATGATTCCGCCAATTAACCTCCGCCGAGAACTCTTCGGAACGAGACGGGAGTGTAATGTTTCAAACACCAGAAGAAATCCCAACCAGCCCATCAATCCCCCAGAAGCTCCCACCGAAGTCGCATCGGCAAATCTGGCGGTCGCCTCTCCGGCAACCAAAGCGGAAAAAACAAAGACAGCGGGTAAATGCGGCCAACGGGCAAAGACTTCCAACCGTTTCCCCAAATACAGTGCGGCAAGCCCGTTCATAGTAAAATGAACGACCCCTCCATGAAGCATGGGTGCTGTCAGCAGACGCCAGTATTCACCAGCTTGATAAGCCGGTTTCACCAAGCCAGCTTTTTGAATGGACTCACTAAATCCCAAAATCGCCTTGTCGTTCAATGCCTGAACCAAGAAGACAAGAGCTAGCAATACGACGATTCCCTTCGTAACAGGTGCCTTCTGAAGATCTAGCCAAGTCTCGAAACGAATAAGCGAGACAACAGACTTTGGCCTTTGTTGATTTGTGATGATCTCGTTGCTTCTCTTCCATGCTTGATACCAAGGGATAAATGCAAAGATCAGAAAGATCAGGAAACCTATACCCACCGTGGTCGAATTAACCAAGATCCGGAAAATCCACCTAATCTCCTCAAACAGGGTCAACGCAACGCCGCTCGCCTCTTTGACTCGCCCAAGATGATTCCAGCCAAGATACCCCATATAGGCCAAAAGAAGGAACAAGCCGCCACCAACCCACTTGATCCGATGGTTGGCCTCTTGGAAATCATCCTTAGCCCATTGCTTACGGACCTCTGCAATAGGTAGCGCTAAATCCTCAATTTCTTCCGGAACCCGACAATACTTATATTCCGGTGTCCAAACCAGATTCACCGAGCTGTCTTTGTCCGAACGGATCGCCTGCTCAAGTTCACCTGAACTCAGGCAAGAATGACGAACTCCCTTTCGATCCACCCACCCAAAGCCCTCTGGGGCTTCTGGAAACGCCGTTTCACGAGCCCAGACAGGCTCCTGGTGATCCTCTAACTCAGATACAGAGTCTTCTTGTTTCGGATCACTCACACTTTGCAAGCGTCAGGCTCACTCAGGTTTGTCCGAAGAAGTCTCTTCAGCACCTTCAGTTGCCGGCTCTTCAGTAGCTGGAGCTTCCTCAGCCTCTGGAGCTGAATCAGGCTCGTCAGTCACCGATTCTTCGGCGGGAGTATCCTCACCCTCTGCAGGGGTTTCTTCGGTTGGAAGTTCATCCGCGAGAGAAGATGGCTCGGTAGGAGTTTCTTGGGACACTTCTTCTGGAGCTTGTTCTTCCTCAGCATCCGCTGTTACCACTGGTTGCTCAGGATCGAGCAAGGACTTCTGCTGACTCTGCTTTCCGATAAGGATGGCAAGAGTGAGCGAAAGAATAAAGAACATGGAACCCAGATACACGGTTCCTTTCTGGAGGACGTTTGTAGTGCGTGCACCAAAAACTTGATCCGTAACACCTCCACCGAAGGCTGCGCCGAGTCCTTCTTGCTTCGGGCGCTGCATAAGGATGAGAAGAGCCATCAGCAGGCAGACGATGACGAACACAACCAAAAGCAGGTTGATACTTATGGCGAGCCAGTTAATTGCGGCGAAAATCATGGGCGGCGGAATATGGATAGGTCCCCCCAGCTTGTAAAGCCGCGAGTTAGCGCTTTTTTTGTCCATTTTTTGCGCCTCACAAATCAACCTCACACTCAACCGGAGTCTGAAAATCCTAAGAGCTGGCCTTGAAGATTCCGCGAAAACCTAAGACGGGCGCTTGCTCCACTTGAGAGAATGCCCAAGTCATTGACCGCGAGATCACCGCGAAACGAATCTATTTTTTCACCCCTTATGTCTTTTCTTGCTGTTGCAGCCCTAGCTGATTCAATCCCGCCTTCATGGATCCCGTAGCTATATTCGCCCTATTCGCGGTAGCGATTGTCGTTTTCGCTGTCATCGGGTTTCTCAAAGAAAAAAAGCGCCGACAGGCAATGGAGAAGTTGGCTGCGGAGCTTGGATTCAGCTACAGCCCCAAAAAAGACCGCGCTCTGGTCAGTCAATTCAGTTTTTTAGATAAATTTGGAAACGGGCGAAATCGCTATGCGAAGAACGTGATGTCCGGAGAAGTAGACGGTCGCAAAGCAATGGTCTTTGACTATCACTATGAAACGCATTCGCACGACAGTGATGGAAAACGCAAAACCAATCATCACTACTTCACCATCTTCACTTTGGAACTCTGCAAACACTTTCCAGAGTTAATCATAAGACCCGAAGGTTTCTTCTCTAAATTCAAACAGATGCTGGGCTTCGATGATATTAATTTCGAATCGGTTGAATTCTCGAAACGTTACCAAGTAAAATCAAAGGATAAGAAATTTGCATACGATGTGTGCAATGCGCAGATGATCGATTACCTCTTGCAACAGAATAATTTGGACATCGAGATTGAGCGTAACGTCCTTTCTTTTACGTTCCGAGGGCGTATGAAAATAGAATTGATGCGTCCAAATATTGAGCGAATCAAAATGGTACGTTCTTTCATGCCTAACTACCTTTTCGCCAAATAACTCCTCATGGATACCGGAACCATCCTCCTTCTAGTGATCACCGTTGGCTTGCCAGCGATTTTCATGGTCGTGACTTACAATAGTCTGGTGATGATTCGGAATCACATCAGAGACGCATGGGCGAATATCGATACCGAACTGAAGCGCCGTTATGACCTCATTCCCAATCTGGTCGAGACGGCCAAGGGTTATGCGAAGCACGAAAGTGAAACCCTCGAAAACGTCATTAAACTAAGAAATCAGTGCCAGGCCAATCAGGGCTCCCCAGGTCATCAGGCTGCTACAGAGAAACTCCTCGTTTCCAGCCTAAACGGCCTCTTCGCACTCGCAGAAAATTATCCCGATCTAAAGGCAAACGCAAATTTCCTACAGCTACAGGAAGAACTGGTGAATACTGAGGATCGCATCCAAGCTGCCCGTCGCTTTTACAATGGCAATGTGCGCGACTACCGCAACAAGTCCCAGAGCTTTCCAAGCAACCTCGTAGCGGGCTTATTTGGATTCCCTCCAGAAGCTGAAGAGTTCTTCGAAGTCGATCCAATTGAGCGTGAGGTGGTGAAAGTGGAACTATAGCCACTTTCAGATTTCTCCTCGATTACGACTGCCCTGAGCATTTGGAAACCCACTTGGCAACTTTCGAATCATCACCATCTGCTGCCCAAACATGGCGTAGAAAGTCTGCTGGGCAAATATCTCCATGTTTAGAGAGGAAATTTCTGTCGCCACCGCAGCTGTACATCAGATCCGGATCGAGTTCGCCGCGAAGTTTCGCCTCCGCTTTCGCGATAATTCTCGGCAAATAGTCGATTCCATCTAGCTCTTCGCCAAAGGAAGGAACGTCTTCACGAGTCAATACTTTATCGCTCCAGTTCCCATTTTGAACCGCTAAAAAGTAATCCCTCCGGACCGCTGCAACCAATAGGGCTGTCGTTGGTGAAGGAACTTTTCCATCAACATAATCCTCAACAAAATCGAACATCTCACGTTTCTTGTATCCAATGTTTTTCAAGAAAGCCAAATCCTCTTCGGTGTAGTCCTTCTCATAGTCGAAGTTTCCTGCCTGATAGGCAGCAGAGCAACGGGCAAATAGATTCATGAATGTGTCGTTCCAAGTCATGTGGCTAAGTTGAGACTCGATTTTCGGATAAGCGAGTGAATTTTACGCTTACCGCCACAGGAACTTCCGCTTACTCCTTTTAACAAAATGATCTGGAAAGTAAACGGCCACACGATTGATCTTTCTGAAAATGCACACGTAATGGGTATTCTTAATACGACCCCAGACTCATTTTCGGACGGCGGCGACTACAACAGTCAAACCACGGCGATGGCTCACGCGAGAAAGATGATCCACGAAGGAGCAACCATCATCGATATCGGCGGTGAATCGACTCGCCCTGGTTCACAGGCCATCGAAGCAACAGAGGAAATTTCTAGAACTCTTCCCATTATCAAAGCACTTCGAAGTGAATGGGATGGCCTCATCTCCATCGATACGAAAAAGGCCAAAGTCGCGGCGGCCGCCTTGGAGGCAGGGGCAGACATCGTCAACGACGTCTCCGGCCTGACCGCCGATCGTGACATGCTCTCGCTCTGCTCCGAATCGGATTGCGGAATCGTCATCATGCACATGCGCGGAACCCCAGAGAACATGCAGGACCAACCAGAATACCGAGACATCCTTGGCGAAATACGCGGCTTTTTCGCCGAACGCGCCGAGACACTCAAGCGCGCCGGTATCCCTCTCGAAAGAGCATGCTTTGATCCGGGTATTGGTTTCGGAAAAACTCTGAAGCACAACCTCACTCTTCTTCAAAATCTCGACTCCCTCGCACCTTCTGGATCTCCCCTTTTGCTGGGAGCATCACGAAAGTCGTTCCTATCAAAAATTACAGGTATCGAAGATCCCGCCCAACGCGATGCCCCAACCTTCGCCGTCACCACTCTAGCCCGCCAACAAAACGTTATGCTGCACCGTGTGCACGATGTTACAGGAAATCTCGCAGCCTTAAGAACGGCTGAGCGCATACTTGAAAAAAATTGAACCTTCGGCGGTTCGACATTGAACCTTCGGCTCAGTGAAACCAAACTCGCCCAATGGAAGAACAAAGTAGGGACCTCGGCCCACAACCGCTGGCGACACTCATGGATCGTTGGCAGTTGGAGAATCATCAACTGGTCGAGGACTCCCCCGAGCAACTCACTCACAAGCAAATTCAGCGTGCGAAGTCTGGGCGACGACTCACTCTGAAAATGATGATGAAAGTCGCGCGTTCGCTAAATATCTCTATCTGGAACAAGCTATCGAAGGAGGACAAAGAAATTTTTGTCGAATATCTTCATAAGGATATTTTCTCTTACGCGAGGGACTTCAATTCTGAAAAGCCCGACTCCAATGAAGAAATGATCCAGAGGCTATTTCCAAGTTCTAGCTCCTGATAGAGATGCCCGAAGAATGGGTAATCGTCGGGCAAGGTTTGGCAGGAAGCTGTCTGGCTCTGAAGCTTCTCGAACGGGAGATACCGTTTCGAATCGTCGATCAAGGATCTGGCGGAAGCTCACGAGTAGCTGCCGGCCTCATCAATCCTGTCACCGGTAGAAACTTCGAACCAAGCTGGTTAATCGAAGACTTTCATCCCGTAGCAATCGAATTTTACCGCCACCTCGAAAAAAAAAATTTCCAAACGTTTCTGGCACCCGCTCCCTGTGCTTCGTCTCGCAAGATCTGAGAAGGAGTGGAAAAAAATCACTTCCAAACTAGAACTCCCAAAAATAAAAAATTGGTCTCCAAAAATCGAAACGGAAATTCCTGAAGGCTTTCGAGGTGGCGTAAGCCTAGAAGGAGGAGGCTGGCTCGACACGCGGACCTTCTTGCAGACCAGCCGAGAGTATTTCCAAGAATCCAACACCATCGAGGCATCGGAACACCAAGCCTCGGGAATCCTGCACCGCACGATTCTCTGCACTGGAGCCAAAGGTCTGATGCAGGATCAACTCGGCCCGCATCGTTGCGCAAAAGGAGAGATCCTCACCGTCACCGCAGACTGGTCCGAGACGCACATCAGAATCGGCGCCGGTGGTTGGTTGGTTCCCATCGGTGAGCACCAATTCCGCGTGGGATCGACCTATGACTGGGACCAGCTCGATGAACGGCCAACTCACGCTGGAACCGAAAGAATTTCTGAGATCGCATCGATTCTTGGCGGCCCGGAATTCACCATCACCGATCACGTCGCAGGCATCCGCCCCATCCTCCGCAAAAGCCAACCACTCATCGGCAAAGGCCCTGATGGAGCTTGGATCTTCAACGCCCTTGGCTCCAAAGGCACGCTCTACGCTCCTCGGATAGCTGACATGCTCGCAGATTGGATCCTAGAAGGGACCAGGCCGGAACCAGCTTTCGTCTTCGATTCTTCAAAACCAACTCCCTGATGTTTCCTCCTCGTCCCACTCACTTACTGCATCGCTTATTGGAAGATGTCATCCAGCAAGGTGACCGCGTGATCGATGCGACAGCTGGTAATGGCCACGATACAGTCTTCTTAGCTGAAGCCGTTGGAGCAGAAGGCCGAGTCATTGCCGTCGATATTCAAGCAGAAGCCATCACTTCGACCTCGAGACATCTTGCGGAAAACGGATTGAGCGATCGCGTCGATCTACATCAAAAATCTCACACCCAGTTAAACCAACTCACCTCGCAAGAATCTGTCTCGGCAATCGTTTTTAATCTCGGCTATCTCCCCGGTGCCGACCACAAGTTGATCACAAAAACTGAGGATACGCTTGAGGCCTTGTCACTCGCCACATCTTTAGTTCAAAAAAACGGAGTTCTATGCGCCATCTGCTACCCCGGACACGAAGGCGGCGATGAAGAAGCCAGAACTGTTGAAAAATTCTTTGGAGAGCTAAAAAATTTCAGAACTGCGAAGTATCAACTTCTTTCCACTCGCCACCCTTCCCCATTTCTTTTGATTGCTTTGAAAACTCGATCCGCTTGAATCATCTTCCAACTTGTCTGATCTGAAATTACCCTTAAAATCCATAGCAACTCACAAGTCATGAAAAAATTCCTCCTGCTCTCCCTGATTTTCTCTTCGACCCTGTATGCTCAGGATAATTCCAACAACGAAGGCAAGACCGTTGAACTTCTGCCAAGCCAAGAAGAATATCTAAATTTACCCGAAGAAACCCGCAAAGAGTTCGCGGAAAAATTCTCTGAAGCCGCAAGGTATTTCCAACAGAAGCGTATCTTCGAATGCTTGGAGAAGGTCAACGAAGCTGAAAAGCTTTTTGAAAACAGCCCTGAGCTTCTGAACCTCAGAGGATCGTGCTACGTCGAAATGCGTGCCTTCGAGAAGGCAATGACCGCCTTCGACCGTGCGCTAGAACTTAACCCAAAAAA
This sequence comes from Akkermansiaceae bacterium, assembly GCA_045106015.1. GTDB lineage: Bacteria > Verrucomicrobiota > Verrucomicrobiia > Verrucomicrobiales > Akkermansiaceae > Luteolibacter. The sequence goes on along the minus strand of JBGCEE010000023.1, from coordinate 94,114 downwards.
CACGAGCATTCGCTTCAATGTCGCTGAGGTGCATTTTGTCACCAAACAATGGCAGAAAGCCCATGATCTATTTCAGCAGATCATGAAGGAAATCCCAGAATCTAACATATCACTTGGGCGGCTAATTGAATTTAAGATTCTCCTTTGCAAAAAGAAAATGGGGCAGAACGACGAAGTAATCATTCTTGCCGACAAGTATGATTATCAGGACGACTCCCCTTATTATTATTACGCCAAGGCCGCCCTGGCATATGCTGACGACGAATTGTTAGAGGCCGAGCAATGGCTTGGACGGGCCAACCGAATTTTCCGCGACCCAGCAGTGATCGCGCCATGGCAGGATACCTTAGTCGAGTTCGGCTACATCAAAAGCTTCTACGGCGAAGAAGAGGCAAGCTCGGTGACTCCTCCTCAATAGTAGTAGCCGCGCTCGCGAAACAAGGCGCAGGTCAAATCAGTCTTCCTCGTCCTTCTCACCTTTGACGCGGACTTTCCCGCGGAGCTTGGCTTCGATAAACGCATCGATATCGCCATCCATTACGTCTGATATATTTCCAGATTCCTCCCCAGTCCTTAGGTCGAGAACCTTTTGATAAGGCTGGAAGACGTACGAACGAATCTGACTCCCCCAAGAAACATCGCTCTTTTCGCCATAGGCCGCTTCGGCTTCAGCAGCACGTTTATCCTCTTCTATTTGAAAAAGCTTCGCTTTAAGGATCTGGTAGGCGAGTTCCTTGTTCGCTCCCTGTGTTCGGGAAGCAGTGGATTTGATCAAAATGCCAGTTGGAAGATGCCGCAACAACACACCCGTCTCAACTTTATTGACGTTCTGGCCTCCTTTGCCACCGGAGCGCATCGTACTTACCTCCACATCTTTATCTGCGATCTCGATATTGATTTTATCGTTTATCTCAGGCGTTGCATCGATTGATGCAAACGAGGTATGTCGCTTCCCCGCGGAGTCGAAAGGCGAGATACGCACCAAACGGTGAACACCACGCTCATTTTTAAGAAATCCAAAAGCGTTTTCACCAGTAATTTTGACCGTTGCGGAGCGCAACCCAGCACCTTCACCGTCTTCCCAGTCGAGAGTTTCGACGCGGTATCCTTTGCTTTCCGCCCAGCGAGTATACATCCGGTGAAGCATCTGCGCCCAGTCACAAGCCTCAGTACCACCAGCTCCCGCTTGAATCGCAAGGTAACAGTTCGCATCGTCATTCGGGCGATTTAGAAGAGTCAGCAACTCAAAAGAACGCAGATCTTTTTCCAGCCCAGCCGCACCATTGATCGCTTCCTTAGCAAGTTCTTCGTCATCGAATTCTTTAGCCAAAGCCACTCCCTCAATGACATCTTTACTGCGACTTTCTAGGTCTAAGAACGCTCCCAGCCTCTTCTTAAATGCCGCAGCATCCTCCGAAATTTGTCGCGCTTTTTCAGGATCATCCCAAAACTCAGGAGCTCCCATCGCCTCTTCGAGCGTCTGGATCTTATTTTCTAAAACAGGGACGTCAAAGATACCTCCTGAGTTTTGATAGGCGGCTTTCAATGCCATCCGTATCAAGCGCCAGGAGGTCAGCGGTAGGAAGTGTGGACATGAGCTGCGAAGAAAACCTAAGCCCTCCCTTCCAGCAAGAACAAACATCCCCGATCACGAGTGGGCAAATTTCGAAATTTTGTCGGTTGAAACTATCAAAGAGGGCGTTAGCTTCGACGACTATGAGCAATAAAATCGTACCAACTATTTCATCCGGCACGGCCGGCCCTCTCGGAGTTCTTCACCTTCCTCGTCTTTGGCAGAAAATGTGTCTCGGAGCCGCAGGAAAACTTGCCGATGACTACGCGAACTGTGGACCGGGCTACGACATGATGGTCTTGGATGGACTCGGTGTCGATCGCGACACACTCGTCGAATTCGTAGCATCTAACAAACCGACTTATACCGAGTTCGAAAAATTTTTCGCAGACAGCGCCAGCCAACTCAACGAAACCTCAGTCACACAGCTTAACAACGCGATCATTGGCTATCAACACACGGATGAAACTCGCCAAGCGATTCTATCAGCTGTAGGCCTACCAGACGGAAAGCCAACTGATGCGATCAACCTGAACAACCTAGAAGACTGGCAGGAGTTCCACGCAGCTGAGCTGGCTTAAGCGCAGCCCATCAAACTGATTCTAACAAATCGGTAAACGTCACCGATACGATCCCAGCGGCAGCAAGAGTATTCAACACATCGACGACTCTTTGCTGAACCGCTCTGGGATCCACCCACAACTGCACCACAGGAGTATCACCCGCACTTTGAGCAGCAGCTCGGTAAAGAACGAGTTGGCCCATCAAAAGCGGCAACTCACGGCTCGTTGGGTCGGTATCCATCAACCGCTTCCCTTCATTCAACCCCGTCGAGATCGTTCCGTTTTCCGCCACACCGATAAACATGGGCTCAATATGCGTCTGATTTGGATCGGAAACATCTGGGCTTGGTAGTGACACTACAAGATCGCTTTCTCGCGGCGTGATCGTCATCGTCGCTAAGAAATAGATCAGCAACAGGAAACAGACATCGATCATCGAAGAGACATCAATCTGTGGATCTGGGACTGAGGGAGAGTGAATGTGTTTGTGCCTAGCCATTCTTTTTGAACGGCGAAAGGCAAAAAAAACTTAGGAAGAGGCTTGTTTCATACTCAGGTATTGCTCCAAACCCAAACGGATACCTTCTCCCTTTGCCATCGTTTCATCGAACTCCTCTTCGGGAACCGAGTCTGCGACGATGCCCGCTCCGACTTGATAACGAAGCCGATCGCCATCTCTTACCAAAGTTCGAATCGCGATATTGAATTCGCTCTCACCATTGTAGCCCAGCCAACCAATTGCACCGCAGTAAACTCCGCGCGACCGCCCTTCCAGTTTCTCAATAATTTCCATTGCGCGTTTTTTCGGCGCACCCGTGATACTGCCCCCCGGAAAACACTCGGCCAATGCTTCCACAGCATCGCAATCCTCTTTGATGATTCCTTGCACCGTTGAAACCAGATGATGTACCTGGGCCAGACTTTCTAGTTCCAACATCCTCGTGACTTCTACACTCCCAAATTCCGAGACTTGACCCAGATCGTTCCTGAGAAGATCTGTGATCATCACCAACTCCGAAACCTCTTTCGGGGAAGTTTGCAATTCCACCGCTGACCTCCTGTCCTCATCCACATCATGAAAACGTGGTCGCGTTCCCTTAATCGGTCGTGTCTCAATGCCTCTTCCAGAAATTTTCAGGAAAAGCTCAGGCGAGGTACTTAAAATTTCTTTTCCATCCAGCGCCAACCAAGCACTCATTGGTGCAGGCGTTGTGGACCGGAGTATCTCGTAGAAATTGAAGAGCGAACCTTTACCTTGGACCGTCGTCTGAAAGGACTGCGATAGATTTACCTGATAGATATCGCCTGCCTCAATCCACTCTTTCGCCCGTCTGACAGAATCGATAAATTCATTCTTTGTCATTTCGGCCAAAAATTTCCCGGGAGTCGCCTTCGAATGCTCTCCGCCCTTCAACCTGCTAGACAAATCCCCTCGCTCCCACCATTCGCCAGTCGCTTCGTCATAAATCAGCATCTCACGGTAATCACCGAAGACAAATTCCCCCTCATAAGTCACCCATCCGCATAGGCCCCCATTTGGGAACCCATCGTCACTGCCCGAAACCTCCCCAGCAGACAGTGATTTTCTCAACTGCAAACGATCTAACTCGTTAAAGATACTTCCTCTGAGAATCTCGACCGGACCAGCTGCAATGACAGAAAAGGCCCTTCCCCAACTGCTCGGCACATTACCCGACGTATCGAAGAACACGAGGCCTCCAAGCCATTCGAGCTTTTTCGCCACGTCTACTGCCACGAATCCATCCAAACAATGGGCCCGTTTCAAGCCTTTCACCTGTGCCTCCACCGCAGTCAATGTGACTCAGAGCAAATGAATCTCAATCCCAAACATCTTAAGCTTGCCAAAGCTCTATATCGCTCACTTCGGAATCAAAACTCGAATCAATGGTTGCAAAAGCTCAACTCTCGGCTAAAAACCCGCCCCGCCGCATCAGTTTGGCGCATCAACAAATATTCGAACACTAGGCATGAAGGACCTCACCAAATACCGCAATATCGGCATTTTCGCCCACGTTGACGCGGGCAAAACAACCACAACCGAACGTATTCTCAAACTTTCCGGTAAAATTCACAAAATCGGCGAAGTTCACGATGGTGAATCCACCATGGATTTCATGGATCAAGAAGCCGAACGCGGCATCACCATCCAATCCGCAGCCACAACTTGTTTCTGGAATGACCATCAGTTCAACGTCATTGATACTCCTGGCCACGTCGACTTCACCATCGAAGTTTATCGCTCGCTTAAAGTTCTCGATGGCGGCGTAGGCGTGTTCTGCGGCTCCGGCGGTGTTGAACCTCAATCCGAAACCAACTGGCGCTACGCGAATGACTCCAAGGTCTCCCGTATCATCTACGTCAATAAACTCGACCGTATTGGCGCCGACTTCTACCGCGTTGTCGAACAGGTCAAAAAAGTCCTCGGCGCAACTCCACTCGTCATGGTCCTCCCGATCGGCACCGAATCCGAATTCACCGGCTTGGTCGATCTCCTTTCCATGAAGGCCTACATCTGGGACGACTCAGGCCAGCCTGAGAATTTCACCATCGAAGAGATTCCTGCCGACTTGGTCGATAAGGCCAAAGAATTCCGCAACCAGATGGTTGAAACTGCCGTTGAGCAGGACGACGAGGTGATGGAAAAATACCTCGAAGGCGAAGAACCGGACGTCGATACCATCAAAAAGTGCATCCGTAAGGGCACGATCGACCTAGCGTTTTTCCCAACTTACTGTGGATCGTCATTTAAAAACAAAGGCCTCCAACTCATCCTTGATGCTGTCGTGGATTTCCTTCCTTCCCCTCTCGAAGTCAAGCCACTGCCAGAAGTGGACGCTGAAGGAGTTGAAACCGGTAAATTTGCTGAAAGCAACGCAGACGGCCCTCTCCGCGCACTCGCTTTCAAAATCATGGATGACAAGTTCGGCGCCCTCACCTTCACCCGTATTTACTCGGGAACGATCAAGAAAGGCGATACCATCCTGAATTCGTTCACTGGCAAAACCGAACGCGTCGGCCGTATGGTCGAAATGCACGCAGATGACCGCAACGAACTAGACACCGCACAAGCAGGTGACATCGTCGCGATCGTTGGTCTTAAGAACGTCCAAACGGGGCACACCCTTTGCGACGTGAAAAACCCTGCGACTCTCGAACCGATGGTCTTCCCAGATCCGGTCATTTCCATCGCCGTCGCAGCTAAAGATAAAACCAACGCCGAGAAACTTGCGAACGCCATCGGCAAAATGATTCAGGAGGACCCGTCCTTCCGCGTCGAAACCGACGAGGAGACCAACGAGACCATCCTCAAGGGCATGGGCGAGCTTCATCTGGATATCAAAATCGACATCCTCAAGCGCACGCACAACGTCGAGGTCGAAGTCGGTGCACCTCAGGTCGCTTATCGCGAAACCATCACCAAACCGATCACTGACAGTTACACCCACAAGAAGCAGTCCGGTGGCTCCGGTCAGTTCGCGAAGATCGACTACTCGATCGAACCTGGTGAACCCGGCTCTGGCTTCATCTTCGAATCCAGTGTCGTCGGCGGAAACGTTCCTAAGGAATACATTCCTGCCGTTGAAAAAGGCTTCAAAAACTCCGTCGATAAGGGACCGCTCGCAGGCTATCCTTGTTTGGACTTCAAAGTCTCGCTCACCGATGGTGGCTTCCATGCAGTTGACTCCTCCGCAGTCGCTTTCGAGATCGCTTCGAAAGCCGCTTATCGTCAATCGATGCCGAAAGCTGGCCCTCAGATCCTTGAACCGATGATGAAACTCGATGTCTTCTCACCTGAGGAGAAAATTGGTGACGTCATTGGCGACCTCAACCGCCGCCGCGGAATGATCCAAGGCCAAGAGCCGACTCCAGGCGGTGTTCGCGTGAAAGCAGAGGCTCCTCTCTCCGAAATGTTCGGCTACATCGGTGATCTCCGCACCATGACCTCCGGTCGTGGTCAGTTTTCGATGGAATTCAGCCACTACGCAGCTTGCCCAAGAAACGTCGCCGAAGACGTTATCGCTAAGGCAAAAGAGCGCGAAGAGGCGCTGAGAAAATAGTCTAAAGGCATTCAGATTCGATCAATCCAATCACCCGCTTCGGCTCTCCGGAGCGGGTTTTTTTCTGGCAATCTTGACTCTTCCGTTTGCCAATCCACAATCCCACCATGTCTGAAACAATCACACTAAAGCCGAATATCGCTCTTGGTATCGTCCCCACTCATGTCGGATTCGTCGATGGCCTTGTTCCCAGCGATGAAGGCAAACTTCCAAGAGCATCGGACGGACGTATCGCAGTCGTCGCAGAAATGGACAAAGTATGCGCGATCTCAGTGGTTCGCCCAAGCTGTATTCAGGTTTCACTCTTCCCCGGCACAGCCGATTCGGAGATCGAAGAGATGGTAACCGGATTGAAAGGACTAAACCTTGATGTCCACCTCATCATGATGGTCGGAGGAGCCAATCCGATGGACCCCGCTGCTGAAGACACGGTCATTTCTCAACTCCTTCCTTCGCTAAAAGCGGCTCAAAAATACGGTGCCGTTTCTGTCGGCTCGACTTCGATTGAGGAATGGATGAACGGGCCCGAAGATATGAACCTCGATGAAGCCATCGCTCAGAACGTCAAACTCCACGTCCGTGCGGTCAAAGAAGCCGGTCTTCTCGATTCAGATATTTCCGCATGGCACGTCGAGTTTCTCCGTCCTGGCGAATTCAAGACCTTCACCAATCTCAAAGTCGCTTGGGACTGTATCAAAGCCATCAACAAAGAACTCGGCCGCGACTACTTCAAAGTACTCATCGATGCGGCTCACATGGGCGACTCGGGACTTTCCATTGAAGAAAATCAAAACCTCATCGCTGAGCTCGCTGCTGCAAACCACATGGGCATTTTCCACGCATCCGCAAAAACCACTCGTGGATGCCTGAGCACGGATGATGGTTGGATCGGCGCCACTCTCGCCGCTGCCGCAAAAACCGGAAAACTAGAAACCGTCTTCGTCGAACTCTTTAATCATGCAGACCCTGCACTCGAAGCCCTGCGTGAACTAGAACCTGGTCACGGTGTCGATACCCTCGATGGACGCACCTACACCCAAGCTGTGGCAGACGGCTTAGCAGATGTCGCACGCCGCCTGAACAATCTTGCTGCACGCAAAATGCTCTAAATTGCAAAAAACGGACTTTTTTGCAAAGATTCTGTGGTTTTCACGAGTTTGAGCAGTATAGTCTATCGCTTATAATTATTTCCTCATCAGTCATGAAAAATCTACTTATCATTTTTGCTACTTCTGCAGGATTACTCCACGGGCAGAACGAATACGTTTCCATCAAAAAGGAGATCGAACAATCCATTGCTCGAGGAAATGCCTGGTTGATGGAACAACAGGATAAAAAGGGCTACTGGGACGATGGTGGCCTTCCTGCTTTCACCGCTCTCGCTTTGACTGCTGTGGTCCGTGACCCCAACTTTAAACTAGAAGACGGGGACAAACTTCCAGACGGAGTCAAAAAGGGCTACGACTGGCTCATTGGCCAACAGAAAGAGGACGGCGGGATCTACAACCGCGGTCTCGGCACCTACAACACCGCGACATCTGTCACCGCACTTGCCTCCGCTGGGCGTGGCGAATTCGAGAACGCTATCGTCAAAGGCCGCAGATACCTGATTGGCGAACAATGGGACATCGGAAAGAAAGGTGAAAACGACAATCAGAACGACGGCGGGATCGGCTACGGTTCCAAAGACACCCACACGGACATGTCAAATACCTACCTCGCCCTCGAAGCACTTGCCCTTTCAGATACGGTAATTGAAGACGGAAACTACGCTGATGAGCCAAATCTCGACTGGAATGCTGCGCTCACTTTCCTCTCTCGGAGCCAAAATCTCAAAGAAACCAACGACCAGCCATGGGCATCGGATGATCCGAAAAACAAGGGTGGCTTCATCTATACTCCAGGTGATTCCAAAGCCGGGGAAGACATCACCGAAGACGGAAAGGTTGCCCTCCGCTCCTACGGGTCGATCTCCTACGCCGGCCTGCTTTCCCTCATTTACGCAAAGCTCACTCCTGACGACCCACGCGTCGTCGCCGTCAAAGAGTGGCTCGGAAAAAACTACACCGTCGAAGAAAACCCAAACATGGGTCCACAAGGTCTCTTTTACTATTATCAAGCCATGGCCAAAGCGCTCAACGCAGCTGGGATTGATAAACTTGAACTCGCAGACGGCACGAAAGCCGACTGGCGTAACGACCTCGGTGTAAAACTCCTCTCCTCACAAAGAGAAAACGGTTCGTGGGCAAACGGCAACGGCCGCTGGATGGAATCCAATCCAGTCCTCGTCACAGCCTACACCGTCATGGCTCTTGAGGAAATCTATCGCTCAATCCCATAAGGAATTCCCCTTAAGGGAAACGGGAAAAACTGTTTGGGGTCTCAGCGACCTCGGACGGCTACGGCCAGTGAGTCAGATTTTTAAGAAGCTCAAGTCGCTCTGCGATCTCCTCTTGGCTGATATGTGCCAAGCGGTTCGCGGAAAAGGCCTCGCAGGTGAACGATGCGACAACGGATCCGTAGACGATGGCTTGGCGAATATCGTCAAACGAGAAGTCACTCTTACCTGTTGATGCTAAGTATCCTGCCAGAGCCCCTAGGAAGGAGTCACCAGCACCCGTTGGATCCGCTACTTCGGTGAGCGGGAAGGCAGCGCAGCGGAACAGGTCGTAGTCCGCACCTGGGATAGTGAATTGTGTGGCTGGTGAACCGTCTGGATGTTTCGAGAAATACATCGCTCCAAATTCTCCTAGTTTGATGATCACATTTTGCGGACCGGTCTCCAGGAGCTGCCTACCGGCGACCACTAGATTCGATGTCTTACAGAAATCACGAGCTTCCGATTCGTTAATAACTAGGAGATCAATTTTCTTGAGAACTTCCTGAAGCTCATCATTGGCGATCGTGATCCAAAGATCCATGGTGTCGGCCGCGATAAATGGTTTTTCAGCGGAAAGTTGAGAGATCATTTGCAGCTGGTTCACAGGATGCATGTTCGCCAATACCACAATCGGTGCCGAAGCCATCTCTACTGGAACCTTCGGCTCCCAATTCTCCAGAACACTTGCTGATACTTCGAGAGTATCACGGTCATTCATATTTTCATGGTAAGAACCCGTCCACGAAAAGGTCTCCTCATCGGACACTTCGAGGCCAGCGGTCGAAATGTTCTTCGACGCAAAAAGATCCAGATGCGGTTGTGGAAAATCTTTGCCGATGACTCCGACCAAATGGATAGGAGAAGAAAAATACGATGCCGCAATTCCCGCAAAGGAAGCCGAACCACCCAAAAGGTTTTTCCCCTCTGCCGTTGGAGTCTTAATATTATCAATGGCGATAGATCCGCCTACGAGGATGGGAGTTGCATCTGACATGCGGTGGGTTCTAAACGCCCGCCCCAGAAATTCAACCTCGAATCGGAATCGATTCTGCTGAAAAACCTACCGCCTACCTTCGGTTTTAGGTCCTGCCATCGGCGGACGCTCGAAGAAAAGCCGATTTCCGGTGACTCTAGGGTCCTCGTATTGGACGAGTTCCTCCATCAAACGCTTTTCCAAAACCTGCCGAAGTTCCGAAAACTCAGGGCTTTCAGCAAGGTTCTTGACTTGATCTGGATCTGCTTCGAGGTCGTAGAGTTCATATTTCGGTCGCTTCCCATAGGCGTTTTCAAAGAATTTCGCCCAATTACTCAGAGATCGATTCTGCACAAGGGCAGCTTTTGTCGGACCAGCATCTTCGTCGGCCAAAGTGATCCGGGTATTATTTTTTAAACTCTTCACTGCCGGCGTCTCATCATTCTCCAAATTGACAGGATCTCCCATCGGCCAACGGTCTGGTTCAAAATTAATAATAAAGAGGTGTTTCTGTGTCCGAATGGCGCGTTGCGGGTAAGGCAGATTTCCGTCTCTGGCATCAGGAACATGACGCTCACGCCCTATAAAAACAGCCTCATCACCTGCGGCGGATGGCTTTCCTCCCGAAAGAACTGGCACGAGAGATTTGCCGGACATTTCTTCGGGGATAGTAGAACCACTCATCTCAAGAATTGTTGGTGCAATATCAACCAACGATGTCAGCCGATCAATCACACGTCCCGTCTGTATATTGATTCCTGTATCCTTGCCGATTCGAATCGCAAGAGAAACGGAACTACCAAAGTCGTAAAGATTGCATTTTCCATTGGGGAAACCGGGAGCGCCATGATCCCCTGAAATAATGATAATACTATTCTCAAGCTCCCCTACTTCCTCCAGCTTTGCGTAAATCAACCCAATCGACGCATCTACGGCCATCACTTCACCGAGATAGTCCGCAAGGTCTTCACGAATCGCATAGCTATCCGGAAGAAACGACGGCATTTTTCCCTTCAATGATTTGGGATCGATATTCCAGAGTGCCTTCCCCGAGCCTTGAGTCCATTTGCGATGCGTATTGGTCGGCCCGAAAAAATAGAAAAAGGGCACATCCTGACTGGCTCTAGCTTTTATAAACGCCTTTAGGTTATTCTTCACCTCATCGTAAAGTTTCTCCTTCGCTTCAGGAATCGATACGCCTTTGGAAACTTCACCTGAGACAAACTGGGAAAATCCGTTCCATTTCCGGCCACCCTGGTGGTAGTCGTTTTCCTTCCCACCGAAGGGAGCTTCATACGGCTTCCCTGGGCCCCAGCCTTTGTATGTCTTCCCAATATGGTATCCGTTCTTTTTGAGAATCAGGGGAAAGGCAGGCAGAGACTGCTCCCACTCTGACCACAAGATGGAACCCTTACCCGTTTCCCAAAAATGCTTCCCAGAGAAGAGCGAACTCCTGCAGGGCGTGCAGGAGGGAGACGAAACAAACGCATGGCGAAACAAGACCCCCTCTTTTGCGATTCGATCAAAATTTGGAGTCTGAATGACGTCGTTCACCGTTCCCTCCCCATCAAGCTTTGCATACGCCGAAGCATGCCTTCCCCAATCGTCTGCAAAGATGAAAACGATATTCGGTGGCTGCGCGGCTCGCGCCGAGGTAAGCGCCAAAAGCACAACAAAGATTGTTTTCATAAAATTCGGTGATTGTAGGAGGCGCACAGAGATGGTGGATTGTTAAAAATGAGTAAGAAAATGAACCGGAAATTAGTCCTAGGTATCTTGGCTGCTGCTTTGACCCTACCCTGCATGGCAGAAACCAAAACAAAAAAGCTAGTCTTGATCGCTGGCAAACCCAGCCATGGCCCCGGCATGCATGAATTCAATGCCGGCTGCGAACTCTTTAAAAAATGCCTCAGCAATGTCGAAGGCCTTGAAGTCGAAGTACACAACAATCACTGGGTCAGCGACGATAGCACCCTTGAAGACGCTGATGGACTTGTCATCTACGCCGATGGCGGCGGCGGACATCCAGCCCTACAGGGAAATCATACCGAACTCATCCAAAAGCTTGTGGACCGTGGTGGCGGAGTGATGATGATGCATTTCGCCGTCGAGTGCCCGAAAACAGGACCGAGCGGTGACATGTTTCGCAAATGGATCGGAGGAGCATACGAAAACGGATTCTCTTGCAATCCAATCTGGGATGCCGACTTCAAAAAATTCCCGAAGCATCCCGTCACCCATGGGATTGAACCTTTCAAAATCGAAGACGAATGGTATTTCTCCATCCGCTTTCCTCAAGAAATGAAAGGAGTCACCTCCCTCCTTGTCGCCACACCAAGTGATGAGACGCGTGACGGACCCTACGTTCATCCCAAAGGCCCCTACCCTCATATCCAAGCAAGAAAAGGCGAACCAGAAACCATGATGTGGTGCATCGAACGTCCCGATACCGGTCGTGGCGTTGGCTTCACTGGAGGGCATTTCCACCGCAACTGGGCAGACGATAATTTCCGAACGATCGCCCTCAATGCGATGTTGTGGATCTGCAAAATGGATGTCCCCGAAAAGGGTGTGGAATCCACTGTCACAAAGGCGGATATGGAAGCCAACCTCGATCAAAAGGGACGGAAGAAGAAGAAATAGTAGTCCTAAGAATATGAGCAAAGGGAAAGGCATGCTCGTGGCCCTGCCTGAGCGTTGGGACGAAGCATGCTTTGCTGTCCCAGCACTTCGGGCACTATCGAGAAAGGGCCTGATTGGTGGCTACGTCTGCCACGAAGATCAAGAAGCGTTCTGGAAAATTATCAGCGACCTACCCTACCACCTCTACCACCAAAAAACACCCACCGCAGACCTGTCGAAACGGGTCGGGACCAATTGGGAGGCGACGCTTTGCTGGGAGGAAGCCCTCCCTGCAAAGGTTTTTTCGAAACTGGGGATCGACCGAAGGCTTGGACCAAACCAGGGAAAACTCGCAAAGCTCCTCACCCATGCAATCGATGTCGCCGAATCACCAACCGAGCATCGAGTCAGGCTCTATCTCAATACTGCCGAAGCTCTTGGTGTAAAGGTGGACCGACCTGAATTTTTCACTCCGGCGCCGGTTGGCATTCCCGCCGAGCCAAAAACAATTCTCTTGTGCCCGGGATCCGATTTTGGCCTGAGCTACGAATGGCCACTTGATCGATGGCAAGAACTCGCCGAACTCCTACTTGAACAAGGAAAACGTATCACCATCGCAGGCGTTGTAGGAGGAAGAGGTCGAGGGAAAATTTTAGCGCAACAACTTGGCAAGGATGTCGACTTTTTCCATACCTCTCCCCTAGCCGCATCTCTACCGCTCTTAGCCGCGCATCAGGTATTGATTGCTGCAGACGGCTCCCTACCACACCTCGCAGCACATGCGGGCTCGACATGTGTCACGCTGTTCGGACCAAACGATTCGGTTTGGAAGCGACCTCTCGGGAAACGCCATGTTGTCGTGAAAAAGCATGTCGAATGCGCGCCTTGCCTTTCTCCAAAATGCCTGATGGATGGCAGATGTCAGACCGAACTCGAAGTCGATGATGTCTTGAAGGCCATCCCAAAGAGTTTCTAAAACAAAGCGGGACGAAAGAGTGGTGCAGATATCCCAACCGAGGAAGACAGTAGCTATGGGAATTCTCTCCACACGACTAACCTTTCCCAAGGCAGGGAATGAATCGACAAAATTTCTGTGAATCCAACACGTGGAGAGACTCCAGAAAAACGACCTAGACCGTTTTGCGGATGGAATTGCCAAAATGGTCGAGGCGGACGGTGCCTGACATTGCGTAGCTACCTTCTTCAAACCCCAAAAAATCCACTCTATTTCGGCAAGGCCATTTGAAAACCGGCCTAACCACGGATCAACATTCGCGCGCCAAAAACAACAAGCACGACTCCGAAGATACGCGTGAGAGTTTGGTTCGACATCGACCTCATCAGATCCGTCCCGAACCATGCTGCCAAGGCTGACGCCACCCCGACCAAAACAACGATCTTCCAATCAATCAGATTCTCCACTTTCGCGTTGTTCAAGGTCGCGGCCAAAGCCGTGATGACAATGACCGCAAGAGATGTTGCGACTGCCTGTTTTTGCTCAAAGCCCAACGCCAACACAAACGCCGGAACCAAAACGATCCCCCCACCAACTCCACACAAAGCACCCAACAAACCTGCAACAAGTCCGACAACGATTGAGATGGCAACGATTTTCATGGGCGTTCAGGGGATGCTGATTTTATAAAATGATCAATGGCGAATGATTTTGGTTCATTCAAAATACGTATCCTCATGCCGGTAAGGAGGTGCGCAACAACACAAAAACACCAATTCTTCGGTCGCTTGAATGGTATGCCACGCCCCCGCTGGAATCAGAATCGCATCACCTGGTTCAACCTTCTCAACACTTCCATCGATCTCTATTTCACCCCGCCCATCTAAAATATAGTAAAACTCCTCGCTGTCCTTGTGGTAGTGACGCTCAGTCGCTCCACCCGCCGGCACACGCGCTTCCGCTAGGCTCTGATTCTTCACAGGCGCATTCGCTAAATCCAACAAACTGGTAATCATTGATCCGTCTTTTGTAGTGAACGGCTGCTGGTCGGCGTGATTTCTGATTTCCATCACCACGAATCATTCATACTTCAAATCGCTTATACCATCTTTATTCAAAGACTTGTCACAATCTTCGATTCCAGCAACCTTCCAGACCGAGAATACGAATCATGCGCGAAGGACTTATCCTAAAACTATTTTCCCCAGACCAACCCGGAATCGTCGCGAAGGTCGCTTCCTATGTCGCTTTACATCATGGCAACGTGATTGAGTTCAATCAGTTCTCAGACCGCCGTGAAAACAAGTTCTTCGCACGACTCGAAATCGATACAACAAATTTGGATATTAGCATCGACCGCTTCAAAGAAGGATTCGAGACAATCGCAAAGTCGTTAGGTGCCCGTTGGCACTTCAGAAAACTTCCTTATAAAATGCGAACGGCTGTGCTCGTCACCAAAACCGATCACTGCCTAAACGAAATCATCTGGCGCACAGAAATGAACGAGCTACCGATCGAAATCACCTCCATCATCGGAAATCGTCCCAACTGCAAGACACTAGCACAACGATCTGGCCTACCCTTCCATCAGATCAATATGGATGGCGAAGCGCGCAAATCCGGCTTCGAAGAAGTTCGCCAGTTACTTGAAAAACAAGAAGTCGAACTCATCGTCCTAGCCCGCTTCATGCAGATCCTTCCGGAAAGCTTTTGCGAGGACTATTCTGGGCGAATCATCAATATTCATCATTCCTTTCTACCTGCTTTTGTGGGGGCAAATCCCTACAAACAAGCTCACGAACGGGGTGTAAAACTCATCGGGGCTACCTGTCACTACGTTACAGAAGATCTAGACGCTGGACCAATTATCGAACAAGAAGTCGAACGCGTTCACCATTTTCACTCTCCAAATGACCTGTCCAGACTCGGTCGCCAATGTGAACGCATTGCCCTCGCAAAAGGTATCCGCTACCACGTCCACGATCGGACTTTGATCGATGGCCACCGTGCGATTGTCTTCTCAGATTGAATATATCTGAATTTTAGATCCAAGAAGCTAGTTTTCGTTGCTCTGGATATTTCGTTGCCAAGCACGCCCACACGCGCCTAGTTTCCCTGCCCCAACGAAGAACACTCATGAATATCGCCGTCGAAAAACAGCCGAAATGCATCGCGACCCTCAATGTAGAGATCCCCTCTGAAGATGTCGCCACAAAACGTGCTTCAATCACCTCCACCTACGCTTCACAAGCCAAGATCGCCGGTTTCCGCCCTGGCAAGGTCCCTAAGAACGTCATTCAGAAACGTTTTGGAAAACAAATTTCAGAAGAACTCAGAGACGCTCTCTTCGGAGATGCCTGCGACAAGGCTCTCGAACAGGAAAAACTTAAAGTGCTCGATTTCGGATTTCCCGACAACTTTACCGAAAATGAAGATGGATCGATTACGTTCAACACCATGCTGACCCTCGCCCCTGAAGTCACGCTTCCAGAATACAAGGGCTTGGAAATCAAATCTCCACCAACTGAAATCACCGAAGAAGAACTCTCCGCTCAGTTGGAAAACTTACGCGAACGCCTAGCAGAACACGAAGATGTCTCCGACCGTCCCGTTCAAGACGATGACATCGCAATTGTTGACTTCACCACAACCGTGGATGGCAAGCCTCTCGAAGAAGTCGTTGGGGAAAAAGGCCAGTATCTCGCGAAACGTGAAAATCATTGGCTCCCAATCAAGGAAGGTTCATTCCTCCCCGGCTACGCGGAACAACTTGTTGGCTTGAACGAAGGAGACAAAAAAGATGTCACCATCACGCTTGACGACGAATTCCCCTTCGAAGAACTGCGCGGTAAAGAAATCACATTACATACCTCCATCGAAGGTATCAAAGAAGCCAAGCTCCCAGAACTGGACGACGAATTCGCTGGAAAACTCGTTCCTGATAAAACTTTAGACGAAGTCAAAGACATGCTTCGCGAAAACATGGGCCAAGAAAAGACCAAGCAGGTCAACGAGTTGAAAGTGAACCAAATCGTCGAAAAGCTCAACGCTTCCGCTGATTTCGAACTTCCTGAAGAAATCGTCAAACGCGAAACTCAAAACCAAGCCGACGCACTCGTCGAAGAAGGCAGCAACAAAGGCGCTTCCGAGGAAGACATGATGAAGCAACAAGCTGAAATCTTTGCGGTCGCAGCCAATCGCGCTGAAACCAACCTTCGCACCAATTTCATTCTTCAAGAAATTGCCGCTGCTGAGAAAATCTCCGTTTCGGATACCGACCTTCTCGCACACATTCAGCAAATCGCTGAACAACGGAAAGAACCCGTCAAGAAGATCATTAAAGAGCTCCAAAAGAATCGTCAGATCCAGTCGATCCGCAATTCGATGCTCGTCGGGCAGACCATTGACTTCCTCTTAGAACAAGCGAAAGTTGAAGAAGTCTCTGCTGAGGAATTCCAAGCACAGTCCGCGCAATAAGCTATGAACCACTTTCCACCTTCTAATTCACACAATCCGGAACACTCGCCGAAAAACAATTATTACGTTCCCGTCGTCATTGAATCCGACGGACGTGGCGAGCGATCTTTCGACATCTATTCGCGCCTACTGAAGGACCGCATCATTTTTATCGGAACACCGATCGACGACTACGTCGCTAACTCAGTGATCGCCCAGCTTCTTTTCCTGCAAATGCAGGATCCCAAGAAGGATATCCACATTTATATCAACAGTCCGGGTGGCTCAGTAACCGCAGGCCTCGCCATGTATGACACCATGCAGTTCTTAACCTGCGATGTGAACACCTACTGCATCGGTATCGCGGCTTCTATGGGCTCCGTCCTTCTTACAGCTGGCACCAAAGGCAAACGCTACTGCCTGCCAAACTCACACGTCATGATTCACCAAGTCTCAGGCGGTGCCCAAGGAACCGCTTCCGATGTGGAACGCACCATTGGATTCATGTTCAATCTCAAGAAGCGCTTAAACGGCATTCTCGCAGAACACACCGGAAAAACGGTCAAGGAAATCGAACGCGACTCCGATCGCGACAACTACATGTCCGCTGAAGAATCCGTAAAATACGGCCTCGTCGATAAAGTCCTTGAATCACGCAAGGAACTACCCGATTCCGTCAAAACGGAACTCGATAAAAAGGATTCCGGTAAAAAAGGCTGACCTTTTCAGCATTTGAGAATTCTAATCCAGACCTTATAATCTCCTAATGGCTCGCGCTTCAAATCTCACCATGTGCTCTTTTTGCGGAAAGAGCCACTCAGAGGTAAAAAAACTCATTGCCGGCCCAGGAGTCTACATTTGCAACGAATGTGTCGATGTCTGTGCGAACATTCTGGAAAAGGAACTCAACCCTCCCAATCCAGATGCCGCTGATGCCTCCGGCAAAAGCAAAGGAGCACCCTCAAAGGATGAAATACCTACCCCATCCGAACTCCTTTCCGCACTCGATAACTACGTCATTGGTCAGGAAAATGCCAAGCGTGTGCTTTCAGTCGCCGTATACAACCACTACCTCCGCCTCAATCAGGACAAACTTTCGCTCTCTGCGGAATTCAATGATGTCGAGATTGAAAAATCCAACGTTCTCCTCCTCGGCTCAACTGGCTCGGGCAAAACACTTCTCGCAAGAACTCTAGCGCGCGTCCTCGACGTTCCTTTCTGCATCGTCGATGCCACAACCCTCACCGAGGCAGGCTACGTCGGTGAGGACGTCGAGAATATCATTCTCAGGCTCCTACAAGCAGCTGACTTTGATGTCGAACGCGCCGAACGCGGAATCATCTACGTCGACGAAATCGATAAGATCGGTCGAAAAACCGAAAACGTCTCAATCACCCGCGACGTTTCAGGCGAAGGCGTGCAACAAGCTCTCCTCAAAATCCTTGAAGGAACCGTCTGCAACGTTCCTCCACAAGGAGGACGCAAACACCCGCAGCAAGAATACATCCAGATCAATACGGAGAAAATCTTGTTCATCTGCGGTGGAGCATTCGTCGGACTGGAAGATATCGTGCGCCGCCGCCTTGGAAGCAAAACTCTTGGTTTCCACAGTGAAAGCCAAGCCAACGACCTCGACGAAAAAACGTCAAAGATCCTCGAAAAAGTCCTGCCAGAAGACCTGCTTCATTTCGGCCTCATTCCCGAATTCGTCGGGCGCCTCCCAGTCATCACCACTCTGCGCAAACTTACCGAAAGCGAACTCGTGCAGATTCTCACCGAGCCAAAAAACGCTTTGGTGAAACAATATTCCAAACAACTCGCCCTTAACGACGTCAAACTTCGTATCACCCGCGATGCTCTCCGTGCCATGGCAGAGCAAGCCGTCGAGCGTGGAACTGGTGCACGAGCGCTGCGCTCCATTTTCGAAAAACTCATGCTAGATGTCATGTTCGAAGTCCCATCACGTGGCGATATTGAAGCCGTTTCGATCAATCGACTTGCAGTTGAAGGGAAAAAATCACCTTCACTTCGCCGACGCAAGAACGGCGATGCAGAAGACGCCGCCTAGTCTAGATACATCGAAAAAACGCCACCTGATCAACAGGTGGCGTCTCTCAAAACGGCTTTCTGGTTCAATCAGAAGGTAAACTCGAAACCACCAAAGACCGAACGCGGGGCTGCAGCACGCGCACCAATCGGGATACGACTGGAAAGAATCTCTTCATCAAGCAGATTCTGAATGCCTCCGACAATTCTGAGGTGATCCGTTGCCTGATAGTAAGCCGAAACATCCACTAGAAATGCGCTGTCGATTTTCCCTTGGATCTGGCTAGTCATCGGGCGACTGAAGTTATTTGCCGTTCCGAAACTCGAGGATTGAAAGCTCACGTCCAGATTCGCTCCCCACTTTTCAAACCCAACACCGACACCTGCAGCAAGTTTCCATTCGGGAACATAGGGAATATTCGATCCATCCATGCCACCGCCATAGATATTCTCAGCTCCACCGGCAGCAACCGCTGAGCCCAACTCAGCCGAAGTCCAAGTCGCTGAAACATACATCGGCACATTGAATTCCATTCCTTGGTCAACTCCCGCGTCATATCCGACAAAGGCCTCGAAACCATAAACCATCGCCGCACCGACATTCCGATTGTTATTCGAAACACCGAAACCGTTGTCCGTCGCAATCAGATTTTCGAAATCCGTCAAGAATCCAACAAACTCGGCATTCAGCGCATCGCGACGATGCCGGATGCCCAACTCGTAACCAATGCTTTCTTCCTTTTCGATGCCATCTGCTAGAATCGAACGAGGACTTGCCAGGGAGTAACCTTTGAAAACACCCCCGAACAAACGATTTTCGTCATTCAGATCGTAAGTAAACCCAATCCCCGGCGCGAAATAGCTTTCGCTTCCGCTACGGATGTCAGTCGGCGTATTCGTCGGATCACTTGCAAAATCCGTGTTGTCGAGATCAACATCTTCATACCGGAACCCAGGACTCAAGGTAAGATCTCCGATCGTGATATCGTCCGTGACCCAGAACGAGACAGCCTCTGCAGATTGGAAGCGATTTCCACCAGAGCCTGGCACTCCAAGTGAGCTGATCCGGAAGCCTCCTGCGCCTGTTCCAGCCGAAGTGATCGTATCATCCCGTTGAAAACGGCGAACCTCATCGTAGTGCCACCGCGCACCGAATCCGAGGTCATGACTAACCGAACCTGTCTCGAACTTGTAGAGACCGCTGAACTGAATACCGTAGGATTCATAGGTCCGAAGATTTTCACGAAGGGAAAGGGTGCCCGGTGCCGAACCATTTAGAAGAGCGATATCCGCCGGATTTGTGACATCAATACTACGAATCTTATACCAGTTGCGCGAAAAGTCGTTGTAGTAAAGAGCTGTCTCAAAACTGAAGTTTTCAGAAGGCTCTGCAATCCACTTAAAGTAGGTACGGTTTTGCTCGGTCGTCATATTATCGAATTGGGTTCCGGCATAGCGACGGAATGGATTGGCAGCAAAATCCGCTTCGCTCAATCCCACATAGGTCTCGTCAGCATCTAGATCGGTGTATCCATATCTAAATTCAAATCGCTGCTTCAACGCCGTATCAGGCTCCCAGAATAGCTTGATCATGGGCTCAAAAACCTCGAATCCGGTATTTCCTCCACCATCAAGGTCACGATAACCATCACTCGACTCATGGAGCAGTTCAAATAGGTAACCAAATGTGCCATTGCTGGTTTGGACCGTGTCGCCGTAGTAGAGGTGATTGAAAAACGTGTTGTCCGTGCCGTAAGTGCTCCGCCAATAAAAATTCGGATCATCTGGACCACCCGTTGGCACCTGAGTCGAAATGTAATTGATCACCCCAGACGTCGTCTGCGGACCATATTTGACTTGGCTTGAACCTTTTAGAATTTCCAAGGCAGACATCCGGCTCGCACGCGGCGAGTAATACGCAGAAGGGGCTGAATATGGGGCGGGCGCCGCAAGAATCCCATCCTCCATTAAGGTCACCTTTTCAGACCGAGTTCCATCCGCCCCACGCATCGAAATATTCGGAAAATTCCCAAAACCATCCTCCTCGCGAACATAAACACCCGGAACCCGCAAAAGCATCCGATTGATATTCGTATAACCCTGTGAACGCCATTCTGAAGCATCAAGATAAGCAGCCGATCCAGCAAGATTGTAGACCTCCTCCTCACCTCCAATAACTACCAAAGGCTCAAGTAATCCCATATTTTCAGCGCTTGCCGAATCTTGAGCTTGTGCCAAAGACCCAGCCGAAGCGAACGCTGCCAACCATCTATAAGTTTGTCTAAACTTCATGTCGGCGGAGTTCTTATTGATAACGAGTCTCAATAGCAAGAGAAATTCTGAGCAAATTCTCAAAATTCTGCACTATCAATCCGAAGCTCAGCAAACTTTTCGCGAAGTCCCCTACACAAATCGAGCCACTAACCAAACAAACTCCTTCGAAAGAATGCCAATCTTCACACACAATCCCATTAGGACGATCCAATCAAACCACGGAGCGCCATGAACCCATGCCCACCAATCTAGACCGTTTTGCGGATGGAATTGCCGAAATGGTCGAGGCGGACGGAGCCAAGATCAAGGCGTGAGGAACGAGTGGATGAACATCCACGAATGACGAACAACGCCGTTATTGGCTTCGTCCGCCCGAAACGGCGCCTGACATCGCGTAGCCAATTTCTTCGAACCCCAAAAAATCCACTCGATTTCGGCAAGGCCATTTGGAAACCGGTCTAAAAAAGTACTGTGAGATTATTTTCGGAGAAGGAATCGTGTTTTTTACCAATCCCGCCAGTAGTTCGAGCCTGAGATGAACTTTGTCAAATCTTCCGTGTTAAATATGCCCACCATTCTCATAGTCCGTAGACTGCCACTTTACCTGCATGAAAGGGCAAGTATTTAGCTTCACCTACTCGATTTATCAAAGGCAGCAA
Organism: Akkermansiaceae bacterium; assembly: GCA_045106015.1. Taxonomy (GTDB): domain Bacteria; phylum Verrucomicrobiota; class Verrucomicrobiia; order Verrucomicrobiales; family Akkermansiaceae; genus Luteolibacter. The sequence goes on along the minus strand of JBGCEE010000023.1, from coordinate 72,534 downwards.
CAGGCCTAGCATCAGCCTCCAAAACAGAACAAACAGAACGGGTCTATCCTTCGCATCATCTGTCGATCACCTCACACCCAAGAGCCCTGCGGATCCCAGTATCATCATCCATACTAACGCAGAAAAATAACCAACTTATGGATAATACAATACGATGAAGTGGATCCCGATCGCGAAGGCCAGCCTCAGCTCCATCTTCTTAGGGCTTAAACGATTCATTTTGAAAACTTCATTCATTAATTTGTTAGCTTCAAGCGGCGGCTCACTCCGACTCTTGAAATTTATCGATCCAAACTGTCATCTGTCCTTTCTCTCGATTCGCCCAGGCGTAGTAGGGAACGGCGGTCAGCTCGACAGCTTCACCATCCGCATCGATCGCTTGGCCGGTCAGGACAGTGACTCCACCGAGGAGGTCGGGGCGATGTTCCGCTTTCAAATCGGAATCACGTAGGAGGGTGAGTTTCGAGAGATCGATTCCGGGATGATCGGTGCCCTCAAGGCAATAGACCACCGGCCCTCGCATCAGGGCGACCTTGCCTTTGTTCGCTATGATTTTCTCGTTGGAGAGAACACGACGAGGCTCCATCGGCAGGCTCAGTTCAATGACGTCTCCGGATTTCCATGAGCGCTCGAGGTGCACATAACCGTCCGTTTCAGGTGTCGCAGCGATGGCTTCCCCGTTGACGGTGAGAGTGATGGGAGATGTCTCTCCGTCCGCGAATCGATAAAGATCGCCGGGAAGCGGATGACCGTTTGCCCAGTTCGGGATACGCAGGTTGAGGCTAAAATTCCTTGGGCTTTCGGGAGTAATGGTCATCTTGACCTTCCCGTCCCATGGAAAATCCGTTTCCTGACGGATCCCAACTTTACGGCCATCATCCATCACGATGTTCGTATCACTCGCGCCGTAGAGATTCACAAGGATGTCGTCCGCGTTCGTCGCATACAGGTATCCGCCGATCTGCGGGATGAAGCGGGCGAAATTCGTCGGGCAGCAAGCCAGTCCGATCCATGAAGTCCTTTTCGCACCCTTCGGAGACTCTAATGGATTCTGATAGAAAAAGCTATCGCCGTTGACCCCAAGTCCGGAGATCGCACCGTTGTAAAGTGTCAGCTCCATGACATCCGCGTATTTGGCATCGCCATCCATCAGGGTCATGCGCTGCTGCCAGAATACCGAGGCCATGCTGGCGCAGGATTCGCAGTAGGTTTTGTTAGGAAGCAGGTATGGATCCCCGAAGCCTTCGTCGGCATACTGGGCGGTTCCCAGGCCTCCGGTGAGATACATTTTTCGGAAAACAACATCCTCCCACAGTGTCCTGACGGCCTTGGCATATTCGGGGGCATCACTGAAGCGAGCGATATCTACCATGGCGGCGTAGGTGTAGCCTGCGCGGACCGCGTGACCAACCGCCTCAGTTTGTTCGAGCAGCGGTTTGTGATCCTGCATGCGGCCGTTGCGGGTGCTCCATTTCCTTCGCCGAAAATCTCTCATCTCTTCCCCAGCTTTACGCTCCGGTACAGCGCGGGGTGGCACGTCGGTGAATGGCTTGCGCTCGGTGCCGTGGGCATGACCACGTTCATCGAGAAAGAAGCGGGAAAGCTCAAGGTAACGTTTCTCTCCTGTCGCCCGGTAGAGTTTTACCAACGCCAGCTCGATCTCCTGGTGCCCACCAACGTCATAGCGCTTGCCAGAACCGAAGATGCCATCGATATGGTCGGCGAAGCGTTTCGCCGCGTCGAGTGCCTTGGTGTTACCGGTGAGATGGTGATGCGCCACCGCCAACTCGAAAAAGTGACCCGCGCAATACATCTCGTGATTGAGCCGGAGATTCCTCCACCTGTTCTCGGGCTCCTTAGCCGTGTAGTAGGTGATCATGTAGCCGTCCTTCTGCTGGGAGGCAACGATGCGATCGATGATATCGTTGACCCTCTTTTCCAATGCCGGATCCTCGTGAAGGCAGAGTAAGTGACAGGCACCTTCGAGGCCCTTGTGGGCGTCAGAGTCGTAGGCGTGATTACCGACGATATTGACCCCTGTGGATTTCTTATCAGTTTTTTCCTCGCTTGGATCACCGTCCAGGGGATTGAGGGACACGCCCGGATCATCACTGCCAATCACCGGCCTCTCTCCGGCCACAACCTTGGCCGCGACGTCAAAGTTCCTGAAGTGATGACGTTCATCCAGATTGTCCAGCACATGGGGAATGGTCGTCTTCTGGTGTATATCGAGCCGCTTGCCCCAGAAGCCTCCGCGCCAGGTAACGTTGTCCGCCGCGACCTCCTTGTAGCCTATACTTGGAGCGATGAAAGCTTCCAGCTCTCCCCCAAGGCAGATTCCGGAAGTAAGCATCACCACCCCTGCGGCGAGTCCGAGACGTTGCGATTGTTTGAATGTCTTCATACTGATTTTCATAAAAGGATTTGCTGGTCGATTGACACCGCAGAAATCAAATTTCCGTTTTGCGGGGAACCGCTTCATCGACGTTTCTTGCGGGCTGGCGGTTTTGGAAAAATCCCAACACGATCCGCCCATCTTTTCCACTCGCCGGACATCGCTTCCACGCGTTCCGGTTGCTCTTTGGCGAGATCGTTGAGCTCGGTACCATCGAAGGAAATGTGATAGAGTTCCCACCTCTCCGGTTTTAACCCAGAGGCTGGAGCGACATTCCGACCGACCAATTTCCATTCACCGTCGCGGACGAAGGAATTGTTCTGATGCTCTATGATTAGGGGTGTCTTGCGGACAAGTGGCTTGCTGTCGAACGCGGAGGTTAGCGAAACGCCATCGATGGGAAGGATGGGGTTGTTGTTGAACTTTTCTGGGTATCCCACTTCGGTGATTTCGGCGACTGTCGCCATTACGTCGATGATATGAGCGGGCTGGCGGAACCAGTCGCGGTCAGCTTTGATCCGCGCCGGCCAATGGGCAATGAACGGTGTATTCGCGCCCCCTTCATGGGCGTAGTGCTTGTAGAGTCGGTAAGGAGTCGCGCTGGCATTTGCCCAGGCTTTGCCAAGTGCGGGATGGAAACTTCCTTTCCCCTTTGCACGACCCGCCACAGGATCTCCGCCTCCAAGCATTCCCCCTTCAGCGCAAGCACCGTTATCGGAAAGGAACATGATGAGTGTGTTGTCGAACTCACCGTTTTTCTTCAGCTCCGCCATGAGATCTCCGATCTTTTGATCCACTCGATCAATCATACCGGCATATGCAGACATTCGAAGCGCGCTTTCTTCTTTCTCTTTCTCTGTGAGTGAATCCCATGCAGGGACATCCGGATCGCGGGGTGACATTTTCCACGATGCGGGGATCAAGCCAGATTCAACCTGCGCTTTGAACCGCTGCTCCCGAAGTTTATCCCAACCGATGTCATACTTGCCCCGATATTTGTCCAGTTCCTGATCCGCCACGTGAAGCGGCCAGTGCGGAGCATTGTAAGCGAGGTAGAGGAAAAACGGCTTGTCACCCCCCTTCTCATTTTCTGCGATGTAATCAATCGCATGATCGGTGAACGCATCGGTAGTGTAGAAATCTCGGTCGGTGGTAGACTCCGGTTCCGCGATTTTTTCGTTGCCGTCATAAATGCTGCGCCAACCTTCCGGATGGAAAAAGTGCGCAGCTCCGGCAATCGTTCCATAGAATCGGTCGAAACCGCGCTGCATGGGCCAGTCTTCTTGGTCCTGCCCGGCGACATGCCATTTCCCAGTCATGAAAGTCGCGTAACCGGCGGACTTGGCGACTTGGGCAAGAGTGACGCAGGAGTCGTTAAGATTTCCAGCATAGGCAGGAGGAATATCTTTAGTTACGGATGCCTCCTCGCTCGCCATAAGACCGATCCCGGTCTCGTGAGGATGTAGGCCGGTAAGTAGCGTGGCGCGAGTCGGGCAGCATCGAGCGGAATTGTAGAACTGAGTGAAACGCAGACCGTTTTTCGCCAGCAAGTCGATGTTCGGCGTATCGACTTCCCCGCCCCAACAACCGAGATCGGAGTAACCCATGTCATCGACCATGATGAGCACGATATTGGGTTTCTCCGCTGCAGAAAGCAGTGAGGTTAGGATGGAAAGCACGAATGGGATCTTCATTATTTGGTGAGCTCAATTCTCGGAGTTCTATTTCCTTGTTCTGGAATATTTGCCATCGACTGAGAGATAGACAATACACTCGGTGGAAAAGATCCTATCATCAGCTGAATGTCAAAGACGCCAGTTCAACTAAACCGAAACTTGTTTCCACAGGTCCTGATCAGCGAACCCGTCGTAGCTGAGTCCAGAAAAACTGACGAAGCCACTGCTAGCGGCGGTCGGATGCGTCCAACGGTAGAGTGCTGCCACGGTATTCCGCGAGGTGTTGCGCCAATTCTCCCTCGATTCCGGCGTATTGTTGCTGCCCACTGAGATTGTTCTGCTCCAAGCCCTGTTCGGTGATATTGTAGAGTTCTTTCGCAATGACTTGATCGCAATCGCTATGAAACCACTCGACATAGCGCCAGTGCTCTGTTCGCACCGTATAGCCCATGGTCTCCTTGCCGTTTGGCGCGCCCCAGATCCCGTAACGCAAGAACTGGCTGAAAGCGTGGGATTTTCCCGGTTGCAGTGAATCATCGAAATGACCGATGAAACTTTCTCCTGCAAGACCGTCTGGTTGTGGTAAACCCGCTAGGTCACAAAGTGTTGGATAGATGTCTAGGGACTCCACAATCTGATCCCGCCCGCCAGCGCCTTCAAAGTTGTCAGCGGGCTTGATGATCAGCGGCACCCGCGTATCCATCTCATAGTTGGTCATCTTGCACCAACTGCCGTAGTCCCCGAGCTTCCAGCCATTATCACCCCAGAGGACAATGATGGTCTCGTCAAGAATGCCAAGATGCTCGAGGTGGTCGAGAACCTTACCGATCTGCCTGTCAATATAGGTGACCGAGGCGAAGTAGCCGTGCCGCAGGAGACGGGCATCTTGCTTATTGAGTTGGCTGTCGTTCGGATGCTCGCAGTCATTGAAGTCAGTATATCCACGAAGCTCCCGCATATTGTTCAGCGCCATCGGTGGCGCACCGAGCGGAGGCATGTCATACTCAGCCAGTTCGATCGTTTCGCGGTCGTACATGTCCCAATACTTTTTCGGAACATTAAAAGGCAGGTGAGGACGGTAGTATCCAAGTCCGAAAAAAAACGGCTGATCTTTACCGACCAACTCACTGAGTTTGTCGATCGCCACATCGGTCTGCGCCCCATCGTAATAGGCATCGTCCGGGACATCCGGCATCTCGGTCGCGCAGGCCTTGAGATACCAATGTCCATACGGGTCGATAAACTTTTCCTCCCGCCCCTCTTTGCGGATCTCTTCCTTGCGCTGCTCGAGGTAGTGGATGTTGCCGTCATCCCGATACACCGCGTCCGGATCATACGGGTAGCCGTCGATGACAAGACGTGGCTCGGACCAAGACGCAGGGTCGTGCTTGTCGTTGTGGTAGATCTTGCCGATCGCCGCCGTGTGATAACCGTGTGCCATGAAATGCTGGGGCAGCGTGACCACATCGGGAGAGGATTCACGGAAATGCGTGTCCAGCCCCCAGAGGCTCAATTGATCCGGCCGTTTCCCAGTGAGCATGCTGGCGCGCGAGGGATTGCACAGCGAGATCTGCACATACGACTTTTCGAAGTGACAACCCATCGAAGCCAGTCGGTCGATATTCGGGCTGATCACATGCTCGCAGCCGTAGCAACCCAGCTCCGGACGAAGGTCATCGGAGAAAATAAACAAAACGTTTGGCTTCTTCTTACTCATGACTACGGAACTTTTGCTTTCTCATGTTTTTAGAATGCTCGGACTGCTTGTCTATGGAAGGGAAAAAGAAAACCCACGACATCACCGTCATCAAGCGCGCCTCGCACCGAAGCCTTGCGCAATGGCGCAAGCAAAGGGGACAAGGCCATCCCATCGCCAAAGCCGGCAATTTCATCACAATAGTCATCCGGAGAGCCACCCAACGGACAGTCCGCACCGGATCATTTCGGGTAAGATCGAAAGCTTCAACAACCAGATCGCAAGGCTCATTCACCGGGCATGTGGAATGCCAAATCTACGGCACCTGTTCCTCAAGATGAGGGCTCAATCCGTCAAGCAAACCTGACGGAGAGCCATATATTTTAGCGACCGAAACGGATACTGAAGCCGCTTCTCGAACCGTAGCGCCTACTATGTTGACCGTAGTTGCGAGTGTAGCCTCTCTGATAGTTTGTCCGGTAACCTGTATTGCAATTCCCACTGCGGTAGTTATTGCTCCTCACTGTGCGATAGCGATAAATCGGACGTCCATGGCAGTCGTAGCCAGAAACATATTTCTGGGTGTAGGTCCGAGGAACGTAATGACTTTGTCCTCGATAAACGCGCTCGCTGGCGCATGGCGAAGCGTCACCTCTTTCATACCAAGGTCGAGCCTCTGAACTGATACTCGTTCCAATGAAGGCGAAGGCACTTATAACAATTGCGGTAATAATTTTTTTCATAGCTTTTAGTAATTTTTGGTTACGCAAGCTTCGACCGAACAAACTGAAAATATATTCACCAAAAATGAAAAAAATCTAAGCCCAGACTTTTCTCCCCGCAATTACCCGTGCATCCCCGGCCCTGATCCAAGTTCCGTATTACACCAATATCCTCACGTAGACCAGTTGGATTCGGAGGATCGATTGGGGTATCAGGCTAGACGATTTTTTACCAAGCTCGGCGTTAACAATTCAAGCACTCCAAACTCGCCAAATATTCTGTGAGATTTATCTTTGAAAAACCGTATCAGAAGGTTGCATAGATCAATGGTATAAATTTCAAAAGTGCATCTTCATCTGCTACAAGACCATAACAACCATGAGCAAACGAAAAAACCAAGACTGCGGTAGCTCCGACCACATTCGCCCAAACATTGCCTCGCGGCGTGATTTTCTCCAAGTCGGACTGGTGGGCGGACTTGGTTTGACCTTGCCCATGTTTTTAAAAATGGAGGCTCGCGCGGCCCAGAAGCACTACGAGTCCAAGGAAGGCAAAGCCAAGTCGGTTATCCATATTTTCCTCCCCGGCGGTATGGCACAACAGGAAAGTTGGGATCCTAAACCCTACGCACCAACCGAATACCGCGGCCCCTACGGCTCAATCAAAACCAAAGTCGCAGGCCAGCGCTTCGGAGCTCTTTTCAAGAACATCGCCCAAATTTCCGATAAAATCACCGTGATCAACTCGATGACACACGGCGAGGCGGCCCATGAGCGCGGTGTGCACAACATGTTCACTGGCTACCGCCCAAGCCCTGCACTCACCTACCCGAGTCTGGGCAGCGTTGTCTCCCACGAGTTCGGACCACGTAAAAAACTCCCACCCTATGTCGCCATCCCAAGCGTTGCCAACGAGCACGCGGGAAGCGGCTATCTGAGTTCTGCCTACGGCCCGTTCAGCCTTGGCAACGATCCTGCCAACAAGGGATTCTCGGTGCGCGACCTCTCGCTCCCGAAAGGAATCGACGACAAGCGCTTCGAACGACGTCGCTCTCTCCTCGCCACCGTCGACGACCACTTCAAGTCGCTGGAACAGTCAGACGCTCTCGATGCAATGGATTCCTTCTATCAGCGCGCCTACGGATTGATCAGCTCGAAAGAGGCACGCGAAGCTTTCAACATCGAAGCCGAAGACACCAAACTCCGCGACCAATACGGTCGCAACTCCGCCGGCCAACGCATGATTCTCGCCCGTCGCCTCGTTGAGAGTGGCGTGCGTTTTGTCTCCATGACGTACGGAAGCTGGGACCACCACGACAACGTCAAAAACGGCTTTCAAAAGCAGGTACCCCCATTCGACGTCGCCCTAGCAAGACTCATTCGCGATCTTGACGACCGTGGTCTGCTCGACTCAACACTCGTCATGGTCAGCTCGGAGTTCGGCCGCACACCCAAGATTAACAAAACTGCTGGCCGTGACCACTGGCCTAAAGTCTTCAGCACGATGCTCGCAGGCGGCGGTATCAAGCGAGGTTCGGTCTATGGCCTCAGTGACTCACTCGCAGCAGAGCCGGAAGAAAACCCGGTCTCCCCCGAGGACCTTGCGGCCACCATTTACAACCAGCTCGGCATCAATTCTGACAAAGAACTCATGGCACCAGGTGGACGACCAATCGAAATCGTCGACGGAGGAAAAGTCATCAAAGACCTTCTCGCCTAGTCGCGCTCTCCGAACATTGAATCGAAATTAAACTATATTCCAAGTATCAAGGCTCTCCTATTCCATTTTGCAGCAATCGCCTCCGCGATCCAATTCGCAACTGCCGCCTCCCCTGCTCTCAACAGCGTCTTACCAAAAGGTGGCCAGCGAGGCACCGAAGTTGCGCTCACTTTCAACGGAGAACGCCTCAGCGATATCGAGGAAGTCATCTTTTACGGAACTGGTATCACCGTAAAAGACCTCAAGGTTCTCGACGCAAAAAAGGCCACTGCCACAGCAGTCATCGCGCCGGATTGCCCACTCGGCGAACACCAGCTACGCCTTCGCGCAAAGAGCGGCCTCTCTTTTCTCCGCACCTTCTGGATCGGCCAGTTCTCAACCCTTTCAGAGACGGAACCCAACAACGACTTCGCGGCTCCACAAAAGATCACTCCCAACATGACCATCGCCGGTATCTTCCAAAACGAAGACGTCGACTACTACGCCATCGAGGCAAAAAAAGGCGAGCGCCTCACCGTAGAGATCGAAGGCATGCGTCTCGGCAATGCCTTCTTTGACCCCTACGTCGCGATTCTTAACAAGGACCGCTTCGAACTCGTCACCTCCGACGACACGGCTCTTCTCCTCCAAGACAGCATCGCCAGCATGATCGTCCCTGAAGATGGAACTTACATCATTCAAGCCCGGGAAAGCTCCTATGTCGGCAATGGCAACTGCCACTATCGCATGCACGTCGGACACTTTCCCCGCCCGACCATCGCATTCCCAGCCGGCGGCCAAACTGGACAGGACATCGAGATCAAGTTGCTCGGCGACAAATCCGGCGACATCACCCAGACACTCAAGCTACCAGCCAAACCGACCACCGACTTCCCCGTCTTTGCTCAGACTGGCAACCTGCTTTCACCTTCGCCAAATCCACTGCGTGTCCGCCCATACCCAAACGTCTTCGAAGCCGAACCCAATGCCAATCAGGGCCAGGCAACACCGACCAAGCTACCACTGCCACTAGCCTTCAATGGAGTCATTTCTGAACCCGGCGATCAGGACTGGTATGCCTTCGATGCGAAGAAGGGGCAAAAATTCACCTTCCGCGTGCACGCCCGCTCGATCCGGTCACCTCTCGATCCTGTCTTCAACATCTGGGGCCACGACAAAAAATACATCGGCGGCAACGATGACTCTGAAAGCCGCGCGGACAGCAAGTATGATTTCACCGCCGCTGCCGATGGCACTTACACCATCCGCATCATGGACCACCTGAAAAACGGAGGTCCCGAATATGTTTACCGTGTCGAAGCTGAAGCCAGGACTCCGTCTCTCGCACTTAACATTCCACCATTCGCGCGCAACAATTTTCAATCGCGCCAAATGATCTATGTCGCCCGGGGCAACCGATTCGCAACTTTGGTCAACGCAACCCGCTCCGCCTGCAACGGCGATCTCGCAATCACCGCTTCAAATCTACCAACCGGAGTCACCCTGAAAGCCGAGACCATGCCCGGCAATATCAACAGTTTCCCCATCCTCTTCGAAGCCGCACCAGACGCGCCGATAGCCGGGACACTTGCCGACCTAACCGCCAAACTAACCGATCCCAAGAAGGACGTCAGCGGCGGTTTCTTCCACAAGCTAGATCTCGTCATGGGAAATCCGAACAACACCGTTTACTACCAAAGCGAAATCAATCAGCTCGCTGTCGCCGTCGTCGAAGAAATCCCATTTCACATCGAGATCGAAAAACCCAACGTCCCTCTCGTCCAAAACGGAACACTCAATTTGAAGATCAAAGCCATCCGCAAAGAAGGCTTCGACGCACCGATCACCGTGCGCAACCTCTGGAACCCACCCGGCATCGGCTCACAACCAACCATGGTAATCGCGAAAGGCCAAACTGAGATCTACTACACCCTCAACGCCAACGGCGAGGCGCAAGCCCGTGAATGGAAACTCGCCATGATGGCGGAGTCCGACGCCGGTCAGGGTCAAATCCTAGCCGCCAGCGCTCTCACTCCGATCACCGTCGCCCCGCCATACATCAGCACGAAACTCGCTATGACCGCGATCGAACAGGGTAAGCCGGGCGAAATAATCTGCACAGTCGAGAACCTCAAACCATTCAAAGGCAAAGCCAAAATCCAGCTCTACGGCCTACCCGCAAAAACCACTACCACCGAGCAGGAGATCACCAAGGACACGAAAGAGATCCGTTTCCCAATCACCACCGCTCCCGACAGCCCCAAGGGCCAGCACAAAAATCTCTTCTGCCACATCGAGGTCCCTGAAGCAGGAACCACCATCCCTCACAACACCGGCCACGGTGGGGTATTGAGAATCGACCCACCACCTCCAGTCGCAAAAGATCCCGCCCCAAAGAAGGTAGACCCAAAAGTAGCCGCAGCTCCAAAACCAGCCGCAGCAAAACCCCTAAGCCGCCTGGAACAACTCCGCCAAGAAAAGAAGTAACCGATGCGCAAACCACTCATCATCCTGTTCCTTTTTACCTGCGTAGCACTACCTACAAAGGCAGCTGGGCCAGTTCCTGATTTCAGCAAGGATATCCAGCCAGTCCTAGAAACGAACTGCATCAAGTGCCACGGTGCCGACAAACAAAAAGGCGACCTCCAACTCCACACCCGCGCCGCCATGGTGGCCGGTGGCGAGGCCGGCACGGCCATCAACATCGAAGAACCTCACAACTCCCTTCTTCTTCAACGCGCGCTCCTCCCAGACGACCATGACGAGATCATGCCACCCAAAGGCGAACGCCTAACAGTTTCACAAACCGACCAGCTTCGCTCATGGATTGCCGCTGGTGCTCCGTGGCCGGAGAACCTCGAACTCACTGCTCGAAAGCCAATCAAAAAACTCGTCGCCACAAGTGCCGAGGACGCCCAAGGGCTTGAGTCCATCGCCATCTATCCGCCAGCGATCAAACTCACCACTGCCGAGGATTCACAAGCCCTCGTCGCAATCGCCACCTACGCCGATGGCACCACGCGGGACATCACACCCAAAATCGCATTCACCCCGAAAGACACCTCTCTCGCTAAGGTAGCCGCTAACTATTTCACACCACAGAAAGACGGAACCACCACCGTCACCGTCAACTTCCACGGCAAAACTGCCGAGATCCCTCTGACAGTCACCCAAGCAGCCGCCCCCCGACCGATCAGCTTCAACCTCGACGTGATGCCCGTCTTCCTGCGCTCCGGTTGCAACACCGGTTCTTGCCACGGTGCGGCACGTGGCCAAGACGGCTTCCGCCTCTCACTTTTCGGTTATGATCCAGCCGGTGACCTCCACCGCCTCACCCGCGAAATGGGCACCCGCCGCGTCAACCTCGCCATCCCGGAGGAATCATTGATGATGGAAAAAGCCGTCGAAGCAGTCCCCCATGCCGGCGGCAAACGCTTCGAGCGTGGCAGCCAATACGACAAAGTTCTCATGGAGTGGCTAAAAGCAGGAGCACCCGGCGACCCCAAAGAAATTGCAAGAGCCGTCAGCCTTGAAATCTATCCGAAGAACGCCGTTCTAGAAGGTGCAGGCCGCTCTCTCCAGATCACCGCTCTCGCCAAATACAGCGACGGAACCGACCGCGATGTCACGTCCCTCGCCGTCTTCGGATCCAACAACTCACCCACCGCCGCTGTCACTGCCGACGGACTAGTCACCGCAGCGTCCCGTGGGGAAGCCTTCATCACCGCGCGCTTCGACACCTTCACCGTCGGCTCCCAGATCATCGTCATCCCCGCTGGTTTAAACTACGAGCGACCGAAACTTCCCGAGCAGAATTACATCGACACTCTAGTCCACGAAAAGCTCCACAAGCTGCGAATCACCCCTAGCGCAGTCTGCACCGACGAAGCATTCATTCGCCGCGCAACGATTGATATCACTGGCATGCTCCCGACTGAAAAGGCGTTCACCGCCTTCATTTCTGACACAGATCCAGACAAGCGCACCAAACTGATCGATGAGCTTCTCTCTCGCAAAGCCTTCACCGAACTCTGGGTGATGAAATGGGCCGAGCTCTTACAAATCCGCACCGATCCCAACAACCAAGTCAGCTACAAATCCACCCTCCTTTACTACAACTGGCTTCAGGAAAAGATCGCCAACAATGTGCCCTTCAACCTCATCGTCCAAGAGCTACTCAGCTCCACAGGAGGCACTTTCAAAGTCCCAGCAACCAACTACTATCAGATCGAAAAGGAAAACCTCAAAACGGCTGAAAACGTCGCCCAAGTCTTCATGGGAATGAGACTGCAGTGTGCGCAATGCCACAACCACCCATTCGACCGCTGGACGATGAACGACTACTATGGCTTTGCCGCGTTCTTCCGTCAGATCGGCCGCAAGCGCGCCGAAGACCCGCGCGAGATGGTCATTTTCAACAGCGGCAATGGCGAACTCCAACACCCAGTCGACAAACGTAACATGGCTCCGAAATTTCTCGGTGCAGCCACCCCGGAAATCAAAAAAGGAACCGACCGACGCGAGGTCCTCGCCAAGTGGTTGGCATCAAACGAAAATCCCTACTTCAGCCGAAACCTCGCCAACATCATCTGGGCGCACTTCCTTGGAGTTGGCATCATCGACCCAGTCGACGACGTCCGCATCTCCAACCCTGCAAGTAACCCTGAACTGCTCGACGCCCTGGCGAAAAAGCTCACCGAGTATGACTACGACTTCAAACGTCTCGTCCGCGACATCTGCCTGAGTCGCACTTACCACGTCGACACCAAGACCAACGAGTCGAACAAAAGCGACACCCTCAACTTCGCCCACGCCACCATCCGCCGCATGCGTGCCGAAGTCATGCTCGATGCCCTCAGTCAGGTCACCGACACCCAGAACAAATTCCAAGGCCTGCCACTTGGAGCAAGGGCCGTCCAAATCGCAGACGGCAACACCAGTAACTATTTCCTAAAAACCTTCGGCCGCGCCGAGCGCCTCAGTGTCTGCAGTTGTGAAGTGAAAGTAGAACCGAATCTTGGCCAAGCCCTGCACCTTCTGAACGGAGACGCAACCGGCAAGCGCCTCACCCAAGGCAACGTCGTCGGCAAGATGATCGAAGCCAAGAAGCCAGCCGATCAAATTATCGACAGCCTCTACATCAAAACGCTGAGCCGGAAACCCACGGAAACCGAAAAAAACCGACTGCTAAGCCAGGTGAATACCGAAACGGAACCTTTAAAACAGAAGGAAATCCTAGAAGATATTTTCTGGGCACTGATGAACTCCAAAGAATTCATGTTCAACCACTAGCCCGGAAAATTTTCAAAGCAGATGCCCAAGCTTCTTCCATCGATCTCAATTCTTGTTGCTTCCGCCGCCTTGCTCCACGCGGATGACGGAAAGAAGATTACCTACCAAGATCACATCCGTACGATTTTCGAAAATAGCTGCTTCAACTGCCACAATCCTGACAAAGCCAAAGGCGGCCTCGACCTCACCACCTATACCAACACGATGACCGGAGGCTCCTCCGGCGAGATCGTCGCACCCGGCTCCTCAGCCGATTCCCGCCTCTACAAATCCGTCGCGCATCTTGAAGATCCGAAGATGCCACCCAAGGGCGACAAGCTTTCCGATCCAGAGCTCAACCTCATCGCCAAATGGATCAACGGCGGCGTGCTTGAAACCAGTGGCAGTGCCGCCCGGAAACCGAAGAAGCCCACCTTCGATCTAACGATTAAAAACACCGGTCCCGACAGACCAGAAGGCCCACCGCCGATGCCCGAGCACCACCTACTCGAGCCACCGGTCATTTCCGCACGCGCCAGCGCCCAGGCAGACATTGCCAGTAGCCCATGGGCTCCGCTCGTCGCCATCACCGGCCAGAAACAGGTCATCCTCTACAACACCGACAGCCACCAACTAGTCGGAGTCCTTCCCTTCCCTGAGGGTTTCCCCGAACACCTCTCTTTCTCCCGCAACGGCACATTACTCCTCGCCAGCGGCGGACGCGGCGGCAAGTCCGGACGCGTCGTCGTCTGGGACGTCAAGACCGGCAAACGCGTCTCGGAAATTGGTAATGAGTTCGACACCGTGTTTGCCGCCGACATCACCTCCGACAACACGCTAGTCGCCCTCGGCGGAACATCCCGTCGCATCAAGATTTACCATACCAGCGATGGCAGCGAACTCATCTCGATCAAAAAACATACCGACTGGATCACCGCGCTCTCCTTCAGCCCCGACGGTATTCTCTTGGCGACCGGCGATCGCAACGGCGGCCTGTTTGTCTGGGAAGCCGCCACTGGGAATCCGTTCTACACCTTGAAAGCCCACACCGGAGCAATCACCAGCATCACCTGGCGCTCCGACTCAAATATTGTCGCCTCGTCATCCGAGGACGGCAGCGTTCGCCTCTGGGCAATGAGCAACGGCAAGCAGGTAAAAAACTGGGCAGCTCACAGCGGCGGCGTAACCGATCTTGATTTCATGCGCGACGGTCGTCTCGTCTCAGTCGGGCGCGACAAACACGCCAAGATCTGGGATCAGGCTGGCGCAGTTAAAAAGGATATCACTGGATTCGCCGACATCCCACTCGCCGCTGCCTTCAGCCATGATGGCAAGAAATTCATCACCGGCGACTGGCTTGGCAACGTAAACGTCTGGGACAGCAGCACCGGCAAAACTATCACAAAACTCTCCGCCGCGCCACCCGCCATCGCTACCCGTCTTGGCGAAATCGCAAAGCGAACCTCCGACCAACAAACACGAGTCGCAGCCGCCAGCAAAAAACACAGCGACCTTGCCGCACTCGTCCCGCCAATTGAAAGCCGTGGCACGGAAGCTTTGAAACAAATCAACGCACTCAGTGCAGAGCGCAAGCGCGCCGAAACAGAACTACAGAACAGTCGCCAAGCCATCGCCGATGCCACAGCTGCACGCGAACAAGCGGACGTAGCCAACAAATCCGAATTCGAAGAGCAACTCAAACAAGCCAATGCCGCTCTCGGCGCAGCCACAGGCAAGATCACCCAACTCGACAAGCAGCTCGCCGACGCGAACAACGCACTCAGCACCCGCCAAGCCGAACTCAAAACCGCCAAAGAAAACGCCTCCAAAGCAAAAGCCGAGTTTGACACAGCCAATGGAAAATTGGCTGCTATCAAAAAACAGCAGCAGCACTGGCAGGCCGCTCAGATCAACGCCCAGCGACTGAGCAAGACTGAAGAATTAGCAAAACTCCAAGCCGAATTAGATTTCCTCCAAGAAGACCAAGCCGCTGCCGACCAGCTCATTGCCACCGCACAAGCAAAAGTCGCCGCTACTAAAAAGGCCGTCACGGATGCTCCAGAAGTCATCGCTGCAAAGCAACAATCACTCACCGAAGCGAAAGCCAAAGTTCCCACCATCAAAAACAAACTCCGTCTCACTGCGGTGATCGTGGAGAATAAAAGAATCGCCGTGGAAAATCTCAATAAGATCGAACCGAAAACCAACGAAGTGAAGGCCGTGCTAGCGGTCGCCACCAAAGAACACCAAGACGCCATCGCTCGCCAAAAGGCCCAACAATCTGAGAAGAACGCCGCCCAACTCGCCATCACCAAGGCCACCAGCGAACTCAAAAAAGCACAGGTAGATCAAGCCAACGCCCCTAAAGCAGTCGCCGCCGCCCACGCCGAACTCGCAGCCGCCAACGCCAAAAAAGCAGCACTACAAGAACCCTTACTTGCCCAGCAGGAGAACGTCACCAAAGCCAAACAAGAAGTCGACAAGCTCTGGAAAAACTATCAGGCCGCGTTACCGAAGTAGAGTATCTACCAGCGAGCCGCTGCGAACCACCCCCAGATCAAGGGGCGAGTTCTTGTACGGAAAAATCTCCCTTCGAATAGATCTCCGTGGGAGCCACCACGATGTTTGGATCGGGAGCCTTCGCCACTTTTGTATCCTTGTCGGGATAATTCAGAGTATGCAGGAAGTGTCTCAGGCACTCTAGACGCGCCCGTTTTTTATCATCAGACTTAATGATCACCCATGGGGCATCTGCCGTGTCGGTGTAGAAAAACATCGCCTCCTTGGCCTTGGTGTATTCATCCCATTTGTGTAGAGATTTTAAATCCACTGGGCTGAGTTTCCATTGCTTCAACGGATCGGTCTTACGTCCATGAAAACGGCGTAATTGCTCGGTGCGGCTAACAGAAAACCAGTATTTAAATAAAGTCAGTCCGCTATTTGTAAGCATCCGCTCCAACAACGGACACTGGCGAAGAAACTCCAAATATTCAACAGAATCACAGAACTCCATCACCCGCTCAACTCCCGCCCGGTTGTACCAACTGCGGTCGAAAAACACCATTTCACCCTGAGTCGGAAGATGTTGTATGTAGCGCTGGAAGAACCACTGCCCCCGCTCTCGGTCACTCGGTTTCTCCAGGGCGATCACATGAGCAGCTCGAGGGTTCAAATGTTCCATGAACCGCTTGATCGTGCCACCTTTCCCCGCAGCATCCCGACCCTCGAAGAGAGCAACGATCCGTTGCCCCTCATGTTTAATCCAATTCTGTGCCTTCAACAACTCCGCTTGGAGACGTAATTTTTCCTGCTCATAGCTCCGCGTCGACAGCTTCGTTTTATAAGGATAGTCACCCTTTTGATGAGCAATCTCTAGCGAAACGGCGTGGGTCAACCCTCCATCCTTCCGATGCTTTTCTAGGAGATCATCCAAATCGCTGAACTCCTCCTTTACCGGTTCGGAAATGGTGGCATCCCCACTGACTGGGCCAGAACTCGGCTTTGGGGATTCGATCTTGTCCTCGTTGATCTTTGTGGGGCTGTCCTTACTCATTGAACCTTCAAGCCTCTCACCTTCTTCAAATCACTGCAATCTTCCCACAACAGACGCATAGCTTTTATCAATTGGCGCGTGAAAATGCTCGAACCGAACTGAGCAAGATCGACATCAATCGGTCAGCAAGTAAGTCGGCGTTTCGAATAAGGTAGAACGATCCTTCATGTTCGCCCATCAATTCCGATAAAATATGGTGCCTCACAGAAAAATACTCCCGACAGGAATCGAACCTGTATCTAAGGTTTAGGAAACCCTTGTTCTATCCGTTGAACTACGGGAGCAAATATCTAAGGATCAAAAAGTTATGAACTTACTGATTATCGCCTCTCCTTATTTTTTCCTTACTTGAATGAAAAAGATGAAGTTGGGGCAGAACCTCGCAGCAATCTATCCAAGAGAAATCAGCACTGGCAAGTCTCTTCCTCAATACTCGATATTCCGTCTCGTCTCTCGTCACCGATGGTGGGGTCATCTCAAGAAGAGGCTTGAAAGTTGACACCTGTGAATGGCGCAATACAACTGGAACTAACGTCCAGCAATTTCCATGCAGCCTGTCTTCCGAACCATTACCTGTCTCTGGGCCAGCACCGTATTGGCATCCGCAGAAATGCAAACGTTTGTCGGCGATAACGGGCAAACCATGAAGGCGGAGCTGGTCTCTCACTCGGGCGGCAAGGTCAAAATCAAGCGGAATGATGGTAAAGAGTTCGAGGTGGACCCGTCGATTTTTCGTGAGGCTGATACAAAAATCATCCGTAAATGGATGGCGAGTGAACCGGAGACCATTCGCTATGATTTCAAGATCGATGCCGAGAAAAAAATGGTGGATCGCGACGGGACGGCAGGGAGTAGCGGCTACACAAAATGGGCATATGAGATCTCCATCACCAACGCCTCCCAAGATACGATTTCCGACCTGAAGATATTTTACCGCGTGTTTTACTATTACAGCTCCGACAAAATGATTGAAGGTGAAGAGGCACTTAAAGATGATCTCGCGTTTAACAGGTCGCTGGTCATCAAAACTACCCCTGTCAGCATCTACAGAAGCCGCTACAGCAGCAATTCACGGAAAAATGGACTGAAGGGATGCTTGGTCAGAATTGTCGATAGCAATGGCAAGGTGGTCCAAGACTGGGTCTCAAAGGAGGTTGGGATGAAGGGCAAAATCTGGCAAAATACAAATCCAAGGGAACAGCGCCCCAGCGGTGGCGCATTGATCAGATAAGATCTCACGACTCAGCCATTCCGCTGAATTCCGCAGGCAAAAGCTAGGGCTCAGAGAGAAATTCTGCGGCCCTCTTTTCGGACCAGTATTCTTTGCCGCCACCAAAACCGACGTGACCGCCCTTGTCTGGAATTTCCAGATAGAAACAGTCGCTATTTTCGGCTTCCTCACGTGGATAGCAACGCGGCCCGATGATTGGATCGTTGGCCGCACTGACGAGCAGCGATGGAATCTGTATACCATTGATAAACTGCCGACAGCTACTCTGGTTCCAATAATCTAGGGCACCAGTAAAACCATGAAGAGGGGCGGTGTAACGGTCATCGAACTCAGCGAAGGTTTTGATCTGATCAAGCCCATTGATATCCAGATCATTCGGATAATCAGCCTGCTTTTGCCTGACCTTCGACCGCAGGGTCTTTAGAAAACGTTCCATATAGATTCGACTCTGCCACTTCCCAAGTTGCTCGGACGAGCAGGCAAGTTCGCAAGGAACAGAAAAGGCCACAGCCTTGGCGATTTGAGGAGCGAGACTCTCTCCACGTTCACCCAAATATTTCAGCGTGAGGTTTCCTCCCAAGCTAAATCCAAGTAGATCGATCCGTTTCGCTGGATGGACTTGAAGAGCATGCCGAACTATCTGCTCCAAATCTTCAGTTTTTCCACTGTGATAAAAAGAGACCAATCGATTGGGCTCGTCTCCGCATCCTCGAAAGCTCCAAGCCAGCACGTCCCAGCCGCGCTTCAATAAAGCCCCAGCCATACCCTGCACATACTTGGAGCCCGCAGACCCTTCAAGACCGTGGGAAAGAATTGCAAGTCGCTCCCCTCTTGATCCAGCCCATTGCAGATCGAGAAAATCACCATCGTCGAGTTCCAAGCGTTCCTCTCGGCTTGTCACACGTAGCACTTTTCTGAAAAGCGCTGGATGGATCGTTTGCAGGTGCCCACCTTGGAGCCAAGTCGGAGGCCGGTAGGTCGATTTTGAGATGAGAGGCATCAGAACGCTCCGCAAATACTATATTTCACCCCGTTCGTCCTTTTCGAGCTGAATACGATCTTCAAGGTTACGGGCTTTGACTCGGTGGTTGCGCTTGTGCCAACGCTCAGTGGCCATCTGGCGCTTCTTGGCACGTCTCCGAAGAGCTTCGACTTCAATTTCGAGATTTAAAAAGGATTCGTATCGCGCCGCCTCAAGCCGGCCTTCTTCCACAGCTTTCCGTATCGCGCACCCTGCATCCGTTTCATGGCTACAGTCGGAAAACTTGCATTCGGAAGCGAGTGCGGCGACGTCTTCGAAACTAGCCCTCAGCGTGACCTCGTCGGTCCACATCTGAATTTCGCGCATACCCGGGTTATCGATGAGCATGCCGCCGCTTTTCAGTGGCACGAGTTCTCGGCAAGTGGTCGTATGACGACCCTTTCCTGTCGTTTCGTTCACTTCGCTCACCCACTGCCAGTCATCGCCGTAGAGTTGGTTGACCAGAGTGGATTTACCCACACCACTTGAACCTACGATACACATCGTAATTCCTTTAGAGAGGTGAGAGAGAATCGCTTTGAGGCCCTCCCCTTTTAGAGCCGATGTGATATGGACAGTCGCATCAGGAGATAGCGCCAGAATTTCTGCTGCCGCAATTGCATTTTCCTCTTCAGTAAAAAGGTCAGACTTATTCAGTAGAACGACAGGTTTCGAGCCACTTTTATGAATGAGCGTCAAATACCTTTCCATTCTCCTCAGGTTGTAGTCAGAGCCAGCATCTGTCACGACCGTCACGATATCGATATTGGCTCCGATCACCTGTGCCTGACTGCTATTGCCAGGCATCTTCCTAGAAAAAACCGTGCGTCTTGGTAACTGCCCTCGAATGATATGCGGTTGATTCTCATCACCCTCTTCAATCGCCACCCAATCGCCAACAGCGGGCAGATCCGAATCAACCGCCGCCGCGTTCCACAAGCGCCCACATAGAATGCAATCGATCTCTTCTCCTCCATCGAGAAGAGCGGAAAAATTAATCGAAGTTTCTCGGATCAAGCGCCCTGCGACCCAGCCCTTTTCACGAAAAGGTGTGAAGGCGGTTTTGAGTTCGGGAGTCCATCCGAGTTCCTTTAGAGTCATATCTTTGACAGACTGTAGACAAACCCTGCCTTAGGATCGAGAGAATCTCTCAGGTAAGGTAAAGAGTAGGTCGATTTGCACTTCATTCACCAAGGTGCTTATTTAAGAAATCAACTGTTCGACTCATCGCATCATCGAAGAGCTTCATATCGTTGTTAATATGGCCGTGCCCGCCTCCTGGGTGAGTGACGAGTTCACAGATATTTCCAGCTTTGACCATGCGTTCTGTGAAGAGCGTTGCACCTGCGTATGGAGTCGTTTTATCCGCGTCTCCATGGAAAATCAAAGTCGGCGGAGCTCCCGGACTAACCTGATGCACCGGAGAAAGTGTTTCCCAATTCTCACCAATCCGCTTCATCCCATAGCCCTTCGAAGAAGTATCGATGACAGGGAAAAGCAGTATCAATGCGTCAGGTCGACATGACAAACTAACGTCGTCGTCTTCGTGATCGACCCCGTCAAAAAGGGCTGTCCCTACTGCGATATGAGCTCCTGCCGAACCACCGCAGACTGCGATACGTTTCGGATCAATCCCCAGACTCTTCGCATTGGCACGAATGGTTCGGATTGCAGATCGACCGTCCTTCACGCAGTCAAAAACGGTGATACCTTTCTTTTGGTTCACCAATCGATACTCAACACTGATTCCCACATAACCTTTTTCTACGAGTGCATTCGCGTAGGGATAAAAACGCCTTGGTGTCCCACTCACCCATCCTCCCCCATGAATCGCAACAAAGGCAGATCTGCTGTCCGTCTTCCTGAAATCGTCTGGAAGAAAGATGTGCAAGCTTAGCTCTCGGTCCCCAATCGTCTTGTAGACAAGCGTTTTGTCAGGTTGCAATGACTTTTGCATCGAGGCAAAACTGCGCTGCTCCCCCTGGGCGAATGCCGAATGGCAACAAAGCATCCCTGAAGCAACTAGAAGCATCGTATTTATCATGCTCATGAATCTGCGCAGATTCGCAAAACTTTCAAGTTCTCGAATGCTCATTTCAATTATTGGCAGGATTCTCAAACCAGATCACGCCCCAGCCACCGTTTTCTTCGGTGGTGGCAATGTCCAAGTCTCCATCCCCGTCCAAGTCTGAGAGATACGCATTATCCATTTTTTTACGAGACTCCGGAAAAGGAATATCCAGCAGCTTGCTTGTCCATTTTTCAGCGTATAATTCCACATACCAAAGCTGCGCTGCATACTCCGGAATAATCACGATCTCCGGGCGGCTTCGATCACCGTTTATCTCAAGTATCGCAACACCTTTTGGCTTTGGCTTCACCGAGACGCTCGCTGGTTGCTCAGGCCGTTTCACCTCTACCTTTTGATACTCAGGCACACCTTTTGCATTCTTACGAAGAAAGATATCAACGTTCGCCGCTGCCCTGACCAAGTCGGGCAGTTGATCGCCATTCAGGTCTCCGAGAGCCAAAAACATACCTCCAGTTTTTGGGTCGATAATTTCAATCGGCCAGCGCTCGGTTATCTTCTCTTTGCCCATGTTGACATAATAGAAAGTCCCTTGCTTTCTGCGCTCTTGGACTAAGATATCCTCGTCACCATCGCCGTCCATATCAGTGACGATACAAGTCATCGGCCAAGAAGCTTCACCGAGCTCATATCGAACCCAATTGGATGCCTCATGCTTTCCCTCAGTCGGCTGCTTGTACCATGCCTGCGCACCGACAATGAGATCGTTCAATCCGTCACCATCAAGATCGTAGACTACTGGAACTCGGGCCTCCTTTTTAAAAAGGCTCATTCTGATCCACTTACTTGGATCTCTCAGGTCCTGCAAACCCGGATTAAAAAAGACATGTCCACCGTTTGCCACATAATCGAGATCTCCATCACCATCGAGGTCACCGATGGTTGAGTCCTCACACTTTCCATGATTTGAAAACTCTATGAAGTCCTTCCACGGCTTTCTAACAATTGCTTTTCCTGGGTTGAAATAAAGCCGGCTGAATCCTCCCTCTTCAAAATTCACAAGCACATCCAAATCGCCATCGCCATCCCAATCATGATCATTAAAACCATCTGGACCGTTGTCATTCGGATCGAGTTGAATGACGTGGCAACGCCATCCACTAGGACCAGCTTGGCCGATCTTTGCTTCAAGGCTCTCTCCAAAACATACACCACTAGAGAAAGCGCAGGTGAACGTTAGCAGCGTGATATATCTCATGAATATCTCCGAGTTTCATCCGAAGAGAACCCGGCGGCGACTCAAAAATTCCAAGCCTACAGAGAGCAGTCTATACTCATGAAGCACATCACTCTAACCTTGTTGGACGCTCCGAATAGGAGCGCTCCGTGCGAAAAGGTATTTTCCAGAAACGAACTGAAAGAGCTTTATTTGAATGAAGCGGAATCGGCAGACGCTGTCTCGTTTCTGCCGATGCCGCATCAATAGGAAAGCATCTTAGCGCGGATCGAATCGATAACTAGATTCGAAATTGCCAGAGGCCTTCGGTTTCCCGATCACGCCATGCTGGGCGTCTTGCAATTGGATCTTGGAGAGTTCGGATCGTTTTGCGGCCGCCTGCGTAAACAAACGAATCACAATCAATCATCACAGCGTCGAGTCCCATGTAGTAGAGATCGTGCAGTGAGGTCACAGAGTCGGGTCCGAAGGCAGCTTTGAGATGATCGGTAAGAAGCGCCGCTTCTTTCCTACCAAGGAATAGAAATGCTGGAGTTTCGCCGTTGAGGCTCTTCGAGCGAATCAACTTGGAGACACCTTCAGCATCCCAAGCATCATTCATTTTAAGTTCCGATCTGACGGTTGTCACATCGGGTAAAGGTCGTTGATATTCAGTCTTCATTTTTTGGGTGGTATTTTGTTGCTTCAGCTTGTTTGGAAACAATTTCCAATGCCTCGCGGAAGCGGCTAAATTACGACGCAACCTCCCAGCGCCTTTCAAAAAAACAACCAATATTTCAAGGAAAATCTATCTCAAAAAATACATGAAAATCTGGGGTGACTTTTAAGATTCTATCGAGCTATTTTTCGACATTCTACCCTCGCAATAAGAACTCTAAATCGAGATTCCAAAGCAAGATCCTAGAAATCTTTTCAGCCTCATTTCCTTTTTCGGTCTTGGTAGAAAATTGCGGAAGATGTCTATTGGAGAATCAAATTGCGTATCCGAAGCTTCGCTCTTTACTTGCATGTAAAACTCCCCACAAATTACGCCCCTCGATTATGTTAGTTCCCTGCCCTCACTGTAAGACCGACCTCGATGCTTCCTTAGACCTTGCCGGTCAAACGGTGCAGTGCCCTGCCTGTGGAGGACGACTCCAAGTGCCTTCGGCAGAGGAGCTATCAGCTAGTTCAAAGTCACAGCAAAGCAAACGTCCACAGCGGTCCGGTTGGGATGAAAAGGACCATGCCAATGTCGACTTTTGGAAGAGCTTCGGAATCGGCATAAGTATTTCAGTTGGCTTTCTTTTACTACTGATTCCCTTCGTCGACACCGGCCTCGGGGCCATTTTCCTGAAGCGAGGCTGGGTCAACTACGCGGAGACCTTTCTTTTTGTCTGGGGTATGACCATCTTGATGATGAAGCTGAAAAAAAATCAGCACCAAAAACGAGCCCTTCTGCTTGATCTCTTCCCAGAGCGCATAGGTGCTGAAATCCATCGAGACAATGTCGGCGAATTCATCGACAATATTTACAAGGCCCCGCTAACGCTTCGAGATAGTCTTTTCGTTAACCGAATCCGGAAAGCTCTAGAGCTCTTTGAATCACGAACCGACAATGCGGAAGTTGCTTCTTTTCTGTCTACCCAATCCGATATTGATGCGAATCGTTCCGGTGGCTCCTATGCCTTGCTGAAAGTATTTCTATGGGCGATTCCGATTCTCGGTTTCATCGGAACGGTGATGGGCCTCTCTGCTGCCGTTGGCTCGCTAGCAATGGGAGACAATGCAGATGCTGAAGCACTGAAAGCATCCATCAACAGCTTGACTGGAGGCTTAGGAGTCGCCTTCGACACCACCCTTCTAGGGCTCATTCTGAGCATCTTGATGAGCTTCCCGATGGCGGCCGTACAGAAAAAAGAAGACGAAACGCTCACTTTAATTGACGCATTCTGCACCGAAAAGCTGTTGCCAAAACTCAATGACAGCCGCAGTGCCACCAGCGATCTCCTCGTCGAACAAGCGGACAGTATTCCTCAGCTTGTTGCCTCACTGGCGCGTGCCCACGAAACATTCCTAACCAACCTCAACGAATCCACCCGGCAACTTACCGAAAGTGGTGCAGCCATGGAGAAACGATTGGAGTCGCACCAAGCAACCGTGGAAAGCTCGTTTACCGATGCTGTTAAAAAACTAAGCGATACAAGCGGCGAAGTTTTCATCCAGTCACATACTGAATTGAATAAAACCTTTTCGAATATCGCCAACGGGATCGACCTGATCAATCAAGCTTTACGCGACCTTGGTCAAAATAAAATTCCGGATGAAGCCAAGCGCAAAAAAGGATTCTTCAGGAAATAGACTTCATCTCCCAACCCATGCCCAGACGCCGAAATACAAGTGGAGAAGGAGTTTCTCTTTTTCCTTTCATGAGCATTCTCGCATGTCTCATTGGAATCCTCACACTGATGATCAGTGTCTCAATGCAGGTCAATCAGATCCAGAGCGAAGGACAGACGGAGGTGGAAAGACTACGTGCGGTAGAAAACCGAGATCTGAAGAATGAAGCCAAAAAAATGGAATCTGAAATTCAGAGTCTGGAAAAAGATCTAGAACGTGAAAAAGCGAGCTCTGCTCAACTTGCCAAACTTCAGGACCGTAAGATTATTTTAAGGGAGAAAATTGCAGAGACATCCAAAGACCCAAAACAAACGGATGCCCAGCTCCAAAAGAGAATCGAAGTGATGCGAAAGGAGATTACCGCATTGAAAAACGAACGACCCAAACTCGAAGAGAAGCTCGATGAACTGGAGAAAGAACTTGCGGCTCGGAAGAATCCGCCCAAACCAAAAGAGTCGGTAGTGGTTCGCCCAGGAGGAACTGGTATCAGAGTCGCGACCCGTCTCTTCTTCGTAGAATGCAACTCCACTGGAATCGTAATCCGTCCGGAAAAAGGTGAGCCAAAAAAAATCTCCCAAGCAGCAATCACCAAGAGTCCAGAATACAACCGTTTTCTCGATGAGGTGAAAGCCACTCGGGATTCCATGGTACTATTTCTCATTCGAAAATCGGGAACCTCTTCCTACCGCTGGGCCGCTGGCTGGGCTGAGTCCAAATACGAAGTCCTCTCCGGAAAATTACCTATCCCGAACGACGGGGAGATCGACCTATCACTTTTCCAAAAGTAACTCATGGCCGGTAAACGTAGAACCCAATCCGACGGCGCAATCAATCTAGATTCGCTCATGGACGCGCTGACCAACGTCGTGGCAGTTCTGATTCTGGTTCTTGTTCTTGTCCAAGCGGATGTCAGTCAGAAAGTACAGAAATTGATTGATGATTTGTTACCCGCTACACCAGAGGAAATTGAGGCATCCAAAGACATCTTGGCATCTCTTCAGGAGAGACAAAAGGTCTTGGAGGCAGCCATGCGAGCCGAAGCTCCATCGCCGGAACAAATTGAAGAAGAAAAGCGCCAATTAGCGCTTCTTGAAGAATCTTTTGAAACAAGCACAGCCGAACTCGGTAAACTCGAAGAATTGCGTAAGATTGAAAAACAAGTTCGTTCCGAGCGTGAGTTGGAAACCGAAGCCACCGTCAAGATTCAGAGCGAAATTGCAAGGCTCGAAGGATTGCTCGACGAAACGCCAATCCCAGCTCCCTATGAACCAGCGGTTGTGAATATTCCGAACAGTCGGGCCATTCCAGATGATGCAAGAATCTACTATGCCATCGCTAGAAATGGCCGCATACACATCATCGATCCACACACCCCTCTAGATCTCTTTGAGAAAGAATTTGATAAGCGAAAAAAGGACTGGTTGCACCAACGAGTAAAAGTAAAAGGTGCCGTCGATAAATACATCTATGACGGGCAGAAAATCGCCGCATTTTTCAAAGGCTACGACTGGAAAAATACACGTGGTCAGCAAGTAACCATTCAAGCCCCTGCAACTGGCCATCGGCTCAATCTAATCATCACCCCTGACTTGAAAAATGGCGGAACTCCCACAGAGGAACTTGCAACGGTCGGCAGCGGATTCTCGAAAGCTGCTTCGATTATTTCACGAGATTTTGATGCCGTTCTGCTATTTCGGGTCTCTACCGATTCTTTCGATACCTATATAAGAGCGCGTGAACTTGCAGATCGTGCAAACATCGCCTCTGGCTGGGATATCAACGGCAGCCCTCGCTTCGTCAAACGTCTCTCGGAGCCCATGATTCGCCGGATCAAAGAGCCACCACCGGCAGATCCGAACAAACCAAAACCTCCTGCACCGCCACCTCTAAAGCCGAAGTTGGACTAGGCAAGTACTAGATCCCTGCGTCCCACTGCTCCTTCAAGAGCTTTTTCAATCGACTGACAACTTCAGGATTTTCCTTCGCAACATCCTTTTTCTCAAGAGGGTCACTTTTTAAGTGAAAGAGAGCTGGTTTTTCTGGCACGTCCGCGAAGGGTCGGTCTGGTGTGTTTGAGGTGGGCACGATAAGTTTCCACCATTTATCAATCACCACGTGGGCAATCAGGCTCTTTTCGGGAGCCTTGAGGTCAGTGATATCGTGATTGTATGCCTCGACAAATACCGAATCGCGCTTTTTGAGAGCCGCACGATCCAAAAGATTCAATCCGGGTAGATCTCCGGGATTTTCAGCAGCTGTCATATCAACGATGGTCTTTGTAAAATCCAGAATATGCGCCAGCGTTTCATCGTCGCGGTGGGGCTCTACCTTACCGGGCCAGCGAACAAACATCGGCGTGCGAATTCCAAGCTCGTAAGGTGAGAGTTTTGATTTGGAACCAGGCTTATTCGGGCGCGGACCATTCCAGCCGTTGTCTGCCAGATAGAGGATGACGGTATTTTCCTTCAAACCGTTTTTCTCCAAGTAGGCATCCAATTCGCCACATGTGTTGTCGAACCACTCGACCATTGCGTAGTATTTCTCAGCCGCCTTCGTTGGCCCTTTCCCTTCGTATTTCTTGAACAGTTCTTTAGGAGGATTATGCGGCGTGTGAGGCAGGAAAGGCGCATGCCAGATGAAAAATGGCTTTTCTTCTTTTTGGGCCGTTTCGATAAAATCATAGATCGGTTTCATGCCCTGCCGGCCAATTTTCAAACCCGCATCACCGTGACGTCCCGCGGTATCCGTCATGCCGTGAGTGAACCCAACATCCTCGTAAGTCACATTCCAGATTTTCCCAGTTTGGAATGTCGCATACCCAGCGTCGGTCACTGCCTGAGGCAGCATCAATGAATTCCCTAACAACTGCTTCTTAAGAATCTCACGCTGACCATTTTTCGATCTTCCTTTCGAAAGGTCATTACCTGTAATTCCGTGCTCATGTGGCATTTTCCCAGTCAACAAGGATGCAAGTGACGGTGAACAAACCGGCATCACGTAGCCTCTCGTATAAAGCAATCCCTCAGCCGCCATTTTATCGATGTGAGGCGTTTTAATGGCTTCATGTTTCATGAAACCATAATCGGGAAATCCTTGGTCATCTGAGATAATCAGAATCACATTTGGTTTTTCAGCAACAAGAGTGGAACTCGCCGACACGAGGATCGCGGCGAGCAGGCAGAACAATTTTTTCTTAATCATCTTAGAGAAAAGTGGCACATTGTGTCTCTCATGCAAAGATACTTCCTTGAAGGCGAAGACAGAATTTTTCGTGGAGGTTTTTAGCTGCAGGCGAATAGTTACTTATTTCTTTCCTAGTAACTCCACCATGGCTTTGCCCATTCCAATCCCTACATCCATGTAGGTTTGCGCGTTACCGTTGTAGTGACTATTCGAGGCTCCTCCTTGACTGAGTGGATGCGTGTAGACGGTCGAAACGTTCCCTTTGTATTGAGGATATTTTCCGGTTTCCCCATCCACGGCTAGTTGGGCATCGAGAATCATCTTATCGTTTGCCTCACCTTCGTCAGCAGGCTCGATGTCTTTCGGAGTTTGTCCAAGCGTTGCGACAACAAACTTTGCCTCGGGAGCGTCGAACTCCTTTCGCAAGGTATTGATGAGATGGACGAGATTTTTCTCATAATGAGCGGCTAGCCCCTTGGTGTAACGATCCTTATCTCCCTGCCACCATGCAAAACCAACGATCTCATAGCCACGGCCTTCCCAATGAGGAAAGTTCGAATCAAAATTCTTCAACACATCGTGCGCTGCGGTGAAACATTCGTCATACTGCTTACCTGCATACCAGTTGATCGGTTCAGGCTCAGTCCCTTTTTCCCAGAACATCGGAGAGTCCTTGTAACCGGCAAAAATTTTGCCTTCGAATTCGTATTGCTTGCTTCCCGGAGGAAGGAAATCCCAACCGAGCGCGCGGTTGCCCTGCGAAGATTTCAGAAGAAGAACGGGTTCGTCTATGGCGTTTCCGACTTCATGTCCGAAACCAACCTCTGGCCCAATACGTCCTCCTGCAGCGAGGGGGCTCAACCAGTCAGAGCCGGTCGAGGTTACGACACCTTTGTAGTAAACGTCATCGCGCTTCGTCCACTGACCTTTGTCATTCATGAGGTAGGGATACATACCTTTATATTTTACCAGAGTCGACAGTGCACCGGGAACGTCGAGTTGAGCATACCAACCTAGGCCGTTCGCACCCTTGTTCAGATAGGTGATTTTGAAAGGAACTTTCTCGCCAGCTTTGAGCTCAATATCCTGATGGACCGACTCTTTTCCAACTTCCTTCCGGTGAGCTTCTTTACCGTTCACCGTCATGATGTTATGGGTCGAGTCTCCGTAACCGGGCCGGAATTCATAAATACCAGCTTGGTCCATCTGCACAGAGCCGCGAACGATCTGGACACCTCCGCCTGGATATGGAGTCGGTTTCACACCACCGAAAGATTCCAGCTTCAAGGTCTTGATCGGCTCAAGCTTGTCGTAGTCCTTGCTGGCATCGTATTCACCCTCGTAAACCGACAGCACGGGATCAATAAACTCTTTTCCCCAGCGGGTTCCACCACCCGTGACTTTTCCAGCACCCACCATATTCGACTGACCAGAGAGGATGAAAACTTTGACCGGTTTCTCTGCTGCGTCCGAGATGCTGCTCCCCGAAAAACCGAGTACAGGGATCAATAGGGTAGTGAAAAATATTCGCTTAATGTTCGTCATGATTGCTGGGTTGTTTGGAGTGAATTTTGCGTTGGTTCAGCAACTTAGCAAGGAGAGTGAGGGGAAATTCAGGAAGATTGCTCCAAAGAAGCCCACTTCAGCCTAGAATTCCATCTACAACCTTCGCTGGCTGAACACCTGTCGGTTTGTGATTGAGGCCTTGGAATCGGAACGTGAAACGATCGTGATTCATACCCAAGCAGTGTAACACGGTCGCATTGAGGTCACGGATATGCACAGGGTTCTCAACGACGTTGTAGGAGTAATCGTCGGTGGCGCCGTAACTGATTCCAGGCTTGATTCCCCCACCTGCGACCCAAGTTGTGAAGCAGCGACCATGGTGGTCACGTCCCGAACCGAGTTTACCTTGGCTATAAACGGTTCGCCCAAACTCCCCGCCCCAAATCACCAAGGTATCTTCGAGCAATCCACGGCGCTCCAGATCGATCACGAGTGCAGCAGATGCCTGATCGGTATCTTTGCACTGGGCAGCGAGATGGGTGGGTAGACTCAAGTGCTGGTCCCAACCACGATGAAAAAGTTGAGTGAAACGCACACCGCGCTCAGCCATGCGGCGAGCAAGCAAGCAGTTGTAAGCATAGGTTCCCGGTCGCCGCGCGTCCTCACCATATAGTTCAAAAACAGAATCTGGTTCGTCCGATAGATCGGCAAGCTCCGGTGCCGATGCCTGCATGCGAAACGCCATTTCATATTGGCTGATCCTTGTTTGAATCTCCGGATCTCCAATTTCCTCGTGACGCATGCGGTTGAACTCAGCGAGGTTGTCCAGCATCGCACGTCGATCCGAACGCGAAACACCAGCCGGATCATTCAGGAAAAGCACCGGATCTTTCCCACTACGGAATTGAACACCCTGATGACTGGAGGGCAAAAATCCACTTCCCCACAGGCGCGAAAATATCGGCTGCCCCGGGTCCTTACCGGTTCCCTGCGAGGTAAGAACCACATAGCTCGGCAGGTTCTCATTCATGCTCCCTAGGCCGTAAGACACCCATGAGCCCATGCTTGGCAAGCCTGGAAACTGCGAGCCAGTATTGATGAACGTGATCCCTGGGTCGTGGTTAATCGCCTCAGTATGCATCGAGCGAATGACCGCCATTTTATCGGCGATCTTCGAAGTATACGGAAGATATTCGCTAATCCACTGGCCGCTTTCACCGTGCTGGGAAAAGTTTTTCAAACCCTTGCAAAGCGGGAAGCTTTTCTGACCAGAAGTCATGCCGGTGAGTCGCTGGCCTTGACGAACGGAATCGGGAAGTTCCTTTCCGTGAAATTTTTCAAGCTCCGGCTTGTAGTCGAACAGATCAATGTGCGAAGGGCCACCAGACTGGAAAAGGTAGATGACTCGTTTTGCTTTGGGCGCGAAATGTGGATTCCCAAGGGTCTTGGCAGGTGCTGTTGGGATCTTTAAATCCGCAGCCAGCAAACTACGGGCGGCGATCGCACCGACGCCGAGACCTGTCAGCCCGAGGAAACTTCTGCGAGAAAAGGAGTTGAGTGGATGTTCGACTGGATTCATGGCCGATTGATCAATTCGTCGAGGTTCAAAATAGTCGAAGCGACCATGGCATAGGCAGCGGTCCCAGGATTTTCTTCTCCAGTGAGCTCATGCGAAGCATCTGCGTCATTTGCATAGCGTTTGAGGTGTCGCTCAAAAGCTTTGATAAGAAGTCTTTTCTCTGCAGAGTTTGGCTGTCTTCCCGTCCCGAGGCGGAAGCCGTAGGCAAGGCGATCCTCAGTCGTTTCTCCACCCTCCTTCATCATACGTTTACCTAGAGCCACTGCCGCATCGACGTATTGTGACTCGTTCATCACCACGAGGGCCTGTAGTGGCGTATTGGTGTTTCCGCGAACCACGGAACATGTCTCACGAGTCGGCGCATCAAAAAGGGCGATGGCAGGTGGTGGAGACGTTCGTTTCCAGAAAGTATAAACACTGCGGCGGTAGATGGTGTCGCCACGTCCCGGGAGGAAAATCTGCGCGGTGAAAGGTTTTTGATAACCAAAGTGACTGATTTCACTCCAGAGGTCCGGCTGTGGCGGATGAACTCCCGGGCCACCAATTTTTGGATTCAACAGCCCACTCACGGCGAGTGCCTGATCTCTAATGATCTCTGCTGCCAGACGTGTGCGCGGCGAACGCGAGAGAAGCTCCGCTCTCGGATCTTTCGAAAGGCTCTCAGCCGTGACCACCGCAGACTGACGATAGGTCTCGGACATCAAAATAGTCATTAGCACATGACGTAAGTTCCAGTCGTTCTCCACCAAGTCGACCGCAAGCCAATCGAGCAACTCAGGATGGGAAGGCCATGATCCTTGATTTCCAAAATCACCGGCAGTCTCGACAATCCCCCGTCCGAATACCATTTGCCATAAACGGTTTACAGCGACGCGAGCAGTCAGAGGATTACTTGGATCAATCACCCACTCCGCCAAGTCGAGGCGGGTTGGATTCTCAGTATTTGCTAATGGTGGGAGCGCGTGAGGAGTCCCCGCACTCACTTCCTCTCCGTATTGATCGTAGGCACCTCGCTCGAGTATATAAGTTTTGCGCAGCTCGGGTTTGTGATCCATCACCATGACGGTGGTCTTGCCTCGCTTGATGTCTTTTTCCAAAACACCAATTTCCACGTTGATCGCGTTAATCATGTCAGAAGCCAGCTTCGAAAGCGGCTCTTTGGCTTTGATGAAAAGTTCATTGACCTTGCCCCATTGCTCAAGAGTCCGCTCCGATGTTGGGATACTCAAAGGCGCTTGAGCCCCATCCTGGCGAGCCTCCCACGATTCACGAGCAGCAACAATTTCAGCCTTGGGGTGCGCCTTCAAGTATTCCAACTCAGCAACACGATCCCTTAGTCCAGACATACCGCCATCACCGAGAGGTGATTCGTAAACCATCACTGGCTTGGTGCTCGCGTTGGTTGCACCTTTACCGGGTTCCGACGAGGTATTGAAGAAGGCATAAAAACTGTAATAGTCTTTCTGAGAAATTTGGTCGTATTTGTGGTCGTGGCATTGCGCGCACTTCATCGTCAAACCCAGCATGGTCGTGGAAACCGCATCGACTTTGTCTAGCGTGTAGGCGACGCGGTATTCTTCCGCGATAGTTCCTCCCTCATGCGTGTTCATACTATTCCGCAAAAATCCGGTGGCCGCAATTTGATCGGGAGTCGCATTTGGAATGAGATCGCCTGCGATCTGTTCTTTCAAAAATTGATCATACGGCTGGTTTTCCATCAGGGCGTGGATCAACCAATCACGCCAAGCCCACATGTCTCGGTGATCATCGATCGAAAACCCATGGGTGTCGGAGTAACGAGCGGCATCCAACCAAGGAATCGCCATGCGCTCAGCGAAATGAGGTGATTCCATCAGGGTCTTGATGCGCTTTTCCCAACGATCCGCAGCCTTATCCGCGACATAAGAATCCATTTCAGCGATGGTCGGCGGCAAACCTGTTAGATCGAGATGAAGTCGGCGTAGCTGAGCTTCTACAGGCGCTGGCGGGCTAGATTTCAAACCTTCCTGTTTCAGACGTTCCCGAACGAATGCATCCACC
Source organism: Akkermansiaceae bacterium (assembly GCA_045106015.1). GTDB lineage: Bacteria > Verrucomicrobiota > Verrucomicrobiia > Verrucomicrobiales > Akkermansiaceae > Luteolibacter. The sequence continues at coordinate 39,317 of JBGCEE010000023.1, read as the reverse complement.
GGATTTGAGGACTTACCTGAAAATGAACTCTTCGCAGGAGGCACAAACGACCAATGAGGCTCGTACTCTGCGCCATTCTCAATCCAAGCTTTTAGAATTTCAATCTTCTTAGGCTCAAGAACTGCCATGTGCGCCTTTGGTGGCGGCATGACCATGTCAGGATCCGTCGAGATGATCCGCTTGATGATGTTGCTCTCCTCAGGCTTTCCCGGAACGATCGCTGCACCATCGTCTCTGTCCGCGATCGCCTCCTCCCGAATATCTAGTCGCAAGTCGCCACCTCGGTGCTCTGGATCTTGGCCATGGCAGAGGAAACAATTTTCAGAAAGAATTGGCCGGACATCTCGATTGAAATTCGGTTCTGAGGCGGTGGAAGACGCCGCGGAAAACAGCGAAAACAAAAAAGAAACCCCAATCATAGGGCTATTTTTTGAGCAGTTGGATAGAGTTCCTTTCACGATGTCGTTGAGAATAAATCTGCGAGCTAAGTTCTACGGAGATTACTAGCTCCTTTTACAAAGAAAATCGAACTCGTATTTGAAATATCGCGGACACCGCTAGGTGATCGTGCCCCTTTTATTACCTAACTCAAACGAGGGTTCCTCCAAAGATTTTCGCTAAAAGGATCGTTTTCTCTCGCTTTCGCCCTTCCGAGAAGCCGAATTTATGCATCGACAATGATGGAGGAGTTCCCCTGCAAGGAGATAGATCGGTTGATGCGTGCCGGAAAAATGCTCGATGCGCTTGAGGTAGCAAAAGGCACAAACGTCGCCTTAAAACAATGGCCTCAGGGCCAAGCTCGACGGACCGCTGCGAGACTCACCTCTTCCTTAGGAGCTAGCAGGCTTTCCCGCGTTCTCGATTGGTTGAACTGGCGTGGTGACCCCTCTGATCCCGAGTTTTTCTTACAAGGCCTCTTCACCCGTCTCGGCTACACCCCTGAAATCAAGCTCCTTCCCGAGGTCGAGAGCTACCTCACTTCCAACACTTCAATCCCAGCGGTCGGGCGCGCCAATCTTCTCGCACTTCAGGCCTATTTCCATGCCTGCTTCCGCGATTTTGGCCCAGCGACCGCTCGCATTGCTGAAGCTCTGGAAATCGCTCCCGAAGAATCATGGATTCATGTGGAGCATGCGGTGATTTTGGAAATGGAAGACCGCTACGAGGAAGCGCTTGAATCTGCCGACCGAGCTATTTCCTTGAGACCCTATTATAGCGCCGCCGTACTCAGAAAGACGGCAATTTTGGTGCATCTAGGCCGCGATGAGCAAGCCATCGAGATGTTGAAAGAGGCGGACGAAAAAACACAGAGCCCATCCTTCTCCGGACGACTCCAATCCTTTTACAGCGAGCAGGAACAACATGATGAAGCCATGTTCTACCTAAACCGCTTCGAGGAACGCTCTCCACTCGCCGATAAGTCATTGAAAAAATGGATCGCTTCTCGGAAAGCAGATTTTTTCCTCATGGCAGACGACATTGACCACTATCTGGAATGGGCAGAAAAGTCCGAAAACGGCTACCACAAACGCGTCTCGAAAAACATTTCCAAACCCGGCGCACGCCAGAAAACACGCATACGTTTGGAGGTCCCGTTCATCCGCCAGCACAACATGACTTGCGCACCGGCAACTCTCGCGGCGCTCTCAAGGTATTGGAAAAAAGAACACGATCACCTCCAAATCGCCGATGCCATTTGTCACGAAGGAACACCCTGGCACAAGGAACATGATTGGGCGGAAAAAAACGGCTTTATCGCCAGAGAATTCCGCGTCACAGAACAGTCTTCACGTGAACTGATTGATCGTGGTATTCCTTTCACTCTCACCACCCAAGCCGCAACCAGCGCCCACCTACAAGCATGCATCGGCTACGATGAACGGGCCGGCGTACTGATTCTTCGTGATCCAACGCACCGTCATTTTGGAGAAATCATACTCGATGGCTTGATTGAAGATCATCCGGTTGCTGGCCCACGCGGAATGGTCATGGTGCCTTCCGAAGAGAAATCCAAACTCGATGGCATCGACCTCCCCGATGAAGCCGCCTATGATGCCTACCATGAGTTCCTCGTCGCGCTTGATACCAATGATCGCCTGAAAATTGATGGAGCTCATGTCGCTCTCCGTGCCGTCGCACCGGACCACATGCTGGGACTTGAGGCAGATCAGCGCTTCGCTTCTTGGAAACAAGACTGGGTTGGCTACCTGCGAGCGATTGATGCCATTTTGGAAAAGGCTCCAGATCACTCGCCAACACTCCTCCAAAAAGCCGGTGCCCTGCACCGCCTCGGTCGATGGCAAGACCTACGCAAATTCCTCGAAGAACAAGTTTCTAAAAAGGGCAGTGAACCTGCCTTCGCCGCTGAACTCGGCGAACTCCTGATGGAAGACGCGAGACACCTCGAATCTGCAGAAAGGTATCTCCGCAAAGCTCTGCATGAAAGCAGACGCGAAGCACGGATTTTCGAATCCATCGGACGCTGCATGACGGTCAGAAAAGAACACGACGAGGCCGCTCGATTCCGACGCGTTTCGGCTACGCTGGCCGGGACTTTCGAACCTTATTCCAAAGGCTACTTTGATGCCTGCCGAGCCCTCCGGCGTAGCGATGAGGCACTAGATTTTCTTCGGGAAAGAGTTTCTCGATTCGGCAGTAAATCGGCCGGACCGTGGATCACTCTCGCCGAATCCCTACATACTCTCCAGCGGCATGATGAAGCCGCGCAGATTTTGGAGGACGCGATGTCGAAACGTCCAGAAGACGGAGAGCTCGCGCTTAACGCCGGAGAGCTGATGGTCGCATGGGGAAACCCCTATCGAACGACCGGTGAGAAATGGATCGAAAGCTCCAGAGGAACAGTTCCAGAAATAAACTGGTTGTTCGCGAAGGCTCGCAACGCCTCTTTCCTGGGCAATCGAACCGCTGCGATCCGCTGGTGGAAAGCCATTCTCGAAGAGCAAACCCAATCCACTCCAGCCTGGCGGGGATTGGTAAGAAGCGTCGCTGAAGAAGAGGGCGAAACCGAGGCCATTCGATTGCTCGATGAAGCGACCCAAAGATTTCCTGATGACGCATCGCTCTGGACCCTGAAAGCGGAATGGCTTGTCGATACTCAACGCGGCCCTTTGGAAGCCCTTGATCGGGTTCTTGAACTGTGCCCCGAAGACAACTGGGTCATTCGCGAAAGGGCACTCCGCAGAATGCAAGCGGGAGACAAAGAAGGAGCTGAAGCAGATGCCCATCACGCAGTTCTCCTCAACCCATGGTCAGCTGAGGCGCACGGGATTCTAGGAGAAATCCTGTATGATGCAGATAAACCCGAAGAAGCCGCAACTAGTTTCCGCGAAGCGATCAAACTCGATATTGATCACACCAATTCAAGCGAGCGCCTAATCAGGATCACCCAGAAACCCTCGGAAAAAACAGAAGCGATCAGCTACATCGAATCTGAAATGCGGCGGCAAGTTTCCCGAGGAGAGATCGTCCTGACTTACCAAAACCTCGCATGGTATGTGATTGATCCACCGGTCCTGCTGACTCACCTTCAAGAGTTTTGTAGCGAACGCCCAGATCTCTGGCAGACATGGGCAGCACGTGTGGAACAAGCGCTGGACATGCGCCTAGACGACGAGGCCTTGTTGGCCGCCAAGGAACTCACCACACGTTTCCCTCTACTGCCTCGCGGATGGCTCGAATTGGGCCGCGTCCATCGCTCGGCAGGCAGACATGAAGACGAGGAAAAAGCGATCGCGCGGGCAGGAGAGATTTCCCCTGGCTGGGACCAAGCCGCACGTGCCCACGCCATTGTCCTCGAACAACTTGGCAGGCACGAAGAAGCGATCAAAGTATTGCGCCGGGCCTGCACCTTGAATCCGCTGAACGGCCCAAATTACGGTGAACTTGCCGATACCCTCCGCCGCAACGGATTGAAAAAAGAAGCCTTCGAGGTTCTTTCTGAGGCAATGGAATTCACACCCTTCTACGGCTGGGCGTGGACCGCGGGCTGCACTTGGGCAGTAGAAGACCATGACACCGCCGAGATCGAAAATCACCTCCGCGAAGCAGAAACAAAACACGGGCACCTCCTGAGATGGCATCGAATCGCCGCAGATGCTTGGGACTGCTTGGAGAACCCTGAAGAGTCGCTAGCATCCGTAAAAAGAGGCCTCGAACGTGCGCCGAAAGACGCATCTCTAAGAGATTCACTCGCCTATCGACTCTGGGAAAAAGAGGATTTCGAGAAAGCTCTCGCAGCCTGTGAGGCGGTGGAAAACGAAAAACAATCACCAGTAAATCTACGAGGAAGAAGAGCATGGATCCTGATGCATTCAGGCCAACCGATGAAGGGCATCGAGGAACTCAAAGAACTTCTGAAAGAGGAGCCTGACTACGCTTGGGGGCTCAATGAACTAGCAGAATGGCATTACAATCGCAGCGAGTGGAAAGAGCTTCGTGAAATCTGTAATATCTGGCTACGCGCCTCCCCGGGTGTTTCGAAAGTACTCGGCTATCTTGGCATGGCTGAGCTGGGTCTCGAAAACACAAAGGAGGCTAAATCAGCCTTTTCGCGCGCGCATGCCATCGATCCAGAAAACACTCACACCGCTCGCCAACTCATGGACCTTCAGATGAAGGATGGTGAATTGGACGATGCCCAGCACACCCTTGAGAGACTCCGCCACTACTCTTCAAGTATCCACATCGATTGCGATGCAGTAGAGCTTTTCCTCAAAAAGCAAGACGTAGCACAGGCGATTACGATTGTAGATTCCATGCTGAAAAACCCCAACGCGGATGAGAATTTATTTGAATACCTAGAAAAACTCTTCAACGACAACCATGGCAAACTAGCTTGGCAAGATTGGGTCAAAAAGAAGGTAAAATCTGGCCCCCATCCAGCTCCGGGATATTTGGTCGCCTATCTCCGAATCCTACCGCTTGGGAAGCTATCTGGCGCCTCGAAAAAATGGATCAAACGCGAGGAACTCGGAAGCCCTGCAAGAGTTGCCGCTTGGGATTTCATCATTCAAAAACTCATCGAAAGAAGAGACGTCGAAGGACTCAAAAAGCTACAAAAGAAGAATCGTTCGGAGTTCCAAGAAAGCGGCAGACTGTGGCGGACGATGGGGCAAGCATTCTTGGATTTGGATCTTACCAAGGATGGAGTCGCATGGTTTTCCGACTGGAGAGAGCGGGGTGAAGACTTGGATTCATCGTCCTATCTCAATATTGCCGCCTTGTATGATTCAAGCCCTGGAGATGAAAAGCGTTTATGGAAAATCGCAGGCGACATCCGCGCAGAGGGTTTCAGGCGCTACCCAGATACAAGCAATTCACAGGGATTGCGTGCGGCATACTCTCTGCATCTTGCTCTCGATGGCAAAGCGGATAAGGCAGAAGAATTACTCGAAAACTACGACCCATCACAGGTTGGTGTGTATTACGCTGCGATGGGCAACTCGGCTCTCGCAGTAGTCGCCGCAATCCGAGAAAATACTGAAGAGTCCCGCTCGCAACTCACAGAAGCCGTAACCTTTTTCAGCAAATACAACGATCTGGGAAGTATTCGGACGCGACGTTTTGTTGAGCAATCGATTGCTGGAACGATTCCCGAATTCAGAGGAAAAATCTCACGCTTGAGAAAGTCTTGGTATCCCCACCTTCCTCAAACAGGAAAAACAAGAAACCTACTCTCCCAAATTGGCCTCGGCGATATGCCGTGGTGGGTTATTGTCATCATCGTGATGATCATCCTCAAAATCCTGAGGGCGTTATCCGAATCTTAAGCAAGACCACAAATCAAGTCGGCTGCTCACCACGGGCCATCACGACCTTACCGGTGCGAACTGTTTCGATGATTTCATATTGGGAAAACATCGTCACCGCTGCATCGATCTTCGGGCTATCCCCATTGATCATCACGACCATCGAAGACGGTGTTAGATCCACGGTTTTCCCACCGAAATGCTCAGTCACTTGAAGAGCTCCAGAGCGGTCATCTGAGGAGCAGAGAATCTTGATGAGGATCATTTCTTTCGTCACCGATGTGCTACTGGTGTGCTCGTAACAATGCATGACGTCGATCAATTTCCCGACCTGCTTGATAATCTGTTCGAGACCCGCTGGGTCACCCGTGATCCCTATCGTCATTCGGGAAAAGGAAGGATCGCGACCTTGGGAAACAACGAGTGAGTCAATATTGAAACCGCGACGCGAGAAGACTTGGCAAATCCGCATCAGGACTCCTGGCTGGTTGTTAACCAAGATGGAAAGCGTATGGCCAGAGCCTCCGAGATTTACGGGAACCGGTGTGTCAGTAGTGGTAATCATTTTCTGAAAAGTCTGAATGAATAAATGTAAACCGATATGCCGATCAGGTCGAGCCGACTGGCTTCGCCATGCGGGACTTCGGCGCTTCAGTGATCATATCTTCAAGCGCAGCACCCGCAGGGATCATCGGGAAGACGTTGTCGGTCTTCACGCATTCCGCATGAATGAGAATTGGCCCGTCATTATAATCCAAGGCTTTCTGGAGTTGTTTCGTAACATCGGCAGGGCGCTTGATGAAAACAGAAGGGATTCCGTAGGCCGCAGCGAGCTTGCAGAAATCAGGATTCCCAATCAAATCCACACCCGAAGTGCGGTCCTCGTAAAATAGCTCCTGCCACTGCCGAACCATTCCAAGGTAATGATTGTTCAGGACCACGATTTTCACTGGGAGCTTGTGAATTTGTGCAGTCGCAAGTTCGAATAAAGTCATCTGGAAACCACCGTCACCCGAGATGGAGATCACAGTCTTTTCTGGATGGGCGAATTGCGCACCGATCGCTGCCGGGAAACCGAAGCCCATCGTTCCCGCTCCACCGGAGGAAAGCCAATGATAGGACTCATGGTTTTTGTAAAACTGAGCTGCCCACATCTGATGCTGACCCACATCGGTCGAAACAATCGCATCTCCGTCGGTCAGTTTGTAAAGTTCATCGATCACCTGCTGCATACGCAGGCCTCCCTGTTTCTTGAAACCAAGAGGAAATTTCTTTCTGTAACCGTCGAGCTTCCCATTCCATTCGGGAAGCTTCTGAGGAGCGATCCTCTCGTTGATCTCTGCGACTGCCGCCTTGGCATCTCCAACAATCATCACATCTGGCTGAATCATTTTTCCTGCCTCAGCCGGATCAATATCGATGTGAATGATTTTTGCATCCTTACAGAATTTTGTTGGTTGGCCGATAATTCGGTCGTCGAACCGCGATCCGATATTGATCAAAAGATCGCACTCGATCATCGCCTTGTTCGCGTAGGCCGTGCCGTGCATCCCAAGCATGCCAAGAGAAAGTGGATGATTTTCTGGGAAAACGCCCTTCCCGAGTAGCGTGGAAGTTACTGGGCAATCGAGCGTCTCAGCAAGATGCATGAGCTCCTTGTCGGCACGTGCAATCATGCAACCTTGGCCAGCAAGAATCACTGGGCGCTTCGCATGACTGATCAGATCAGTAGCTTGCTTGACCCCCTCTGGGCAGATCTCGAAATCTTTCTCTGGGTTGTATCCAGGAAGATCGATTTCTGGGTTCATATCGCCAGAAAAGGCACCTTGTGAAATATCTTTCGGGATATCGATAAGAACCGGACCGGGGCGACCCGTCGTCGCGATGTGATAGGCCTCACGAGCAACCTTCGGAAGAACATTCGTATCTTTAACCAACCAGTTGTGCTTTACCACCGGCATGGTAATCCCGAAAATGTCTGCTTCTTGAAACGCATCTTTACCAAGCATCCATGTCACCGTTTGACCACAGATTACAATCATTGGCACGGAGTCCATCATCGCTGTCATGAGTCCCGTTACGGTATTTCCTGCTCCGGGTCCGGACGTCACAAGGACGGCTGCTGGCTTGCCAGTCGCCCGAGCATAGCCATCGGCCATATGAACGCCTCCTTGTTCGTGTCGGACGAGAATGAATTTCATCTTCGTCTCGACGGTTTCTAGGGCGTCGAAGATTGGAATTGCCGCTCCTCCGGAATATCCGAAGATGTATTCGATCCCGAGATCATCGAGAGTCTTGATCAGGGCTTGTGCGCCATCGAGTTGTTTCTTGCTCATAAAATTGAGTTTGGAAGTGGAACCTGCCCGAACACCAATGAATAAGCAATCGAAAATTGCCCATTTTAATGCAAAATCAAAGATATTGATCAGATAAACCCTCAAAGATTAGCCTTTTTCCGACAAGTTAGGATTTTACTCCGAAAACAGGGAGCATTTGATGGGATCATTCGATGATGTAAATCGAAGAACAAAACCTTCTATCAGGTTTGCGCATAGTTCTATTCTACACTAGCAGTCCGTCAGATGATTTCATTTTCGATCTTCAATATTCCCGTGCGCGTGCTTCCGTGGTTCTGGATCACGCTCGCTCTCATTGGAGGAGCTCTTGGTGCTGACTCCAAACAAGCTCTCTTCAATATCCTACTTTTCCTACTCGCGGGCTTCATATCCATCCTCATCCATGAACTCGGCCATGCCCTGACCGCCAAGCATTTCGGGAAACAGGTAGAGATCGTACTTCAAGCTTTTGGAGGCTATGCAGCTTATAGCGGGGGCGCTCCTCTTAGCCGTAAGCAAGCCTTCCTCATTACGGCCGCCGGACCTGCTATTCAAATCGTGCTCGGGATGCTTGTCTTTGCCATCCTGAAACAAACTCAGGAGATCAATCCACAGGCAGCTTACTTTCTATTGATTCTCGCATGGATCAGTATTGTTTGGGCAGTGCTGAACCTAATTCCTGTGCTTCCTCTTGATGGAGGCCGCTTGCTGGAGACCGTCTTGGGACCTCAACGACGACAGTTGACTCTAAAAATTTCGATGGGAGTTGCCATTACAACCGGTCTTCTTGGATTTGCTTTCACCAATAGCTTCCTGCTTCCTATCTTCATGGGGATTATGGCCTATGAATCTTACAAGGCGCTCCAGCAGAGCTCTTGGCGCTGAAGCCGACTTGATCAACTCCAGATCAACCGAACCGCTGCGACAAAAGCAAACACCACAATCATCCATTCAAAGACAGCCTGTGGCACACGGCCGATCAAAAGGCGCCCGATCACGATCCCGGCGAACACTCCCGGAACAAGTTTGAGATTTTCCCACAGACTCTCAGCGGTGATCAAATCCAGCCCTGCGTTCAACGGCACTTTGATCAGGTTCACGAGCAGAAAAAACCGTGCACCGATCCCGATCATCTCCATTTTAGGAATTCGCCTCGTTAGAAAATAGAGCTGAATCACTGGGCCTGCGGCATTCGCCAGCATCGTTGCAAAGCCACCCAACACACCGGCACCGTTTCCAAAACTCCGCGATTCCGCCAGTCGCTCGAAAAACAAGGGCTGCCACTTTTTGAGCGCCTGCATCAACACCATGAACATCACACACCCACCGATGACACGACGAGCGATCCCGTCATCAATCTCTCCCAACAACCACCACCCGATCGCCAACCCAACGAACGTCGCAGGCAAGAGCTTCCAAACCGGCTTCCAAGATCCGTGCTTAATGAAGGCAGGATACGCCATCAAATCTGCCACAATCAGTAGCGGCAGCGCCAAGCCGACCGACGCTTTCGCACCATAAAGATCCGCCAGGATCACAACGGAAACCATCGAAATCCCGCTGAATCCCGCCTTGGAAATCCCAATACAAACCGACGCGACTAGTGCGACGAAGAGGTATCGAGGGTCATCCAACATCGGCGCAGATACTCACAGACACTCGATTGAGCATCGTGTCATTTTGATCAATCCACTGCCGTAATCTCAATCCGACCTGAAACCTTGAGCTCCTTGCCAGATTTTTTAGCTTCTACGAAAAACTTCCTCAAATCCGCTTCAAGCACTTTCAATTGCTCTAGACGCTGCGCCGAGCCTGCCGCCTCGCCAGAAAGCTCCACCTCACTGTGCCTCTGCAAACTGTGAAAATCGATTTTCCCCTTCACCATTGCACCAAGCAGTTTCTCAGCCTCGACCGGAGAGAAGGTCCCATCAATCAGATTGTATTCCTCAGACTCATTCATCGACCGAAGGCATAGACACTTCTTCGTGCCATTTCCAACCTTTCTTGACTAAGCTTTCCGAACAAGATGCTCCGACTCCTGAAACACACCCTACGTTTCCCGCTGCTAAGCGCGCTCTCCTTGCTCATGGCCATCGCTTGCACATCCTTGGTGCTCGTCCTACCGACCATAACAATGCGGTTCATCGATACGATCATTGGAAAAAATCGACCCGACCTCATTGTTTCAACGGCCCTCCTAGGCGCCGGCGCCATCCTCGGGCGACAAATCCTCTTCACCCTTCGGAGCTTTTTAAACAACCACCTAGAGCTAAAGCTGACTCACGTGATCCGTGTCGAACTCTATGACAAGCTCCAACGCCTTCCGATCAAGTGGTTCGATAAAACCTCCTCGGGAGAAATCATGTCGCGTGTTTCAGATGACGTTCCTAGCATGGACCGCGTCATTATCGAAGGCATCGACCAAGGAGTTGCAGCACTACTTCAATTCCTCATCGTGATGGGCTACCTCCTCTATCATTCATGGGAACTCACTTTAGTCACACTCATCCCTCTGCCTTTCATCGGGATTCTAACCATCTGGTGGTCAAAAAAAGCTGAACCGAAATGGCGCGAGTCATCAGAGGCAAGCTCAGCCCTAAACAGCGCTCTTCACGACAACCTCGCAGGAATCCGACAAATCAAAGCCTACACCTTCGAACCAGAAGCTCTCTCAGATTTCGACGTAGCATCGAACAAAGTCAGCGAAAAGCACATGGCTGTCATGAAAGGTCAAGCCATCGTGTGGCCCGCAGTTTCCTTCATCGCAGAGTCTGGAATCATTCTCATGGTCGCCTTTGGTGCTTACTGGACGCTCAGCGGTGAGCTTTCTCCTGGGACCGTCATCGCCTTCCTTGTCGCATGGGGCTTCCTTTTCGAACCAATTTCAAAAATCAATCCACTTTCAAAAACCTTCACCAAAGGTCTAGTCTCCGCGAAACGTGTTTTTGATATCATCGATACACCCGATGAAACCCACCTCAATGAGGGAGACACTCCTCATTCCCTAGCGGGTAAAATTGAGTTCCAAGACGTTTCCTTTTCCTACAACGACGAGTCGCCAGCCCTCCAAGGAATCAATCTAACAGCAAAACCTGGTCAAACTATCGCTCTTGTCGGCGCAACCGGATCAGGTAAATCCACCATCCTCAACCTCATCTCTCGTTTCTACGAACCGAATCATGGAAACATCCTACTGGATGACAGAAATATCTCTCAACTTTCCAAAGAATGGCTGAGAGATCACCTCGGATTCGTGACGCAAGACCCCTTCTTATTCAACACGACCATTCGCGAAAATCTAATCCTCGCCAGACCCGCTGCCAGCGATCATGAAATTTGGCAGGCCCTCGAAGCAGCCAATGCCGCAGACTTCGTAAGGGACCTTCCCGAAAAACTTGAAACCATCGTCGGAGAGCGAGGAATCCGCTTTTCAGGAGGTGAAAAACAACGCCTCTCCATCGCCCGAGCTCTTCTCAAGAACCCACCCATTCTCCTCTTGGATGAAGCCACCTCGGCCCTAGACAACCATACCGAACGTCTCGTCCAAAGCGCCCTCGACCGACTCCGCAGCAACCGAACCTCCCTCGTCATCGCTCACCGCTTGAGCACCATCCGCGATGCCGACCTCATTTGTGTCCTCCATTCAGGTCAACTCGTAGAGCAAGGTACTCACGACGAACTCATTGCAAAAGAGGGCAACTACTCGGATTTAATCAAGGGAAGCACAGTCAAAAGGTGATCAAACTATCAGAAGAATTACTTCCTAGACCGCCTCTAGGCATTCGGCTAACCTGCCGAGTGAAATATCTTCATGGAAACCGTCCTTCAACTCCCCGATTCGTCACCACCCAATACTTTGGAAGAAGTTGCTGCCGCTCTCGAAAAACAACACCTTGAGCCTCGAATCGAATCCAAGACTTGGGGTGACTGGATCTACCTAAATAATTACAGAACCGTCATATCAATCGAGTCGATGCGCGGGCTTTCATCTTCGGCGACGATCGAGCACGACGAGGATGAAAACCAAGATGAGCCGGCAAAATCCATTCTCCGTGCATTTGCTAGCCTCGGATGGGTAGGCATCGACGAAGAAGGTGAATTCGCTTTGTAGGCCAGCATCTATTCTTGCTCATCAAACCTGAGAGACAATACTGCCAGCCCTCCATGAGAGTTATTTTACTCACTCTTTTCTCCCTGTTTTTTTACGCTAGCTCCACGCAAGCCCACCAGGTCGACTCAGTTGAGCTCGAGCTACTTCGTGACGGTGAAAAGTGGAAACTCGAGGGACTTCTCGACATCGCCTACATGCTGCCAGAGTCACGTGGAGTGGAGGGCGCGCCGCCGCTTTTCCGAAAAGATGTCATGGTCTACCCACAGGCCAAACTCGAACGAATTACTCGGGAGTCAGAGCGAACCATGCGCCGACTTCTCATTCTGAAATATAATGGTGCAGTCGTTTCGTGGAATATTCGTTTTCCAGAACTCGAGAAAGACAAACTCGTCCTCCCGCCCGATCCCGGAGACTGGGCCCTCTTGACCGCGGAAATCTCCATTCCAAGTAAACCGGGCCCTGGGAAACTAGAAGCCTATTGGAACGACGATCAAGAATCTGCCCTCATCATCATTATCGATGAAGGAACAGACCTGGGACTTTTAAGCATTTCATCTGGTATGTCGGAAACCCTGCTTTCTGTGGCTGCACCAGTCGCTGGGCAAGATGCCATCTCTCAAGAAACGTCAGCACTCCCAACACGTAACGCTCAAGCATGGAGTTGGGTAATCTCTGGCTTTCGTCATGTGATTCCGCTTGGCCTCGATCACCTTCTTTTTATCATCGGCCTATTTCTCCTCGCCCCCCGCTGGAAACCTCTCCTCGGACAGTCTCTCACTTTTACCGTGGCCCACTCAATCACCCTTGCGCTCGCCATCTTCGGATTTATCACGCTTCCATCCATTCTCATCGAAATCCTCATCGCAGCAAGTATCGCATGGATTGGCATCGAGAATCTAATTGTTAGGAAACTAAAACCTTCACGTCTCTACCTCGTTTTCGGCTTCGGGCTTCTCCACGGCCTGGGCTTCGCCAGCGTTTTAAAAGAAAAGCTCGGCAGTCTTACCGGGCAGCAGGTCGCGATGCCCTTAGTCTCTTTCAATATCGGCGTCGAACTTGCACAAATCACCGTCATCATCATCTCTTTCGTAATACTCATGCCCCTGCAAAAGTGGACGAAACAGGTCCAGATAATCGGGTCAATCATCGTCGCACTCGCCGGCCTCTTCTGGATGAGTGAACGCATTCTCTCGATTTTCCCTGCTGAAAGCTCGCTTCCAGTAAATGCAGCCCATCTTCACTTTCCAAACTTGCGAGTTTGACAAGCCTTTCGCAAAAGGCCTTAATTCTTCTCGTAGAAAAAACCATAGCGCATGAGCGACGACGAAAACAAAATCCCATCCAAGCAGACTTCCAGCGTCCCTTTGAAAAAGGAAACGGTCCGCGTGACCCTGAAAGCTGCAGACGCCCCTCCGGCGAAGCCAGCCGCCACGCTTCCTCCGACGCCTCCTCCGACTTCCCCAGCGAGGCCTCCATCTCCGCCGACTCCTGGCGCACCTAAACCGGAAGTTGCCAAGCCCTTGCAGGCTACCGCTCCCGCAGCTGGTGCTCCAACGAAGCCGAAAACACCGGCACCTGCCCCGACCATTAAACTGGCCACTTCCAAAGCACCCGTCGGCGCACCTACCATCGCTCTCAAGACAGCAAATGCTCCTCTTCCAGGCGGCGGACAAGCGACGTCACCTTCGGTGTCTTTACCGAAAGCAACGGTCGCCCTCAATCCTCCAACGAAACCACTTTCACCTGGAGCGTCTCCCGCCACAGCGGCAGGAACCAAATCTCCACTCGCGACCGTCGAAGAAGACGAAGACGAGTCAGGTGCTAGCACCTTCATGAACATCCTCGCTGGTGTTGGCTTGGTCGCGGCAATCGCCGTTCTCGCCCTCCAGTTGAAAATCGCCAACATCTGGATCGGCGCTGAAGATGCAGACCCTCCAGGCGATTGGGCCAAACTTCTCGAATAAAACCTCCAACCCAAAAAAATTCTCACCATGGTATTTGGAATCATCAATACACTCCTTGCTGCAGTAGTTCTTTATCTCGCCTATGTCGGCGCGAGCCTGCCAGCATAGGACTCCCACACTTTTAAATATCCTTTTCTCGGATGGCTTGAAACACAGTCTTAATTTGAGGAAAGGATTTTTCTTTTCAGGCTCTTGACGAATCACCTGAGCAGTCACACATTCATTCACATGGCTACTGATTTAAACGAAGATAATTTCCAATCTGAAGTGATCGATTCCGACCTGCCCGTTCTTGTCGATTTCTGGGCAGAGTGGTGCGGTCCCTGCAAAATGATCACTCCAATTCTCGACCAGCTTTCCGCCGATGTCGAAGGAACTGCGAAGATCGGAAAAGTAAATGTCGATGACAACCGAGACCTCGCAGTAAAATACAACGTAAAGTCGATTCCTCTACTCCTCTTTTTCAAAAACGGAGAAGTGAAGGATCAGATCGTCGGCGCGAACGTTACGAAAGATCAACTAAAGCAAAAGCTCGCGGCACTCGCCTGAGCCAACCTACTAAGCTCAATTTAGAAAAGCTCCTTCCAGAACGGGAAGGAGCTTTTTCTTTGGTATAACCCTCACATTTCGCTTCAATCTTCCTTAGTTCATGAATTGCACCGCCATCATCGTCGCCGCTGGCTCCTCCCGCCGAATGGGATTCGATAAACTGGCTGCCACGATGCACGGGAAGCCAATACTCGCTCACACTCTCCAAACCTTCCTCGATTGCGACGCCATTACAGAAATCGTTCTCGTCGCACCAAAAGACCGCTTGGAACTACTGAAAGGAATAGAACTCACAAAACCTTTCCATCAAGTCGATGGCGGCTCAGAACGGCACCTTTCCGTTGCCAACGGACTGAAAGCCGTCTCGCCTAGCTCTGGTCTCATCGCCGTTCACGACGCCGCGCGTCCATTGGTATCTCAAGGCGATATCCTCGCCACCATCGCCGCAGCTCAAAAGCATGGTGCCGCCTCGCTTGCACGGCGCGTCACCGAAACCTTGAAACGCTGTGACGAAAACAACTTCACTCAGTCCGCCGTCTCGCGCGAGAATCTCTGGTTCATCGAAACACCACAGATTTTCGAGGCCGATCTACTGCAATCCGCCTACCAGCACGTCCTCAACAATGGCCTCCTCGTAACCGATGAAACCTCAGCCCTAGAGGCATTCGAAAAACCTGTTAGACTCATCCCTTCTTCCGCCCCAAACCCAAAGATCACCACCCAAGCGGACCTTGCCGAACTCGATTCCACGTTCGCTTCTCCAACTCAAAACTAATTGCCTAGCAGCGATCATCCATCTTCGTGCCAGCCACCTACACCACTCATGCACTTCCTGGCGGTCCGCGCCTCGCTCACGCGCAAGTCACCGACTCAGAGTGCGCTGCACTCTCCATTTATATCCCTGTTGGCTCACGTGACGAGACCGACGATACCCCTTGCGGCCTCGCCCATTTTTCCGAGCACATGGCCTTCAAAGGCACGCACAAACGCTCAGCAAAAGAACTGACCCTCGCCATCGAATCGGGCGGAGGACAAGCCAACGCCTGCACATCCGAGGACCACACCGTTTACGAAGCTCAAGGTGAAGCGGAACTAATGCCGACTCTCATCGAGGTTCTCACTGAAATGGTCTGGCACTCCGAATTTCCACAACACGAAATCGATTTAGAACGTGAAGTCATTGGCGAAGAAATCGTCATGATCCGTGAAAATCCTGCGGACCATATCGGCGATCTGCTCGCTCATGCCACCTGGCCAGAGCACCCTCTTGGTCAGGCGATTTCTGGGAGCGAAACCTCGATAAAAAAAATCACTCGATCCAGCCTTCAAAATTTTGCCACCCAACACCATTTCCGAGACGATATCGTCATCGCCACATCCGGCCCAATGTCAGCAGACATCATTTTAGAGTCGCTCGTTCCTCTGCTCCCAACCGAATTCCTTACACCGCCCCTACGGCTCGGATACACACCCTGTCCGCCTAAGCAAATCCAGGAGAAGCGATCGACAGACCAACTCCAGCTTGCCCTCGCTTGGCACACTCCGGGACGCCAATCCGAGACCCGCCACGCTCTTCGCCTCCTTTCTCTCATACTTGGAGAATCATCCTCGTCCCGTCTTTTCACAGAACTCCGTGAAGAGCGCGGGCTCTGTTATCAAATCGGCTCTGAAGTCTCTCTTTTCCATGAAACGGGTGCCCTACAAATCCTCGCCGGCCTCGATCCCGACTCCCGCGAGGAATCCCTTGAAACGATTCTCAAAGAAACGGCAGACCTTACCTCTAGAGGCCCCCGGCCCGGCGAGCTTGAGCGTGCCAAGCGACTCGCCATCGCCCAATCGAAGCTCGCCTTCGAATCCACAACCGCCCACGCAGCTTGGGCCGGCGAAGGGCAGTTGCTATACAATCATATACCATCCCCACAGCAGGCTCGAAGAAAACTCCTCGCTGTCACTGAAGAACAGATTCAGTCCATCGCACAACAGATCTTTTCCAATAGCCACGCAATGGCCGAGATCCGATCTTAAATCATGCCCTTCCACCCCTTCACCTCTGAGCACTATACCACGCTAGCTGTTGGCTTCGCCCTTACGGCTTGCCTGATCCTTTTTGCAAAGCGTTCGAACAAGAATCAACGCCTGTGCACCGCCATTCTGGCGTTCTGCAATCTGGTTTCATACCCATTTGCACTCATTGCATGGCGTGGCCATCCACAGTCCTTAGACAACATGATTCCACTGCACCTTTGCGACCTCGCAGCGGTCATCGCAGGCTTTGCGCTCTTCACAAGGAAACCCATCCTCCTCACCCTCACCTATTTCTGGGGCCTCGCTGCAACAACCCAGGCACTGCTGACTCCAGCAATCACTATCGGCCCGCCGCAACTACCCTTCATCCATTTCTTCTGGCAGCACTTCGCCATCGTGGCAGCAGCTCTCTATATTCCATTGGTGATGAAATGGCGCCCAGACAACCCATGGTGGAAATCTCCTATCAAAGTCTTCGGAATCTCCATCATCTACCAAGGCTTTGCATACCTCGTAAATACGATCTTAAAAACCAATTTCGCCTTCGCTTCCCGCCCTCCCGATAATCCCTCCCTCATCGATCATCTCGGTGCCTGGCCGCTTTATCTCTTCGCAATGCAGGGCCTCGCTCTTGCTGTATTTCTCCTCATCGCACTGCCGTTTCGATCACGGCAAGAATAGGGCGGTGATCTGAAGCCGTCCTATCATCAATTATTTTTGTTTCTTTTGCA
Source organism: Akkermansiaceae bacterium (assembly GCA_045106015.1). Taxonomy (GTDB): domain Bacteria; phylum Verrucomicrobiota; class Verrucomicrobiia; order Verrucomicrobiales; family Akkermansiaceae; genus Luteolibacter. The sequence continues at coordinate 21,833 of JBGCEE010000023.1, read as the reverse complement.
GAAAGCTTATCACCTTTCCGCAGGAGGATGTGATCAATCTCCCATTTACCACCTTCCTCAGCAGAAATTTGGTCCATCTCTATACCAGCAACGTGTTCCCAGTGATCGCCTAAAACTTTCATCGGCTCTGAACCGGGGCGTGCATTGATGTCTCCCGCTAAAATCGTTGGAATTTGATCTTTTTCTGCATCTCCAAACAACTCATTGACCGCCTTCGCTTGCGCGACACGATCTTCTTCAAGATTATGCTGAAAATGCGTGCTCACGATGCGTATCGAGCGCCCTTCTCCCAGCGACACCGTAGCTGCAATCAATCCTCTAGGATAAGTGATTACATCGCGCGAGGCCGGGGTATATGGCAACGGCTCAATGAGCAAATCCTCGAACGGATGCCTAGATAAGATGCCATTTCCATAGAGTCCCCCGTGATAATCCTGCGTTGGACCGAACCGACCATGCATTCCCGTCAACTCAGCCAACATTTGAAGCTGGTGAACCTTTCCTGAACGCTTGGTTCGCACATCAATCTCTTGCAACGCAACCAAGTCAGGCGCTTCAGCTCGAATCACTTTGGCAATTCGTTCGACATCAAATCGCTCGTCCGCCCCCTTGCAAAAATGAATATTATAACAAAGCACACGCAAGCGATTCACTTGCTGAATATCGGCCTCATCCGCTATCACCCGCCCACAGGTAACAACCCCTGCTCCCATTAAAAAATTCCTTCGTTTCACGGCAAATAAAGTAACTGAAAAATCTTGGTCCTGCACTAACCATTCACTCTCGACCGCCATCTGAACGAAACGTCATTTTTTGATCGTAAGCTCATCTTCAATCGAAACAATCCTAACCATGTCGCCTCTCCGCTCGAAACTTTTTTCCATCTCAGCGATCTTCGCCTCAACTCTCACGATCTTCGCTATCACTGACGAAGAAACGAAAAAGACCGAAGGAACCGCCAATCCGGAACCAGTCCCATCCGTCAGTTCCGATGAGGAAATCCTTTCGACAATCACTTACCCCAAGGAAATGGTCGCGAAACTCTTCGCCCGTGAACCGAATGTCCAAGACCCAACCGCGATCAGCTTCGATGAGCAGAACCGCCTCTACATCGCCGAGACCCACCGCTTCGATCGTGGTGTTGAGGACAATCGCCGCAATCCATGGACGGCAGATGACTATGCCCTCACCTCCACCGCAGAACGGCTGGAAATGTATAAAAAATACGCCGACAACAAACCCCTCTCCTACTTCACCGAATTCTCTGAGAAAATTCGCGTCATCGAAGATCGAGACGGGGACGGCAAAGCCGACTTCGGCCAGATCTACGCCGACGGCTTCAACGACCCTCTCGACGGCACCGCCGCGGGAGTCATGGCCCTCGACGGGAAAATCTACTTCGCCTGCATCCCCCATGTCTGGATGCTCGAAGACACCGATGGCGACCTCGTCGCCGACAAACGCGAGTCTCTGCAGGAAGGCTACGGCATCAGCGTCAGCCTGAGTGGTCACGATCTGAATGGTTTCACCCTAGGCCCCGACAACCGCATCTATTTTACCATCGGTGACCGCGGCTACAATCTGAAGACCAAAGAAGGCCGACATCTCTACAGCCAGTATGAAGGTGCGGTATTCCGCATGGAACGCGACGGTAGCGAGCTTGAGGTGGTTCATACGGGCCTGCGCAACCCGAAAGAACTCGCCTTCGATCGCTACGGCAACCTGTTTTCCGTCGATAACGAAGCGGACATGCAGGATATGGCCCGGGTTGTCGATGTCGTGGAAGGCGCCCACTCCGGCTGGCAGCGCGGCCACCAAGCTTTTCAAAAATTCACGAACCTCATCTACGGCACCCGCCGCCACGATACCAACTGGATGAGGGAGCGCCATTGGGACATGGACAGCCCGCTGCGCCCACGTGCCATCCTCGCGCCCGCCGGTTGGGTTAGCAAAGGCCCCTCCGGCCTCGCCTACAATCCCGGCACCGGACTCTCGGAAAAATGGGACAATCATTTCTTCGTTTGTAATTTCGTCGGCGCGAATAGCTCGGTGATCGGTTTCGAAATGGAGCCGAACGGCGCGGGCTTCAAGGTCGCGAGCAAAGAGAACTTTGTTGCCGGCATGCTCTGCACGGACATCGAGTTCGGCTACGACAGCAAGGCTTACGTCAGCGATTATGTCGGCAGCTGGCCCACGCATGGCTTTGGGAATATCTTCTCTTTCGAAGATCCAAAGGAAACGGCAAAGCCGGAGACCAAACAAGTCCGAGAAATTTTCGCGAATGGTTTCGACGGCATACCATCGGAAGAACTCGCCAAGCTCCTCCGCCATCCCGACATGCGCGTCCGCCTCCGCGCCCAGCTCAAACTCGCTGAAAAACCGGCCAACCGCGAACTCCTCCTCGCCGCGACTCAAACCTCCGAACCACTCACCACACGCCTGAATGGGGTATGGGGACTTGGAAATCTTGCCCGCCTGAAAGATGACGAGGATTCCGCGAAACAGCTCGCAAAGCTGACTGAAGATTCCGACCCTCAAGTGCGCGGGCAGGCAGTCAAAGCACTGGGCGATTCTGGCTACAAAGAAGGTCTAGATGCCGCTCTCCTGCTACTCGTTGATTCCGACCTCCGCACTCGCATGCTCGCCGCAATCGCCACTGGGAAACTCGGCACGAAGGCTCAGATTCCACTTCTCATGGCTGTCGTGAAGGAAAACAACGACCAGGACGAATATCTCCGCCACGGCGTGATCGAAGGTTTGATCAGAATCGGCGATGCGGATGTCGTCTACGCCTTCGCCAACAGCGAATCACCCGCCGTCCGCCGCGCGGTCGTCCTCGCTCTGCGCCGTTTCCAAGACGCCCGTATCGGCACTTTCCTCAATGACTCCGACATCTCCATCGCTGTCGAAACCATTCAGGCGATTAACGACAACTACATCGAAGGCGCCCGCAAGGACCTCGCCGCCGCCACCCATCTGCTCGGTAAGTCCACATGGGCGGTCGACCTCCGTATCCTCAACGCGATGATACGCGCAGGAGGAGAAGAGAATGTCCAACGCCTGATCAAGGTTGCCGAAAACACCTCCCTTTCCGAGAACGCCCGCACCGAAGCTCTCTGGCTCATTGGCCGCTTCGACAAACACCCTCCTACCGACCCGACCACCGGAAAATACCGCCCCATCAAAGAGGAACGCGAAATCAGCAAATCCATGCGCGGAAAAATCCAAGCAACTCTGCTCCCACTTCTCGACAGCACCACCGGCACCACGCTCGAAGAAACGATCGGACTCGCCGGGAAATTCAACGTGAAAATCTCGCAGGAAACCCTGATCGGACATCTGACCGCACAGAAAAACCCACTTGGAGTCAGACTCGCGGCACTCAAGAAACTCGAATCCGACAAACCGGATGACTTCGTCGGAATCCTCGTATCCCTCACCTCCGATCGCGAAGCGAGCATCCGCGCCGCGACCCTGCAAAGTCTTGGCCGTGTTTCCCCAGATCAGGCATTTGAGGTCACCCAAAAGATCCTCGCCTCCGGCAAATCCTCAGACAAACAACTCGCGATCCATCTACTCGCCACTCTCAAACATCCCGAAGCTCCCAACGTCCTGCTGGACATGATGAAAAACCTCGAAAGCCACCCGCTCGCCATCCACCTCGATATCATTGAAGCCACCCGCAAACGCGGCGGTGACGATCTCAAAAAAGCGGTCGCTGACTACGAGGCGAGCATTCCCAAGGACGATCCCCTCGCTGCTTTCAAAATCACCCTTGAAGGGGGCGACCCGAGTAGCGGTAACAGGATCTTCTTCAGAAACGGCATGGCGAATTGCCGCCAGTGCCACAAGGTTGGCAACCGCGGCGGAGATGCCGGACCAAACTTACAAGGCCTTGGCACACGGCAGGTCGCAGAATATATCCTTGAATCCATCATCGATCCTAGCGCCAAGCTCACACTCGGATACTCCGCCACGGCAATCACCCGCAAAGACGGAACCATCGTCGCAGGAATGCTTGCTGAGGAATCCGACACCAAAGTCGTGATCCGTGATATCGAAACCAAAGAAGAAACCACGATCAAACGCGAAGACATCGCCAACATGCCCGCGCCCATGTCATCCATGCCTCCGATGGGACAAATACTCAGCAAATCACAAATTCGCGATCTTGTTGCTTACCTTTCTTCATTGAAGGCTGAGTAAAACGATCACCACCGAGCGCATTCCCATTGCTTCGAGAATCTCCGCTGGTAAGTTCCACCCAATGCCGAAACCTGCAATCAAACGTCCTCGCGTCAACGTTCGCCGTCCCGATGTGATGGAACTCGTTTCCGCCGAGGTCGCCGTTCATTACCAATCTTCTTTGGTCGAAAAAATCAAGGACCAGAGCGGCAAAATTACGCAGGGAAACACGACCCTCCTCCTCGCTCAGGATTTTGGATTTTGCTACGGCGTCGAGCGCGCGATCGACCTCGCCTACGCATCTCGTAAAGTCTTTCCGGAAAACCGCATTTTTCTGATCGGCGAGATCATCCACAACCCAGATGTTAACCAACACCTCCGTGAAATGGATATCATTTCTCTTCCGTGGCGCGAAATGGATGCAAGCTACGAAGAACTAGTTCCAGAAGATGTCGTAATCGTCCCAGCTTTTGGCGCGCCAACAAACTTCATGGAGAAACTTGAAGAGATCGGCTGCTACACGGTTGATACGACCTGTGGAGACGTCATGAAGGTTTGGCGAAGAGTACGCGGCTACGCCAAAGACGGCGTCACTTCCATCATCCATGGAAAGGCTGACCATGAAGAAACTCGCGCCACTGCATCCCGTGCCCTCGGCGAGAACAAAGACGGCAACTATCTTGTCATCTTAACACTCGAAGACACCGACTATATCTGCGACTACATCCAAAACGGTGGCGACCGCGAGCATTTCTTCACACGCTTCGAAGGTAGTCACTCCAAAGAATTCGATCCAGATCGACATTTGGACAAAATAGGCGTCGCCAATCAAACGACCATGCTGAAAAGCGAAACGCAAGAAATCCAGAACCGCCTCGCCAAGGCCATACAAGAACGCGATGGCTCACCTGAGAAATTCTTCGTATTTGATACAATTTGTGGCGCTACCCAAGAGCGCCAAGACGCCCTTTTCGAAATGCTGAAGACCAAAATGGATCTTCTCCTTGTCGTCGGGGGTTACAATTCCTCAAACACCGCCCACCTCGTCGAAATTGGCGAAAAGGAACTCCCTACTTTTTTCATTCGCGACGCCTCTCAAATCAAATCTCTTCAGGAGATTGTCCACTACGACCTTCATCAGGGTGCGGAAAAGAAGTCCAACTACGCCGAGGTCTTCTCAGGAAAAGACCACGTGCTTATCGGCCTTACTGCCGGTGCTTCCTGCCCGAACAACCTGATCGAGGAAACCGTAAGAAAAGTCTTCGAACTCCGTGGCGAACCGCTGGAGCTCTGATCGAGACGGGTCAAGTGAGATCCATCACCATAACTTTCGCCCACATGTCCTTGTGACCACCTGAAAATGCATCATGCACGGGATCTGCTTTCTGATACTTCTCATGGGCTTCCATCGTATCAAAATGAAACGAGATTCCGTAGTCCCATGAATGATCAGTCACAGGACGTTCATCAGTCGGCGCCGAGGTCCCCCAATGAGCCTTTGAAACGTTCGGTGATTTCACAAGCTCATTGAGTGCCGCTTCCATCCGCTCGCGACCCGCTTCATTCTTAAATTCATCTTTCAACCAGAAGTATACGTGATGTTCCATGCACGAAATTCTGGCAGCTCAACTAAGCTTCGCAACACTATTGATGAAGGGGCAAGATACCTGGCGGAACAACTTTATGAGCGAGTTGTTTTCACCATTTTACGTGAGTGGACAATCGAGAGAAATCTGGAATTATTCGGAGATGGAAAACCTAGAGTCTTCGAATAAATTCAAACTCTCAAAGAAGGGATTCACTCTCATCGAGCTTCTGATCGCGATCACCATCATCGCTGTTCTTGCGGCACTCATTTTTAGCTTTTCAAGGAAAGCGATGAAAAAGGCAAACGGAGTGAAGGACATGGCTACAATGCGGGGAATTTGGTCGCTGATCCCCAATTATGCATCAGACAACAATGGCATGCTACCTGGCCCCATCAATAGTGGGCAAAAATCTGTCTACGGAGAAGCTACTACCGGAAGATTAAGTTTCTACGTAGCGGATCAATTAGGATACGAAAATCCTAAACGCGACGATGTTCTTCAGCCGCTCGTATTCTCATGGCAAAAAACCGAAGCAGCTCTCAAGGCTCCATCGTTTTTCATGCCTTCAACAATTAAACTTGATAATGGAACAGGAGATACAATCCGCCCTTGGGGTCACCCTCTGAGAACTGGGGAAGATCGAATACCGAAATCGCTGATCTCAGTATTTTCGAGGATCGATCCCGCACGGGAGTGGGCAATAAGCGACCTCGACCAGCAACATCCGGGAGTCGGGAACTCTGGGTGGAAAGATGAAATTCCAGAAGAGATGTCTCATGGCGATTATCGTATTGCTATCTACTTTGACGGACATGCAGGAAAGCTCGACGTGAATAACGAGCCGAAATAAAGCGGATAACAATTAGGCTGCTGCGATCGTTATTTCAACCATCTCGTCAAAATCACTTTTCATCCCCATGAGATAACATTTGATTGAAATCCCACACGGTCTTTTCGTGTTCAGACCGTTTTGCGGATGACCTTGCCGAAATGGTCGAGGCGAACGGAGCCAAAATCAAGGCGTGAGGAACGGGTGGATGAACATCCACGAATGACGAACAACGCCGATCTTGGCTTCGTCTGCCCGAAACGCTGCCTGACATCGCATAGCCAATTTCTTCGAACCCCAAAAAATCCGCTCGATTTCGGCAAGGCCATTTGGAAACCTCTAAACTGTTAAAACTAGCTTCTGCGACGACGTAGCAACCCAAGCGCACCGCAAGCCACAAGCAAAGCAACCGAAGGTTCTGGGATAACGTTGATGCCTGTGACTTCTGCGAACGCAAGATTTGCATCGCTGTTATCACTCAAGCGTACGGCATCAATCAATACGGTTCCGGCGTTGTCGGTTGACTCAAAGGAAATGATTCCAAGGTCGGATATACCGCCATTGAGATTCGTTGCGTTTTCCGTGAATGTCGCATCTGCCGCCCCAAGGCCGCCGATTCCACCCGAAACGTCAGGATTTACCCAAACAGAAATGGTCTCATCGCCAGTCGGATCGATACTTAAGCTACCAAGAAGTAGGTTATCGACATTGTTACTGAAAGCAGCACGACCTTGGCCGTCATTGTCGAGTCCTAGCCGGACAAAGCCGTTGGCAATATAGACGTGGTCACGGAATGTCGATGCACTGGCCGTTTCATTAAACGTTAGCCCGCCGCGAGCCGTGTTACTCTGACTATTGAAGAGCATAGAGAACCAGATCGTTCCGCCACCCGCACCAAGAGTGGTAGATAGAGGCCGGAAAATTTGGCGTGAACCACCGAAGTCCCCGTCCACTCTCTGAGCAGTCCCGCTCTGGCTGAGGCCGAAATTCGTTGAGGCAGGTGCCACCAAGTCGCCGCTGTTTACGTCAATAGTTGCGGTGCCACTCCATGTCCCAGAGAATCCGGTTCCTCCCCCTTGTCCAGAAAGGTTGGAATTACCACCAGTCAGGTCGTTGAAATCGGCGACTACCAAGGCCGCGGAAACCACAGAGGTGGGGGCAGTGATGGCAAGGAAAAAGAGGATTTGCTTTAAATTCATGATTTTATGGGTTTGTGGGATTTTACATTGAGAGAAAGAGCGAATTGGGCAACTCCCTCAGCCAATGATTAGAGTTCATTCTTTCGGTTGCGTCACCTCACGGAAATACGTGATGACTCACGAGCTCAACTGCCTCTTGCCCTGCCCTATCCATACCGCTACGCTGGCGCTCAATGAGTTGGTTCAAACTTTGTTCGCTCGGGCTTATTCTAGCGAGTTTTACAACCAGCTATTTGCCTGCCAACGAAGAAGCAACGCTTCTATCAAAATCGGCACGATGGCTGTCACCCGAACTTAGAAAATTACGTGCTGAAATCGATACAATCGATACAAAGCTCTCAAAATTGCCCCTTCCAAAAGCCACAAATTCAAGTCATCGAGCGGGTTACGAAAGCACTCAAGCGAAAGAAGGAGAAAAACTCTGGATCGAACTCGCCTTCAAAGTACCGACCCTCGCCGAACAAATCATACTAATCCCCGCAGTCCCAACAGATGCGGTTTTTCGAGCGAGCGGATACGGCTTTCCTCGCCGCTTTAGGCTTGAGATATTCGAAGCTAACGGCAAATCAGAAATCCTTCTGGACGAGACAAAAGCCCGATTCCCAAATCCAGGTATTTTCCCAGTCGTGGTGAATTGTAAGGTCGCCACAAAGATCAAGCGGCTTCGCTTGACTGTCTTCGAACCATGGGAATCCGATGGCTACCGAGTACTCTCGCTAGCTGAAATCATGGTCATCTCTGGAAACAGAAATGTCGCGCCTCTCGCCGAGGTAAAAACGAAAAATTCGCAGGAAAATTTACCTTACTGGTCTCAAAAAAACCTTATCGATAACTTCACCCCCCTCGGATTGCCTATACTCCCCGATAATTCAAAAATGCTAGGGTGGCACAGTCTCGACGGGACGGAGAAAAACGAGCAAAAGAACGTTACAGTTGACCTTGGCGAAGAAATGCCAATCGACGAAATTCGTCTCATGCCAGCCTGGCAGGAAAACACCTTTGGGCGAAATAACTACGGACTGCCAGCGCGTTTCATCATCGAAGCGGCATCAAAACCGGATTTCACTGATGCCTGGACCGTCTATGACAGAACGAAAGTCTCTCTTCAGACACCAGGACAGAATATTCAGTTTTACTCGGGCTCCGGAAAATCAGCGCGATATGTCCGCGTGACTTCGACACGAATGCGCCAACGCATGGGTCGTTTCGTTTTTGCTCTCGGAGAGCTTCAAGTTTACTCAGATGGGAAAAACCGTGCATTGCACAGCAAAGTCATTGCCGATGAATCCATTGAAACAACGATCTGGGGGCGAAGCGCACTGACAGATGATCGTGTGGCTGGGGGCAAGATCGTTGGATTCCAGAATTGGTTTAGCGCCATGGATGAAGCTCAAAAGCTCATACAAGAGCGAAAGAAAATAACCAAAGCAGAGAAATTACTCGCTTCAAAAACTGAGAGAGCAATCTTTCAGGGAAGCTTGGCTGCTTCATTTTTAACAGCTCTCCTTGCAACTGGATTGGTAATTCGTGCGCGCAAACAACTGATCCGAGACAGAGAAACACACCGCGAACGTCTTGCGAGAAATCTTCACGATGAATTAGGCTCAAACCTAGGAAGTATCGCGCTCATCTCTTCTTTTTCTAGTGAAGAGGATTCGAAACCAGAGCAGATGCGCTCGGATCTCATCACTATTGAGAAGGTGGCTCGTGAGAGCGTCGACTCAATGAGAGAACTTGTAGGGCTCCTTGGCAGCAGGAAACGAACCGGCAACAATCATTGGCTCAAGATCTTAAGAGAAATGGCTGAGAGAATTTTGCGTGATATTGAGGTGGACTACCAATTCCCTTCGACTCACCTAACCTCAGAGCCAAATCTTGAAACTTGCCGAGAAATCTATCTTTTTTGTAAGGAGCTCATGTATAATTGCGTTCGCCATTCTCAAGCGACCCACGTCCTATTCGAAGTCAGGCAAACGAGAAAGGGCCTTTGCATCATTGTTTCCGACAACGGAATAGGCTTTGATCCCACCACCGCCAAAACGGGAAACGGCCTCGGCAATCTTCGCGAACGTGCGAACATTCTCAAAGCGAACCTGTCATTGGAATCGAGTTCAAATGCAGGCACAGCCGTCACTCTCGACGTTCCTAAAAGTCGTCGCTGGACTCGAAAAGCTTCCTCCAAATAACTTATGCATCCTGAAAAACTTCGTGAAAATCTCGTTCGTGTATGGCTGACTGAAGATAATGACACACTCCGTGCAGCGCTGAAACGCCTCTGTACGAAACGCTACAAGCTTGACTGTGCACATGCTTTTTCAAATGCGGAGGACATGATCGAAACCATGAAGGCGAGCTCGTCCGAGGAGCTCCCAGAGGTTTTACTTCTTGATGTTGGGCTCCCTGGGCGCAGCGGTCTAGAGGCGATGGAAGACATTATCCAGCTCGCTCCCGACTGCCGTATTGTAATTTTGACCATTTTTGAGGATGAGAAAAAAATTGCCCGTGCCATCCGAGCCGGTGCTTCTGGCTACCTCTTGAAGACCGCTGTCCCAGAAGACATTGTTGCTGCCATTCACGAAGTAGCTGACGGCGGGGCGCCAATGTCTCCCACCGTCGCGGCTCGTGTCGTTAAACTATTGGCGAAACTTACTCAGCCAACCAAGAACGTCTCACTATCACCTCGCGAACAAGAGATATTGGCACTGATTGTCGATGGCCGGACGGGCAAAGAAATCGCACAACAAATCAATGTGAGCATTCACACAGTCGACAGTCACACTCGCCAAATCTTCAAAAAGCTCAATGTTCGATCTCGGGCGGCAGCTGTGGCGTGTGCACTCCGAGACAAGCTCGTTTAAGCCCTAAAAGCTTCTTTTGCTGAGCCTATTATAGATATTTCATAAACGCCGAGTAAACTTCAGGCGGTATATCCAGCAGTCCGTAGTCTTTCGATGAAACGAAGAGCAAGCTTTGCTTTCCTTTCCCAAGTAGCTGTCCTTCAGAACCGAAAATCTGGTGCTCCAAGGTACAGAACTTACGATCTGCTTTGGCAACTTTGATCTTCACAGTGATCGTATCGAATTCCCGAGTCTCACGGACAAACTTATGCTCGAAAGAACGAGTGAGGATATAGAAGCTCGTGTTTTTAAGATCAAAATCAGGCATCGCCGCATTGAAGAACAACTCTCTAGTTTTTCCGACGTAGAGCGGATACATGCCGAAATATACGTTCCCGACCGAGTTGGTATCCTGATAGGTCGCCACCATGGAGTAAACGAACCACTTCCCTTCGAAGTGGCCTTGAAGATCATGAGTCGTCCCCGAAACAGGCGCCGCGACCTCGGCCTTCGCTTTGGCTTCGGGCTTCGCAATCGCTTTGATCGCAGGAATCTCAGAAGCCGCAGAAATCACCTCATCTGCTTTCTCGGTGACGAGGCGAAGCAAATCGGTCGTCGTAATCAACCAAACGACATAAGCCAGTGGCAGCAAGGAGCCGATATACATCAGGACATTCTGATCGACCATGTAGCCGAAGGCAAAAATCACCAAGCAGAGGCAAGCCATGGAAAACATGCGAATCTGCGGAAGGGGTTGTTGTGAGTTCGGGACAAAACAACGAGCGATTGCAAGCGCTGCATAACCCACGAAAAATGAGGCATAAAACACCATGAAATACTCAAGTTCGAAGCTAGCGAAGTAACCTGCCAGAGTAACGAACGCGACAACGAAGAAGGTAGGAATCGGCGAAGCTATGATTTGCTTCGGCACGATGGAGATGAGCATGTTTTCGCTTTTCTCAACATTCTTCTCCAAAAACCATTTAAGCGAAACGTAGCCACTGTCCAGCGTCGTCAAAACACAGATGACGAGGAACCCGAAGTAGGCAGCCGGGACTAGCGAATTTCCAGAGTAGGCTGAAAAATACTGGGCTACAATGCTGTGCCCGTAAACGAGGTCGTCTAATTTCGATGTAGCGAGCTTGAAACTCTCGGTAGCATTCCCCATGACCCACATCGCCAAGTAGCCGTGAAACAACAACAGGAAGAAGAAGATCAACCCACCAAAAACATAACTCAGACGAATTGAGGTCTCCTCACGATGAATTTGAATCGCACGCTGCCAATGCTGAAGGTCGAGCCAAGGACCAACCAACAACCCAACAATCAGCGGTACCGCCAGTCCCCAAAAGCGGTTCATCGTATAGCCGTTTTCACTGCCAAGGCCCTTGAAACCTTCCCCAGTCCCAGACGGGCTGAGCGAGAACAAAAGCGTCACCACACAAACCATCAACAAACCGCCAAGGAGTGCGTGGCCGGCTTTGATTTTCCGAATACCAAATTCCTCCCCGAATAGACATCCAACTGCGAGAAGGACAAATACCGCCATCGTTACAGACAAGGCAACCACCGCTTGACCATCAAAGCCTTCAATCGTTCCCAGAACCGGCACAAAGAGGTATTTCACCAGCGCAAACACCGTCAGCGAAAGAGCCACAATCTGGTAGATGTAGAAGATCAATCGGAAAGGTTTCGCAAACTTATCGAAGAAATTCGCAAGCGATTCATGCCCCCCTCGGTGCTTGTCGGCAACGATTTGAGTAAGCCACCCAAACAACATCAACCCGATGGCGTTGGGAATGGCAAACATGAGCAGACCTTGCATCCCGAACATGAATGAAATCTGGACGCTAAAAAAGAGTCCCAAGCCCCACATCCAGGCCAAGGCCACGGAATTTCCCCATAAGAAAGCGTTCAACCACCGCAAATTCATGCCACAGACAACCGCTTATTCATACGTTCCGCAAGTTTCTTAGCCCGTTTTCCGTTCTTTCGCCGTTGAAGATCCCCATTCGAAGGCTACTTTCCGAGGTCATGAGCCTGCAAAAACCCTACTTTTTCCAGACCCTTTGTCTCGTTTCCATGATGGCTCTCAATGGGATCACCGCAGCAGAGCCCTTGAAAAAGGCAAACTTAACGGTAAAAGTTCATGATACCGTGGAGTCAACTGTCATCACTGCAAAGACTCAACAATTTGACCCCGCAGCAACACTTCGTATCGACTGGAAGAGCCACGCTTCCCCAAAAAAATTTCAAAGTAATCGTGATAAAGAAGGGCACCTTATTTCAACCTATCGCATTGGTGACACGACAATCACTCGGACTGTGATTTTAGACAAAACGACCGAAACTCTATTTGTTCACGCCTTGGCCGACCAACCCGGGGACCTCAGTCTCACTGTGAAACTCGAAGGACGGAAGCCCATTTCCATTCATGACAGACGCGAGCTCGTCCTTTCCGCGGAAGAAGCCGCCGCACACGCTTGGATCCTCCCATTCGAGTCCGATGTCAAAGACGACGGCAAATCCATCATATCCGTATCCGGTGAAGGCGAAATACTCATCATTTTACGCCTTACAGCCACACCCGCAGAAACACACATCGGTAATACCCTGCAACTTCTGGGTCAAAAATTCGATCCAGATCACTCTCTCCCGAACCCTCACTTGATCTGGCAGGGCGTCCAATCAAAAAAATAGTGCTCTTGAACACCATAGAAGAGATGAAGTTTAGGGTTTAAAGTTTTAAATTTCCCGCTTAACTCTCCCGCCCAGCCACAGTGCCATGATTGAAAATCTTCGCAAATACACCGGACTCATCATCGTCCTTTTCGTCCTCGTCATCATCGGATTCATCTTTCTCGATAGCAGCACAATCCGTGCTTCGAGTGGGGGAGCCCCAATTCTTAAAGTCGCTGGCCGGAATTACTCTGAAAAAGAATTCCGTAAACTCGGATCATCCTCTTATGAACTCACTCAGGCTCTCGCCCAATCCGGTGATTTTCAACTCTACACTTTCCTCTTTAGTCTAGCGGGCAACCCGCAGGACCAAGACGAGGCTCAAGAAAACTTTTTCGTAAACCGCATGATCCTGCGTTCCGCGAAGGAAGAATTTGGCATCTACCCTGGCGAAGAAGAAATCGATTCCTTCATCCGTCAGCTTCGTCTGTTCACAGGCCCAGACGGAGCTTTCTCTCAGGAAGCTTATCGGAACTTTATTGAAAAAGGCATCGGCCGCCTTGGCCTTACCGAAGGAGATATCCGCGAGCTAACTGCAGACGTCCTCACCCATCGGAAGCTGACCGAGATTCTAGGCTCTGGCCTAGACAGCGACCGAGGAGTTATCGCCAAGAACGCCGCGATCGAGGAACAACGAATCAGTGCCGATATCGCACGAATCGACCGCGACCCGATCGAAGCAAAAATCGATCCTAGCGAAGAAGAGATCAACACCTACTGGGAAACGGTCAAAGACGCTTTCAAAACTCCTGAGAAACGCCGCTTCACCTACGTGATCGCCAAACCAACAATCCCAGAAGAACCTGCTGAAATCGCCCCTCTTGCCGAGGATGCAACCAACGAGCAAAAAGCCGAGCACGCCACAAAGGTCGCCGAGCGCGCCGCTAAAATCGAAGAAGGAAACCGCGCGGCACGCCTTGAGACAGGTGGAAAAGCGAACAAGTTCTATGACTCTCTGATGAACGATGAGAAGGCCACCTTCGAGGAACTCGCAAGGACAGAGGGCTTCGAAATTGCTACCACCGAGCTGTTTGCACCTGCCGATGCTCCAGAACCTCTGAAAGCACCCCTGCGTGGCTCCAGTGCCCAGAGCAACGTCACTGCGGAACTTTTCAAAATCAATGTCACTTCCGATCGGCTTTCGAAATTCTCATCATTTCTTGCAGCCGGCGAAAACGAGTGGATCATCGCTCGCCTAGACGAAACCGAAGAAAGCCGCACTCAGACCTATGAAGAAGCCCGTGCCGACGCCCGTGCCAGACTCATTGCAGAGAAGACCGCCACAGCCCTCCAAGATGCAGCCAAAGAAGCCGTAACGAAAATCGAAACTCTCATCACTGAAGGGAAATCATTTAAAGACGCCGCCAAAGAAGCTGGAATTGAAAACGAGACCGTAAGCCTTCCCGATGTCACTCGAATGTCCCGCCCCGATACAGCCAATGCACCTGGCAATCTTTTCGATGCGGTAAAATACACGGAAGTCGGAAAACTCGCCGAGCCGATTCTAGAAGCTGACCGAGCGTTTATCGTTCATGTCGCATCTCGTGAAATCGTGCAGAACGAAGCCTTTGAAACGATGGTTGACTCGCAGTTAGAGCAAGCCGCAGAAAGCAACAGGATTGCTACCTTCGAATCTTGGCTCAACACCAAGGTGGAGGCAGCCGACGTTCAGCAACTCTATCGCCAAAGGTAACCCTAAGAAACGACCACTGGGGCTAACTCTCAGCTGAAAGCCAGCTGTGTATGTTTTCTGGAACCTACTCACTGAAGGTCCAAAACGAACCGCTGATTTCTAACAAATTTTTGAACGAAGAACTCCAGAACCTTTTCGATGAAGCCAGCGGCCACCTCGCTCTCGGTGAACTAAAAGAGGCTGCAGACCTCTACCGAAAGTGCGTCGAAATTGACCCGGAGCACTTCGATTCTTGGCATGCCCTCTCCATGGCCTTGCTCAAGACCGATCAAACCAAAGAAGCCTTGGGAGCATCGCTACAAGCCACATCTCTACAACCCAACGACCTTCTAGCCTGGACAGCCCTTTCGCAGATCTACGTTCGCCTCGGCGATATCCCCAACGCCGAAGCTGCAAAAGCCAATTCACGCATCCTTTCCATGGGCGGAAAAATCGTCCGAGACCCTCAGACTGAAGGCTGAAGACTTTCAAATTGTAAATTTCAATATGTTCTACCTCACCACCGCCATCGACTACACCAACGGTTCACCCCACATCGGACACGCCTATGAAAAGGTTCTCGCCGATGTCATCGCCCGCTACCGTCGCCTCTCTGGCGAAGAAGTCTTCTTCCTAACCGGTGTCGACCAACACGGACAAAAGGTCCAGCAGACGGCTGAAAAAGAAGGTGTATCCCCCCAAGAATACGTGAAGTCGATCACTTCGAAATTCACATCTCTTTGGGAATCACTTGGAGTCGAATTCGATGGCTGGGCCGAGACCACCGACACCCGCCATATTGCCTGCGTACAATCCATCCTTTCCGACCTCCACTCGAAGGACCAAATCTATAAAAAATCCTACAAGGGTTTTTACTCTGTCCGCCAAGAGCAATTTCTAACCGATCGCGATCGCGACGAATCCGGAAACTTCGGTCCAGAGTGGGGCGAAGTCACCGAGATCGAAGAGGAAAACTATTACTTTAAACTCTCGGAACATACCCCTTGGCTGCGCGAGTTTCTTGAGAATTCCGATGACACCATTCTACCCGGATTCAGGAAGTCGGAACTCATCAACGCTCTGGAAAAAAACACCGGAGCTGATCTCTGCATTTCAAGACCCAAAGAACGTCTCCAATGGGGCATCGAAATCCCCTTCGATCCGGAATTCGTCACCTACGTCTGGTTTGACGCACTGATCAACTACATCTCGTTTGCCGGCTTCAAGCCAGATGACTCACTCCCAGATTTCGAGAAGATCTGGACAGGCCGCCCCGTGCATATCATTGGAAAAGACATTCTCGTCCCCGCTCATGGAATCTACTGGCTCTCCATGCTCCACGCCCTTGGCTTTGAGGAAGAGAAAATTCCTCAACTACTCGTCCACGGTTGGTGGAATCGAAGTGGTGAAAAAATGTCCAAGTCACTCGGCAATATTGTCGATCCAGCAGAGCTTGCCGAAACCTTCGGAGTCGATGCTCTTCGCTACTACCTCGTTCGTGATATCCACACAGGTCGAGATTCAAATTTCGATGTCGAGCGCCTCGTCATGCTCTTCAACACGGAACTGGCCAATGAGCTTGGCAACCTCTGCAATCGCGCACTCAACATGAGTGCACGCTTTACCGACGGTGTCATTTCGTCCGGAAAAGAAATAACCAAGGATGACAGCGACCTGCAGCAATCCTTGATTGATTGCACCGCAGCCTACCGCAAGGCCATGGACAATCACGAAGTTTCCATTGGCTTGGAGGCCATCAACCGCCACGTCGTTCACTGCAATCAATACGCTGAACGCATGAAACCATGGGAACTGAACAAGGACCTGGAAAACAAAGACCGCCTCGCGACGGTTCTCCATCACCTTGCCGAGTCCGTCGCGCACTGCACCGTCCTCCTCTCCCCCGTTCTCCCAGAGGCTGCCGAAAAACTTGCCGAGCAACTCAAACTCCCTGCCCTCAACGGCATGAAGTTTGATGAAGTCGTCTGGGGGCTCATTCCAGATGGTCACGAAATCGAGAAACCCAAGCCAGTCTTCCCCAGAATTGATCTCAAAGCACTGGAAGACTAGTACATCGGTCCGGAAGTTCGTGTGCAAGGACCGCGACTCCAAATTGCTTCGATCGCAGATCGCAAACTTCGTCTATCCCCTTCCTTTCCCGTTTGCACAAGAACCTTGGGAGAGGTGCACGAGTCGCCTTCAGCGACGCATTGGCTGCAGTTCTCGATACGTCGCGCTGCGCCACAACCACTCCATGGGCCCAAACCGAAAATTCTGGAGCCAAAAGTAACTTGTAATAACCTGCGCGACGAAAATGAACACCGCGAGAAAGATCGTTTCAAGTCGCCCGAATTGACCTCCCAAGCCGAGGCCATACCCGTAAAATACGGTCGTCGCAATCAGTGACTGCAGTAGATAATTGGTCAATGCCATCCGACCTGAACTTGCGACTACCTCGAAAATACGCGCTTTTGGAATCCGGTTCACCAACAAGACTATTCCTGAAATGTAGGCAAGACATAGGACCGGCCCACCAATCGAAAGCAGCCCGCCTGCCAAAAGCCAAACACCGTAGTTCTCGCGACTCACTCCGAAAATCGTCGCAGAAGCTGCGATAAAGTTGATCACCAGTCCGGCGATGCAGCAAAGCACGAACACTCTACTGAGAGTCGATTGATTGGCATCTGGATCGCTAAAATACCCCAAGCGTCCCGCCAGCAACCCCACCAGAAACATTCCGAAGAACGACGGAGAGAATAAAGCCGTGTAAAACGTAATCTCCAACCAATTTACAAGGCGATATCGAATCGCGTCGAGATACCCTCCGGTAACGTAGGCTTTGGTCAACTCATAGAGCACCTCAGGTTCCTGAACCATTGAAGCACGCATCTCGGAAGCTATTTGAGGGTTCGCGGACATCAAAAGAACCATCAGCCCGAGAAATAGAATCACCACCGCTGGTAGAGCGATCAACACAGCTGCCCAAATCACAATTGTCTTTGGCCTTCGATCTCTGAAAAGTAACAGGGCAAAGCCACAAGCCCCGTAGAGAAAAAGCACATCACCATCCCAGAGAAACACCCCATGACAGACACCTAGAAACATCAGGATGCAGAGCCGCCTTTTGAATGTGGCAGCGATCTTTTTTCCCCTCAACGCAGCACGTCCCAATTGAATCGAAAATCCGAGCCCAAAGAGAAATGAAAACAACGGATAGAATTTTCCCTCAACGAGCAGGATGGAAAACCAGTCGGAAAGCTTATCCAACGAATTATGCCAGAGTTCCTCTCGCATCCCCATTTCCTCCAACGGTTGGCTGAAGTAGATCATATTCGAAATCAAAATACCCAGCAGCGCAAACCCTCGCAGCAAATCCATCGTCAGGTTCCGCTCTCCGCCCCCAACAGGCGTCAGAGGTTTCCCAAAGGCCTCAGGCAACGGAGGTGGTTCAACGACGCTTCCCCTTGCCAAAGACATCTGATCATCAACCATCCAACGCAGACTTCCAGAACGCTAGAGCTTGTCAAATACTTCAGAGGTTTGTTCGCGCAGAATTCATCCTTGCCGAATTGGGATTCGATCCTTCAGCCTCGTCAATAATTCTTCTACTCCTCAGATACTCAATTATATGAAATCGCTTTTCTTACTATTTTTACTAGCACTTCCCCTAACAGGGCAGGAAAAACCCAATATTCTCTGGATCGTCAGTGAAGACAATTCCTCCCACTGGATCGGTTGCTACGGAAACGAACAATCACTGACTCCAAATATCGACGCATTGGCAAAAGAAGGGGTCTTATTTGAACACGCATACTCGAACGCCCCAGTTTGCGCTGTTGCTCGGGCGACGATCCTGACCGGCACTTACTCACCGACCATGGGAACCCAGCACATGCGATCTCGCCATGTGATTCCAAAAATATACCGCCCGAACGTCGAATACATGCGTGAAGCTGGCTATCACTGCACCAATCCAGGGAAAACCGATTACAATTTCAAAGGTAATGACAAATCATATTGGGACAAAGGCACCTACAAGAACCGCCCAAAGGACAAACCTTTTTATGCGATTCTCAATTTCACCTCTTCGCACGAAAGCTCGCTTTTCAGCAAAAAACCAGCGGAACCGAAACGTTTGAAGCCTGAAGAAATCAACCTCCCACCATATCTGCCCGACCTTCCAGCAATCCGAAAAGACTCTGCCCGCTACCATGACCGCATCACCCAGATGGACGAGCAGGTTGGGAAGGCCCTAGCTGATTTGGAAAAAGCCGGCCTTGCCGACAATACGATCGTTTTCTACTACGCTGACCATGGCGGAGTCTTACCGCGCGGCAAACGCTACCTCGAAGAAACCGGCGTCAACGTTCCGCTCATCGTGCGAATTCCGGAAAAATTCAAAAACCTTTCTCCCTTCAAATCTGGGCAACGTGTTGAAGAACCGATTTCATTCATCGACCTCGCACCGACCGTCCTCTCCATCGCAGGACTCGATATTCCAGAATACATGCAGGGGCGCCCGTTTCTTGGTAGCAAGCGAGTCGCACCCGCAGCCGACGAAATGGAATTTCTTTTCGCCGACCGCTTCGACGAACTCTACGGAATGCGCCGTGGCCTGACCGATGGGAAATGGAAATACATCAAGAACTTCAATCCGCACCTACCCCTTGCCCCCTACTCTTTTTACCAGTTCGGCCAACCAGGTTGGGTCGCCTATCAGAAAGCCTACGAAGAAGGCAAACTGACAGGAATCCACAAGGCTCAATGGGAATCACCGGTAATTTCTGAGCAACTCTATGATCTCTCCGCCGATCCATGGGAAATCAACAATCTCGCCACCAATCCCGCCCATGCGAAGAAACTCAAGGCTCTTCGCGAGAAACTCAAGAATACGATGATAGAAGTCAGGGACACTGGGCTAGTCCCAGAGCCGATGTTTCAGCGACTCTCCGATGAATCGACCATCTCTGCATCGGTCCAGAGTTCGGAATTCGAGTTCAATGCAATTCTGGATCTCGCGTTCCAAGCTAGCT
Source organism: Akkermansiaceae bacterium (assembly GCA_045106015.1). GTDB lineage: Bacteria > Verrucomicrobiota > Verrucomicrobiia > Verrucomicrobiales > Akkermansiaceae > Luteolibacter. Next base: position 1,750 of record JBGCEE010000023.1, on the reverse strand, counting down.
CAATGAGTGAGTCGAATCTTCCTGCTTTGAAAAAGGCAGCAACCGCCGCGAATCCTGTCAAACGATACTGGGCGGCCATGGGCATTCTGACTCTCGGAGAAAGAGCCTCATCCGAAACCGAGACCTTGGAAGCGTTACTTAAAGACTCGGTCCCCGTGATCCAAACAGTGGCTGGAGAAGCATTGTTCAAGCTCGGGAAAAAGGATGTGGCGACGGATGTTTTATTGAAGAATGTTTCCTCAAAGATGAGCCCCCCTTCATTACTCCACCTCCTCAACACCCTCCGCAGACTCGACCTGTTAGAACAACTACCAGAAAATTGGGCCAAGGGGATCGACATGAAAGGCGGCGATTACAACTACGTCGAACGCTTCTCAAAGCGGGTTAACTAACAAAAAGGCGACTACGGAAAATTTCCGCAGTCGCCTTACTCAGTCTCCTAATTCCTGCCTCACCTTCCGCCGCTCCGCACGATGCTCGATCTGACGGAGTTGCTTGGGAGAAAGAACATCTTTACGAGAACGCCATGGAGGATCGATATGACCTGCCATGATGCACCCAAGCGGCCGGATCTCCGCAACAACTTCCGCCAGCCCAAAGTCCTCAATTTGGCGCTTCACCTCGGCCGCGTTCTTATACGCGACAGGTGTTTCGCTCAAATCAGGAACTCCCGAGAACCAACGAACGTCAATCCCTTGAGTTGATTCTGCAAGCTGCCGCTCGCGATCTTTTTCTTCAGGAAATTTTCGCATAAGGGCGGTCCGTGATAGGTTTCTCCCAGCTCCATGCGGAGCGAAAGAGAGAAACTTTTCATGATCTGCTCCGAGCACCAATAGAATTGGCTCCGCCATGTTGAGCGGTATCAAACCGAGCTTCGGACGACCTAGATCATCTTTCCACGCAGGCGTGGCACCTTTTCCATGATAGAAATGATCTCCACGCTTCCAGACGAAATTGTGCTCGTTGCCAAGCTCCGCGATTGCGCTTCCGGAAATCTTCTCAAGAAATCGGCGATGGATGGCGCGATGGTTCGCTTTGGTCCATCGCGAGATGTATTGCAAAGCGTCCCAGTAGTCCGCTCCAATTCCAGATGTTGCATCAAGCCAAGCCGATGCCTTCGGGATTCCTTCGGCAACTTTCGCGGTATGTTTCTCCGCAGCATTCTGACCACGTTTGTAAAGATGCGCACCAAGGCTACGTGAGCCATGATGTGTCACCAGGACACGCAGCTTTTTGGAAAGACTTGAGTCGAGACTCTCAGCCAGCTCCATATGCCCAGTCAAACGCAAGACCGCTAAGAAATCGGAAGTGATCTCCGTTTCACCGATGTAGGCAAAATGGTTTCCATCACCTTGATCCGCCATATGCATGCGCGCTCGGTGTTCCAGTCCCTTAAGAAACGGATTTCCCCAAACATCCTCTTCAGACACTTCATCATCTACTGCATCTTCGCGGGCGCGAGGAATCGGCCCGAAATTTGTGACAGATTTCAGATCATCCAGTTCGGATTCGATACTACTACGTTCTTCGTAGAAAGTCGCCCACATTGAGCAGCAAATATCGGCCGAATGCGCTGATGGAATGATCGCGTTTTCTGCGACCACCGCCGCCCCAACCGGTATCACCGCTTCTTGAGGGCTCACGGGACAAGCATCCGGAAGGATGACACCAGCCAGAAGATTCGGAGTCCGCAACAAGGCACGCATTTGCTTGCGAACCTTATCGACGTTTTTTTCTTCCTCTTCATTCT
>JBGCEE010000022.1:0-51962 GCA_045106015.1 Akkermansiaceae bacterium | reverse complement strand
AAAACCCTGCTCGGCACGGATCCCGGCCTGCCCGTCGCCAATGTCGGCGAGATCCAGCCCACCGTCCCGGGCATCGACAAGGCCACCGTCCGCCAACGCCTCGCCATCCACCGCGAGACTCCTTCCTGCGCCCGCTGCCATGATAAAATCGATCCGCTCGGCCTCGCTTTGGAGAACTTCGACGCAGCCGGCCGTTGGCGCGAACGGGAAGGCCACGGATACAACGGCAGGATCGGGGAAAACGATCCGCCCATCGACGCCTCCGCCAAGATGCCGGACGGAACCGAATTCGTCGGTGTCCGGGGCCTGCAGGAACAGCTCCTGAAAAAGGACGCCCTTTTCCAGAACTCCCTCGCCACCCAGCTCACCACCTACGCGCTCGGGCGCGAGCTCGGCTACTCGGACAGGCCAGCCGTCCGTTCCTTCGTCAAGACCATGGGAGAAAACGGCAATACGCTGCGTTCCCTCATCACCTCCATCGCCAGCTCCGAACTTTTCACCACCAAATAAGGCCATGAACATCCATACCGCCCAACCCCTCTCCCGTCGCACTGTCCTCCGTGGGATCGGCGCGACGATTTCCCTCCCTCTGCTGGAAGCGATGCTGCCCAACACCCTCCACGCCGCCCCCTCCACCTACCGTCCTCTTTCCAAATCCGGCACCAAGCCCACTCCCCGCTCCATCTTCTGCTACGTCCCCAACGGCGTGAACATCATGGACTGGGTCCCGGATTCCGAGGGTAAGGGCTACGCGCTCTCCCCCACCCTCAAAGCGCTCGAAGAGCACCGGTCGGGTTTCAGCATCCTCTCCGGCATGGGGCATCCGAACTCGACCGGCGGACACAGCGGCGCGGACACCTGGCTCACCGGCGCGGACCTCCGCGCGGTTCCCGGAAAGGACTACGCGAACAGCCTTTCCATCGACCAGCTCATCGCCTCCCAAGTCGGGAAAAACACCCGCTTCCCCTCCATCGAGATCAGCGACAACTCCGGCACCGGCCCGGCCCTCCACAGCCACACCCTCGCCTTCGATTACAACGGCACTCCCTTGCCCACCGAGAACAATCCGCAGCGCCTCTTCGACCGCCTTTTCGTTCCCGAAGACGACGCCTCCCGCGAGGCAACTCTCCGCCGCTACGCGGAAAAACGCAGCATCCTCGACAACGTCCTCTCGGAAGCCAAAGCCCTCGAGAAAAAACTCGGCGGCGCGGACAAAGCCAAACTCGAAGAATACCTCGCCTCCGTCCGCGAAACGGAAATCCGCGTCCAGCGCCAAGTCGATTGGGTCGATGTCCCGAAACCCGAGATCGATCCCAAAGGCCTCCAGCTAAACAGCAAACCGATGAATGCCCACGACAGACCGATGTGGCTCGATGTCATGCTGGAGATCAGCTACCTCGCCTTTGTCACCGACACCACCCGCGTCATCACCTTCCAATGGGCGCGCGAAGCCGGCGGCCTGGCACCCGGCGGCCAGAACCACCACGAACTCTCCCACCACGGCGGCGACCCCGGCATGCTCAAACAACTCGCCGAAGGCGACCGTGCCTATCTGGCGAAACGCAACCGCTTCCTCAGCTTCCTGAAATCCACCGACGAAGGCGGCCGCCCCATGCTCGACCACACCATGGTCCTCTACGGCTCCGGCATGAACAGCGAGAAAAAGGGCGGCCCTTCCCCGAAAAACCTCCCGCTCCTGATGGTAGGCGGCAGCGCCTACGGCCTCAAACACGGCCAGCACGTCGCCAAAGACCCGGAAAACCACCCGCCCCTCTCCAACGTCCTGCTCTCCGTCGCACAGAAAATGGGAGTTGAGACCCCTTCCTTCTCAGACAGCACGGGGGAGTTCACGGAGATTCTGTGACTATCGAGTAGCCGCGAAGGATCAGGATCGAACGTCAAAAAAGTTTCGCTTGAGGGGCCAACCCGGAGCTTTCATCTGACCCGAAACAAAGTGCTTGCCCAGAAAATGTTACGATGAGAGACCCGACCCGAATGGAAAACCCCAATGGGAAAGGGAGTTTGAGAAAAAATTCTTGTGAATTCGAACGATTAAAAGTAATTTTCAACCTCTATAAAAGCCCATGAATTCTTTTTCCAAAAATACTTTATTCTGCGCAGGCTCGGCAGTGCTTCTCTGCAAAACGGCCCTTGCCGCAAGTCTTGTAACCAACGGAGATTTCTCCGCGAATGCAGCAGGTTTCACGACATTCCCGGGGTATGCGAATAGTGGTTCAAATCCATCTACAATTACCGGTTGGACTTACAGCGGGGCAGTCCAATTCGGGATCAATGGAGACGGACTAACCAACCCGTTCGGTCCAGGCAACAGAAGCGCAGCCACCTACTACGCTTTCATCCAAAGAACTGGCCAGTTGTCCCAAGCATTGGCACTTACGGCAGACACGACCTACGACATTTCGTTTCTTGCCGCCGCAAGGAATGGCAACAATGCCTTGGGTCGCGTCACTGTCGCCGACAATTCAACGACTTTCTACGATTCCGGACTTAACGCTTGGAGCAACTCGGCATTTGAGAGTGTTTCATCCCAATTCACCACGGGAAGCACTTTGGACGGACCTGTCTTGATCACTCTGATCAACGACAGCCCCAATGCCGACCTTACCGTCGATTACGCCGACGTGATCGTGGAGATAGCTCCAATTCCGGAACCTTCCTCGCTGTTGCTCTTGGGATTGGGAGCCTTCTCAACCCTTCTTCTTCGACGGAGATAATCCGGAACCAAATCCGAGGAACTGACTTTCTGATTCCTCTATTCTTGGGTCTCATCTTCCTCGTCTTGCGGCACTTTTGAAAACATCTGGCGAAGGGGTCTCGAAGGGGTCTCGCTTTTTAACATTTGATTCACACCAGTTGAATTGCTACCTCGGCCAAATTCGAATCTTGTTCCCAACATCAGGGGTGTTGCGTATCAAGACCTCGAGTTCCCCAGGCTACTTGGAGTTGGTTTGATCGTTATCGTTCAACGCCGACGGTGTTGTGCCTTTACCTGAATATTTATCTGGCGTGGACGCAAGCCCTACAGGCTCGGCATCCCCACAATATAGAAAGGTGCGCGAATGAACGGTTCTTGGTGAATCTCCATATCTACCAAAAACAACAATCTGAATCTTTTCCTGAGAAACAAAGGAAAAAGCTTGCCAGATACGGCTCCAACTCGTATTTCCCTCGCCCCTCATTGCCACCTGAAAACAACGAAGACTTGAGGGAAAACCAAGTGGCAGGCCTTCAAAATCGCCCGATCTGATTCAAGACGGGACAAAGAAAATACACAACATGATCAACGACCTAATCTCGGAAATGGTAGACGCTGGAGTTCACTACGGACACCAGACAAAAAAATGGAACCCTCGCATGAAGCCCTTCCTTATGAAGGACAAAGCGGGCATCTACATCATCGACCTAGAGAAAACCGTTCAACAACTCGACAAAGCCGCTGACTTCCTCGCGGACCTTGTTGGAAAGAAAAAACAAATCCTTTTCGTCGGCTGCAAACGCCAGGCACAAGACGCCATCCGCGAAGCCGCTGAGGCAACCGGACAACATTATGTCAATCATCGCTGGCTCGGCGGCATGCTAACCAACGCCACCACCGTTCGTAAATCCGTCGAGCGCCTCAAGTATCTTGAAAATATCGAGAAGCAACCTGAGTTCAAAGCCATGTCCAAAAAAGAACTCGCTGCCCTCGGCCGTGAGCGTGAAAAACTTCTGCGTAACCTCCGTGGTGTGCGCAATCTCGACAAAAAGCCTGACGCCATCGTCATCGTCGATTCCGCACGGGAAACCATCGCAGTTGCCGAAGCTCACCGCTTGAATATCCCGATCGTTGCCATCGTAGATACCAACGCTGACCCTGCTAAAGTCGATTACCCGATCCCAGGAAATGACGATGCGATTCGCTCGATCCGCATCATCTTGCAAAACCTCGTAGACGGCATGCTCGCAGCGAGCAAAAGCTAAACCGGAGCCAACAGTTCCACCGGAATTTAGCAAAACTCATCTCTAACACCTATCCTACTCCATACGTATGATCACCGCATCAATCGTCAAAGAACTACGCGACAAAACCAACGCTGGCATGATGGACTGCAAGAAAGTCCTGACTGAAACCAACGGCGACATCGAAGCCTCCATCAAACTCCTCCGCGAGCGAGGCATCGCCAAGGCCGGAGCAAAATCCGACCGTGAAGCCAACGAAGGTATCATCGCCGCCCGCGTCGACGACACCACTACCACGGGCATCCTGTTCGAGGTCAATTGCGAGACTGACTTCGTCTCCAAAAACGACAACTTCCAAGCTTTCGTCTCTGAAATCGGCGACATTCTCTCCGCTTCGGAAGCAAAGGACCACGCAGAGGCTCTTACTGTTTCCCATGGCGACTCTTCCGTCGAAGACTTTGTGAAAGCAAAAGTCGTCGAACTTGGTGAGAACCTCCAACTTCGCAAATATGTCCGCTACGACGCCGCTCCCGGTGGAGTGGTCGCCTCCTACATTCACCTCGGCGGCAAAGTCGGCGTGCTTCTTGAAGTTGGAACAACCAACGCCGAGACGTCTTCGAAACCAGAATTTCAAGAGCTCATCAAGGACCTCACCCTTCACATCGCCGCATCCGCACCGAAAGGCCTCTCCCGCGACGATATCGCTCAGGACATCGTCGATGCGGAGAAAGAAATCTTCCGAGTTCGCCTGATCGAACAAGGCAAGCCGGAGAACATCATCGATAACATCATCAAAGGTCAGTTGGGCAAATTTTTCGCGGAATCCTGCTTCCTTGAGCAGGGCTTCGTAAAAGATCCCGATGTCACCGTTTCCCAGCTTCTTGAACAAAAGGGCAAGGAACTTGGCGACACACTAACCGTCACCCGCTTCGTACGCTTCGGCCTTGGCGAGTAATCAATCATGCGGTTTCCTGCTTGACTTCAAACTCAGGCAGGTCCATACACCGCCCCCGTCACAGAAAATCAACAGTTACATCAAAGAAATATTATCAACATGCGTGGAGTGAACGTCAAAAAAGGAGAGCCAGTCGATCGTGCTCTCAAACGCCTCAAAACCAAACTCGATTCCGAGGGAATCCTTGAGGAAATGCGTCGCCGTCGCGCGTTCGAAACCCCAACCGAACGCAAACAGCGCAAACTTCGCACCGCATCCAAGCGTAACAAAGTCAGATGGCGCTTCACCACTGCAGCACCCGCTACAGATGTTGAAACAGTCGACCTTACCAACGGATAAGATCCTCCTTCGAACGAACGGTTAACCGTCAGTTCCATTTTTTCAAAGCGAGCACCTGAAAGGGTAGCTCGCTTTTTTTTATTCAATACCTACCCTTCTTTCATGCTTCAGAGGATTTTTGTGGGCTACGAAAGCCCCTTCTTGCACGCCTTGACTGACTTCCTCATCGAGGACAGAGAATCGCTACCCGAAACGCTCGTCATCGTGCCCACCTCACAAAGCGGTCGATCACTTCGCCAGGCTCTGGCCGAACGCGGCAAGTCCATCTTAGCACCGACCGTCACCACCCCCGGCAGACTCCTTTCTACTGATATCCATTCGGTAGCCCCAAAATGGTTGGAAACTCTTGCATGGATCGAAACCTTAGAATCCCTTTCGAATAGCGATCTCAAAAACTTCGACGGCCTCTTCCCTGCGACGTCTGAGGCAAGTTTCGAAACGCCAGATTGGGCCACCTCGATCGCCGCCGAGATCGTGTCTCTTCGAACCACTCTTCAAAATCAACGCCTCGATCTGTCAACCGCATCAAAACGTCTCGCTGGCACCACCGAATACCCACGTTGGAGAGACCTCGCAAGAATCGAATCGATGACCGAAAAACGTCTCTCTGGCTGGAATTTTACTTCTCGATCAAAAGCCCTATTAAGCGACTTTCAACTCCCAAGCCATTTCAATCGCATCGTTCTTGGAGGAATTACCGAACTACCATCCTGCCTTGAGGAAACGTTACGCGAAGCTTCTCTCGAAATCGTTTCAGTAATTCCAGCTCCGGATTCAGAGCAATACGAATTCTCCGAAATGGGCATCCCGCTGGACTCTTGGAAAGAACGTCCGCTCCCCGACTCCGCTTCGGTATCCATCCACGCGGATCCATCCACTCAGGCACAATCGGCAGTCGAAACCATTGCCCATGCTGATTTCTCCTCGGACTCCATAGCTCTTGGAAGCGCTGATGAAGAGGTTGGGGCCGCAATTTGCAATTTGCTCTCAACAGAAGGTTGGACAGCCTTTTTCCCTGCAGCCAAACCAGCCATCCCATCCCTCACACGTTTGCTGCACGTATGGAAGGATTGGCTATCCGAAGCAAGTTCTCGCAATTTGGCGTCACTTCTTACTCTGCCCGAATCTGATGCTTTGATTTCTGGAAATCGTGCGACCAACTCACAGCTTCTGAATAAAACTCGTGACCGATTTCCAATCGTCGATCCGGAAAGTTTGGCACGAATCTTGGACAAAAAGGACGACTCGGACGTGAAGCACCTCCAAGTTACTATTTCCAATCTCCTGAAAGCGCGAAGCCGCTTCCTTTCCACTTCTTTCCCAAAAGCGATCGACGATCTGCTCTCAGCCATCGAGTCATCGGATGGCAATCGCTCCGAGACAGCTTCACAAGTTCGGGACTTTCTCGATGAAGCTTCCCCCATTTTCGGAAAAGTAAAACGAAGTCATTCTTTCTGGCTGCAGATGCTCTTAAAGGAACTTCCAACTCCTACATCGCAACCACCAGAGGATCGTGTGATCGATATCCAAGGATGGCTGGAACTCCTCTTTGAACCTGGTAAGGAACTCATCATCTGCGGGATGAACGACCGATTCGTCCCTGCGAGATCCGGTGGCGAACCGTGGCTTTCTGAAACCATTCGTGTGAAATTGGGAATCGCAACGGATTCAGACCGTCATAGTCGAGACGCATTTCTCCTCCACGCCATGATCAAAATGCGGGAGAGTTCTGGGTCAACCAACCTCCTTTGCGGACAGAACAGTTTAGGAGGAGATTCTTACCTACCGTCACGACTCTTGCTCGAAGTGGAACGCAAAAAACTCGTCCCGACCGTCAAAAACCTCTTCCGGGAAATTGAGCCACCTGAGGCTAATCTCATTTGGACCCGCGATTGGAAGTGGCAGACACCCTCGAAAGAAACACCCAAAACCCTCAGCGTCACTGCACTACGAGATTATCTTTCATGCCCATTCAGGTTCTACATGAAACACATCGTCAAGGTTTCCCAACCTGAACCCGACCGTCGTGAAATGAATGCTCGTGACTTTGGCTCCGTCACTCACGAAGTGCTAGAGTTCTGGGGTAAAGACCCTGAAGCGAAGGACTTAGATGATGCCGCTGCACTCGCTAGCTACTTTGATTCAATACTCGCACGATCCATTTTCCGAAAGTTTGGAAAAAAACCTCCGCTTTCCATTCGCATCCAAGCCAAGTCCATCCGGCAGCGCTTGGAATGGTTTGCTATCGAACAAGCTGAAATGGCAAAGCAGGGCTGGCAAATCATCCACATCGAACGAAAAATAAACATTGAGGCGGGAGCCTTCACCATCCGCGGGATGATTGATCGAGTTGATCAACACCGCGAGACCGGGCAGCTTCGAGTGATCGACTACAAAACAGGGAAAGTAAACAAAGTCGAAAGCGAACACCGCCAGCAAGTCTCTGCAAGGACACGGATCCCTTCACACGTCCTCGGACAAGTCGGTCCTCTACAAGATGGGGTGAACGCAAAAGGCAAACCTGTGCAGTTTCTCTGGAAGAACCTTCAACTCCCCCTCTACTCCCTCGCCGAGCGAACCGACCATTCATCCGAAAATATCCCCATTCCCTGCTATATCGGCCTCGGAAAGACCAAGGGAGACATAAAACTCAGTGTTTGGGATCAGTTTTCAAACGAAGACCTCGATGCCGCTAAATCCTGTATGGAATGGATCGCCTCTCAAATAGACGAACCCACATTCTGGCCTCCTTCGGAAAAAGTGGCCTACGACGATTTCGCGGTTTTGGCCCACGATTCCCCGTTCCCAGAAGCCTTTACGAAGCCTTAAATACAGAACTTGTCGGAAGTAGGTAATCTCCTTGCCAAAACTCCTTTCCCCACTAAATTCCTGCCCGAGCAGGACCCCCTGAAACTCCGATGTCCGCATCCGGCAGCCTTTTTCTCCAAACATTCGTTTTTCTTCTCGGAATTCGGGGGTTTGAAGTTTGCCAGGAATTTCACGACCTCCTTGCTCACGGACGACGGCGCATATTGCCGGCATCCGGTCTTTCCATGAACTCATTCGCAAAGGTTGCGGAGTTCATGGCCAGCACCAAAAAGCTGGCGACTGGTAGCCGTGGTAATTGCACGCAGAACCATTTCCGCACCGCTGGGGATTCAAACAACCCAAAGCGCCGAGTCGTTCGTAAAACACAGACCCATGCGAAAACATGTCATCAGATACACAGAACTCCCCGAATCAGGGAAATAGTCGTCGTCGCCGCTCTCGCGGAGGACAAAACAGAAATAATAATTCAAACCGCAGCAACTCAAATGGCCGTCAATCCGGTGGTGGAAGACGCTCAGGCAAGCAAAACTCTGGCAGACCCCCGCGACGGCCAATGCCCGCTCCTGAACTCACCTTTTGGCAAAAACTGCTGAAAGCGATTGGATTGTATAAAGAAGAGCCGTCTCGCCCACCCCGGCCCGAGCGTCGTCCTGAAAAGGACAAGCCAAAACGTGAACCGCGCAAGAGCAAAACTCGCGACGCCCGCACAAGTGGTGGCTCAACTTCTGAAGAAAATTCAGATGCAAAACGTCCGAGCAAACGCAAACGCGAAAATCGCGACAGAAAACCCCGCGGTGGAGATCCTTCCACCGTTGAAAACCGCCGCGTTTACGTCGGGAACCTCTCCTACGACACTACCGAAAGCGACCTCGAAGAATTGTTCAAAGGCGTCGGTGCAGTTCGTCGGATCGAAATCGTCTACAACCGTAAAACTCATCGCTCTAAAGGCTACGGATTCGTCGAAATGATCGATATCGATGAGGCCAAACGCACTGTGGAAGTCCTACACGACCAGCATTTCATGGGTCGTCAGTTGACCGTCTCTGGAGCTAAATCGAAGGATCACGAAACAGCTGAAAGCGAAGAAGGAACTCCTTCTCAAGCTAACAAAGAGGTCCCACCTCTCGCTCCAAAAAATCCAGAAAAGGAAGAAGTTCTCGATTTGATCGATGAAACAAAACCTGAAGGGGATGCAGAACCCGAGGCAACGGTTACGACTGAAGAAGTGAAAACTGAAGTCGCTACTGAGGAATTCTCCCCTGAAAGCGATGAGGAAAAGGCCAAGCCCTAATTCTTGATCAAAATTATTCAATCAAAAGCCCTCTGGAAACAGAGGGCTTTTTTTTCGATAGAGGTCTAGTGCACCGCTCCCAAAATTCTTGTGCAAACGGGAAAGGAAGGGGATCGATGAAGTTTGCGATCTGCGATCGAATCAATTTGGAGCCACGGTCCTTTTCCCCGATTTCTGCGTTGCTCGTCGGTCACGAATCTAGGCCCAGTCTGGAATATCTAAGTTGAACTCCGGAATGCGCGTATAGACCAAATCTCCATTGGCAGTTTCACCGAAAAAGGCGCCAGCCACCGTAGCTTTCTTCGCCACCACATGGTAGCTGTTATACGAAAAATGCTCACCTGGAATAATCGATGGCTGCTGGCCCACGATACCGTCACCCTCTACCACACACGTTTCACCACCCTCCTCGGCCACCACCCATTTCCTACCGCGTATGGTCACGGGAATTGTTGAGTCGTTAAATATAGACACAAAATACACGAACGGGTGCGGTCGGTCCGGAGGAGCATCTAAGCTTGGCATATAAATGACATCGTCGACTTTTACACGAAGTCCGACAAATTCCTTGATGTCATTAGGCATGAGAGAAGAATTGAAAGCCAAGACCGAAGAATCAAGAAGCAATGAAAGAAACCGAAGGAAGAAATATCCAAGCCATCCTGACCATTGCCGGATCAGACTGTTCCGCAGGCGCTGGTATGCAGGCAGATTTGAAGACATTTCAGCACTTCGGCCTCCACGGGCTAACCGCAGTCACATCCATCGTTTCAGAAACCGCCAATACAGTTCGGAGGGTTGACCCAGTAAATGCAGCCATGGTGGAAGATCAAATCACTCTGCTACTCGAAGCGTTCCCTCTTCATTTTGTGAAAACAGGAATGCTCGGATCCGCTGAACACGTCTCCGTTGTCGCCAAAATTTTCAGAAACCAACCGAAAATCCAACTCATTATCGATCCTGTGATGGTCGCCTCCACGGGCGATAGCCTTCTAGAACAAGATGCCGTCAAAACTTACAAAGAATCTCTTTTGCCCCTCGCATATGTCGTCACACCGAATCTCCCAGAAGCCGAAATCCTTCTTGGTGAGAAAATTCATTCGGTCCAAATGATGTCCGAGGCCTCCAGAAGGCTTTCAGAAAAATTTGGCTGCGCAGTGCTATTGAAGGGTGGGCACCTTGGCGAAGACACTTGCACCGACATTCTTTTTGATGGATCTGAAGAGCATCTTTTCAGTTCTCCGAGACTTAGTGTGAAAGCCTCACATGGCACAGGCTGCACTCTCGCTGCTGCGCTGGCTGCTTCGCTTGCTCGTGGAGAGAATCTATCCACTGCCACTTCTTCAGCTAAATCTTATCTCAATCGCTGTTTGGCAGACTCCTACTCTTTCACTTCTAAAAATGGCGACGCGATCCACGCGCTGAACCAAGGGCTCCCGAGTTCATAAAGGCAACGCTGCTTGCACCTTGACTCGGGGTATCTCTCCACAACAACCTAGTGTCATGTCAAAGCCCAAACACTTCGTTGGCCTAGATGTGGGAGGATCCACCATCAAATCTGTCATCGTGAATTCGTCTGGCGAGCAGGTCGGGCCCATTGTCGAGGTCAAAAGCCATGTCAAGAATGGCTACGAATCGACATTCGTGCAGCTTGAAGACGCCCTTACCCAACTCTGCCAGAACGCAGGCATTTCACAGGAAGATGTCGGAGGGATTGGGTTAGACGTTCCAGCACCTTCATCAAACGGCGTGATCTGGGGCAGAGCAAATCTCGGAGAGGACTGGGTTGGAACCGATATTTGTTCCGCCCTCAACAAACGCTTCAAAATCCCAGTGCACATGACCAATGACTGCAACGCTGCCGCTGTGGGTGAATATGCAATCCGTAACAAACACATCGGCGCGTTGCTTTTGATCGCACCAGGCACCGGACTTGGTGGCGGCTTTGTACTCCCTGGCGGAAAGCTTTACGAAGGCGCAAATGGCCTCGCTCTGGAAGCCGGGCATATCTCAATCCCCTTTCATGAAGAAGACGGAAGCCTACCCAACTGCACCTGCGGGCTCAAAGGATGTATGGAGGCGTGGGTTTCACTTGTCGCTCTTCGCCGCCGTTTAAAAATCGAATTGGCAAAATCTGAATGGGAATTCCACAGCTTGAACTCCTCAAGCATGACGATCGAAGAAAAGGCTTTTGAGCTAAGAACTCTTGCCGAGCACGGAGACGCACTCGCAGTCCAACTCTTCAAGCAGCAAGGATTCATCCTTGGCTACGGAATAGCTGATCTAGTTCGTGTTTTTGATCCGGGCTTGGTCGTCATTGGAGGTGGTCTTGCAGAAGCCGGCTTTCGTGATCGGTTTATGGAATGGGTCCGAGAGGGATTCACCGAAAGAGCTTGGTGCGTCTATCGCCACAGTCCGGTTGAACCAGAAAAGGAAACCACACGTTTTGAGTGGGCTGAGGGTGGAGACGCCGCGGCATCCATCGGCATGGCCTACACGGCTCGCGAGCTCTTCTCTTAATCAAAGAGATGTTTCTGATTTCAATCGCAGCGCTTCAGCGCAACACAGCTATTCTACGTGAAGTCGCTGATGCAGCAAATTGCCGAGTCGCTCTAGCCCTCAAAGGCTATGCTTGTTGGAAAACATTTCCTCACTTTCGCGATGATCTCGATGGCTGCTGCGCATCGGGAATATGGGAAGCCAAACTCGCAAACGAACATTTCGGGAAACACATCATCACCTATTCTCCCGCTTACGATGAAGAAGAGATCGATGAACTTCTAAATTTCACCCACCACTTAGATTTCAATTCTCTTTCGCAATGGTATCGCTTCCGCGACCGAATTTTTGAGCATCCGAGATTTATTTCTGGGGAAGTCAAATGCGGCCTCAGAATCAATCCGGAGCACTCCACTGGCGACACACCGATCTATGATCCCTGCGCCCCCGGTTCGCGCCTTGGAATCACGGCTGAACAATTGAATGGAGCTGATCTGACTGGACTTTCTGGGCTGCATTTCCACACGCTTTGCGAGCAAAATTCTCCAGATCTCGAGTCCACGCTAGTAGCGGTTGACGAGAAATTTGGGCACCTCCTCCGAGAACCACAATTCACTTACCTAAATCTGGGCGGTGGTCACTGGATCACCAAACCATTCTACAACCGGAAACTCCTCGTAGAATTAATTCGGAGAGTCAAATCAGATTACGACGTTGAAGTCTGGCTGGAACCCGGGGAGGCGGTGGCAATTCATTCCGGAGTTCTCCGGGCGACCGTGATGGATGTTTTCGAATCTGCCGAACAACAACATGCCATTCTAAATATTTCCGCAACCGCTCATATGCCAGATGTCATCGAAATGCCTTACCGCCCAGAGGTCTATTTGGTCGAAAAAGAACACAATCCAGCCTCCCGAGAACCTTCTGTAACCCTTGAAGACGAATCCTATCGAATCGCCACTGACCCTACTAAAATCGAAGGAGGGAAAGCATATCGGCTCGGAGGCCCAACCTGCTTGGCAGGAGATGTCATTGGCGACTACAGCTTCAATCGCCCGCTCAAATCAGGTGACATCCTTGTTTTTGACGACATGGCTCATTACACGATGGTAAAAACAACCACCTTCAATGGGGTGAAGCATCCTCCCATCGCCATTCAGCACCTCAATGGTAAGCTTGAGATCGTCCGAGAATTTGGATATTCAGATTTTAGAGACCGACTTTCGTGAAATATCTTTACCAGAAGCGCGGTAAGCATTCTTATCCGGCGCGAAGGTGCAATTCTTGCCCCTTGCTCCCAAGCACTTCCCACGTTACTTTCCTCCTATGAACAACGCAATTTTTGGCTTCATCGGCCCTATCGGCGGACCAGAGATGATCATGATTTTTGTCGTGATTCTTTTACTCTTCGGCGCGAAAAAACTCCCTGAATTAGCACGTGGAGTTGGCAAGAGCATGGGTGAGTTCAAGAAAGCCCGCGACGAGTTCGAACGCGAAATCACTCTTTCTGAAGAAGAAGCCCGCACTAGTGACAACCAAAAGTCAGCAGCGGAAAGCGATGTCAAAGTCAAGCCAGCTTCAGGCAAAGAATCTCACGGAGCTTAATTCTATTCTTCTCTTCAGGTCGGAAGCATCAACCTGAATTCAATTCGTGGGTAGCATACAAGTTATGTCACCAAGGCATCGCTTCGCAGCTCTTTCGGGGATCGCCATACTCCTATTCGGCTCCCTTTGGGTTCTCCATTCAACTGAAACTCCCCCTTGGAAAAGCAGCGAAATCTCTGCAAATCCAAATAGAGAAAAATCCTACGTCTCTAACAAAAAGACCAAGGACGCTGAACCAGATCCTTTTCGTTTTCTGAGCTACAATGTCAAAAATTGGCTCGTATCCGATCAAAGCCCAGAAAAGTCTACCGAATCCAAAGATGCCGTCATCCTGCTCATTTCTTCGGCGCAGCCTGACGTCGTGGGGCTATGTGAGATTGGCAGTGAAAATGACCTAAAAGAAGTTCAGAGTAAGCTGACCGAAAAAGGTCTCGAACTCCCCTATCTACATCATACCGGCGGTTCGGACCCTATCAGGCATCTTGGATTACTCTCTCGTTTTCCGATCGTTTCAACGGTTAGCCCTAAGATCAAAATTCCTAATACGGATCATTTTATTCAACGCGGGATTTTAGATGCAACGGTTAGAATCGGTGACGCCCCAGTCCGCTTTATCGGGGTTCACTTGAAGTCCAAACGAACGGTCCCAACCTTCGATCAGGCAACTCTTCGAGTCGCTGAATCTCAAACAATACGAAAACACATCGATGAAATTTTTTTATCGGACCAATCTGCAAAACTCATTGTTTACGGGGATTTCAATGATCACATCCGCAGCCTCAGCACTCGCACAATTCTGGGGAAGTATCGCACCGCAGAATACCTCATGCCAGTTAGTCTGAAAGACAGTCACGGCGAAAATTGGACTCATCTATTTGCAACGCATGACAGTTACAGCAGGATCGATTTTATCACTGTTTCCCCAAGTCTCCGATCAAATCTTAAAAGAAGTGAATCGAGAATCATTGATGAATCTGGATGGCAAAAAGCCTCTGACCACAGACCGCTACTGGTGGCTTTTGAATAGTAGGATAAACACCCCTATCATTCAATAACCTCATCTTCATCGACAGGTAGAGCTCTCTGCACGTTATCGAAATCTATATCATCAAGAGGAATTGCTCTAAGCACCTCTTCTTCATCAGGATCCTGAGCAGTCAGCACATCACCCTCGGGAACCACTACAAGGGCTCTCTTCGGTGGAGCGATGGTTTCTTTAATTTCTTCCTCAAGAGGCTCGAAAAAATTCCGGACCATGGGTGCAGCATTGCGGCCACCCGATACCTTTTCTCCCGGTTTGCCTTCGTAGAGAACGGCGAAAGAATAGCGAGGATTGTCATGGGGGAAAAATCCTGCAAACCAAGCAAGCCGTTGATTCAACCTCGGCGGTCCCCACTGTGCTGTTCCCGTTTTTCCGGCGACAGTGGTGTAGCTTAGACCTCCGCCTTTTCCAGTTCCGTATCCTTTGCCTACCACATCGCGCATTCCTTCTCTTACCACTTCCACCGAAACTTCATCGACTCCCAACCAATTTCGACGCTCTGGAATCTCAGCTTTCACCACCCGCCCTCTCGAGTCTTGTATCTGTTTAACAAGCGATAACTTCGGCAATGCACCTCCGTTTCCGATTCCTGCCATCATCTGGGCAACCTGCAATGGCGATGCAAGCAAACTACCTTGCCCAATCGACATATTCGCCGTGTCGCCGTCAAGAATTCGGCGCTTTTCGTTTTTTAACATCCACTCGTTTGTGGGAACAAGACCAGGGGTTTCACCCATCAGGGGAAGCCCACTCTTTTCGCCCATCCCAAGTCGCCTCGCCAAGCCGAGAAATGAACTTGGGCCAGAATCGATCCCGACTTGATAAAACCACGTATTGCAAGAACGCGCGATTGCTCGTTTCACATTGATCGGACCCTCTGGAGTTTTGGACCAATTCCTGAAATTATGATTTCCAATGGTGATCGAGACGGGAGAATTCACCAACGTGAACTCATCTACTGTTCCGTTGCTGAGTGCCGCGAGAGCCACAACCGGTTTGAAAGCCGAAGCAGGCGGATAGGCGGATTGAAAAGCGCGCCCAAACAATGGCCGTGCTTTATCTGCCTGCAGCGCTTTGAAATCCTCGGTGCTGATCCCTGGAATAAAACGATTGAGATCAAAGGACGGCCTCGAAGCCATGACAAGCACCTCACCAGTAATCGCGTCGATCACAACTAGTGCACCTCGTTCGGCACCTTTTCTTAAGACCTTTTCCGCATGTTGTTGCCATTCGAGATTGATTGTGGAAACGACTGTCCCTCCGGGCCTCGGGCGTTTCACCTGCTCCTCTAAGAGTTTGTTACCCTTCTCATCAAACAAAAGTCGCTTTCTTCCATCTTCACCTTTCAGTTCTTTATCGAAAAGCTTCTCGAAACCCGAACGCCCTTCAGATTCCTCCCATAGAGGCTCATTGAAATTGATGGGTCCCGTTGGAAGATTCCCAACGCTCCCTGAATAGCCAATAATATGAGCCGCAAGGTCCTTATGCGGATACATCCTTCGGTAAACCGGATACAGGACCAATCCACTTCCAAGATTAGATTCAATTTTGGTCGCTGCCTCCGCACCCATTTGCCCACTCAAATATAGTGGTAACCAGCGGCGATGTCGGTAGTGCTGATAGAGTTCTTCGTCTGTTTTTTCATAGAAAATATCTACCAGACCATTAAGGCGCTCCATTCGCTCGCGAGCCCAATTGATCACATATTCACGATCTACATCTTGGAATTGCTCAAACTGCAAAGCCACCTGAAACGCCACTTCGCTCTGCGCAAAAGGCTCACCATTTCGATCAACGATCTGGCCCCTTGGAGCGGGAATTTTCAGAGTAATCGTCCGCGCGTCCTTTCGAGTGAGAATCGAACCCTCATTTGCTGACTTAGGCTCCTCCTCACTCAGGTTCACTGATGGAACTGACGAATCCGTGCGCTCGGGGGGATCGACGTCCAGTTGCTGTCCAATTGCCACTCCAGAGAAAATTATTGGAAGCAGTAGTAACTTGAATTTCAAAATCACTCTGAAACTTACGCTTATCAAGCCAAATTGGCAATCACCCAATCACTCTGACTGAAACCAAGATCTACCGACTTTTACCCCCATCTGCATTTCACTAAACTCATCTAAGATACTTTGCCTTGATCTTAATTTTTTTCGCCGGATCTTCAGCTTCACTAAACTATCTTCCTTAGCCGTTGAATATCATAGAATACCTGACCTTTTGAATCTCCCGATATTCCTAGAATCCACTTACGCGATCACGTAGTAATATCAAGAAGAGTTGATTTCTCGCTCAGAAACGGTTTTAACAAAGCCGTGCTCCAAAGCACCTTCCTACACCCAACTTGGAAGATCACCCACCCCCCTGAAACATGAAACGCCCCGCACCCACTGGCGCTGAGTTCCCACAGCACCTGCCGCCTCATGGCGGAAAGAGTCAGCCTTGAACCATTCTTCACGATCTTTGTCGATCCGTGAAAACCGACACAGTTTCCCCCCAAATGGAATACTGGAATGGCCCCGGGCAGCCTCTTCCCCCCAAGGCTAATCTCCCCCCGACCGGGGTCATTCCATCTTCTGTCTAAACTTCAGCTACCCACTGCAGCGAATTCAGATTCCACCAAAGAAAATTCGGCAAGGTCTTCTACCGCGCTGACCGAATCAACCTGACAAAGCCTCTGCCTGAGATCCTTCGCACCAGGAAAACCTTTGCAATAGGCCATCAGACGACCTCTCATCGCGGTCAAAGTACGCCTCTCATCGCCATAGCGCCCGCTTTCTACAGCCATCCGGCAGTGTCTGAGAATCAGTGCCCATCGTTCATTGAGCGGAACGGCATCCATCACCTCATCGGTATCAAGAAAATGCTTCGCCTCGCGAAACACCCAGGGATTCTGCATTGCAGCACGACCGATCATCACGCCGCTAACTCCTGTCTCGGACTTACGTTTCGCCAAGTCTCTCCCGTTACAAATATCTCCATTACCGATCACCGGAACGCTCACAGATCGTGATACAGCATCAATCGTTTCCCAATCCGCTTCACCCGAATACCCCTGAGCTCTCGTCCGTCCGTGAACTGCGATCGCCTGCATCCCACAATCTTCCAAAGTCTTCGCCACCTCGACCGCATTGACCGAATCCGCATCCCATCCGATTCGGATCTTTGCAGTCACTGGCACATCCATCCCAACTGCCTTGGCAACTCCCGAGGCCACCTGGGCGAGTAACGGGCAATCTCTCAGCAACGATGAGCCTCCATTCCGCGACACCACTTTATTCACCGGACAACCAAAGTTGATATCAATAAAATCTGGAACTCCACCCGCAAGACCTTTGTCGATAATCTTCCGTGCAGCCTCACCCATACGCTCGCCATCGGCTCCAAATAATTGAACTCCCACTGGTCGCTGCTCTTCATCAAATTCGGTATATTTCCTCGTCCGATCATCCGCCTGCATGATGCCCTCGGCCGATACAAATTCGGTCACCATCACATCGGCTCCCATTTCTTTGCAGATTCTCCGGAAAATCAAATCTGTCACTCCGGCCATAGGAGCGAGATACAGTGGAAACTTTTCGTCTGAAAACCAGTGGAGCACGGAAGAAACCTACCACGTAGGTCAATCGATGATACAAACTAATAACCCTCATGAATTTCAATTTGAGAAACTCGAAGCTTCTCTATCGAGGCAATCCAAGCATCCTTCCATCTATAATAATTATCTCCACTTCTTACACCCTCGTATGGACGATCTTGACACAAGCCTACTGAGAACTTTTCTGACGCTGACAGAAACCCGCAACTTCACACGCGCCGCCGAAAAAATCGGACGCTCTCAGTCAGCGACCAGCATGCAAATTTCAAAGCTGGAAGAAATATTAGACTGCAAACTATTCGATCGGGATCGGCGTAACGTCACCATCACTCAGGATGGAGAAAAGCTGCTCGGTTACGCTCGGCAAATCCTTGGTCTCTCCGACGATCTGATCGGTCGTTTTCGACAGCCAGACATCGAGGGAGAAATTCGCTTTGGCTCACCAGAAGACTTCGCGACCTTTTATCTTCCGGTCATTTTGGCAAGTTTCACTCAGGGCCACCCCAGAGTCGCGCTAAACGTCAATTGCGACCTCACACTTTCTCTCATCAAAGACTTCGAAAAACGAAAATACGATTTAATCGTCGTTAAACAGGAACCCGGCAAACTCTATCAGAACGCCCAGCCGCTGTGGCAAGAAAGACTCGTTTGGGTGGGTTCAGCGGATGCGAATCAAGCGGTTTCGTTCAATGTCGCCACGAAAACCCAATCGCCACTTCCCTTGGTATTATCCCCCTCACCCTGCGTCTACCGACTCAGAGCAACAGAAGCGCTAGATCAAGCTGGGGTCGCTTGGAAGGTTGCCTACACCAGCCCATCGATTGCCGGCGTCGTTGCCGCAGTAAAGGCCGGACTAGGCTACGCAACTCTACCTCGTAAAATGGTCCCGTCCGATCTCACACCACTGGAGCGGCAGCAAGGCTGGCCTAAACTTAAGGACACGGAAATCTGCTTGCTCGCGCGGGACGAGGGTAGACCTGCAGTCACGGCCCTCGTCGAATATATTCGACAGCACATTTACTTTAATCAGAAATTCTGATTAAAACTATGTGATAAATTCATTATGTAGATAAAAGGATTCGTGAGATAAACCCCGCGTCAAACAAAACCAAGCTACATATCCATGGACTTCATCATCGATTTTCTCTCACGCCTCGCCGGCCAACTTCAGTCTCCGACCCTTGGATTTCTTTTAGGAGGCATGCTCCTAGCTGCTCTTGGCAGCAATCTCAAAATTCCTCAGGCAATCTACCAATTTATCGTCTTCATGCTGCTCATTAAAATCGGCATCAAAGGAGGGATGGAGATTCGCGAAGCCAATCTCGCAGCGATGGCGCTACCCGCTTTTATATCAGCAGTCATTGGAGTAGGCATCGTCTTAGGTGGTAGTTTTGTCTTTTCTCTCTTCCCAGGCACCAAGAAGGAAGACGGGATCGCCACGGCTGGCCTTTTCGGTGCCGTTAGCGCCTCGACCTTAGCAGCTGCCATGGTCATGATGGAGGAAGAATCGATCACCTTTGAAGCATGGGTTCCCGCCCTTTACCCGTTCATGGATATTCCGGCGCTGGTTCTCGCCATCGTAATGGCCAACGTATATTTGAAGAAAAAGGACGGCAGCAACACCAAGGTCGATGTCTGGGGCATCGTCAAAGAGAGCCTCAGAGGCTCAGCACTATCTGCAATGATTCTAGGCTTAGCCCTTGGCCTCCTAACCAACCCAGACCGAGTCTTCGATGGCTTTTACGAACCTCTATTCCGCGGCTTCCTCTCCATCTTGATGCTCATCATGGGCATGGAGGCATATTCGAGAATCCATGAACTCAAAAAAGTCGCGCACTGGTATGCCGTCTACGCATTCTTCGCACCCATTGTCCACGGGCTCGTCGCCTTCGGCCTCGGATACGTTGCCCATGTTTTGGTCGGCTTCAGCCCTGGAGGTGTCGTTCTGCTCGCCGTCATCGCCTCATCCAATTCTGATATTTCTGGACCTCCAACTCTTCGGGCCGGAATTCCCACGGCAAATCCCTCGGCATATATCGGCTCCTCAACCAGTGTAGGAACACCCGTCGCTCTAGCGATATGTATCCCGCTATTTCTTGCGCTCGCCCAAATCGTTTTTAATCTCTAACCCAACTAGACAGACACAACCGTCATGACTCTACACCAAGCCAAAAAAATTGTGATCATCACCGAAAAAATGGTCGCAAACACAGTCTGCAAGACCATCGAGGCTGCTGGCGCATCTGGATACACCATCGTGGCTGCCGGCGGAAAGGGCCGCCACAGCACTCACTCCACCTCGGACCGCGCCTCCGTCATCCAAGAATTCACCAACGTGAAAATCGAAGCCATTGTCAAAGATCAAGAAACCGCCGAGACAATTATGCGACGTGTCGCAGATGAATGCTTCAACGTCTATTCTGGTATTAGCTACATCGAGGAAGTTCAAATCCTCCGGCCTTCCAAGTTCTCTGAAAGCTTGGACACCTAATTGAGCAAACCAACATCTCCGCTTGCCAGCCGTTCGTATCCCGATTACCGAACGTTTCTCATGTCAAATTTCCGAGTCCTCGTATCCGATCCTATTTCTGAAAAAGGTGTGGAAGCCCTCCGCGAAGCCCAAGGCATTTCCGTTGATGTCAACACGGGCCTCTCGCCCGATGAACTGAAAGCAATCATCGGAGACTACCACGGGCTAGTCGTCCGCTCACAAACCAAGGTCACTCCCGAGATTTTTGCAGCCGCCACCAATCTCAAAGCAGTGGGTCGCGCCGGCGTCGGCGTCGATAACATCGATCGCGATGCAGCCACCGACCATGGCGTGATTGTCATGAACACGCCAACCGGGAACACCATTTCAACTGCCGAGCACGCCTTCACCCTCATGCTGTCCGCAGCTCGCAACATCGGCCCAGCTCATGCAGGAGTCCTCGCTGGAGACTTCGCTGCTTCTAGAAAGGCCTACAAAGGAATCGAACTCAACGGAAAGCGTCTAGCGGTAATAGGAATGGGCCGTATCGGCAGCGAGTTCACCAAACGCGCCCAAGCGTTCAACATGGAAGTCATCGCTTATGATCCTTTTCTCACCGAATCCCGCGCACGTGAATTAAAAGTGACCCTTGCCGAATCACCAGACATGGCCCTAAACAGGGCAGACGTGGTCACCCTCCACGTTCCTCTCATTGAAGATACCAAACACCTCATGAACCGAGAGCGTATCGCTCTCATGAACAAGGGAGCTCTCATCATCAATTGCGCACGCGGAGGCCTCATTGATGAAGAAGCACTGAAAGAAGCCATTGATTCCGGACACATCGCAGGTTGCGCACTCGATGTATTTGAAAACGAACCTCCTTCTGCAGATCACCCTCTGTTCGGACTCAAAAAACACATCGCTTTTACGCCACACCTCGGCGCCTCAACCAACGAGGCCCAAGAAAATGTAGGAATCGAGGTTGCCATTCAAATTCGCGACTTCCTAACCACGGGAGAAATACGTAACGCCATCAACATGCCTTCCTTAGATGCTGCGGCGCTCGCATCCATCGGACCTTACCTAGATCTGGCATCTGCCCTCGGCGCACTCCTTGCGAAACTCGGTCCTGCCAATCCAGATTCCATTCGTGTCTCCTACCATGGAGATCTCGCATCCAAGGATACCGGACTTATTTCTCGAACCGCCCTTTTCCGCCTCCTCGAATGCTCACGCGCCGATGGTCAGGTCAATCTCGTCAACGCTCCCGCCATTGCGAAATCAATGGGACTAGACCTCGTCGAATCCACCATAAGCGCTCAGACAGAGTTCAATGATCTCCTAGTAGCCGAACTCCGAAAGGGAAAAGAAAAGTTCCGCGTCGCCGGAACGATTATCGGACGCAGCCCAAGAATTGTCGAAATTGATCGTCTCTTCGTCGATACCCCGATCAAAGGCCACTTCCTCATCGTCCGAAATGACGACCGCCCGGGGATCGTCGGTGCAGTGGGAACCCTCCTCGGTGAATCCAGCCAAAATATCGCCAACCTCTCTCTCGCTCGAAACAAGTCTCAAGGCAACGCCCTCTCCATCATCGAACTCGACGCCGCACTCCCAACCGACGTCATGGATAAAATCCGCTCCATCCCCGGTGTCACCTCGGCCACGGGTATAAGCCTCTAGCAATGATATTACCGACTCCTGAAATTTTGGATAAATTTCACGTCAACTTCTCCTTGCCAAATGCCATTCTCTCTCGCTAACTTCTTTCCAAGCATGAAAAGACTCCTCACCATAGCCTCCGTTCTAACGATTCTTACTGGTTTCGCAGCAGCTGATATTCACTCACCTCCAGGTTCCCACTACACCTCGACTCGTAAGCTCGGTCGTGCCATCAGTAACATCCTGTATGGCTTTGTGGAAATTCCTGAACAAATTGTTCGCAAGAACGAGCGTTACGGCCGTAAAGCCGGTTGGTCCTATGGAGCTGTCGATGGCACCCACCGTGCCTTCCGTCGCCTTGGCTATGGCTTCTACGAGCTTTTCACCTTCACCTGCCCAACTTATCGCGGCACCTTCAAACCACCTTATGAAAAATGCGGTCAAGACAACCACATTGAAATGAATGTTCACGAAGGCCTCTCCGAGTTCCCACCAGAGCTTGGCTTTGAGAGCTACTACAGCCATTCAAGAACTCAAAAATACTGAGTCAACCACTACGAATTAATTAAAAACCCGTTGGATGTGAGGTCCAACGGGTTTTTTCTTTGGAAGAGCTTCTTGTCCCGCTCACCACAGAAACTCAAAATCTTCTCAAAATTTCGCTTGTCCTCACCAAGGAATTCGACCAACCTCCGCGCCCGCCTGAAAAAGGCCCATCTTTAACTCGAAAAATTATGTCAGTCTCTCTTCGTCTCAACCGCAAAGGCACCAAAGATCGCCCCTATTACAAGATCGTTGCCGTTGATAGCCGCAAACGTCGTGATGGTCGTTACATCGAACAGATTGGCACCTACAATCCACTGATTGAAGGCACGAACTTTGAAATCGATCTCGAAAAAGCAGACAAGTGGCTCTCCGTTGGAGCGAAACCTTCTGAAACGGTGAACAGCTTCATCCGTAAGGCTCGCACAGCTGCGACAAAATAAATTTCACTTTCAAATTCTCTTAGCAACCGCCTCCCTTCTGGGTCGCGGTTGTTTCTTTTTAAACTCTCCGAGCCAAAGTAACGGTGGAAACCTTCGAACAGTTCATGAAGCGAGCGCTTTTTGATCCAGAGCATGGTTACTACTCAAAAAATATTCGCACCATCGGCGCACGGGGCGATTTCACAACCGCCCCACAACTCTCTGAAGCTCCCGCAAAAGCTATCGCGGCATGGGCAATAGAAGCGATGCGATCTCATCGAACCAACAACATCATCGAAATCGGTCCCGGCTTGGGCACGCTCAGTCAGCAGATAAGAAAACACCTACCCATCATTCAACGCTTCCGTGCCAATTTTCACTTGGTCGATTCATCTCCCACCCTTTCAAACAAGCAAAGTCAGTCATTAGGCAAACATGCGTCGATCCACCAGACGATTGAAAGCGCCCTTGAGGCTTGTCACGGAAGGGCGGTCATTTTTTCAAACGAGCTAGTCGATGCGTTTCCCGTTCGTCTATTCGAGCTCTCGGATGGTTACTGGCAAGAAGTCCACGTCGATCTCTCGAAAAAATTCCCAATAGAACATTTGGCCAAACCCGAGAATCTACCAAATTCGTCCATCTTCGATTTAGATTTTCCCCAAGGCCAGCGGGTGGAAGTGCACGAATCTTACCATACATGGATCAAAAATTGGCTTCCTCGTTGGAAAAATGGGAAGATACTTACCATTGACTACGGAGCCGAAGCCAAAACCCTTTATGAACGGAAACCTCGGGGAACTCTCCGTGCCTACCTCATGCATCAATGCCTCAGTGGAAAAGAAGTCTACTTGAACCAAGGCCTTCAGGATATCACGGCAGATGTCAACTTTACCGACCTTCAACACTGGACCGATCCTTGGCTCAAAACCGAGACAATTTTAAAAATGAATGAATTTCTAAAAGCTTACAATATCCCCATTGAAGATCAGTTACTTGAGGCTACATCCTATTTTCGATGCATCAGTCAAATACGGCGCGAATCGGATTTTTCCTAAAAAGTCAATAGGTTCAGATCAGAACTGAAGAAAATTCTTACAAATTTCTCCTACTCCCTTTGTTGACACCACTGCCCTGCTTGACCATCTTGGAAACCTACTCGACTGCTTCTCTCTTTGGCAGTCTTTATTAAAACTCCTTCCAAGTAAAAAGCCCCAGTGTTTTCCAACGAAGATTATCTAGCAGAACTCCTCGCCGAAGCCGGCATCCTTACTGAGGAACAAATTAGTCAAGCTCGTACCGCTCTAGGTGATAGTGAAACAATTGTTCAACACCTCATTGCGAACAGTACATTAACAGAAGTTCAAGTCGCTGAAACTCTAGCTAAGAATGCTGGAGTTCCTTTCATCGACCTTGAAGGGTCACACTTTGACCCCAATGTGATTCTTGAGGTCTCCGAAGACGTTGCACGACGTTTCCGAGCCATTCCGGTATCCGATGATGGAATGTACCTTACCGTTGCTGTCACCGATCCATTGGACTTTGAAACACTGGATAGCCTCCCTCATGTAATCGGCAGAGAGGTCAGTCTCGCTTGCGCAACCCACTCCGATATCAATCACCATCTCCGCGAATTTTACAACGTCGGTGGAGAAGAAGAAGAATCCATTGATGATGCTTTTGAGGTATCGACCGGAGACTCGGAGGCAGGAGCGGAAGCAAATGACGCCCCTATCATTCGCCTTGTTCAGCAGACCCTAAGTGAGGCATTCAGAGTTCGTGCCTCCGATATTCATATCGAACCTCTAGAAACATCTGTTCGCATCCGCTATCGAATCGACGGAAAACTCGTTCATACCGACACCCACCCGAAGAAACTTTTGCCGGCGATCATCGCCCGTATTAAGGTTATGAGCGGAAGCATGTCTATCGCAGAAAAACGACTTCCTCAGGACGGCCGGATCCAATTAAAAATGGGAGGCAAAGAAGTCGATCTTCGGGTTTCGTCAGTTCCTTCAAATCATGGCGAGTCAATCGTCATGCGGATCCTCGACAAAACAGCCCTACTTCTTGGCCTTCCAGAACTCGGTTTTTTCTCGGACGACCAAGCAGAGTTTGAAGAACTCCTCGGCCTACCAGACGGTATTATTTTGGTCACTGGGCCAACGGGTTCGGGAAAAACGACCACTCTTTACGCTTGTTTGAATGTCATCAACAAGCCCGATAAAAAAATCATCACGGTTGAAGACCCAGTCGAATACGAACTACCTGGAATCAATCAAGTGATGGTGAAAGCAGATATTGGCATGACCTTCGCGGCGGCCCTCCGAGCCATGCTTCGACAAGCGCCAAACATCATCATGATCGGAGAAATCCGTGATGCTGAAACAGCAAACATCGCGATCAACGCATCCCTTACTGGCCACCTGGTTTTCTCAACCTTGCACACAAATGACGCCCCTTCCGCAGTCGCTCGTTTGGCTGATATCGGAGTAAAACCTTTCCTGATCGCTTCTGCTGTTCGATCAGTTTTGGCTCAGCGCCTAGTGCGAAAGCTCTGCCCAGTTTGCAAAGGACCCGCCGAACTCACTGAAAAGGAAATGCGCGCGTTGACCCTAGATGCATCCAGACTAGTTGATGCGTCAATCTACGGTCCGGTCGGCTGCGACAAGTGCCGCGGTAACGGATATCGTGGTCGGATGGGAATCTTCGAACTCTTCAATATCGACGACGAAGTCCGCACCATGATCAACGGCGAGATGACCACTAGCCAGCTCCGCCGGAGAGCGCGCGAACTCGGCATGCGCACCCTTCGCGAAGACGGAATCCGAAAAGTCCTCTCTGGACTAACCTCTGGAGAAGAAGTCGTGCACGCAACCATGAGTGACTTTGACTAACTTCCATTAACCCTACTTTTATATCTTAGCTTTCACCAGACGATGGATAACCGCCAACTGCTAGAACTCTTCCAATCCCGCGGGATGATTGAAACCGATTTGATCGATGAAATCCTCTCGGAAATCGAAAACAGTGGAAAGACTGTCCCCGAACTCTTAAAAGACTTCGGAATCGTCGAATCAAAGGACGACGTCTGGCCCGTCGTCGCTTCCGAACTCGGCACTCGTGTCGTTGACCTGAAAAGTTGGACTCCGCCCGACGCCCTCCTCGAACTTGTTCCAGCTGGTACAGCAAGGCTCCACGGCGCGTTCCCTGTAGACTTCGATGACCAAGGACTCCATCTCGCTTTAGTCGATCCCCTAAATCCGCAGACCGTCGAGGATCTCCGTTTCGCATTGGGTAAAGAAATCATCGTTGTGGTCGCTCCAGACTACCTCGTCGAAGCAAAAATCAATGAGTGCTACGGCGGAGAGGGTCGTGCAATGGAAGACATTCTCAATCAGCTCGATGCAGATGCAGACGGCTTCGATCCAGAGAATATAGAGGCAGAGGCGAATTCAGCACCAATCGTTCGTTACGTAGATTTGGTCCTCTATCAGGCCATCAAAGAAAAAGCCTCAGACATTCACTTCGAGCCTTTTGAAACTGATTTTAAAATCAGATATCGTGTTGACGGCGCCCTTTATGAAATGGCTCCTCCACCTGTTCACCTCGCTCTGCCAATTATTTCGCGGATCAAGGTGATGTCGAATATGAACATCGCGGAACGGCGTATCCCGCAAGACGGACGGATCGTAAAGCAAGTTGGCGAAAAACAAGTCGATATGCGCGTTTCCACTCTTCCTACCCATCAGGGAGAATCTGTCGTTCTCCGTGTCCTCGACCGCTCATCTGTAAATCTTTCGTTGGAAAATCTGGGGCTCCCTGAAGAAATCTACAACTACGTCGGAGATACCATCGAAAAACCAAACGGAATTTTCATCGCAACCGGACCCACCGGCGCGGGCAAAACGACCACTCTTTATGCCGGTCTTCGCCGAATTAATACGATCGATGCGAAACTTCTCACCGCCGAAGACCCAGTCGAATACGACATTGACGGAATCATTCAAATTCCCATCAATGAAGCGATAGGACTGGATTTCCCTCGTATTCTACGTGCATTCCTCCGCCAAGATCCCGACCGGATCATGATTGGAGAAATGCGGGATAAAGACACTGCCGCAATCGCTATCCAAGCAGCTCTCACTGGACACTTGGTTCTTTCAACTCTTCATACGAATGACGCGCCAGGCGCTGTCACTCGATTGATCGATATGGGTTGCGAACCTTTCCTTGTCGCAGCATCACTCGAAGGAGTCCTTGCACAACGTCTCGTCAGAACCATCTGTTCAGATTGTAAAGCTCCCTATGAGCCGTCTGAAGCCATCCTGTCACAACTGGGTATTTCTCCTCATGAACTTGGCGACCGAGAGTTTTTCACTGGGGCAGGCTGCGAAGTTTGTGGACAGTCGGGCTACCGAGGACGCGCAGGCCTCTACGAACTCCTCAATATTACGGAGCCGATCCGTGAACTGATCACCAATCGTGCCCCAACTGTCGTCATCAAACAAAAAGCCATCGAACTTGGAATGAACACACTACGTGAAGATGGCCTAAGAAATATTTATCTCGGTAAGACTACCATTGAAGAGGTCCTAAAATACACCTAAATTTCCACCTACCTTGATCCACAGCCTCCTGCTTCTTGAAATTCAATCCTATTTTTACTCACAATATCTCCAAAGCTAAAGATCATTAAGAGAACTGAGACACCAAACTTTTCCATCGCCAAACCAACTTCATTCATCTTTTCTTTAAAAAACCATTTTAAAAAATCCCATGCCAAACTTTAACTACACCGCACTCGACGCGAAAGGTGAACAGTCTGATGGAAGCGTTTCCGCTGGATCAGAAGCCGAAGCCATTCAAAAACTTCGCTCCCAAGGTCTCTATCCCACTCAGGTATATGAGGAAGGAAAAGGCAAGCCGGCTGCCAGTAAGTCAGCCGCTAAGAAAAAGAGTAAAGGAAGCGCAATGAACATGACGATCGGTAAACCGAAGTCGACCATTGCGCCGAAGGTTCTCATGGTCTTCACGCGCCAGCTAGCCACTCTCATTGACTCCGGACTTCCTCTTCTGCGCTCATTGACAGTTCTTGGAAAACAAGAACCAAATCCTGTCCTTAAATCGACTATCAGTGCTCTTGCAGATTCAGTTCAGGGCGGTTCGACTTTTTCAGAGTCACTCGCGCAACACCCAAAAATGTTCAATAAACTCTATGTGAACATGGTCAAGGCCGGAGAACTCGGTGGTGTATTGGAAGTCGTCCTAAACCGCCTTGCTGAATATCAGGAGAAGGCTCAGAAATTAAAAAATAAGATCGTCTCCGCAATGGTCTATCCGGCGATCGTTATGTTCATTGCCGTTGCCATCCTGATCTTCCTCATGGTCTTTATCGTTCCGAAGTTCAAAGAAATGTTTTCGGAAACCGATTCGGATCTACCCCTCATTTCACAAATCGTCTTTGGTTTTTCCGAGTTCTGCCTAAGCAACCCATTACTTGGTATTCCAAATGTCGTGTGGACATTCGTCGCATTCGGTGGAATCTTTGCTGCCTTCAACGCCATCGGAAAAACAAAAGGAGGACGCCAGTTTATCGATAAGGCTAAACTCCATATGCCGATTTTTGGTGACATTCAGCGCAAATCGGCCGTTTCGCGATTCGCTCGTACTCTCGGAACACTCGTCACATCAGGTGTCCCCATTCTTCAAGCTCTCAACATCACGCGGGACACTGCAGGAAATGTTATCATTTCGCAGGCTATTACAAAAGTTCACGAGGCAGTTAAAGAGGGTGAATCTATCGTTACGCCTCTATCCTCTAGTAAAGTCTTTCCAACAATGGTTATCTCCATGGTCGACGTCGGTGAAGAAACCGGACAACTACCAGAGATGCTCTTGAAAGTTGCAGACGTTTACGATGACGAAGTTGACAATGCCGTGACGGCTTTGACCTCGATTCTCGAGCCAATCATGATCGTTATTCTCGCTCTTGTCGTGGGCGCCGTGGTCTTCGCCCTTTTCCTTCCCCTGATCAAGATGATCTCCACGATGAGTGAAGGCTAAACATAGAGAATGCAGTCCACTCGAATTGATGCTATTGTCCGTGGATCAACTTCAATGTTCTTCTGCATTCATGTCAAAACGACAATTTGTTATGAAAAAATCTCTAAATACCGCGACTCCTAGAGGATTCACTCTAATCGAAATGCTCGTAACGATCACGATCATCGTGATCTTGGCCGGCCTCTCGTTGGGCGGGTTCAATTACGTGACTTCGAAACAGGCGAACAGCAAAGCTCAAATTCAAATTAGCCTGCTTTCCAACGCTCTTGAAGAATACAAGTTAGACAACGGATCGTTTCCTACCAGCGCTGGGGGAACCACAATTCTTTACACGGCACTCTACAAAGAGGGAGTTGATAATCCTGACACAAACGAAATTTACCTCTCCGAACTGGATCCGAACAATGACCGCCAAGGGTGGATGTCTAGCAATAGTGGCACAGTCACGATCATCGATCCTTGGGGTGAGGAGTTCATTTATCGAGATGGGTCCAATGCCAACGCGAGAAATCCAGATTTTGACCTTCTTTCAAAAGGTAAAGACGGCATTGAAGGAACCGCAGACGATATTACGAACTTTAGTAATTAGCTAAGTTCCGACGACCAAGCCTCAAATTCACCCCCCACTATCGGTCATAGCTATTGTCCGTAGCAACCGACCCTCCCAAATTTATGCCTGACGAAACAGCCAGCGATTCACAGCCAGCCGAAGATCCAAACCAAAAGCAATCTGCGCAATCAAAAACGAAACCAGATACCGCGAAAAAAAGCCCCAGAAAAGCTCCGAAAAAGCGTCAACCAAAGGCAGAAAAGCAACCGGATCCTGAGAAACCCGTAAATAAGGAAACAGAAGACACCGGAAGGCAATCTCCGAGAAAGAATGCTCGGCGTAGCAGAGGTCAAGGTAAGCCATCTTCGAATGATGAAAATTCACCTGAAGATATCGGTAAAGGTTCTTCAGTGAATAAACATGAAAACCCAAGTTCAGACTCCGGAGAAAAAGAGCCCTCTGAGAGGAACTCGGTGAAAAGTCGGCAAAACCGAAATCGCCCCACTAAACGGCAGAGAGTCTCGCTTGATCCAAAAAAGGTATCCAAAAAAGCATGGAAAATCTTTCTTGCTGAAGTCAGCGAAGAAGGTGTCGCCCTAATAAACGACAACCAAGCACGAGATCTCTCACGTCGCTGCTTCAAACTCGCCGAACTTTTCCTAGAAGAAGAACTGCGCCGCGATTCCAATTAGCTATTCCCAACAGCCAAACTCATCGCACAGATAAGCTAGCCAAACTAATTGCGCTTGGGTAAATACCAACGTTCGCTACTTTCGAAGAACCTTTCCATATCGGGGTATTTTTCGACGATGATCTCTTGTTCGTAAGGCCCTCGAACGGACATTTGCAACTGAGCGCCAATAAACATAACGCCAATCAACGCGATCACCTTGAAGGGGTTTAGTGGCTTAGCCTCTACCTGATGAGCACCAAGAAAATCCCAGATCGGCTTTCCAATACGCCTCGTAGTGAACCAACTCATGCCCTGACAGAGAATTGTAAGAAGCCCCCAACCAAACCCAATTCCAGTAATCATCACTCTTAGAGATCTCCACACGGACTGCCTAAAATTCAAAAGTGAGCCGTCTTCATTCCGAACCCTGATACCCATCAACCACTTACCGGGCGTTGTTCCAAATCGCTGAATCAGCCAAGCCTCTAGTGCAAACCAAGGGACATATACAGAGAGCTGGAGCCAAGGATTTCGGATGGCTGCGCCGATATCTCGACCAACAGCGTACATCGACAACCACCAGATTGCTGAATAGATAAACAAATCCATCCAACGCGCCCAAAACCTTCTCGCTAGATGTTTTTTTGGCTTCTTCTGACGCGAATCAGGATTTGTTGTGTTAAACCGATCAACATATTCTTCGGGAAGCTTCGGTGGTTGCACGACTTCATCGGCAACCTTTCCGCTTTCAAACTCGTTCTGAAAAATCTCAATATTTTCGAGTCTTGTCCACTCCCCAAGACCATCGTGCCAGACTCGATCGCCTCTTTTCAAATCACCTAGAGAGATTCTACTACGAATCTCGTAGTCGGGAAATGGGCCCACTTTCTCGCCATTTTTGATAATCCAAATATCCATTTTCAAAGATTTCTCAATGATCTTGCTGCATCACTGCGGGCAGCAAAAAAGGCGGGCACCAAGGCGGCAATCGAACAAAGAACAAATGCCATCAAGCCAATAACAAATTGTTCGACTGGATCGTTATGCGCAGGAAGAACTCCAAATCCAGTGAGCGACTCAGAAAATGGATCAAATCCAACTTTTCTCATCCCTTCTTGGACAAGGCCGCGGAACTCAATCACGACTCGACCTAGGCCAACTCCCAAAACAGCCCCCATTAGACCAAGTAACATTCCTTGGTAAAGGAACACCCTCACAATTTGACTTGGAGCTGCTCCAAGCGCCTTCATCACTCCAATTTCTCGACGTTTCTGGATGGTGACGGTGAACATGACGGCCATCATCGAAAATGCGGAAACAAGAACAATGAAGGACAAGGCAAAATACATCATCACCCGCTGCTGGTTTATCAGTGCGAAAAACGCTTGATACTGATCTCCCCATGTTTCCGAAAAAAATCCTGCTCCTAGTGTATTTCTAACCGTCTCGGCTACCCGTTCTGCCTCATAAGGATCATCCAATCTCAGGGACACTCCCTGCACCTCGTCATCAAGCCCTGCTAGGTCTTGTGCCAATGGTAGCGGGACAAACAGATCTGGTGTGACTGCCATCTGTGAAGCCGAGTAAATTCCGGCGACTACAGCTTCTTTGGGTAAAACGAGGTTCTTCAAACCCTTCAAAATCTCTGCATCCAACTCTTCAGCATCTGTTTTCTGAAGGGAAACAAACGCCTCATCCATTGAGACTTTTTCCGGTTCACGAAAAAAATACTGCTCATCCTTTTCATCACGCTCGCCCGTTTCCATTGCGAAAAGAATCATCTCAACCAATTCGCGCTCGGGCTCTCGAATATCTTCTGCGTAGATAACCCGGAGTGTATTATAAGCCTCGGTCAACTCCTCAATTGGAACCACGAAACGATCTCCATCTTTTGCCCAAGGTTTCTTCAATAGCGAATCCACAATCGTCCATTCATCTGGAAAGGACTCTCGAACAACAGACTTCTCAGTCGCCTTGTAGGCCTCCATGACCTCTTCGAAGTTCCGAGTCGAATATAGGCGTAAATTATCTCCAACGCTCAATTGAAATTGTTCGGCAATAATCGAAGAAACCACGGCCCGATCATCCAATCCAAGATCTGCACTGGACTCTGGAAAATTTGTCTTATCCAACATTTCCTCAATCCCTTCTACCTGAGCCGGGTCACTGGTATCGATTCCACGGAAAGCGACCGGACGCTGCCAAGATCCAACATCTAAGATGACGTTGTCTGCTATGTAGGCTGTCGCTGCGGCAACTCCCTCTATCTTAGCAGTCTCTGCAGCAAGGTTCTGCCAACTACTCTCCGATACCGAGCCGTCTTCCTGAACCTGTGAAACAAGTAGTGGAGACTTCACCAGAATATGAGGAGTAAAACCTAACAGCCTACCTTTCACATCTCTTTCCAATCCGGCGAATACCGCCATTACGACCACAAGGACCAATACACCCAACATCACCCCCATTAGAGAAATCAGCGTGAACGAAGACAACATGGCCCGACGCGGATTCAAATACCGCTTAGCCAACATGAAACTGAAAGATCGCTTTTTGATAGCCAGACCTAGCCCCATCCTTGCGATGGAATCAACCAAGTTCTTGTGGGATTTTTTCAAAGGAAGCCTAGCTGATCAGACAACTTCCTTTCATTCAATACTCTCTCACCAACATCCATTCGGCGATCTCACGCAACCGGAAACCTTCTTCCCCAAAAATACAAAGGGACTCAAGCGCTTCCTTCGTCAACCTTTCAGCTTCAAACTTCGATTTCTCTAGTCCCAACACTGATGGATACGTCGCCTTACTAGCGGCCTCGTCTTTACCCGCCGTCTTACCAAGGTTTTCCGTGGTCTGCGTCACATCGAGAATATCGTCAATCACTTGAAATGCCAATCCGAGAGAGCGTCCGAAAACCGAAAGAGCTTTCATCTGTTCGGGCGAGGCTCCGGCAGACATGGCTCCGAGGCGCAACGAAGCCGATAGCAGCGCGGCAGTCTTTCCCTCATGAATCCGAATAAGATCCTCGATGCCCAATCGTTTCCCTTCACCTTCTAAATCGAGCACCTGGCCTCCGATCAGTTTCTCGCTTCCTCCGGCCTCCGCCAATTCTGCAACCATATCTCCCACCGAGTATCGCTCGTTCGGCTTTGCCTTCGCAACGACTCCAAATGCGTGAGTTAGCAACGCATCCCCACAAAGCACGCCCATACCTTCTCCAAAAACCTTGTGACAGGTGGGCCGTCCTCTTCTCAGATCATCATCATCCATGCACGGGAGATCGTCGTGCACGAGAGAATAGGCGTGAATGAGTTCTACTCCACATGCAGCTGAAAGAGCTTCGGCGCGTTTGCCACCACAAGCTTCAGCCGCTGCGAAACACAGAATTGGCCGCAGTCGTTTTCCGCCACCGAGCACGCAATACCGCATTGCTTTATGGATCGATTCTGGCCCTTGACCTTCTTCTGGAAGAAACTTCTCTAGGGCTTCTTCGACTTCGGCTGCTGCCCTCCCCAGATAATCCTGAATTTTCATCAGAGAATTTCTGCGATTTGCACAGCGTTCAACGCTGCACCTTTTCTGACCTGATCTCCTACCACCCAGATATCAAGAGCGTTTTCAAGAACAAGGCTTTTGCGAATTCTTCCGACGAGACAATCATCCTTTCCTGTCGTATCCAGCGGAACGGGGAAAAGCTGCTTCTCTGGGTCATCAACGACTTCAATACCAGGCTTCCCTTCGTAGGCCATTTTCGCCTCTTCCACACTTGGTTCTTCGGAAAACTGTGCAGTGAGCGAAACAGAATGCGAGCGATAGACCGGCACACGAACGCAGGTACACGAAACCTTCAATTCTGAAAGCCCTAGAATTTTGCGACCTTCATTGAGCATTTTCATCTCTTCTTTTGTATAGCCGTTCTCGGTAAATGAGTCGACTTGAGGGATCACGTTAAAAGCAATTTGGCGGGGATAGACCCGAGGACTAAAATCCTGCCCATTCGCAATTGCTTTGACCTGCTCTTCTAATTCCAAAATCCCCTGAGCGCCGGAACCAGAAACAGCTTGGTAGCTCGATGCGATCACACTCTCTAATCCGAATTTCTCATGGAGTGGAGCAAGTGCCATTAGTGAAATAATCGTCGTACAGTTTGGATTCGCGATGATTCCTTTTGGCCGATTCTTCGCTGCCTCGGGGTTCACTTCTGGAATAACCAAGGGCACGCCGTCATCCATTCTGAAAGCGGAAGAGTTATCGATAACAACGGCTCCAGCAGCAACCGCTGATGGGGCAAACTCCTGTGAAATTCCACCGCCCGCACTGAACATCGCGATATCAATCCCTTCGAAAGAATCGTGCGTGAGCTCTTGAATGACAATCTCCTCACCTCGAAATGTTGCCACTTTCCCAGCGGAGCGCGCCGAAGCCAAAAGCGTCAGACCTCCTGTTTGAAAATTTCTTTCCTCCAAACAACGAAGCATCTCGACGCCAACAGCTCCGGTTGCTCCTACGATCGCCACATGAGGTAGTTTCATCATATCTAGCCCGCATTCACCGGGGCGCGGAAGCTAGGCATTTCTCTCTGAGGATGCAATCCCTAAGCCTTCAGTCCCTCACAACCAATATTTTAGTAATCTTGACATTTTAGGAGAAAAATCTTCTAAATAAGGTCAAGGCAATGGCGAAAACGAAGTTCACTGCAAAAAAATTAGCACGACTTGAGGCGACAACTCGTTTCATCAAGGGCTCAAATCGCTTACTCTCCCTTACGGCGGCTGCAGCCTTCGGTCTTCTCATTGCAGCTACGGCTGTCCCTCAAAAACGAGAAAACGAAAAGCTGCAGGCAAAATTGCGTATCGCCCAAGCACGTGAACAAGCTGTCTTGGACATCAAGGAACACAAGGAAATCCAACTTCATGCCCTCCGCGAAGATTCATCCTATTTGGAAGTTCAAGCTCGCGACCGCTTGAACTACTATCGCGAAGGCGAACGCGTTCTAAGATTCGAAGCGGACCGTTAGTTCTTCTCTCATGCACCCGTCTTACCGGTTGACCCTGCGATACCCCGTGATTTAAGTTTCTTTATGCCAAAAACGTTCAGAGCTTTTACAATTGCCTTCCTGATACTTTTCCAATCCGCGCAAGCGGAGCACGTAATCGTTTGCGGTGGACCAGCTCTGAGAAAATGGGAAAACTACCGAGTGAAAGACGATCAGCACGACCGCTGGTGGGCAAACTTCGTTCGAGCATCGACCCTGCGCATGGCTGAAGTTCGCATCGCCTATGGCAAGCAAGCTCCCCTCGTTTGGCTAGTTTACAAACCTGGTTATGTTGCTCGCGGTCGTGAAGACGGAAAGCCCTACACCACTTGGATCGCAAAACAGGCATCAAAGAGAAATGCCACGCTCATCTGGTTCGATTCCACTGGTGACTACATTTCGAAAATTAATTCACGCCCACGCGGTTCTGTGCTGACTTATGATTACTTCGGGCACTCGAACAAATACGCCTTCATGTTCGAATACGGCAGCGACATCATGGCCGTTTCCACCGCCTGGCTCCACGAACGTGACATCCCTCGCCTCAAATCCTCGATCTTTGCAAAATCCGCGTATTGCAAATCCTGGGGATGCCACACCGGCGCCTCAATGTCCGCTGTTTGGAAACGCCACATGGGCATCCCTCTCGAAGGAGCAAATGGAAAAACCCTTTATACCATGGTCGGACGTGGACAGATGCCCAAGGGCTTCGGAGGTTGGGTTCGCTAGCCAAATCTAATTTTCATCAACACCTCTAAGACCCTTCACCCTTTCAAAAATGACTCTCTCAGAACTCCAAAAACTACATTCTCTTCCTTTTTTCGACCTCATCCAGAAGTCCAGAAGCGTCCACGAAGCAAACTGGTCCGAACCTGAGATTCAGCTCTGCACACTCCTTTCAATCAAGACAGGAGGATGCTCAGAGGACTGTTCCTATTGCGCTCAATCTGCTCGCTACAAATCCGGAGTTGATAGTGAACGCCTAATGGCAAAATGCGATGTCATGGAGCGAGCTAAAGTCGCTGCAGAAAGTGGATCCACCCGTTTCTGCATGGGTGCCGCGTGGCGAGGGGTCCGAGGAGGCACACAACGATTCGAACAAGTTCTCGATATCATCCAAGACGTCTCCAAGCTCGGTATGGAAGTATGTGTCACACTAGGAGAACTCGGACCAGAAGAAGCCGAGCAACTCAAGGAGGCCGGCGTCACTGCCTATAATCACAATCTCGACACCTCGCCGGAACACTACCCGAATATCGTCACTTCTCATACCTACGAGGACCGCCTGCGCACCATCCAGAACGTGCAGGATGCCGGAATGTCTGTCTGCTGTGGAGGCATCCTAGGTCTTGGTGAAACCATCACGGACCGCCTGCGGATGCTCGAAGTCATTTCAAACTTTGACCCACAGCCCGAGTCCGTCCCGATCAACTCACTGATGCCAATGCCCGGAACTCCATTGGCCGAAAATCCACAAGTCGACACCTTCGACATCGTGCGAATGATCGCCGTTGCAAGAATTGCGATTCCTAAGGCAAAAGTTAGGCTCTCAGCTGGTCGGACGCGACTCTCAGACGAAGCTCAAGCCCTCTGTTTTTTCGCAGGTGCAAACTCGATTTTTTATGGAGATAAATTGCTGACCGCGAAAAACCCATCTGTCGAAAAAGACCAGAAGTTACTTTCCAAACTTGGCCTTTCACCGTTAGCCCCTGAGCTTCCGGCAAAGGAGGCAGACTGCGCTCCAGTCTAGATTCCCGCACATCATTCCATGCCTCGAAATTTCCCTTTAGAAGGGCTGAGTTCATACTGCCCAACTGTCTCATTGCCATGAAATCGATTAACCCAGCGACCGGCGAACTTCTCAAAACATACTCTCACCTCTCAAAAGACGAGACCACCAACATCGTAGAGCGTGCTCATCTTTCGTTCTTAAACTGGCGCGAAACTCCCATGGAAACGCGCAAGGCTGCGATTCTACAATTCGCAGATCTTCTCCGTCAAAATATTGAACAACTCTCGCAACTGATCACCCTTGAAATGGGGAAACGGATTTCGGAAAGTGAATATGAAATCGAGTATTGCGCTAAGATCGCAGAATTCTACGCCAATGGAGCAAAACAGTTTCTCGCGGACGAACCCGTAGATGTCGATGGTGCCGAAGCCTTTATTCAATACGTTCCAACTGGAACGATACTCGGGGTAATGCCCTGGAACTTTCCTTTTTACCAAGTGGTTCGTTTCGCCATCCCAAACATCATGGCCGGAAACACCATACTTCTCCGCCATGCGAGCAACGTTCCCCAATGCGCAGAAGCACTGGAAGATCTCTTCAATAAATCTGGCTTGGCAGCAGGAATATACAACAACCTGTTTATCCCAACGGAATTTGTCGATCCCATCATTGCCCATCAGAAGGTTCGTGGCGTCTCCCTCACAGGGAGCGAAGCAGCAGGAGCGGCCGTAGCAGCAACCGCCGGGAAAAACATCAAGCCCTCAGTCCTAGAACTCGGTGGAAATGATCCATTTATTGTCCTCAAAGATGCAGACCTGAAGCTTGCCATCCAAGAAGCTGTTAGAGGACGCTTGGTCAACACTGGCCAGTCATGCGTCGCTGCAAAACGCTTCATCGTCATTGACTCAATCGCCCGAAAATTCACTGCCGGAATGAAAAAAGCCATGGCCTCTCTCAAGATGGGTGACCCGCTCGACCCTTCCACAGATATCGGGCCACTTTCATCGGAAGCTGCGGCCATCCGACTGCAGGACCAAGTCACTTCCGCAATACAATCTGGAGCGAAGACGGCTCTTGGAGGAAGCCGCCCAAAGCGCGAAGGTGCCTTTTTCAATCCGACTATTCTCACGAACGTTACGCCAGAAAACTCAGTATACGATGATGAGCTCTTTGGACCTGTCGCAGTCATCCATACGGTAAAAACGGAAGACGAAGCCATTGAACTTGCGAACAACTCTTCCTTTGGGCTCGGAGGTTCAGTGCACTCACAAGATACCGATCGCGCCCTTGCCGTTGCTAGAGAGATCAATACAGGAATGGTTTTCATCAATCAATCCACACGCTCTCAAGCAGAACTCCCCTTCGGTGGAACCAAAAATTCAGGCTACGGCAGAGAGCTATCCCATCTTGGCATCCTAGAATTTGTAAACAAGAAGCTCATCTACCAAAAGAAATCAGAAGATCCATCCGCCTAATTCCAAATAGCAAAAATAGCTGGTAGAATGGCTGAGCCAGTTCTCGAAAAAATTCAGAACGAGCGGAAGGAGTGGTGCGGGCACCATGACTGAGAAACAACGCTGCTATTGGAGTATCTCCTCTTGCCTCAGATTTCCCTCTCTCTCGCGGCTGACTTTGAACGAATCAAATCAATCGATAGATGAACAGATTTTTGGAAAACGGTCTAAGCCCATCTTTCCTGCTTCCCACCGACCAAACCAAATGGTGAGGTTAGGTCATGTCTGATATTGTTCGTTTCTCTTTGGCCGCGGGATGGTGGGGCTTTCTCGGCGGTGTAATTAGTGGTGCGATTATGGGGCTGCTATTTCACAATGAAAACTGGCTCGGCGGCTACGGTAGCCGTGAACGCCGTATGGTCAGGCTCGGACATATCTCATTTTTCGGAATCGGCCTAATCAATCTATTTTACGCACTCTCTCTTATCCCACTCGGAATCTCCGAGGACGCCGCACGATTTGGCGGCATCTCGCTTCTTATTGCGCTCATCACCATGCCACTGACCTGCTTCCTATGTGCATGGAGGAAACCGATACGCCACCTTTTCTTCATTCCCGTTCTTTCTGCAACTGGAGGAATCGCCGTTATCCTATTCTTCCAATCATGAGAATCGGATTTATCGCCATGAGTGGGCTGA
This sequence comes from Akkermansiaceae bacterium, assembly GCA_045106015.1. Classification (GTDB taxonomy): domain Bacteria; phylum Verrucomicrobiota; class Verrucomicrobiia; order Verrucomicrobiales; family Akkermansiaceae; genus Luteolibacter. The sequence goes on along the minus strand of JBGCEE010000022.1, from coordinate 12,545 downwards.
GACTCGTCGATGCTGAACTCCTCAACCTCGGCTTATCATTCCCAGCCGTTTCTCGCCGTGCCAGAGAAATTGAAGCTCTACCTTCTCTCGGGCTACTCACTCTAGCAGGAATGTGTCCACCCCATATCGATTGTGAATATCTTGAAGTCAGGGATATCAGCGAAATACCCGACCACTTTGATGCAGTTGCCCTCTCAACTCTTACTGCGACCTCGAAGGAAGCTTTCGCATTGGCTGATAGAATTCGAGAAAGAGGTATTCCCGTCATCCTTGGCGGTCTGCACGCGACACTTGCACCTGAAGAATCTGCAAAACATGTCGATGCCTTGGTAATCGGTGAAGGCGAGCAAGTCTGGCCAGAAGTTCTCAACGACTTGGAAAAAAAGCAACTCAAACCGATCTACGATGCTCGTAGTAGAGGGCCATTCGATTTTTCAGAATCACCGATGCCGGCCTTCGAACTTCTATCACCCGATCGCTACCCAAGGTTCACAATACAAACTCAGCGAGGTTGCCCTTTTGCCTGCGAATTTTGCGCCGCATCCATGAGACTCTCGCCCACGTTCAGAACCAAACCTGTCGAACGTGTCGTCGCAGAAATCCGCAAACTCAAAGGACTTTTTAATCGGCCTTTCATTGAGTTCGCTGACGATAATACGTTTGCCGATAAGAGGCATGGAAAAGAGCTTATGAAGGCCATCATGCCTGAACGAATTCGTTGGTTTACAGAAACTGACGTTTCAGTGGCAGATGATCCCGAACTTTTGAAACTAATGAGAGATGCAGGCTGCAAGCAGGTGTTAATCGGTTTTGAGAGTCCTGATTTCAACTCATTGAACGGCGTTGAAAAAAAATCGAATTGGAAAGCACGGCGCACCGAAAAATACCTAGAAGCGATTGAAACCATCCAAAGCCATGGCATCACAGTAAACGGATGTTTTATCTTGGGTCTCGACGGGGATGGGCCTGAATCTTTCGACAATGTCTTTGAATTCGTCAAAAAAAGCGGGCTCTATGATGTCCAGGTTACATTCCTAACCCCCTTCCCCGGCACTCCTCTCTGGACTCGACTCTCCGATGAGGGACGCCTGCTCTCTGAGGAAGCCACCGAACGCTGCTCTCTGTTCGATATCAATTTCAAGCCCACCGACCTGTCTGTCGAGCAACTGCACAACGGCTTCCGCGATTTGATCAGAAAACTTTACGAGCCGGCTTTTGTAGAAAAGAGAAACCGGAACTTTCGTAGCCACCTTCGATCTTCAAACAAATAGCGAGCCTGAATCTCATTCATGAACCCAAAAGATATTTTTCTATATCTCCTCGGTAACAGAAATTCTATCGAACGAGTCGCAGCAACCCCAAAAGCGTGGATTGTTGGCGCTATTCTCGTTCTCACCGCAGGCATCGCGAGAAACTACGATCATCTCGATCTAGTCCGCCAATTCGAGTGGTTCATTGGACCGTTTGCTGCATCGATCTTCTCCGCACTTTTTATCTACGGCTGGACGTGTTTTTTCCTTCGTCCGGGTTCCTTGGGTAAACATCGAAACCAATTCCCAATATTTGTAAATCTTTTCTGGCTGACCGCACCCTGCGCTTGGGTATACGGGATCCCAGTCGAATCGTTCACTGACATTGTCACTGCAACAAAATGGAACATCGGATTTCTTGCCGTCGTTTCCATTTGGCGAATCGCCGTTATCGTGCGAGCGATCTCAATACTTGGAAATATCGTCTGGTATCGCGTACTTCCAGTGATTCTCGCCCCCGCTTCAATTGAAATGTTCTTCGGCTCAAATTTCAAACGTCTCTCTCTCATCGGAATCATGGGTGGCGTTCGACTCCCTCCTGAATCCCAATTGCTTCTCAAAGCCACTGAATTCACCCAAGTAGTTTCGTTCTGGATCTTCATTGGCTCACTGATTGCCTGCTTCCTCACAAAAGGGCGAATGGATACGCCTTTCAGTCGCCGCCGGGTTCCAATTCCATACCCAACAATTGTAGTCGCCACCATCTCACTAATTTCTTGGTTGGCGTTGGCAATTAGCTATCCCTATTGGGGATTTTAAACAAAAATCAGCCGCAGTAATGAATAAACCCACACCTGATCGAGTCATAGTGTTACCCGAAGATGCTCATTGGAAAATTATGAGGGCTAGAATATCAACAACCACAACAAAAACCTCTTGAATTCACCCTCCAATCATCTACTTCTTAATTTAACTTCACAAACTATGAAAAAACTATCCATCACAATCCTTTCCGGAATCACCGCAATTGCTCTTAGTAACTGCGCAGCCCCAACTGGTCCAAACACCCAACGCGGCGCCGCTACTGGTGGACTCGTAGGAGCCGCCGTTGGTGGTATTGTTGGTCACCAATCGGGCCGTGCACTCGAAGGCGCTGCAATTGGTGGTGCTGCAGGTGCCGGCGCCGGCGCACTATACGGCAACGCCCAAGATCAAGAAAACTACCGCAGAGGCTACTAAAACAGTATCTCACACTTCTTCAAAGGCCGTAGGATTTTTCCTACGGCCTTTTTTATTTGGATGAAAACGCCAACTAGCTTCTCTTAGCTACATGCGTCTGATCTTTATCATCCTAACCCTTTGCAACGTTGCCTTCGCTCAAGCGACCACCTCGGTCTCTAGAATGGTAGCAGATGTGAAAACGGTCGCACCGAACAAATCGTTCACGGTGGCACTCGAACTCAAGCACCCAGAGGAATGGCACAGTTACTACAAAAACTCAGGTGGCGTCGAACTTCCGCCAGAAATCGAATGGAATCTTCCCGAAGGCGCAAAAGCTGGCCCGATTCAGTGGCCAACCCCAGAGGTAAAAGAAGGGTTCTCGGGCAAAAGCTTCATTTATACGGGCACGCCGGTTTTCTTAATCGAAATCACCCCGTCGAATACCATTTCCAGCGGTGATACGTTCGAATTTTCAGCCAAAGCTAGGTGGCAGATTTGTAAAATGTCCTGCATCGATGAAAACGCCGAGTTCTCTTTTGAACTCGCAGTTGCAGATCAAGCCGTGGCTTCATCCGAAACCACCCTCTTTGAAGCAGCAAGACAAGCAATTCCCAATCAACTCCCAACTTCACTCAAAGTATTAGCAAATTCAGAAAAAAAATCGCCAGATTCCATCAAGCTAGAAATCGAAGGCCTTACCGAATCGCCAAAAGACTTTATCCCCAACGAGCCCTATCTCAAAGCCCTCTCTGACGGTGGAGAGGCTACCAAAACTGAAAACGGATACCAACTAACCATCCAAAGGAAAAAATTTGATTTCCTCGATGAACCGATTCCCCAAGGAAATACCGTTTCAGGTATCTTGGTCGGAACCAAAAACCTGAGCATTCCGGAGACCACAATCTCGTCTCCTCCTCCTGAACCCGTTTCATTTGGAAAACTTCTTCCTATTCTTGGCGGCATGCTCATCGGCGGGCTGATTCTAAATCTCATGCCCTGTGTCTTCCCGGTGATCGGCCTCAAGATCATGGGATTCGTGCAACAAGCTGGCGAAGACCGCCGCTCTATCGCTCTGCACGGGGTAAGCTTCGCTCTCGGAGTTCTCGGCTCATTCGCAGTATTGAGCGGCATACTCTTCGCCGTACGAGCAGCAGCACTCAAGTCAGGAGGAGATTCAATTGGATGGGGTTACCAACTACAGAATCCACTTGTCGTCCTAGTTCTTCTCCTCCTGATGTTCATACTCGGACTCAATATGTTTGGCATCTTTGAAATAGGATCTTCAGCCACCTCGGTTGGGGGGAAATTTCAAAACAAAAGCGGCCACGCCGGTTCGTTCTTTTCGGGGGTTCTCGCCACTGTAGTCGCCACACCTTGTTCTGCTCCATTTCTTGGTGCTGCAATTGGCGCTACAATGGCCCTACCTGCCATACAGTTCTTTTCAGGTTTCGCTGCGATGGCACTCGGTCTTGCCCTACCCTACCTTATCCTTTCGATTTTCCCCTCACTTGTCGAAAAACTTCCGCGCCCCGGTGCATGGATGGAGTCTTTCAAACAAGGAATGTCTTTCCTCCTCTTCGCCACAGCCGGCTATTTGCTATGGGTCTACTCCGGCCTCATCGGCCAAGAAAAGCTTCTCTCTCCTCTCCTTGGCCTAAGCTTGATCGCCGCCGGCGCATGGATCTACGGACGCTGGCACCTTCCACACCGACCAGGAAAGGTAAGACTCAGCGCAATCATCTTGACCACGGTTTTTGTTGGCTCGGGCATTGCTCTTTCCCTTCCTCCCGAGCCAGAAAAAACATGGCAAACTTGGTCCAATGAGAAAGTAGAAGAACTTCTCGCGGAAGGGACTCCAGTCTATGTCGATTTCACCGCACAGTGGTGCCTCACCTGCCAAGTGAACAAGAAAGTCGCCTACACCGACGAAGTGCTCGATCTGGCAAAAGAAAAAGGAATCGTATTTCTCAAAGCGGACAAAACTCGCCCCAATCCAGCTATCGAAGCCAAACTTACGGAACTAGGTCGTTCTGCAATACCCGTCAATGTTCTCTATCTTCCGGAAGAAAAACCCATTGTCACCCCTGAGGTTCTTACACCTGGGATCCTGAGCGAGCTCTTTGGAACAATTAAAAAGGAATAGTTAGGAAAACCGTCAGTCGCGCTCCTGAGCTTTCAGGTACCCTGCAGACCACTCCTACCTGAAGCGAGCCGCTTCGCCATCGCAGGAAAGAGGACGACGTGAAATGGTAGAACCGAATACCAGTAAACTCGTCCAAACAACCCCCTAGGCCGAAAGGTCGCTGTTTGGACCAAACAATCCTCGGTAACCTCGAAGTCCAACCACGCCTCACCGGGAAGTTTCATCTCTGCAGAGAGAATCAATCGCGCCGATTTCCCATCCTCACCTCGGTCAGCAAGGATCACACGCCAGAAGTCCAACGCATCACCCGCAAACAATTCGCTCGGATGCCTCCTTCCACGTCGCATTCCTATGCCTCCAGAAACCCGATCCATCCAGCCACGAATCTTCCACGCCCAATTCATCGATGGCCAGCCGTTGGCACCACCTAACGACCAGACCGCATCTACCACATCATGTCGATCACCTAGGATCTCAGCGGACTGCCGATCCCGCAAAACTCCATGCTCAGGCACTTTGATCGAACGAAAAAATTCAGGTTTCAGATTACCAGAAGATAGTGAATCAATCCAAGATGATGGCACTCGATTCTGCGCAATTCTTGCAAATGCTTTGTCAATCGAATCCTCGTAAGTAAGAAGTTCCTGAGGAATCAATCCTCTGATCCGATGATCTTTGCATATTGTTTCATGACGCAATGATTCGATCAACGACTTCGCCAAACCCATCGTCGTCGAGGTCACCAATCTTAACCAATGAGCTGATAAACGCGGCGTCAAAAACGGCACAGGGACAATCAGACGATGCAGCCCACGCTTTTGGGCATAGATCTCAAGTAGCTCCCGATAACTAAAAACATCTGGTCCTCCGATGTCGAAAATTTCTCCAACCGTTTCTTCAGATTCCAAGCAGCCACCCAAATATTCAACTACGTTTCGTATCGAAATGGGCTGGCATCGTGTATTGGTCCATTTCGGTGTGATCATCACTGGTAACTTTTCGGAAAGATCACGGATAATTTCAAAAGAAGCCGAACCGGAACCAACAATAATCGAAGCTCGAAAAGTGGTCACCGGAATAACTCCTGAACGAAGAACACGATTCACATTCTCCCTTGATGCAAGATGCTTAGATAGCTTGCCCTCTGGAACCAATCCGCCCAAATAAACGATTCTTGAAACGTCTCCGCTCTCTACCCATTGAGAAAAATGGCGGGCACACCTTTCCTCTCTCTCCACAAAACCCTTCCCCGCACCCATTGAATGCAAAAGGTAAAAAGCCGCCTCATAGTTTCGCTCAAGCACCGGGAGTGACTCAGCATCCAACATATCACCCTCGACCAATTCCAGTCGACCATCGTCGAAAAACGCTTTGAACTGGAAATTAGGAAATCTAGTTTTGTCTCTAACCAAAGCCGTTACCCGATGCCCAGCTTCCAACAATCGTGGAAGCAAGCGCAGCCCGATATACCCGTTGGCTCCTGTAAGTAATATATTCAAAAGGACAAAATAATCATGAAAGCTCCAAACGCAAGAAAGGGCAGCCAAAAGGCTACCCCTTATTGTTAGAGTCGTCGATTAACTGGATCCCTATTGACCTACGTTCATCGCAGCATACTCGCCATCTTTTCGGCGATAAATAATGCTCAGACAGTCACGCCTCGCGCTCTTGTATAAAACAAACGGGCGATCCGAAAGTTCGAGTTCCATGATCGCATCCTCTTTATACATCGTCTTCACCGCGTAATTGTCAGGATGCACAATAAAAGGCTCGGGATCGTTCACCGCTTCCTCAGGATGATCCAACGCATCTTCGGTAAAATAACTTTCTTCCAAATACCGAATCGACTCATTTCGATGAGGGCGGTTCTTCTTGAGAAGTCGTGTTTTGTGCTTTCTCATCCGGCGAGCGATTTTCTCAATCGTCTCATCCAAAGCCACATACATGTCCCTTCCTTCCGTGTGCGCTTCAATCGTTATGTGGTTGGTGCAAAACAAAATAATCTCGGCAATGTGTCGGTTTTTCTGAACATCTAAAATCGCCTTCGCTTCAATAATTTTCGGATAATCCAAATGGAGTCCTTCAATTTTCTTACGGGCGTAATCACGGAGAGAATCGGTCACTTGTTCATGGCGCACCGTAACGGTGATCGGCAGATCGACGTTTGCTGTTTGCATAGTTCTTTTTAGTTTAGGTTCAAATTACGGTGAGTTTTTCTACTAACTCACCCGTTAAATACCTTGGGACAGATACTGGCAAAATGCCATGCATAAGTTGAAAAATTTCACCTCCCTGAAGCTTCCACTTATCGTTTCCCGACTGGAATGATACGATTCTTCACTTTTTCAAGCATTTCATCACTTCCTTCGAGCGTATCAGCCACCGCCCTGATGACTTCAAGCGTAGGCCGGGAGACATGGTGCTCCATCCCTTCCACATCTCGATAAATGGTTTCCTCGTCCAGACCAAACAATCTGAGAAATCTCGTGAGAGTCTCATGCCTTTCCACAATCGCCCCAGCAATCCGCAAACCCTCTTCGGTCAAGACAGTTCCACGATACTTCTCATGTTTCACCAAGCCCTCACCATCCAACTTCTGGATCATATTCGTCACACTCGCTTGCGAAATTCCCAACTTCTCTGAAATCTCAATCGCTCGCGCGTAACCCTTTTCTTCGATCAGATGAAAAATTTGCTCAAGATAATCATCCATCGCAACCGAGCCACTCGTTCGTTTGGATTTTGGCTCGCTCATCTCTGCTCATCCTTTGCATTTCCAAGAGTGGATTCAAGAACCGAACGCTCTGTATAAATATTCTTATTCGATGCCTGAAATTCGGCCTTCAGCCGAACGTTCAGAAATGCCAAATCGACCAACCTATACCCAAGAAACCCCCATTCCCCATCCTTCCCGTCATGCTCGATTCCAATTAGCAGGTGGCTCGCATCATCCGTAATCTTGAGAGTCCCGCGTTTCGGCTCAAAATAAAACGTCCGCAAACTACTCCTAACGGATCCTTGCTCCATCAACTTCGGGTCGAGATAAAACACATCTCCTGACCTTGTATCCGTGATCTTCAAATCTGGATAGCCAGACCTCTGCGTTTTTCCTTCCCGAGTCTTTGGAACCTCACATTCGAAGCCTTCCATTTGGCTCAACCCCTCCATCAATCCCTCTTCAAAATAACGCGAGGCTTCATTGATTCTCTTCAGTCTCCGTATCGGCGATTCGACCCCGCTGAGCTCCGGAAGAAGCCCACTCATCACCTCATCAATCGCGGTAAACACTCTCTCGCTCGACGCCCGCCCCGAAGCGGGAATCACTTTTTTCCCAGAAACAGCCTCCGAAATCACGGCGAAGCTAAACCGCCGATCCGATAGCTCCTCACCCAGCAAACTTCTCACCAACGCAACATCAGCCTCTCGTTGTTTTCGGAGCTTATCCTGCTCGGTAAGATCATCAAGTAACCGCTCTTGCATCTGCCACTTCGGCAAACCCGGTCGCTTCGGCTCTTTTCTCGCGATCCATACGACCAATACAATGATCAATAGCACACAGACAACTTGAAGAATTCTTCTACCCATTTTCTGAAAATTTGGAGCCGCTTCCCAATCAAGTCATCGCCTTCCGCAGGCGATACCATGCACCGGTATTCGGTGCGACCAATGCCCACAGGGGCAAGTCCTGAAGCCCATACTTCTTGACCATCCACTCCAGCAAAACCAACGAAGCAACCGCATCAAAAAGTGCATCGTGCCAATTGCGATCTGGAACCAACTCTCGGACCCGGTCGGCCACTCCGACCTCCTCGCACAAAATTCCAAGCGAATGCTTCTTCTCCTCAGGTAGCGCCGCCCTAGACAACAATAAAGTATCCACCCAAGGATCGAACGGATTACCCGGGAATTTACGTAAAAATCGTTTTTCCGTCCCCTTGGCATGTGCCACCGGAACCGCCCCGTTACCCAGCCTTCCATTCACTTCGGGCCACAATGAAAGCAGACTCGGAGCCCCCTCCAGATCATCCTCTTCAATGCCGTGAATCTTCTTCGCATACCAGTCCACATTTCCCTCACGCTCAAGATAGGAAACGTAAAAATCCTTGTATCCATCGTCCAGTGACCAAGTGCCCATCCCAATCTGAACCGGCCAATCCTCCTTTCCACGTTGCGCCCCCGCACCCTCGAAATCAATCCCCGCGAACACCACGTCCCTCACCTTTCTCTGATCCTTCACGCCTCCATCTTCCCCAACCGGCACAATTCCACAACTCTCGAATCTCGACTTTATCCCAATGAGCAAAACAAGCTGGTATTATCAGAGTTTAAAATTTGAAGTTTGAACTCTGGCCACCCAGAATCGCCTCATGTCGAAACAAACCCCCATGATGGCCCAATACCTCACCATGAGGAAAAGCCTCCCGGACGACATGATTCTCTTCTACCGGCTCGGCGATTTCTACGAAATGTTCTTCGAGGATGCGAAAAATGCCGCCCCCATCATGAACGTAGCCCTCACCAAGCGTGGCGGCACCCCCATGTGCGGAGTCCCCTACCACGCCGCCCAAAATTACATTGCCCGCCTACTAAAAGCCGGCAAACGCGTCGCCATCGCCGAGCAAACTTCAGAGGCCGTCCCTGGAAAACTCGTCGAACGCGAGATCGCTCGCATCCTCACCGCTGGATCCATTGACGACCTCACCCTCCTCGATGACCAACGCCCCAACTATCTCGCCGCCCTCTCACGCTCCGGGAAATCCCACGGTCTTTCAGCCATCGACCACACCACCGGAGAATTCATCATCGCCGAGTTCTCCGACCCCGCCCTGCTCCTCGACGAACTCGCCCGCATCTCTCCTTCGGAAATTCTCATTCCCGATCACCAAATCTCCGACTTTTCAGAAAACCACCCTCACGCCCTCCCATACGATGGATACACCTTCCAACTAGAACACGCAGCCGAACTCCTAAAGTCGCATTTCAATGTCCACTCCCTTGACGGCTTCGGCTGTTCAGAACTTGAGGCCGCATCCTCAGCGGCAGGCGCCGCCCTCCACTACCTCATTCACCAACTCCGCCGCCCCTGCGAACACCTCAACCCACCCCGCCTTCTCGAAAACGACAAACACGTCCTCATCGACTCCGCCTCCCAGCGCAACCTTGACCTCGTCGAATCCCGCTCCGGCCCGAAACACACCCTCTTAGCCGTCCTCGACCGCACCCAAACCCCCATGGGCGGGCGCCTCCTCCGCAACTGGCTCCTCCACCCCCTCCGTGATCTCGAAACACTTACCGCCCGTCAGGAAACTATCGCTGCCCTCCTAGCCGAGCCCTTCCTCCTCTCTAAAGCCCGCGAATCCCTCAAAAATATCCGCGACATCGAACGCACCACCTCCCGCCTCTCCCAAAACTCCGGCAACCCCCGAGACCTCCAATCCCTTTCCCTCTCCCTAGCCCAAATCCCCCCTCTAAAAGAGGACCTCTCCCCACTTCTCACTTCTCACTCCCCACTTCTCACTAAACTCCACCCCCTCCCCCAACTCCGAGATATACTCGAAGCCGCTTTATCAGAAGAACCCCCCACCAACCTAAAAGACGGCAACATCATCCGCGACGGCCATTCCACCGACCTCGACGAACTCCGCTCCGCCGCCCGTGGCGGAAAAAACTGGATCGCCCGCCTCCAGGAAGACGAACGCAAACGCACGGGCATCGACTCCCTGAAAATCAAATTCAACAACGTCTTCGGCTACTTCATCGAAATCACCACCCGCAACCTCGACAAAGTCCCGGACGACTACACGAGAAAACAGACCATGGCCAACGCCGAGCGCTACATCACACCAGCGCTCAAAGAGATGGAAAACAAAGTCCTCGGCGCCGAAGAACGCTCCAAACAACTCGAATACGAACTCTTCCTAGAGCTCCGCCAAAAAGTAGTGGAACACCTCGCCGAGCTCAAAGAAACCGCCGCCGCCATCGCCGAAATCGACACCCTCTGCGCCTTGGCAGAAACCGCCCAGCTCCACCGCCACTGCCGCCCCACCCTCACCCACGGCACCGAACTCATTATCGAAAACGGCCGCCACCCCGTCCTCGAACAAACCCTCACCGATACCAAGTTCGTCCCCAACGACACCGAACTCCTTCCCGATTCCTCACGCCTCCAGATCCTAACCGGCCCCAACATGGCCGGCAAATCCACCTACATCCGCCAGCTCGCCCTCATCACCCTCATGGCCCAGATCGGCGCCTGCGTCCCCGCCGATTCCGCCACCATCGGCCTCGCCGACCGCATCTTTTGCCGCGTCGGCGCCTCGGACGACATCTCGCGCGGCCAGTCCACCTTCATGGTCGAAATGTCGGAAACCTCCCTCATCCTCAACCATGCCACCGAGAAATCCCTGGTGATCCTCGACGAGATCGGCCGCGGCACCGCCACCTTCGACGGCCTCTCCATCGCCTGGGCGGTCGCCGAGCACCTCCACGACGAAATCAAATGCCGCACCCTCTTCGCCACCCACTACCACGAACTCACCGACCTCGCAAATACTAGAGATGCCGTAGTCAACTGCAACGTCGCCGTCCGCGAATGGAACGAAGAAATCATCTTCCTCCACAAAATCCTCCCCGGCTCCGCCGACAAATCCTACGGCATCCAAGTCGCCCGCCTCGCCGGCCTCCCCAAGCCCGTCCTCGCCCGCGCCAAATCCATCCTCTCCCACCTGGAAATGAACCCCTCCAAACCCGCTTCAAAGGAGAAACACCCAAAACCCAAAACCACCAAGCTAGAAGACACCCTCCCCGAAGCAAACTCCCCCCAGATGAACCTCTTCGATTTCTGAATCCATATAAGAAAAATGAGAAACCTTAGTCGCCAAGAAATTCTCCGCCTTAAACTCGACTCGGGAAACGATCTCGATCTCTTCATGAGCGGCGCGTGCTTCTATCTTGCGTTGGAAATACATGATCAGACAGGATTTCCACTGCGCTACGCCAAGTTGATTAATGACGAAAATATTGCACATGTTTGGTGCATAACCCCGAATGAAGGAACTGGAATAGACGCATGCGGCAAAAGATCAGAAAAAGAAATACGCAGAGAGAAATTTTGGGACAAAACCCAGAAAATAAACCGTCATGATTTTGAAGGTATACTTGAGGGACTAAGGGACGGTGACTTGGCAATAGCGTGCCGAGAACGAGCAAAAACCTACATCCAGACAGACCTAAAAGGTGCGCTAAACCGGTGAGTCCACCAAATTCACGGCTACCATCAAACCCGCCACCTCCGTAGCTTTACCCCAGTGATTCCATCGCTATCAGCCAGTCATGGAGCCAACCCAATTGAACATTCAGGCGTCTACCGAGGAGGACTCTCAACTTCCTCGCCGCATCGAATTTGAGGGTCGGAAACAGACCGAAAAATGAAAAGCCGGCGCGACTTGCGCAGTAACAAGAGGTCCCCGTTTCTCAAATGAGATTTCCCACAATCCTCCCGCTACCCGCAGGCCTGCTATGCGCGACCATGATGGCGTGGGCCCCGCTGGCTCACGGACAGGAAGCCGACGGGACTCTGGCGGAAATCACCGAGACGCTCCGGCACAAGGTCCGGTTGCTCCCTCCGGCCGTAGCGGCCCGGACCGACAATCTCAACGACCGCTTCTGGCTCTATCTTCCCAAGCGTCACGCGCGGGCGAGCGACAAGGAGCCTCTGCCCCTCATCATATCATCGGGGTCACGAGTATCATTGAAACATTTCCCGGCAACTCACGCGGCATGAGGCTGGACCTCGCGTTGGATGCGTTCGCCGTTCTCGCGTTCGGCGCGCATGAGATCGTAGTCGAGCTGGAGGCGGGGCCAGAAGCCGGGAGAGGTTCCGAAATAGCGGCTGAAGCGCAGGTCGTATTCCGGGGTGCAGCGGCGGCGGG
>JBGCEE010000021.1:0-52662 GCA_045106015.1 Akkermansiaceae bacterium | reverse complement strand
AGGATCGGATAAAGATCGAGGCTGCAGGCGGGATTCCTGTGATGAATTCCGAGGCGGCGGCAGATACGTTTATGGAGTGGGTGGAGTCAAATGATCGGGTGAAGGGTTGAACCGTTGGTAAGTCCCAGATTGGAGATTTTTTTGTTGTTCGTAGGGTCCGATGGATTCTCGGTGAAGCTTTGTGACTTGGATACCGAAGCGGAGGAACATGCGTTTGATCTGATGGTGTTTCCCTTCAAAGATCGTAAGACGGTAGTGATTGGATTCTAACAGTTCGACGATAGCGGGTTGGGTGCGGATTTTTTCTTTGTCAAAGGACATACCAGAGCGGAATTTGGCGATGGCCTCCGGGGTGATGGGTTGGTCGGTTTCGACAAGGTAGGTTTTGGGAATTTTGTTATTTGGGTGGGTGAGTGATTCGGAAAACCGAGAGTCGTTGGTAAGGATGACAAGGCCGGTGGTGGAGCGGTCGAGGCGGCCGGCGAGGTGGAGTTCGGAGGACCAAGGTTCGTCGATGAGGTCGATGACGGTTTTGTGTTTCCGGTCGGTGGTGGCGGAGAGGATGCCGGCGGGTTTGTTGAGGAGGATGTAGCGAGCTGTGTTTGACTGGAGGGTTTCGCCTGCAACTGTGAGGTGGTCGAATTTTCCAAGCGGAACGTTGCCGTCGGCGATTGCTGATTGATTGAGGACGACGTTTCCAGAATTAAGCATCTTCTTCGCATGGCGTTTTCCTAGGCCGGTGCGCTTAGCGATGAATTGTAATATCGTCATGATTGGAAGCAGGGAGCCACGATCTTGATGCCGTTTTCTTCAAGTGAAGACCGGGTAAGGCGTAGGAGATCTAAAGCGCCTGGGCTATCGCCATGAATGCAGAGAGTTTTTGCTTCTAGAGTGATAGGTTTGCCTTGGATGGTATGCACTTTCTGCTCTAGGGCTATTTGAAGTGCCTGTGAAATTGCCTGTTCCGAGTCCGAGATCACGGCACGTTTTTCGGTTCTTGGGCAGAGATTTCCGTCATTTTGGTAGGTCCGGTCGATGAAGCCTTCTGGGCAGATGTTTAGATTCAATTCGGCTGCGGCTTTCGCCAGTGAACCGTAGGGAGGGCAATAGAGGATGGTGTTTGGTTGCAGTTCGACGATTGCGGCGACTAATGCACTTGCCATTGTGACATCTTGGTTGGCCTGATTGTAGAGTGCTCCGTGTGGTTTTACGTGGTGAAGTTGTGGATGGACTTGTAATATTCGCTCGAGCTGGCGGTGAAGAAGGTCCCGAATTTCAGTTGAGGAAAGGTGCATCGGTTTTCTTCCGAAATTAGATGGGTCTTCGTAGCCTGGGTGGGCGCCGATGGTGGTATTCGTTTGGGTGGCGAGTTCAACTGCGCGGCGAATGCTTTCCTCATTACCGGTATGTCCTCCACAGGCAATATTGGCAGAACTTGCGAAGGTCATTAGCGCGTGATCTTGGTTGCCTCCTTCACCGAGGTCGGCATTTAGATCGATGGTCTTGAAGGGATTTTTGGTAGCTGTCATTTCACCTATCAAAGTGCTGTCATCAGGCCTGCATTTAGAAATCCGAGATCGCGTTGGAGTTCGTTCCAAGCGTCGCGTGCTTCTTCAAGTTCCACTTCTCGGAACTGGATTTTTGTCCCAGGCCATGCACGCGCGAGATTGGGTATGTCTGCTGAAATGAGATGCCCGATTTGTGGGTAGCCACCGATGGTCTGACGTTCGCTCATCAAGACGATTGGCTCACCTTCAGGAGGAACTTGAATGGAGCCTACGACGACGGGTTGAGATACCATCTCTCGCGGTTGCTTGAGTTTCAGTTTTGACCCGGTCAGTTGTGTGGCAGTGCGGTCGAACGAGGCGCTGATTTCATAGAAATCTCTAGTAAATTTCCGGTGAGCTTCGTCAGTGAACCAGTCGCCTTGTATTCCGCGGAGAAATCGTAATTCGATTATTTTCCCGCTAGGCTGAGGCCAAGTGACGTGCCACTTGTTCGAGATAGGACGGGAACTTTCCTTTCCTACGGGTAGGGTGTCCCCGGCTCTGAGAGTGCGTCCGTGATGCCCCCCGAGAACGGCTCTTAGGTCGGTAGCACAGCTGCCAAGAGTCTCCGGAACATCGATGCCTCCGGCTACAGCAATGTAGCCTCGTAAATGGCTCATACGTCCGCGCAGGTCTATCTCGGATCCGGCGGGTATTCTATGAGGTTTGCCAGAACCTTCATTGGCCCAGCCTACCCATGAGATTGTGGCGTCGACATTGAATTTAAGGACAGGACCGGTCATGTTGCATTCGATTACCGCAGTGCCATCTGAGTTACCTACTAAGCGGTTGGCGATTGTGGCCAAGAGTGGATCTACGGCACCGCCGGGTGAGATGCCGAGGTGTTGTCTTCCCCATCTGCCGTGGTCTTGAACGGAGCTCAACGCACCTGGTTCGAGAATTTGTATGCCGAGGTCTAGTTGTTTGCTTTTGGACGGTGAGAGCTGGGTTGTTTCTAGTTTTTCGGTTTCGACAAATTGCACGGTGTCGCCCGGTTGAAGGAGAGAAGGATTTTTGTTCTCGGGATTGAATAGATTGACATCGGTGCGACCGATCACATGCCAGCCGCCGTGAGAAGCGAAGGGATAGATGCCAGCTTGGTCGCCAGCGATTGCTATCGAACCAGCAGACACCTTTTTCGGGCTACGATGGCGGGCTTGGTGGAGTTCGGGAGGTAGGCCTTGAAGGTAGGGGAAGCCGGGTGAGAATCCGATGGCCGCTACGGTGTATTTAGAATTTTTGTGAAGATAGATTAGATCTGTTGCACTGAGGTTTTTGGTTTTTGCCAAAGCTTGCAAGTCGGGTCCGTATTCGCCGCCATAAACCACAGGGATGGTGACCGTTCGATTTTTTGAATCCTGCTGATCATTTGCTTCACCGAGTTGAAGGCAAGTGAGGTGGTTGAGGACAGTTTCACCGTCGATCGGATTGAAGTAAACCGCGATGGTATCGAAGGATGAGACAAGGTCGACGATTTCCGGAATGGGATTGAGCTCCAGGATCTGACGCAGGCGTAGGATCAACTCCAGCTTATTTTCTGGAGATGGTCCGCTAGCTTTGAATAGCCAGGCAGAATCTCCGAGCGCGTGCAATCCCATGGGGGTAGGATGGCAGAAACGCCGAGCAGCGCAAGTTGGAGCGAAATAGGTGAGGCTTCTTCTCTAGATTGTGGCGGAAGAGTTCTAGCGAGCTCGGATGTTAAGTTTTGGCTTTTCGTCACGGGTATCTCAGTTCAACTTATTCGATATGAGTGATAAACTAACACGACCGGAGTTGCCATCAGTGGGGATTGTTGAGGAGATGGATGACGATGATCGTCGTTTGTTGAGTGACTATGGCGAGTTTCTTCCTGCTCAGGCGGGTCAAACAGTGATCGAGACGAACGAAGATCAGCCCTATTTATATTTGGTGATCTCCGGCCTGTTACACGTGAGTATTCAAGTTGAAGGACGTGCCAAGCTCGTTGCTCGTGTTGAAAAAGGAGAGACCTTAGGTGAGGTCAATGCGTTTGATCCTGCCAAGGCAAGTGCCACCGTTACTGCTCAAGAGTTTACCCAAATTTGGAGAGCAAACAAAGCGGATATAGACGAGTTTGTAGCGGCCTATCCGGCTGCAGGGGCCAAACTACTTTCTGGCGTGATCACCGTGATGTGTCGCCGAATTCGGCAGATGAATCAAAAGCTCGCGGAGAGCGAGACCATGGAGGTTCTTGGAAAGTGTTGGTAATTCCAACCTGGGGATCACGACAGGATGGGATCAGAATTCACGACGCGATTGGTCGCGGAGGGGGGCTTGCAGGGAGTTATCATTCTCGCGTTTGCCTTGATTATTGGGCACGCTTTTGGGGATTACCCACTTCAGGGAGAGTTTCTCGCAAGTGGAAAGAACCGGAATTTGGACCCCACGAAACTCTTCGGAGGGGCACCTGGGCCACCAGCTTTGTGGGTGCACGCGCTTACTGCTCATGCTCTGATTCAGGCGGGGATCGTTTGGTTAATCACTGGCTCTCCAATTTTGGCTGCGGTGGAACTTGTGGCACACTGGATCATCGATTTTATAAGGTGTGAGCGATGGATTAGTTTTGCTGTCGATCAGGCTCTGCATATTGCCCTCAAGATTCTCTACGCGATCTTGTTGGTTTATGGAGTCTTGTAAGGCTTCTAGATCGTCTTTGGGTGGATCTGACGTGAAAGTAATTCTAGGTCACGCGGAGTCGCCTTGCTGTAGCTAGTGCACTGCTCCCAAAGTTCTTGTGCAAACGGGAAAGGAAGGAGATCGACGAAGTTTGCGATCTGCGATCGAAGCAAGTTGGAGCTGCGGTCCTTTTCCCCGATTTCTGCGTTGCTCGTGAAAAGTGTCTCGCGGCCTTTGCACGCGAACTTCCGGACCGAAGCACTGGTTCAATCTTCTGCAATTGAGACTGAATCCAGACTTCAAATTGGCCGAATATAGATGGAAGATGGGAAATGAAGTTGGCGCGGATGGGGAATGGGGCGGAGATTTTTCACACTTTGCAGGGTGAGGGCGTTGGCGCGGGTGTACCTACGGTGTTTGTTCGCTTGTCTTTGTGCAATTTACACTGTGTTTGGTGCGATACGGATCATACATGGAATTTTGAGGGAACACCTTGGCAGCATGAGAAGGATGCTACGGAGGGCTATGTAAAGCACTGTAAGGAGGATGTGGTAATAGAGATGAATCCGAGGGAGGTTGCGGAGGCTGTGCGGAAGTATGATTGCCGGCGAGTGGTGCTGACGGGGGGAGAGCCTCTCTTGCAGGAAGATGGCTTGACGGAGTTGATCGATGAGTTGCGTTCGGATGGCGAGGAATGGTATTTTGAAATGGAGACCAATGGGACTCGGATGCCAAACGAAGTGTTGGTGTGTGGGGTGGATCAGTTCAATGTTTCGCCGAAGCTGGCGAATAGTGGGGTTGCGGAAGGTTTGAGGAGAAAGCTGGGAGTTCTCGAGGGTTTGGCGAAGACGAGGAAGGCTTGGTTCAAATTTGTGGTGGAAAAGGAGGAAGACTTGGCAGAAATCCTCGCTTTGGTTGAGGAGTCGGGGATTCCAATGCAGCGAGTGATTTTGATGCCCGAGGGACGAGATGTCGAAGAGCTAGACAAGGTGGCGCCTTGGTTGGCGGAGAGATGCCGAGATTTAGGGGTGCGCTTTTCGGATCGTCTTCATGTGCGGCTTTGGGGAGATAAACGGGGAGTTTGAAACTTTTTGCGAAACTTTCGGTCGTGACGGGGGTTGAAGGGGGTGTAATATGAGGAAGATGAGCGACAGGAGTGACTGGAACGAAGATGATCCGACTTGGGATTTGCTTGAGAAAGCAGTGCCAAAGAAGGCGAGTGATCGTTTTGCAGATGATGTGGTGCGCGCGGTGCGCACCATGCCTGAAAAGGACTCATTTTGGTCTGGAATGGTTGGTTACGCGCCATGGGTTGGCGCTCTTGCCTGTGCAGCTCTCGCTGCGTTCCTTGTGATTAGTCAGCAGGATGTGCAAAGTGGGAATGCTCCGGTGGTGGAGGTTTCTCCGCAAGAGGAGTGGAGCGAGATCGAAGATGTTGCTGAGGTTGAAATTCTATCGGCGGCGGCAGATCATCTTGATGACTTTAGCGATGAAGAGCTGATCGCGATGATTGGTTTCTGAATTTGCACCCGTTTCGACTTGTCAGTTGCACATTTAGCCTTTCGTGAGGTATCTTCGCCTGCGAAGAAGAATTATATGGCGATTGTAGGAGAAGAGTTGGCGAAAGCCTGTGTGAAGGCGGCGGAAGATATTCAGGCTGAAAATATCCGTGTTTGGGATATGCGAGGCATTTCGAGTTTAACGGATTTTATGATCGTTTGCTCCGGTTCATCGATGCCGCATCTACGGGCAATCATTCGTGATGTGAGTGCGAATGTAGACAAAGAGTGGAAGGTGAAGCCGGCGAACAAGGAGGGTAAGGCAGATACAAGGTGGGTGGTGCTCGATTACATAGATGTGATGGTGCATGTGATGCACGACGAGATGCGTGAATTTTACGGTTTGGAAGAACTATGGGCGGATGCCAAGGAACTCGATTGGACGACCCATGAAGCGGGAAGCGAGCAACGGGAATCCGACATCAGCCGTTGATACGGTTCCAGAGATGGGACGGATGCGTTTTGAGTGGACGCGATCGGGGTTAATCTTTGCAGGGCTGGCTGCGGCGCTTCTTGGCGTCGGTATCTGGCGAGTGGATGGAGAGATGGCAGCGATGGGGCTCGCGGCATCGGTTTTACTGCTGCTCGTTTGGGTGTTTGGGCGAATGAATTTGAAAGGATTAGTTTTGGAATATCGAGGGCCCCAGAGGGTCGAGGCAGGAAAGCGATTTCAGGGAGAGATTTGCGTTCGGAACAAGAGGCGATTTCTGGATGTATTCTGGGTCGAATTTGGGATTCGTTTGAATGGAGAAAAGGAACTTTCTGCTAGGGTGAATTGGTTGGAAAGTGGAGGTTCAGCGACAATTTCAAAGAGAGTTTCACTAAAAAAACGAAACTTGCAGATCGAGCAGCGGGGTTGGGTGAGGTCGATCTTTCCACTCGGTTTGATGAGGTTTGAAAGACTGGTTTCGGTCGAAGGAGAAACAGGTGTTTTACCTAGGACTAAGGTTCCCGAGGAATTGCAATTTAGTGGATTTCTCAATGATGGTCCGCCGATGGGAAGTTCGAAGCAGTTCGGAGGAATTGGGGAATGGAAAGGGCTTACCGAATGGAGAGGTGGAGATTCGATGAAGAAGATTGCTTGGGCGGCGAGCCTTAAGTCTGAGATGTCGGGTGGCGGCCTATTGGTGAGGCGGTATGAACCACCTGGGTCGCAGGTTGAATCTTGTGTTGTGGTATTTCATTCCCTTGGCGGGGAGGGAAATTTAATTCGGCCGGACCGATTCGAGAAATCTCTTTCATTGCTTTCCGGAGTGGCCTCGTATCTCTGTGGTTGGGGGGTTCCGATCGAATTGATCGCGGATTTCCGGAGTTGGGAGCGCTTGGAAATTCGGAACAAGAGTCAGCTTGCAGGTTTCAGGGAAGAACTTATTTTGGCAGAAAGGGTTGGATGGACCGAAGTGCATGACCTTCGCAGTTCCTTTTCTGGAGTTAAGAAGAATCAATGCTTGGTCGTGATCTCGGATATGCCTGCGAAGGCATGGGAAGGGATTCTTCCAGATTTACCGCTTGAGCCTGTCGTGGTTGATATTGAGAGATATTATCGAAAGAAAAGGCGGCGATTCTTGACTGGTAAGGAGGCGAATCAGTGATCGTTCGGCTCTTTTTCCTGATGGCTTCTGGAGTCTTGGCCTATGCGATGTTGCAAGGTTGGCCTGAGATGATGCCTGGTATCCTGCGGGCGTGCTTCGCTGTATTTATCGTGATAGTGGCATTGAGCTGGTGGGCGTTTGGAGGGAAAAGTGAACAGTTACCCGAGGCGGAAGGGAGCCGTAAACCGGGTTGGCTTGACTATGGTGCGGTGGGCTTGGGTTTGCTTGCGCTTGAATGCGGTTTTCTTTGGGTGTTCAGCATTTCACAAGAGCCATTGGAGAACGTGGCGGTGTTGGTGGAACAGCGTTTTCGACCAGAGAGCGCCAAGGAGCGGAATGATGTGGAAGGGGATCTGGTGGTTGGGGGTAATTGGCTTTGGCAGAGTGAGCAAAGGCGCCCACTTCCGAGGAGGACTAATCTTAAGCCGGGGGCGAAACCCGAGGTTTTCATTCGACTTGCTAGGAAAAAAGATGCGGATGACTTGTTGCAGGACCAAGTCTATGTAAGGGCGTTCGCATTGGATCGCTATCAAGATGGCGTATGGAGTTCGTATTCAGAGAAGACAGAACGGATTGATGCTGGGAATGATGGATGGGTGCGTTTTGGGAATGCGAGGGGAGGGGAGATTCTTCATGAGGTGTTTCATGGAAATGATGGAAGAGGTGAGGATGTATTCATTGCGCTTCAGGGCGCCACAGCGGTTCGTTTGCCGAGCCTACAGAATTCAGGAAATGGAACTTACGTGCTCCCCGAATCGACGGATGAAGATGGATATGAATACCTCGCCAGTTCGCGGCCGCTATTGCTGAAGAATTTGAAGGAATCGGAAATGGTTCCAGCTAAGGATAAATCGAAATTATCGAATCCGGAAATCAAGGATCTTGCAATTCAGGCAGCAGGCGAGGGAACAGCTTTGGAGAAAATTGCGAATATTGAGGCGTTCCTTCGAGAGGGGTATGGCTATTCGTTGGTCACGAGAAATTCTCGGAACCTCGATCCTCTTGAGAATTTTCTGTTCTACGAGAAGCGCGGGCATTGTGAATTTTTTGCCACCGCTGCCGCGCTGATGATTCGAGAGCTGGGGTTTGAATCAAGAGTGGCCTATGGCTGGGCTGGAGGGCAGTATTTTGAGGGGAATAATTCCTTTGTCTTTCGAGCTCGTGAAGCCCACTCATGGGTTGAAATACATATCGAGGATTATGGCTGGGTATTGATCGAGCCAACTCCGCCTACCGCATTGGGCGAAAACGGGAGATCCAGTCGGGCAGATGCAGATACGGAGTTTCCGGGGAGTGAGGAAATTATAGAGGAGTTGGATGAGTTGGAGGCCGCAGGAAGCGATAGTATTGCCTCGGTTTTTCTGGGTGTGGCAGGAGTTTCAGCAATTGGAGCGCTGCTTTTTGTTCTACTCAGAGAAAGAACACAATTTGAGTTCAAGGGGCAGAGGACACAGGACAGTAAGCAAACTCGGAGCTATTTTGCCGTGTGGAAAAGGGCCCTGGCAGAGCGAGGAATTCCGTTCCGAGGTAGGACCATGAGGATGCATCTGGAAGAGCTGGAAAGGAGGCCGGATTTCTCTGATGAAATGACTGCTTATCATTACGGGGTTGCCTACGAAGGAAAGATTTCTGAACTGGACCGCGAGAAACGAATTGAGAAAAAAATCCGTGATTGGCAATCTGATGGTTGAACTTTTCTAAGAGGTAGATTCGCTTTTTTTGGAATAGAGTTTAGCATAATTACTCTTAGAATAGAAGATGAGTGAATTTGCAGATTTAGTGGATGAACACTACGAAGCGTTGTATCGCTTTGGCTATTCGCTTGCACGCAGTCCTGAGTATGCGGCTGATCTGGTCCAAGAGACTTTTTGTATTTGGGCCGAAAAAAACTCGCAGTTGAAAGATCGTAGCAAAGCAAAGACTTGGCTCTTCACGACGCTGTATCGAGAATTTCTGGGGCAGAGACGTAAGTTATCAAGGTTCTCAGATGAACCGCTTGATGAGAGCTACATGGGCCAAGAGACGGCCCAAGAGCACGAAGCGGATCGCCAGATGGACGCACAGCGGGCGGTTGAGCTCTTGGGTGAGATGGATGAAATGTATAAAGCTCCGCTTGCTCTTTTTTATCTTCAACAGCACAGCTACAAAGAAATTGCCGAGATCCTAGAAGTGCCCATTGGGACAGTAATGTCACGTCTCTCGAGAGGAAAAGAGATGCTACGAAAGCGTATGATTTCAGAGCCGTCGACCGGCCCCAAAAATCTCGTGGAAGTTAAACCTGATCTATTTAAAAAAAATCATGGATAGAGAAAGAGCCAAGTTTGTTTTGAGAAGTTTCCGACCCGATGGAGCGGATACTGGTGATGCGGATTTTGCAGAAGCTCTGGGACTGGCAACTAGTGATCTCGAACTGAGCGAATGGTTGATCAAAGAACGTGCTTTCGACGCGGATTTTGCGGAATGTCTAGCTAGGGTTGATTTGCCTGAAGGGCTGCGTTCAGAGGTTCTTCTAGCGATGGTTCAAGGAGGAAAAGAAACGCCTCCGGTGGACCTTGAGGAAGATAAGAGGATGTTCGATGCGGTGGCTTCGATTGAGGTGCCGAGTGATCTGCGGTCGTTGGTGATTGAGTCCATGGAACGCACCGGAAAAGTTCAGCAAACTTCGAGGCCGTGGGTCCGATTTGGCCTTCCTTTGGCGGCAGCTGCTGGAATTGCATTTGCCTTTATTTTTTCGAATCAACCTCCGTCGACCGCTGTAAGTGATGTTCCTGTTGGAAGCGATCGCATTACGGTGAGTGCCATCCAAGCAGGCTTCGTAAGGACCTACGAATCGCCTATTTTCAGCTTGGATAAGAAAGGCACAACCAACCAAGTGCAGTTGGTGAGTCACCTAAAGAGTAAAGGTTTGCCGTGTGGTGATTTGGAATTTCCTCCAGGGCTAAAGCACCTAGAAGGTTTGGGTTGTCGCGAATTAGTGATTGATGGGAAGCGGGGCTCTTTGATCTGTCTCGATGAACAACAAGGAGCAGTTCATCTCATTATTTTTCGCCGTCATGATGTAGAAGGTGAACTCCCCCTGATGGACCAACCCATTTACAGCCAAGAGGGAAACTGGGCGAAGGCGTGTTGGGGGAATGAGAAGTATGCTTATTCCTTAGTTGCCCGTCGGCAGAGTACGGATATGCAACAGTTCTTCTGAAGCTCTTTTTCTCTACGGATGGCTAGAGCGAACTTAGGACTTCATCCATCGCATCGATAAGTTCTTGCATGGATTCTTCGGTCTCGTTGCCCATATTGGAAATACGGAAAGTTTTTCCTTTTATCTTCCCGTAGCCACCATTGATGAGCAGGTTGTGTTTCTCGCGTAATTCTTTGATGAAAGAGCTTAGATCGAAGGTATCTGGAGTTGCGAAGCAAGTGAGAGCAAATGACCGGTTTCCTTCGGGTGCGAATAACTCGAATCCATGTTTCGCTCCCCATTCACGAACCATCGAGTTCGTCGCTTTGTGACGGTTTTTTCGATTTTTAAATCCCTCTGCTGCGATATTTGCCAAGATTTGTTGAAGTCCAAAAAGAAGTGAAATTGAAGGAGTGGTAGGCGTGTTATTTTTCGCGTCGTTTTTGGCAAACTCAATGAAGTCGAAATAATAGCCGCGGTTTGTTATGGTTTCGGCTCGTTTGAGAGCGTCTTCAGAGACGGCGAAGAGCGCAAGACCTGGTGGCAGAGCGAGAGCTTTTTGGACACCCGCAAGACAGACATCGATACCGTTTGCATCCATATCGATATCCACGGTGGAAAGGGAAGAAACCGTATCGACGACGAGCATCGTGCCTGGGAAAGATTTTACGACTTGGCTGACGGCTTTGAGATCGTTAAGCACGCCGGTGGAGGTCTCGGAATGGATGAATGTAACCGTGTCAAATCCGCCTTCTTCTAACTTTGCACGAACCGCTTCTGGATCGATGGCTTCGCCCCATTCGACTTGGATGGCCTCGGCTTGGTAGCCGCACTTGTTTGCGACATCGAGCCATTTGTCGGAAAACGCACCGCAGCAAAGGCAGAGGACTTTTTCACGGACAAGGTTGCGAAGGGCTCCTTCCATGACTCCCCAAGCAGAGGATGTGGAGAGAAATACAGGCCTCGAGGTTGCGAAGATTTCTTTGAGGCCGGGCTGAAGAGAGGCGTAAAGATTTTCGAAGTCTTTGCCACGATGGCCGATCATGGTGTGCGCCATCGCTTGATACGTTTCCTCAGAAACATGGACGGGGCCTGGGCTGAAAAGTTTGGGTGTCGACATGAGGTCTTTAGATAAGATTGTAGGAGCGAAGAAGCGCACGTAGTGCGACGTGGTCATCTTCGGCCATATTGGTTAGAGGAAGCCTTAGTTCGTCAGAGCAGTGGCCTTGGAGGGCGACGGCGGATTTAATCGGGACAGGATTCACATCGAGCGACATCAATCCGCGCATGAGAGGGTAGTATTTTTTCTGAAGTTCAAGTGCCTGAGTGAACTCGTGGTTCAGGCAGTGATTGACTAATCGGCACATGACTTCCGGGATCAGATTTGATGCGACTGAAACTAGCCCATTGGCACCGCTTGCGATGAACGGAAGGGTGAGCGGATCGTCACCGGAGAGAATTCCGAAACCATCGGGCAATGCTTGAACGAGTTGATTGACTCGGTCGACTGAGCCGCCAGCTTCCTTGATGCCAGTGATGTTTGAACAATCGGATGCGAGGCGTGCGGCTGTTTCCGGGGCGATCTCGATGGTGGAACGACCCGGAACGCTATATAACATGATGGGTAGAGATGTGGATTCCGCAATCGCTTTGAAATGGAGGTAGAGGCCCTCTTGAGATGGTTTGTTGTAGTATGGGCAGACTTGGAGCGATGCACTTGCACCAGCTTTTTCGGCGGCTTGAGTGAGTTCGATTGCTTCCTGAGTGGAGTTGGCACCGGTTCCAGCAATCACTTTGCAGCGATCACCTGCAGCCTCAATGGCCACACGAATGATTTCTTTGTGCTCGCTAGCGCCGAGTGTTGGAGATTCTCCAGTGGTTCCTACGGGGACGATTCCATTTACTCCGCCAGAAATCTGACGCTCGATGAGTGCACGGAAGGATTCCTCATCAATTTTTCCGTCACGGAACGGAGTGATCAGGGCTGTGTGGATTCCAGTGAAATTCATAGGGCGGGGAGAATGGATAAAATTCTGAGATTGTAAACGGTCTAGGCGGAGGCACTTTCCATGACGAGGTCGAGCACTTCAATGACGCGACGGTTTTCATCTGGGGTTCCCACTGAAATTCTGACCCATTCCGGAAGCTTATAGCCGCGCATCGCTCGGATGATGACACCGTTTTTGAGCATTTCGGCAAAAATGCGATCACCGTCACCTACATTCACGAGAATGAAGTTTGCGACAGAAGGCACGTATTCGAGGTGTCGTTCTTGGAATGCCTGTTCATAAAAGGCCAGTCCTTCACGATTGATTTGGCGCGTTTTTTGAATGTGCTCCTCGTCGTTGAGGGCGGCAAGCGCAGCCGCTTGGGCGAGCGCGTTCGTATTAAAGGGTTGCCGTGCTTTTTGAAGGAGTTCGGCGATGGATTTTGGAGCGATTCCGTAGCCGATTCTGAGAGCAGCAAGGCCGTGGATCTTGGAGCAGGTGCGCAACACAATGACGTTTTTACCGGCATGAATATGTTTTATGACATCCGGAGGAGTTTCAAGAAACTCGAAGTAGGCTTCATCAAAAACGGCGATCACATGTGGTGGGAGTTTTTCTACGAATTGATCGATGTCTTCTTGAGTTACTTGCGTACCAGTCGGGTTGTTAGGATTGGCGATGAAGACTAGGCGGGTGTTGGCGGTGATTGCCGCAGCCATGGCATCTAGATCGTGAATGAAGTCTGGATCATCGACTTCGATGTATTTTGCGCCAAATAGCGTGGCCATGAGCTTGTAGACCACGAAAGCGTGTTTTGCAGCGATCAATTCAGCGTCGCGATTCAGGAAAGTATGACAAAGAAGTTCGATGATTTCATTTGAGCCATTACCTAGAATGATGTTGTGAACTTCGAAACCCAACGTTTCTGCGATGGCATTCCTTAGCTTGTAGCCGCCACCGTCAGGATAAATGTGCGCTTCTTCTGCAGCTTTGTTGATTGCTTGTTTGGCGAGAGGAGACGGGCCGAGAGGATTTTCGTTTGAAGCAACTTTGACGATTTTTTCGGGATCAAGTCCGAGTTCACGAGCAGTTTCTTCGATGGGCTTGCCAGGTTCGTAGGCGACGAGGTCACAAACGAATGAATTAGCGAAATCTGAGATGGGCATGGCAGGAGACTGGTCGAAAGTAGAAATGACGGGAAGCCGAAATTGACCACGGAAATGACCTATTTCAACAGGAAAACCAGCCATGGAAATACGAAGACCATCGAAGCTGCAACGAAGAGGCCAGGGATGAGAAAGTCACGGGAGGAAAGTCGTTCTGTTCCGTGTGCAATGGCATTCGGTGGGGTGGAAATGGGAAGGGCCATGGCAGCCGAGCAACTGATGGCGACGGAGACAGTGATCAGCGTGGCGTCAGCATTTCCGGCGAGGCTGGACCCGAGGGGAATGAGAAGAGCTGCGGCGGCGGTGTTGCTCATGAGGTTGGAGAGGAAAAGTCCTAAGAGGCCGAAAACGATAGCGATCGCAACGATACCAAGCGTTTCTGGAACAAGCGCGGCGAACCATTCAGCTAGGCCAGTCACTTCAACGGCGACGCCAAGCGATAGCCCTCCGGCGAGAAGGAGAAGCACATCCCAAGGCAGGACTCTCATATCTCTTGCTCCGATGATCCCCAGAACTGCTAGAGAAACGATGGGTATGAACGAAACCACGGATGATGAGATACCTGTCAGCGATTCTCCCATCCACATGGCGACGGTGATCGCAAAAACGCACAGCACCGTGAATCGCTGTCGCTTGATTCTGGGTCCGATTTCGATGGATGAATCAAGGTTGATTTGAATTTGTTCTTTGGTGCCACGAACATAGAGGCGCCAGATCAGGAAATAGACTGCTGTAGCGAGGAGTAAGGCGGGTGGTAGAGCGATGCCCATCCATTTGATGAAATCGATCTCTCCTTGAAGTTCACCAGCCGCAATTGCGTTCGGGGGTGTTCCAATAATTGTGCCAATTCCGCCAAGATTTGCTCCAGCAGCAACAGCGAGGATGAGGGCTTTAGCGAGTCTGCTTTTTTTGCTCAGGGTGGAGATGACAGGGGCGGTCACGGCGATCATCATCGCGGCGGTCGCGGTGTTCGACATGAACATGCTGAAGGCGAAGGTGATCGCCATGACCGTAGCGATGAGTTTTGCTGGGCTAGAAGCGAATCGGCCTAGAATCATGCCGGCTAACCATTTATCGAGTTGAGTTTTCGAACAGGCATGGGCTAGCACAAATCCACCGAGAAAGAGCCACATGGTGGGTGATGCCCATGGATCGACAAAAGTGGTCCAAGCTTTGGAATCGCCTTCGGTTGCCCAAACTCCACCAGGATTACCAAGGATCGCGATTTGCAGACCGATGACGAGTAGGGCAACAGCGAAGGCAGGCATCGCTTCGGTGACCCACAGGGAGGCTGCGAATACCATGATCCCGAGTGCAGCTCTTCCGCCGGCGTTGAGTCCGGAGTATAGATCGAGCCCGAATAATTGTGGGAGAAAGACAACGGCAAGCGCGAGTGCCGCGCAGCCAGAGGTTTTCAGAATACCCCTTCGCTCGTCTTGTTCAAAAGACCCGAGCAAGCGCCGTGCTTGTGCTCGAGTATCCATGAACATACTGGAAACATGGGTGTGAAGGGCGTGACTGACAAGTCACGGCTTCTAGTGCACTGCCCCCAAAGGTTTTGTGCAAACGGTAAAGGAAGGGGATCGACGAAGTTTGCGATTTGCGGTCCTTTTCTCCGATTTCTGCGTTGCTCGTGAAAAATGTCTCGCGGCCTTTGCACACGAACTTCCGGACCGATGCGCTAGTTTTCTATTTCAAGAGGTTCTCTCTCCAAATCTCTTCCTTGAAGCCTATCAGAATGGTTTTTCCGTTTTTAAAGAAAGGTCTCTTAACTAGGTTCCCGTTGGAAGCGAGGAGCGAGAGGGCGTCCTCGTCGCTCATCGTGGGTAGTTTGTCCTTTAAACTGAGCGCTCGGTAGTCTTGGCCAGAGGTGTTGAACAGTTTGCGTATTTCCCCATTCACCGATTCAAGGGCGGCTTTCAATTCGGTCTTGGAAGGAGGTTGATCGCGAATGGCGATTTCCTCGAATTCAAAGTGGTTCTGGCGGAGCCACTTTGTCGCTTTGCGGCAGCTGTCACATGTTTTCAGAGTATAGATAATCATCGGTGTGATGGATTGGTTTAGAAAGACCAGCCTCCGGCTCGGGTCGTTTTTGCGGTCTTTTCGATTTTCCGAAGTTGAGACTCCTGTTCTTTCTCGGAGGTTCCATCGGGCATTTCTGCTCCTTTTGTGTAGATCCTTGCTAGCCCCTCTTTTACGAGTCGTTCGTGCAGGAATCTGGGTTTGTATCTCGCATCGAACTCGATGAAGGCGTGATAGCGCTGATCGTTGAAAGGGCTATCCCATTCGGTGTGGATGGTGAAGGGTGATTTGCTAAGAAGTGAAAGCGTGTAGTTTTTTGCTTTTTTGCCGATTTCGACGGCTTGTTCTGGAGTGATGTTAAATGCGCGAGCTTGATGCCCAATTCTTGCATGGTTGGTTTCGCCGTTGCGGTAGGACTTGAACGCGCTTTCAGGTGAATCGACAAAATAGAGGCGAATGATTTCGATTCTTCCATCGGGTAGCTTTACCTTGAAAGAGTCGCCGTCGTTACCCCGATCTGAGACGAGAGAACAGTTCTGAAAAGTTTCATAGACGCCGGTTTTGGTGATTTCAGACTGGCTGGAGGTTTTGCCTTCATTGGTTTTGTTATCAGGGGCGAAACTCTTGTAGTTCTCAAAGATCCAAAACGCGCCGGCAACGACGAGGATAATAATGAGGAGAAACGAAGACGATTTCGACCTTTTCTTAGGCATGGACAGAATAGGGGGATAGTCGTTCTGAGATTTCTTTTTACAGGCCCTTGAAGCCTTTATAGACCTTGTAGGTTCCTGTTGGTATTGTGACTTTACGCCATTCGCGGTTGAGACGGCGGTATTTGTTGATGAATTGCGTTGGGTCGGCCCAGTTCACAAGATTAGCCGCCACACTGTTCCGGAACATCCCGATGTTGATATTATGGCGCATTTCGAAATGAAGGTGAGCTGGGTACATACCGTAGTTCGTGCCGATGGTTCCGATCTGTTGCCCGCGTTTCACCTCTTGACCATTCTTGACCATCATTTTGTCGAGGTGGCCGTAGAGTGAATCGACGAATTTTACTTTCCCACTTGCAGGGTCTCGGTAGGCATGGCGAATGATTGCGACATTTCCCCAGCCCTGACGAACATTGTGGGCGAAGGTGACGATTCCATTGGCAACTGAGTATACAGGGTCTCTAAGGTCGGAATTGCCTCCGCCTCGGCCGTTCCAGTCTTCTCCAAAATGGGTCGGTGAGCGGAGTCTCAATCCACGTGCCTTGTAGTAACCGGCGGCATTGGGTTTGCCCACGGGAAAGTCAAACCCATCAGAAATTTTCACTTTCGCCGCCGATAGCGTGTGAAGAGGAGCCGCGAGTAGCGCGAAGAAAACAAAACAGCGGGTTATTCCGCCCAAGCGCTTTTTCCTTCCAGTTTTGTGGGTGGTTGATGACTTGGGGGAAAGGAACATTGCGCAAACGTTCAATCTGAAATTAGGAGGGAGCAAGGTAAAAAAGACGGCGCTCCAATTTCATGGGGCGCCGTCCTAATCGTTATGTGAAGGCTGTTACAAGACCGGGCCTTTGACTCCTCCGCTAACTTGTTCGATGCTAAGAGGCTTGTAGCCACCGACAGCGCGGAAGTAGAGCATGAGGAAGAGGTAGATTACGGCCATTGCGGCAGGGATCAGGGAGTCGACCCGCAGGACTTTGCGGTTTCCTTCGATATCGGCCTTGGCAATGATCTCTTGCTGTTCGGTAAGTGATTCTGCTGTTTCGATGACTTTTGCATCGTCCGAGCCACGATCGACAGCAACCTTTGCGGCATAGGCTGCTTTCGCAGGGTTCAAGACGGTAGGATCGATCGCTTGGACTGATTCGAAGGTAAGGAACTCACTTGGTGCGCCTTGGCTTTGAACTTCAGCGTAGATTTCCGGAGCAGTTTCCTTGAGTTCTCCAGCAGAGAAGCGGTCACGAGCGTAACCGAGTCCAGGGCCGCCGAGTAGGCCAACAGAGAGCATTCCGACACCACCCATGAGACTCATGGCGACAGCGCCTGTCTGAGGGAAGCGATCTCCGACGATTGCAAGCATGGTTGGCCAGAAGAAGGTTTTTCCGATTGCGTAGACAAGAAGGGCTCCGAAAGCGGCACCGAAGCCACTGACTGCACTCACTAGGTTGAGTCCGATGACGGCAAGAACTGAGCAGATAAAGAGGAGGCCAATCGGTTTGACGCCTGCTTTGGTTTCGATGAAGTGTGCACAGAAGCGAAGTCCGAACATCACAAGCGAGGTGAAGACGAACAGGATTTTACCTTGTTCGGGATTGAGGATGGTTCCGGTGATATTCTGAATCCATCCGTCTGTGCCAAGCTCAACACTTCCGACGAGTGCGTGAGTGATAAAGAGGACAAAAATTAGCCAGTGGCCAATGGCGAATTTCGTCAATGCGCCCACCCAGCCAAGCAGTGCCAGTGAGACAAGGGCTGAAAGGATGTTTGAGGGCATCTCGCCGAGGCCCATGAGGCCGCCGAAGAAATCACGGCGCAGGAAGAAGAAGAGAAGTGCGGAAACGACAAGCGTACCGAGCAGTCCCACGTCCTTGAACATTTCTCCGAGGCTGAGGCCTTTTTCGGAAGCTTCCGATTTTGGATATTTCTGGCCGAAGAACATGATACCGTAGACGAGAGTCGGCACGAGGTAGAGGGCGAGTTGCCATTTCCAATCCCAAGCGTTTTCGCCGGAACCGAGAGTCCAGCCAATCAGGCCACCAAAGACCATTCCCAGCGGCCATGAGGCGTGGAGGATGTTTAGGTAGTGAGTTCTGTTTTTCGGGTAGAGTGTGGCGACGAGTGGGTTGGACACCGCTTCGAGCACGCCGTTTGCGAGTCCGAATAGGAAGGTTCCCCAGTAGAGGAACTGATAGGCTGTTTCCGGGGTCATTCCCGGCTTAGCAGCGAATGTTACGAACGCGGAAAGCACGTGGAGAAGAAAGGCGGCAAAAACGAGTTTTCCGTATCCGACCTTATCGACGATGATTCCGCCGATAATGATGCCGAAACAAAAACTAATAAATCCGGCGCCTAGACTGATCGCGCCAAGTTGGGCGCCGTTGAGACTAAAGGCTTCTTCCCAGACAGGGAAGAGGCCACCTCGAACTCCGAAACCTACGCCGGCGGCGAGGATGGCTGTGAATCCGGCCCAGAGGAGCCGGTTGGCGTTTGGTGCAATTGCGTCTGATGAATTACTCATAGGGTTTAAAAATGTTCGTAGGGACTATCGGTTGCAGAATGAGTTGGCAAGTAAATCGGTCGCTTTTGGTGTTTTTTATCTTAGAAATCAATAATGCTAAACCTTTTGTATGAGGGCCTCAGTCGAGGGTTTTCACGAGGTTCGTAGGCTGGAGTTCCGATGACAGAAGGTGTGAAAGCCGATACCTTGAGTAATTTCCTGATAAAATGGGTTTGAAAAATGCATTTGGCGGTTAGTTTTGTCTCAATGGCAGGGCGGTGAAGTGCAGGCCGATGATTCTAAGTGATGGCTCTATCTCGTTCTTTGTATATCTATGCTGCAGTCCCCCTTGTATTGACTTCGTGTCCTTCAATGCCGAGTTCGAAGGCGGATGCTTCAGGCCTTGGTCTGGGGATTCCAGAAAGTTATCGCAGCGGGCGAGCGGCAGTGCCGGAACTTGTCGGCAGCTTAAACGATGTTTTTGAAGACTCGGGCCTGCGGAAACAAGTTGGGCTTTCTCAAAAAAATAATCCTGACCTTGAGGCAGCTGCGGCAAGTTTAGAGGAGGCAGGGTTCAATACACGGAGTGCGCAGTCGGGATTATTCCCTTCGCTCTCCGGTAGCGCTGGGGGAAATCGCTCGCAGAACAATTCAGCGGGTGCTGGATTTGACTTTGGATCTGTGATTACCGAGAGATACAACCTTTCTCTTGATGCGCAATGGGAGGTCGATGTGTGGGGGAGGATACGGGCGGGAGTTTTGTCAGCCGAAGCGAGTCGAGAGGTGGCAGCAGCTGAATATGCGGCAGCAAAACAATCCATTGCCGCGCAGACAGCGCAAGCATGGTTCGATCTTGTTGCCGCGACGAAGTTGATGGAGTTGACTAATGAGAGGCTGACTTCATTTCAAAGTACGGTGGATCTAGTAAACCGGCGGTTTGAGCTCGGAACATCGGATCTTGGTGAGTTGAGTTTGGCAAAGACGGATTTGGAAAATGCGAAGTCTGAGATTGAAGGAAGGAAAAATGTGAGAGATCAGGCAGCAAGGCAGTTGGCTTTTCTTACTGGATCTTATCCGGATGCGAGCCGGAAGGCGGCCACTTGGCCATCGCTGAATCGATCTGTAGCCTCTGGAATACCTTCCAGTATCTTGGAACTTCGGCCTGACATTTTTGCGGCATACATGCGGATTGTGGCGGCGGATGCGAACGTGGAGGTGGCGCACCGTGATCTTTTTCCAAGTTTCGTTCTGACAAGTAGTGGAGGGCAGCAGTCATCGGCATTGCGTGATTTAGCAGATTCCAACTTCAATGTTTGGTCGATTGCTGCGAATCTGAGTGGGCCCATCGTCGATGGTGGCCGGAGGCGAGCTGAGCTTGGTGCGGCCAACGCAAGGGCAAAGCAGGCTTTGGCGAATTATCGTTCCACCGTTTTGAATGCTTTCCGTGAAGTTGAGAATGCGTTGGGTTCAGAGTTGTATTTGAAAAAGCAGGAACAAGCGACGACGAGGGCGGTAACGGCAGCTCGGGAGGCAGAGGATCGTTCGTTGCGAAACTATGAATCTGGACTAATTGATATTCTGAATGTGCTGGAGGCAACGAGACGAAGATTTGCCGCAGAGGAAACTCTGATCAATTTACGAAGTCTTCGTTTCCAAAACCGAATCGCTTTGGCCTTGGCCCTAGGTAAAGCCTACTGATCTAATGACACTTTTTCTAAAAATCATCGCTCCATTTGCGATTATCGCGATAGCCATAATGGGCTTCGTTTTCCTTGGGAAGCTGGCCCCAAAGCCTAAAAGTAAAGAGCCACCGCCGGTTATTCCACTCGTTGAGCTTTTCGCGGTTTCTGCAGATAGCCACAAGCCACCGGTGACTAGCTTTGGGACCGTGACGAGCTTTTTTGAAACGGATCTAACTCCTCAGGTGAATGGAAGGATAATGTTCGTTTCCTCTGAGTTCAGAGTCGGTGAAAAAGTGAAGTCTGGACATGTGTTGGTTCGGATTGATTCTCGGGATTTTGAGGCGGCACTTGCCACGCAAGCGGCAAATCTAACTGTTGCAGAACGAAGTCTCGCTGAAGAAGAGATCCGAGCGGAGCAGGCGGCTGGAGATTGGAAAGCATCTGGGCGGAAACTTTCAACTGCGACAGAATTTGTTTTGAGGAAGCCTCAGTTAGCAGCTGCGAAGGCGAATATCGAATCTGCGAAAGCCGCGATCAAAAAAGCTGAAGCAGATCTGGAAAGGACTGAAGTTCGAGCGCCGTTCGATGCAGTGATTACCGCGCGACAAGCATCTCCGGGAAACCAAGCCTCACCACAACAATCGCTTGGGACCTTGGTCGCGACTGAAAAGGTGGAGATTCGTTTGCCTCTAACAGCGGAGCAATCCAACCGAGTTGAAATTCCTTGTGGGGCAGTATTGACGAGCCCGCTGAAGCCGGGTGTGGAGTGGGCTGCAACTTTAGTCAGAATGGAGCCGACCGTGGATCAGAGGAATCAGGTCATGTATGCCGTTGCGGAGGTTGAAAATCCCTATGAAAAGGGCAAAGAGCCGTTGCCTGTAGGAATGTTTGCTAATGCGACGATTGAAGCAAAGGCGATCGAGGAGTCTTACCGAGTTCCAGAGGCGGCTTTTGTGAATGACGAGTATATCTGGGCGGTCAATGAGAAAACTAAGCTCGAACGGTTGGAGGCGGAGATGGTGTTCGGTTTTGGTGGAAATTCGTTTCTTAAGTTGGTCGATGGCACCAAGGGAGAGCTGAGAGTCGTCACGAGGCCGTTGAGTAATTTCAGAACAGGAATGGAAGTGAAACACGGGGAAGCACAGACCAAGAAGTGAACAAGCATCCTTTCATTACTTGGTTCGCATCGAATCCAGTGGTCGCGAACATCCTCATGTTCTCGATTTTGGGGGCTGGGATTTTTACGGCTTTGACCGTGCGCAAAGAAGGGTTCCCGGCTTTTGCTGCTGAATCGGTAACGATCACCGTTCCGATTCGTGGGGGAACCCCCGAGAACGTCGAGCGTGGGGTCGCGATCCGCATTGAGGAATCTTTGGAGTCGATCAGCGGTATTGAGGAGATTCGCTCGGAAAGCAGTGATAGCGAGGCGAAAATAACCGTCGAGGCCGTAGAAGGATATCCCATTACCAAGCTGCTTGATGATGTTAAAATACAGGTCGATGCAATTCCGAGGCTACCGGAGCAAGCAGAGAAGCCAGTGGTCAAGGAGAACAAGCGGGATAGTCAAGTCCTGTGGATTGAAGTTCATGGTAGCGATGATGAAGCGCTGCGAAAAGAGACAGCTCGTAAAATTCGAGACAAGCTTCTGGCCCAACCTGCCATTTCGCTGGTCGAAACATTTGGGGCGCGAGACTACGAGATTTCGATTGAGCCCTCGGAGGAGCAGTTGCGAGTCTACGGGCTTACCTTCGAGGAAGTCTCGAATGCAGTCAGTGACAATTCTGTGGATCTAGGAGGTGGCGATGTTCTTTCGAGTCGTGGGGACATCTCTTTGCGAGCGAGAGATCAGGCGTATCGACGTGTGGATTTTGAGAATATTCCCGTGCGAACCAATGCGGATGGGACGAGAATTTTTGTTAAAGATGTTGCAACGGTTCGTGATGGATTTGTCGATCAGAAGTATCTGAATCGCTTCCGAGGGAAACCGACGACGAGTCTCAAAGTCGTGACCGAAGGAAATGACGATATCGTGAAAGCGGTGAATCAAGCGAAGAAGGTCGTCGAAGAGTGGGAGGACTTACCTGAAGGAATCGAACTTGCCTACTGGCTAGATGGAGCGACCAAAATTCGAGACCGCCTCGCTTTGCTCGGTTGGAACGGAGGAATCGGTGTGCTTCTGGTGCTTGGAATTCTCATGTTGTTTCTAAACCTTCGGCTGGCCTTTTGGGTGGCGGTGGGAATTCCTATTTCTCTTGCTGGGGCAGTGACCTTATTTCCGATTCCTGGCTTGGACCTTTCGGTGAACATCATCTCAGCTTTCGGATTTCTCGTGGTGTTGGGTATCGTTGTGGATGATGCGATCGTTATCGGTGAGGCGATCTATACCGAAAAAGAGGAAAAGGGAGACGGTGATGAAAATGCGATCGAAACGACGGTCAGTGGAGTGAGTCGAGTGGTGACTCCCGCGACCTTCGGAGTGATCACGACGATTGCGGCATTCCTTCCGCTGACCCAGGTGAGTGGGCGATTAGGAAATGTGTTCGGCCAAATCGCGACGACGGTCGTTTTCTGCCTTCTGTTTTCGTTGATCGAATCCAAGTTGATTCTCCCTGCGCATTTGGCGCATGTGAATGTTCATAAAAAGCCCAAGAACTTTATTACCAAGTCCTTTGTGCGGCTTCAAAACTGTATTTCTAGGCTACTGAAAGGCTTCATCCAGAAGATCTACCGCCCTGCGATTCGACGTGCGATACCATGGCGTTATGCGGTATTGGCGACGTTTTTTGCGATCTTTATTTTGACGATTGGTCTCTTTCCCGCAGGGCAACTTCGCTTTGTGTTTTTCCCGAATATTTACAATGACGATGCGAGCGCCAATCTAAGTTTGGAGCAGGGCCAGTCGGTAGAATATTTGCACAGCCAGGCATGGCGGATCGCAGAGGCTGCGCGCGGCTTGGGAGCCAAATACGAGGAACGGTATGGTCAAAATCCGTTTCTTGAGATCCAGATCGCCGCAAGTTCGGATACGGATGCATCCGTCGCCGTGGAATTGACGCGTTCGACCACACGCGAGCAACTTCCCTCGGAGCAAATTGTGAAGGACTGGCGTGAAGCTGTCGGGAAAATTGCAGGGGCACGCTCGCTTTCGTTTAAGGCGACCGCAGGGCCGCCAGGAGGTGATTTGGCGATCAATCTTGAAAGTGATGATCTCGAAGAATTGGAACGTGCAGCGAAAGAGCTTTCGGAGGAAGTTGCGACCTATCCAGGGACATTCGATATCAGCGATAGCTTCAAGTAGGGAAAAACAGAGATCACTTACTCAGTGACGCCGGAGGGCGAAGCTGCTGGATTTACTAGACGTGATCTCGCTCAGGGCGTTCGGGACGCATTTTACGGCCGTGAGGCTCAGCGTGTGCAGCGTGGACGGGATGAATTGCGCGTGATGGTGAGGTATCCGGAAGAAAGCCGTGATTCGCTTGAGACCTTGCGTGAGATGCGTGTGCGTGGTCCGGACGGGACCGCAGTTCCTTTCCCGGTCATTGCAGATACAGAATTTGGTGATGCATTGGCGTCGATTGAGCGGATTGACAACAAACGGGTGGTAACCATCGAGGCATCGGTGAACAAGGCGACGACGTCTTCGGATGAAGTGACGAGCCGGTTGCAAAAAGACTTTTTCCCACAGTTTTTAGCGAAATATCCATCGATCAATATTACCGAGAGTGGCGAGGTCGAACAAAGGAAGAAGTCATTGAAGTCGTTGATGATCGGTTTCGTTTTTTCGATTGTTTTCATTTATGTCCTCATCGCGATTCCGCTGCGGAGTTATGTGAAGCCGCTGATAATCATGTCAGTCATTCCTTTCGGGATCATCGGAGCCTTGCTCGGGCACTATCTCATGGGGCTACCGATTTCGATTCTTTCGATCTTCGGGATCCTCGCGCTTTCTGGTGTGGTGGTGAATGATTCTCTGGTTCTTGTTTGCTCGGTGAATGATCTTCAGAAAGAAGGGAAGAAACTTGCTGAGGCAGTCAGCCTTGCAGGAGAGAAGAGATTTCGAGCAATTCTTCTGACGTCACTTACGACCTTTTTTGGACTAGGTCCTTTGTTACTTGAGACTGAAGTTCAAGCACAGTTTTTGAAGCCGATGGCGGCTTCACTTGCATTCGGAATCGTATTTGCGACAGGGATCACCTTGTTCCTGCTGCCGATGCTATTTTTGATTGTGAACGACTTCAGGAAAGCGATTCGGAGTTACCTTGGACTGGATAATGCTCCAATGAGGTGATGTGCTGGCTTATGGGCTTTCTCGAATCGTATAGCCAATACGCCCATTACCAGAGCCATGGGCTCCCCAGTTGATTTGTTCGGGTCGGACGAATTCGACGTGCCCATCGACAAAGGCGACATTGAGTTTGCCACCGTGGCGGGGCATGACTCCTTTGGCATCTGCATGTTGGCCTCGGAAGAAACAGCCACCTTCTCCGGGAGCATCAACGCGCTCTTCCCAAGGTCCAGTTGCTTCGCTACCAGCGTCGGCGAACCAGACCAAGCGTGCGTCATCATCGACATTGGTATTCCGAATCCATTGAGATACGTTGGGGTCGTTCGGAGCGAGAGTCGTGTAGCCGTAATTGATGCCGATACCGAGGGAGTATCGGGTGCTGAATCCACCGCCCATTCCGGTTGTCGCTGGCTCTTTGAGTTTGGGACAAGAGCAGATG
The DNA here is from genome assembly GCA_045106015.1 of Akkermansiaceae bacterium. Lineage (GTDB taxonomy): Bacteria > Verrucomicrobiota > Verrucomicrobiia > Verrucomicrobiales > Akkermansiaceae > Luteolibacter. The sequence continues at coordinate 27,366 of JBGCEE010000021.1, read as the reverse complement.
GAGGCGATGTCGCCGTAGGCAGCGAGAAGGTCAGGCCAGAAATGCACATTGGGGTTGTTGACGATACGGTCGTCAGGGGAGAGGTCCGTTCCAAATCCATCTTGGGCAGCGGTCGTATTTCGAACGTGGAGCCGAGGTAGCTTTCCGTTGTGGTCTCCTGCGAACAAATGGCCGAGGGCTGCGATTTGTTTCATGTTGGACCCACAAGTTACGGCAGTGGCTTTGTTTCGCACGTTAAGTGAAATAGGTATGGCGATCAGTGCGAGGACAGCGATGATCACAATGACAATCATCAATTCGGTTAGAGTGAAGCCGGATTGTTGCGTTCGCTTAGACGAGAAGTTCATGGTTTTGAAGGCTGGGTCTGTGATTTAGCTCGTGAACCCAGCAAGCCAGAGTAGGTGCAGGGTTGAACTTGTCACCGTCAAAACGCATGAAGGGGATTCGAACTAGGCTTCGGAAAGTCCGCGCATGGTACCGGTGGAGGTGGCGAAAGTCTCATTCTCCAAACCGATGTGGTGCAGCATGCTGAGATAAAGGTTCGGGAGCGGGTAGTTGTTTTTCTGTGAAAAGGCGAGGTGTTGGCCATGACGAAAGCCACCACCAGCAAAGAGCACAGGCATATTCCGATTGTCATGCGACGAGGCGTTTCCAAGGTTCGAGGTGAGAAGTACCATGGTGTCATCAAGGATCTTTTGAGATTTGAGTGTACGTAGGAAGTCACCCCAGTTGTCGATGGTGGTTTTTTCAACAACGGCGAGTTGCTCGAGTTTTTTCGGGTCTTTTCCGTGATGGGAGAGCGAGTGGTAAGATTCCTCAACGCCTTCGATTGCGCGAGCGTTGTTCCCGGTGCAGTGGAGGGTGACAAATCGGCTTGAATCCGTGCGGAGTGCGAGAGCGACAACATCAAGCATGGCACGCATTTGGTCGGGAGCGTTATTGTTGTCTGCGGGTGTGGGTTCGGGGCCAACTCTTGGTTTTGGCTTGTTGATCCATGCTTCGTTCGCCTCAAGACGTGTTTCTAGCTCACGGACGGAGTTTAACCACTCCTCCATTTTATCTCGGTCGCCTTCACCGAGTTGTCGGCTTAGCGATTTGGTTTCATCTCGGACTACGTCGAGGATGGATTGGCCGCGAAGGTTGATCTCGGTTTGTCGCTTCTTGGCATTGGGGGTGTCTTCTGTGAAAAGACGGGCAAACAGGTCACGGGCGTCGTCGATAGCAGGAATCATTGCGCCGTTTTCCGTGTATGAAGGGGAGCGCGACTGGCTGGTGTTCAAGACGAGAGAAGGAAATCGCGTGTGATGGCCGAGGTGTTTGGCCATGAGTTGATCGATGGAAATGGTGTTATTCTTGGCAGAATTACGCTCCATCGGGCAGGCGGAAAAAATGGAAGCTTCGGCTGCGTGACCGCCTTTAACGCCGGGATGCGATGTGCCGGAAATGACCGTGAAGTCTTTCCTAAGATCCTGAATGTCTTTGAGATAAGGTGAGGGAGTGTAGTTCGTGCCTTCGTCTTTCGGGACGAGAAGTGGGTTGTGAACTCCCAGTGAAAGAGAGACGCCAATAAATCGCTTCGGGTTTGCCGGTGCGGGACCAGCAGCAAATGCTGGGACCATGGCGTCAAGCGCGGGAAGGCAAAGAGCGACGCCAGCTTGTTTCAAAACCGTGCGGCGTGAGAGCATTTTTTTTGTGGCAATGTGCATGATGGAAATTGGTTTTATTTCTCGAGGAAGGCTGGGCTACTCAGTGTCTCTTTTAGGATCGTCCGTAGACCATACTGCTGTTTTTCTGATTTTTCTGCGATCTTTTTGAGAAGTTCGGTATCGCTGAAACGAGGCTGGCTGCCGGTTGCGAAGTGCAAGAGCTGACCTGCGAAGGCTTCAGCAAGCTTTTCTGGGCGAGAGAGTTTGAGGTCACGCCATTCATTGAAGTTGGCGAATTTATTGCCGTCTGGGGTGACCCCGCTGGAGTTGACCTTTGCTGACTTTTTAGGTCTTCCGTAGAACTTGCGTGTGTTTCCGATTGGGTCGAATTCCTCTAGGGCAAAGCCTGCTGGATCGATTTTCACGTGGCACGATGCGCACGATGGATCATTGCGGTGTTTGTCCAATTGATCACGGATGGAGATAGCACCACGAATGTCAGGTTCGATTGCGGGAATGTTTGGAGGAGGTGGATCGATGTGTTGGCCCAAGAACCGTTCGTTGACGTAGATACCGCGAACGATCGGTGAAGTGACTGAGCCGTCGGCAGTGATTTTTAGGATGGACCCATGGGTGAGAAGTCCGGAGCGTGAGGACGGGGATATAGTGACGCGTTGCAAGCCCTCACCAGGTTTTAACGTCACATTTTTTAGGTTGTAATGGGTTTTGAGGCGTCCGTTGAGAAAGGCGAAATCAGATTTGAGAAAGTTCCTGATTGAGAGGTCCTCTTTGAATAACTCGGCTAAGAAGGCCTTGGTTTCAGTGACCATGGATTGTTGTAAAACCGGATCGAACGTTCGGAAGCGTTTGGGGTCGGGTTGGGTCGCTTCAATATGTCGAAGTTCGAGCCATTGCTTTGCGAAAGAATTGATGAAGCGGCTGGATCTGGGATCGTCGAGCATTCGATCGATTTGTTTTAAGAGAACTTGGCGGTTTCGAAGTGTGCCTTGGTTTGCCAAAGATCTGAGTTCCCTATCGGGTAGAGTTTTCCAAAGGGTGTAGCTAAGACGTGCAGCGATGGCGTGATCGGTGAGAGGTCCGGGCTTTTCGATAAATGTGAGGAAATTTGGTGAGCATAGGATGGCATGATAGCCCTGCCGTATCGCATCTGGGAAACTGTAGCCTGAATTGAGGGCCTTGCTGACCATACTCAAATACGGAGCAACGGTTTGTTTCGAGACGGGTCTTCGGAACGCCTTGTTTGCAAACGTAAGTAACAAGCGTTCGGCTTGCGGTTCGGGTTCACTTGGACCTTTTCTGATCTGCTCTTCGGTCAGGCCAGGGAAGAGCGTTTTGAAGACCTTTTTCCGATCACCATTCGGGTGAATGCGTTTTATGGAAATCGAGCGAAATTGAAGTCCTTGGTAACCTTCTTTTTCTAGGTTTCGAGGTTCGTAGATGACGGTTCCACCGTCGCGTCCGATTACGTTGGATCTGGCTCTCTTGATATTGCCATGAGACGGCTTGAGGATAAGTAGATGGCCTTTTCGTATCCAAGCGGTGAATGTCTGCGTGGTAGGATTTTTGGCTCCCTCCACCAAACCGATGGGGAATTGCAAAGGTTCGTTGGAGTATCCGGAGCCTGAATTTAGAGTTGCCCAGACAGCACCGTCTTCGCCTCGATTGATTCCTTTGGCGTCGTGGACCGTGACCTCATACCAGCCGTTTTCTTCGACTTTCGTTTTTGGGAGTCTTCCGTAGAACTGAACGCCCATGGACCAGGCGATGACGCCGTTTTTGATGGGTTGTGGTCCTCGGTAGTTGCCTTTTTTGAGTCGGTCAGTGAGTTGGCGAACATGGTATTCCTTTTCAAAACTTGGGTCCTTGCCGAGGGCTCTTGAAAAGGCTTCGTCGAGAGCGAGATCGGCTGCGTTGAGATAGCCAAAGAGGTGGAAGTGGCTGAGTTGTTGCTGCGAAGCCGTGTTAGCGAAGCCTTCATCTGGGTCTGCTGTTAAGGACTCTTGGAGTTTGACTCCGACCCCGAGAAGGTCGTGCAAGGTATATTCGTATTCTTCACGGGTCAGGCGTCGGGAAAGCACGCGGCCGAATTTTGAAATGGATTCTCGATCGGATTTGTAGAGCTGAGGCCCAAGGGTTTTTAGAAAGGCATCAAGCTCGTCTTTTGGAGGGCGTTTGTTTTCTTTGGGCGGCATTTCGCCAGCGTGGATCTTTCGATATACCTTTTCCCAAACTTTGAAGTTCTGGGGGTTCCCGGGCTCAAATTTCGTAGCGAGCAGGTTTAGATCAGCTTCTGGTTCGAGATCGTCATGGCACTCGTAACAATGGTTTTCGAGAAATACATTGAGATCCGAGCGATCTAAGGCATCGACGGCCATTTGGCATGAGCCGGAGATAATTACAGCTAGGAAAAGAGACCGCATGGAACGTTGAAGATTACGGTGAAACCTTGAATGGTTTATCATCGATGAAAATCTAACTTCCTAGAGTGGATGCTGGATTCTCAGGGCTTTACTGGTTTTTTAGAGGGCTCCGTATCGGCGGTGGCGTTTTTTAAATTCTTCAACGGCATCGAACAGGTCGCCTTGGCGGAAATCTGGCCACATCTTTTTCACAATGACGATTTCGGAATAGGAGATTTGCCAGAGGAGGAAGTTGGAAATTCTCATTTCCCCAGAAGTGCGAATGAGGAGGTCGGGGTCGGGAATTTCCGCCGTATAGAGGTTTTTTGAAACCATTTCTGTGGTGATTTCATCGGGAGAAATCTTACCGGCAACAGCCTGTGCTGCCAGTGATTGGGCGGCGGCGGCGATTTCCTCGCGGGCCCCGTAGGACAGCGCTAGCACGAGCGTCATGGCTGTGTTGTCCTTGGTGAGTTCTTGAATTTTTGTGAGCCTTTTGCGAGTGGAGTTCGGCAGACGATCAAGCTGGCCGATGGCTTGGAGGCGAACGTTTTGTTTGGTGAGTTCTTTTGCTTTCTCGTCAAGGAACCGATCAAGCAGAGTCATCAAGGCTTTGATTTCAGATTCTGGACGATTCCAGTTTTCTGAAGAAAAGGCGTAGAGAGTGAGGAATTTGATTTCCAGCTCCTTACACGCTTCCATGACTTCACGGACTGCTTCTGCGCCTGCACGGTGACCTTCGGAACGAGGAAGGCCTCGTTCTTTTGCCCAACGGCCATTGCCGTCCATGATGATTGCGATGTGTTCCACTTGTATGTTGTTGAATTAGGCTCCCTTGCCTTCGCTGAAACTTCCTCCGTAGCCGGGTTTGTAGAGCATAAGAGGGGTGAATTGGGAGATTTTTTCGAAATGTTTGTCAGTTGTGTAGAGTCGGACCTGATCGTGGATGGCGATGGAAGCGATGAGGATGTCGAGCCATGGGACGGTGAGGCCGTTTTCTCGAATGCGCCATGCTAGAGAAACAGCGCGTTCCCAGTCATCCTCATGATTTGGGCGATAGGGTATGACGGAGAAGTAGTATGCGAGGTGTTTGCGTTCATCCAATCTCGCGCCGCCGAGGACTTCCAATCGGACGGGTGAGCACCATTGTGCCTCGTAGGCATTTAGGAGACCATCGAGGGTGTATTTGACCTCGATGGCACCGTTTTTGCGGATACCCTCGATCCATGCAGATGAATCGACTAGAACCATGGTTCTTAGTCCGCGAGCGGTGGAACGGGATTTGTTGGGTCTTCACCTTCGCTTGAGCTCTTTGGATCTGGATAGTCAAAAGCGCTCTCGCGAATCAGGCGGCCAAATTCTTTAGCACGTGTTCGGCGCACGAATTCTGTGACGGCCCGTGCGACGGCTGGGCTCTTGTTCTTGTCACCGGTGATTTTCATGAGATCACTCAGGATATGTTCTTCGATATCTACCGTGATACGCATGAGTTGAAGTTGCATCAATCAAAAAAAAAAAAAAGATAAATAATCATCATATTGATTATTTCTTAAGAGTTTGAGTGCGATCTGGGCCGACGCCAACGAAGGAAATTGGGGCGTCGCAAAGTTCGGATAAGCGATCTAAGTAAGTTTTGGCGTTTTTTGGGAGCTCATCGTATTCGGTGCATGCTGTGGTGTCCTGTTTCCAGCCGGGTAGAGATTCGTAGATGGGTTTCGCACGATCCCAGAAGGAGCGATCTGCTGGGGGGAATTCGTGGCGTGTGCCGTCGATATCGTAGGCGACGCAGATTTTGAGTTCATCGTATTCATCGAGGCCATCGACATTGGTTACAGCGAGACCGGTGACTCCGTTTACCATACAGGCGAAACGAAGTAGGACGGTATCGAGCCATCCGCAACCGCGAGCACGACCGGTGGTGGCGCCGAATTCGCGGCCGAGATCGTGGAGGTATTTGGATAGGCCTTCGTCTCCTGTCGGAAATGGGCCGGAGCCAACGCGGGTTGTGTAGGCTTTACAGACTCCAATGACAGATTCGATAGCAGTTGGCGGGAGTCCTGTTCCAGTGGTGGAGCCGCCGGCAGTGGTATTCGACGATGTGACGAAGGGGTAGGTGCCAAAGTCAATATCGAGTAGGGTGCCTTGTGCGCCTTCGAATAAGAGGTTTTGGTTTTCCTTCCAAGCTTTGTGGAGAACAGGAATGGTATTGGTGACGTGGGGGCGGAGGCGCTCGAAAGCGGTGTAGGTTTCTTCGATGACTGCTTCTGCCGTGAAGGTCGGAAGGTCGTATTTTGAAAGAATCTCGTTCACTTCAGCGACTCTGCGTGTGATCTGTGCTTCGGCGAAAGGTCTGTCCAAAAGGTCCGCCATACGAAGGCCGCAGCGATTTACCTTGTCTGCGTAGGCAGGGCCGATTCCACGTTTGGTGGTTCCAATTTTTTGATCGCCAAGAGAAATTTCACGGGCTGCATCGAGTTCTTTGTGAAAAGGAAGGACGACGTGGGCGCGATCTGAAATGAGGAGCTTTTCCTCGTCGATTTTTACGCCTTGGCCTTCAACTCGCGCGATCTCAACGCAAAGTCCAACTGGGTCGACGACGACTCCGTTGCCGATGACGTTGGTTTTGTCATCCCATAGAATGCCGGAGGGAAGAAGGTGAAGGACGTATTTTTTGCCTTTGGCGATGACGGTGTGTCCGGCGTTGTTTCCGCCTTGGCCACGAATGACCACGTCGGCGGACTCGGTGAGGTAGTCTACGATCTTGCCTTTTCCTTCGTCGCCCCACTGGAGGCCTATGATTACTGTGTTCATGAGATTTGGAAATTTTAACCGCGAATAGACGCGAACTTTCGCTAATTTAAGAGGATTGTTTTGTGAGAACGATTCGTTCCCATTCGAGCGTGGGCTTTTTGAAATTGATTAGGAGTTCTAGTTGGAGTCGGGTGATTCGGAGGTAATTGATCATTTGGGCACGTTCGTGATCGGTGATGCGATCGATGATGATTTGTCCGAAAGCGACGAGATCCGGAATGTATTCGCCGACAAGGACATCTCTCCAGAGAACAGAAAATCGTTTTTGTTGATCAAATGGGATTTCTCTGTGGTTGAATTCAACTGCCAATGCGTTCTCGTAAGGTTTCTCATTAAGCCCGTGTCAAATTCGCGCTCATTGGCGTCAATTCGCGGTTAAATTCTTTTTGTTTTCCTCAATGAGCGTCGCGAATTCCTCGAAGAAATATTCCGCGTCATTCGGGCCTGGGGCAGCCTCTGGGTGATACTGGACAGAGAAGACCGGGAGGGTTTTGTGGCGCATGCCCTCGACGGTGTTGTCGTTGAGGTTGATATGGGTGACCTCGATATCGTCGGGAAGAGAGTCTGGATCGACGGCGAAGCCGTGGTTCTGCGACGTGATGGTAATTTTTCCCGTGCGTAGGTCCTTGACGGGTTGGTTGGCACCACGATGACCAAACTTGAGTTTGAAGGTTTTTCCGCCGTAAGCATGGGCGAGCATTTGGTTGCCCAAGCAAATACCGAAGGTTGGGAGTTTGGTGATGAGTTCTTTGATTTCCTTGTGGACGTATTCGAGGGCGGCCGGATCGCCGGGGCCGTTGGTGAGAAAGAGGCCGTCTGGATTCATTGCTAGAATATCAACAGCCGAAGTGGTGGCAGGGACTACTTCGACTTCGAAACCAGCCTGCCGAAGCATGCGGAGTTGGTTGTATTTGAGGCCTAGGTCGATCGCGACGACTTTGTATTTGGCTTCTGGGAGTTCTTGGTAGGCTTCGTCCTCGCCAAGAGAAACATTTGGAAGGGTCCATTTCCGTGATTCTTCTTCCCATTTGTAGGGTTCTTTGGTGGTGACTTCTTTGACAAAGTCAGAGCCCTCCATGGGCGCAGAATTTTGCGCGGCAGCGATGGCTTCTTCCTCAGAAAGCTCGGTGGTAACGCAGGCACGCATGGCTCCGAGAGATCGGAGGTGCTTGGTGAGAGCGCGGGTGTCGATGTCTTCGATACCTAAAATGTTGTGACGCTCAAGGTAGGAAGAAAGGCTTTCTTCTGATCGCCAGTTTGAGGGGATCTCACAAAGTTCACCGATCACAAAAGCTCGGATGTGTGGGCCGGCGGACTCGTTGTCGGCTGAATTCACCCCGTAGTTCCCGATCATGGGGTAGGTCATCGCGACGATTTGGCCACGGTAGGATGGATCGGTGATGACTTCTTGGTAACCTGTCATCGAGGTATTGAAGCAGATTTCTCCGGTGGTAGTTCCGCTGGCTCCGTAGGAAAATCCTGAAAAGCAGCGGCCGTCTTCGAGGGCGAGAGTGGCGATCTTGGGCACGGGGCGGAAGGGTATGTACGTCCGGCGCGGGATGGAACACTAAATTTTGTCGTTTTCCTGAGAATCGGATTTTAGAGCTTTTCTATCAAATGAAAATCCAGGCCTTTGAATTGGGAAAAGGCTTTGTCTGCGGAGACGAGTTGGAAGCCGGAGCGGATGGCGAAGGCGGCGAGGTATGCGTCCATCCAGAGCTTTGGTGAGGCTGTTTTCCGGAGGGCCAGGGACTTCCAGGCTTCTTCGAGATCTGGAGGCTCGGGGGCAAAGGTGATACGGGGATCTTGGAGGATGGTGTCAAAAGTTTCCCACGCTTCTAGGTTAGACAAGACGATTTTGCCCATACCTTTCATTACTGCGGCGGTGGTGAGTAGCCTTAGATATCCTTGTTTTGTAGGGCGGCAAAAATGGATGGAAGAGTCGCGCTCTTGGGTTTCAAGCCAAGTTTTTGCTCTTGAGTGGAGTTCATGATTTGTCAGCGAAAGAGCAAACCAGATATTCACATCGGGGAGCTTCATTGGATAGAGATGCTATCGATTACTGGTTGGAAAAGGATTTCGTCGAGCTCTTCGGGAGTGAATTGGCGGGTTGCGGGAGCTTCGCATTTTAGGATGGGGAATTCGATTCGCTTGCGTGTGCTCTTTGGTTCCGACGGTGGCTTTTGAAGGCCTCTTTGAATCACCTCCGTGGCGATCTCGCGGAGCTTGCGTCCTTCAGTTGCCGCGCGGATTTTCATTTCCCTGATGAGTTCCTCGGGAAGGTCGAGCGTGGTTTTCATGTAGCAAACTTTCCAGCTTTCTGGTTAAATGTCAAGTTGCTGATCCGTGACGAAAGCCTAGCGGGCATACAGGAGGTGGGGGTGGCGGCGTTTTTCGAAGAGTTCAAGGCCGCTTTTCCAGAGTTGGCGGATTTCAGGGAGTGGTTTGTTTGCTCTGATAGCATTGAGTGTCGGTTTGTCGCAAAGGAGGGTGGACAATTTTTCAATTCCGAAGGCGTCCGGGTAATCCCTGTTGAGTATGGTGGCGAGGGTGACTCCGAGATCGATGGGTTGAAATTTTCCTCGATTAGTGATTTCGAAGCGAACGCCTCGGCATTCTTTGTCGGCGAAGACGCTGGCATCCGGGGTGAAGCGCACTGGGGTGAATTTCACACCGGGGAGGGCGGCTGCATTCAGATCAGCCGCGAGCTTGATCTCATCAATGTAGGGTGCGCCCATCCACTCAAAGGGCGTGTCGGTGCCGCGTCCGACGCTGATTTTGCAAAATTCCAAGAGGCCGACTCCGGGGTAAAGCGTCGCGGCGGTGAGACTGCGCATGTTTGGCGAGGGGTTGCGCCAAGGTAAGCCGGTCGTATCGAACCACTGGAGCGGAGAGCCACCTTCGCAGCGAATCACTCCTAGCTCGGTTCCGAATTTCCGCTCCGCGCTGATGAGTCGGGCGAGTTCACCGACGGTCATGCCGTGGCGAATAGGGATCTCATGAGTGGCTACAAAACTGCGTTTCTCGTTGAGCACCGGGCCTTCAACGGAAGAGCCGATCGGATTGACGCGGTCGAGCACAACGAACCTGATTTTCGATTTTTCAGCCGCTTCCAAACACTCGCTCATGGTTGAAATGTAGGTATAGAATCGGCAGCCGATGTCCTGAATATCGAGGACGAGTGTATCGATACCTTTTAGCTGCGCAGGGGACGGACTACGGCGTTTGCCATAGAGACTGTAAACGGGGAGGCCTGTTTTTTTGTCGGTTGTGTCGCCGATTTTTTCCTGATCCAACTCACCACGTATCCCATGCTCCGGGCTGAACAGGGCAACGAGTTTTAGGCTGGGTGCGGAGTGGAGGAGGTCGATAGTAGAATTTGCTTTGCGATCAATTCCAGTGTGGTTGGTGATTAGGCCGATGTGGCACCCGCGAAGCTGTTTGAAGTTATCGCGTTTAAGGACATCAATTCCGTTAAGCAATGGCCCGATTTTTGGTTCCGCTGTGACGAGGGCGGGCAAAGCAAGAAACAGTGTTAGTAATCGCAAGATTTGAAATGTGAGGAGTGAGAAAGAATTCATGGTCATCTGATTCGATTCGGGATGGTTAGATGAGTTGGCCACCATTTTTCCCGCCGCCCGGGCCGAGTTGGATGAGGTGGTCGGCTACGGCGATGACGTCCGGGTGGTGCTCGATGATGAGGACAGAGTGGCCAGCATCACGGAGGCGGAAGATGGCTGCTAATAGTTTCTCCACATCGCCGAAGTGGAGTCCGGTGGTGGGTTCGTCGAAGAGGTAGAGGGTGTGTGGGGATGTCGGTTTGGAGATTTCTAGTGCGAGTTTCAGGCGTTGAGACTCGCCTCCGGAGAGGGTGTTTCCTGCTTGGCCGAGTGAGAGGTAGCCAAGGCCGAGTTCTTCCATGGTGTTCAATAAGCGGTAAAGCTTAGGGATAGGTCGGAAGTGGGTTTTTGCTTCGGAAACCGACATGGCGAGGATGTCTGCGATGGATTTTCCCTTGTAGGTGATCTCGAGGGTTTCGCGGTTGAAGCGTTTCCCGAGGCAGGCAGGGCACTCGGTCCATGCGTCTGGGAGGAAGTGCATCTCGATCTTGAGTTTGCCGTTTCCTTGGCACCGGTCGCAGCGGCCGCCTTTAGCGTTGAAGGAGAAACGGCCTTTGCCATAGCCGCGTTGTTTGGAGAGAGGAAGTTTCGTGAAAAGATCGCGGATCAGGTCGAACGCACCGATGAAAGTAGCGGGGTTCGAGCGAGGCGAGCGGCCGATGGATGATTGGTCGGCGAGGACGAATTTCTCGAGGTGTTCGAAGCCACTGATCGAGTCGTGTTTGCCCGGTTGTTCCTTTGAGTTGTGAAAATGCTGGGCTAGGGCTTTGGCTAGGATGCCATTGATGAGTGTGGATTTCCCAGAACCTGATGGGCCGGAAACAACCACGACCTGTCCGAGTGGGATGTCGACGGTGAGGTTTTGGAGGTTGTGTTCGCGAGCTCCTTGAATGGTGAGTTTCTCGGAGGGAGCTTTTGATTTCAGAGGGGAGAAGCGGGGGATCTCGCCACGTAGCCAATCGCCAGTGGGAGAGTGGATGGTGAGAGGGTCGCCTACGGCTAAGATTTCTCCACCCTGTGGTCCTGCGTCTGGGCCCATATCGATGAGGTGATCGGCGGCGCGAATGATGTCTTCGTCGTGTTCTACTACGACTACCGTATTTCCGATGTCACGGAGGCGTGTGATGGCTGCGATCAGGCGTGCGGTATCGGTGGAATGAAGCCCGATGGATGGTTCGTCGAGGACGTAGATGACTCCTGAGAGACCTGCTCCGAGTTGGGTGGCGAGTTTGATTCGCTGGACTTCGCCGCCTGAGAGTGTGCCGGAGGAACGGTCGAGCGTCAGATAATCGAGACCAACATCTTCAAGGAAAATCAGACGTTTTTCGACTTCAGAGGCGAGTTCTCCTAGGGGAGCGGGTGAATCTTTCAGGGATGAAATCCAGAGTTTGGCTTCTGCGATTCCGAGTTGGCAGAATTCCATGATTCCGAGTGAAGTGCCGAGTGCCGAGTGATCACTGACCGGTGGAAGACTGGGGTCGTGCAAGGGATTGAAAATCCCTTTTCCATATTGGATTTTTACGAATTGGAGTTCTTTTTTCAGGCGGAGGTGGTTGCAGGTTTTGCAGCCGAGGCCTTCGCAGGTGGGGCAAGCGCCTTCGAGGGTGTTGAAGGAGAAATGGCGTGGTGAGAGATCGCCGAAGATTTCACCTGTGCGAGGGTTGCGGTAAGCGGTTTGGAAAGTGAGTTCGCGGTAGTCGGGGTCGCCTGGGGGCATGAGAAGGACGCGGGCTTCTGCTCCGCAGATGCGGAGGGCTAGTTCGATGGAGTCGGCGAGGCGGGCATCGATGCCTTCACGGATGACGAGACGGTCGATGACGATGTCGACTTTGTAAGGACCTGGACCATCAAGAGTGACTTCGGTGATTTCCTTGATCTCACCATTAAGGCGAATGCGGATGAAGCCTTGTCGTTGGAGGTCTCCGAGCAGGCGTTCGGGTTCGGCGGTTTCTTCTTCGGGAATGGCCGCGAGGATGATGAGTTTGGAGCCTTCGGGTTGTTTGGAGAGTTCGGAGATGATTTCCGAAGGGCCCATACGAGTCATGGCTTCGTCGGTTTCGGGATCGTGTGGGATTCCTGCGGCGGCCCAGAGAATACGGAGATAATCGTAGATTTCGGTGGCAGATGCGACGGTGGATCTGGGTGAAAGACCGCCGACTCGCTGTTCGATGGCAATGGCAGGATTGAGTCCCTCGATGGAGTCGACCTCGGGCTTTTCAAGCTGGGAAAGGAATTGCCGTGCGTAAACGGAGAGAGACTCGACGTAGCGGCGCTGGCCTTCCGCGTAGAGGGTATCGAATGCGAGTGAAGATTTTCCCGATCCGGAAGGGCCGGTGATAACCGTTAGTTTCCCCTTCGGAATGGAGACGGTGAGGTTTTTTAGATGATGCTGACGCGCACCGCGGATGAGGACGTGATCCATTGGGCCAAGACTCTAAGCACTAATTGCCTAATTCCCAAACTATGTCTTTGTCAGCAGTCGAGATGAGGGTATTTTGCGAGGACGGTGGAGACGAGTTCGTGGATCGGCTCTGAGACGTTCAGCGTGAGAGCGTAGTCTGGGGTTTCCAAGGAATCGAGTTGTGATTTAAGAAGAGACGGCGGCATAAAATGCTCACCTGTTTCGAAGCGATCCGAAATTCGCTGGCGTAGAATTTCTGGATCTGCGGTGAGGAAAATAAAAGCCAGTGGAGGGTATTTCGAGCGGAGGATAGATCTGTAACTTTCCTTGAGAGCAGAGCAGGCGATGAAAGATGGTTGGGACTCTGTTGCACGTTCTGCGATAAGTCCGGAAAGTGTCTCCAGCCAGCCTTGGCGGTCATCGTCATTCAGCGGTTGGCCGGCGGCCATTTTGAGCCTGTTTGATTTTGGGTGAAAGTCGTCGCCATCGAAGAAATTTCCATTCGCGGTTTTAGCGAGAGCTTTCCCAAAAGTGGTTTTTCCCGTGGCGGCAACGCCCATGATAATGAAGACTTGGGGTCCCATTTATGCTCTTAAAATTTTCAACGCTTTTTTTCCGCCTTTGACCGAACTCGCCTGGATACCTCGGTCGAAGGTCACCAGATTTCCGTTTTTTCGAACGGCGAGAGCGAGAAGGTAACAATCGGTGAGTTGGGAAGGAGGCGGCAAAGAAGGAGCCAAAGTCTCGTCCGAGAGACTGATTTCGTCTGGCCAAAACCGGTGGCCGGGAGCAGCTAACAAGCCCTTCAATATGCGTCTAGCTTCTTCGGGCGAGCCAGGTCCATGCGGGTAATTGGGATTGCCTAGGATCTGGAGAAAGGCGTTTTGAGTAAGTGGGCAAGTTGCCCAGCCGTCTCGGACCGCATCAGTTTCGAAGAATTGAATCGCGGCTTCCGCGTGGATGTGATCGGCATCCCTGAGGGCGATCAGCATGTTGGCATCAAGCAGATGAATCATTTCGCACTGCGGATTTTCATGGCATTGTCGAATTCCTCTTGGTCGCCTTGCTCTGTGATTTCAGCAATCAGCTGGTCCGAGATTTGAGCCCCACGCTTTTTCAAGCGCATGATGCCGAAAGAGCCGGTTTCGTATCGCTCGGTATCTTCAGGTCGGATGTCTGCGGCCGGGGCGATCTCGCGGTGCAAAGCATGGGTGACCATTTCCTTGAGTGTGGTGCGCCGGCGGGCGGCGACGGCCTTGGCGTCGATGAGGAGATCCTCAGGGAGATCCAAAGTGGTTTTCATGACAAAGTAACCATACAGGGATATGGGTTAGATGCAAGCTTTCTGCCTGCCGCATTCAGTCATATTGCTCCGAAAGATTGCGGTGCGGGAGGTTCTGGATTTCGCGCCGCTCATTTCGTTTGGAACGGCTACCAGCCTCTGCGCTTTTTCAGGGGGCGAGCGCGTCTGAAAGGAATGGTGCGGTTCGCGAGGTTTTCGATTTAGCAACCCGTTCTGGTGATCCTTGGGCGACGATTTTTCCGCCGTTTTCTCCGGCTTCGGGGCCGATGTCGAGGATCCAGTCGGCTTCGGCGGCGACGGCCATGTGGTGCTCGATGACGACTACGGTGTGGCCTTCGTCGGCTAGGCGGTGGAGGATGTCGATGAGGCGTTTTACGTCTTCAAGGTGGAGGCCGACGGTGGGTTCCTCGATGAGGTAGAGGTTGCGGGCTTTGAGCTGGGCGTTGTTGAGGGTGGCTTTCATGCCACGGCCTTTAATGAGCTCGGAGACGAGTTTGATGCGCTGGGCTTCGCCGCCGGAGAGGGTGGGAGAAGGTTGGCCGAGTTGGAGGTAGCCGAGGCCGGTGTCTGCCATGAGTTTTAAGGGCAGGGAGATGCGGGGTTGAGATTCGAAGAATTCGGATGCTTCGGCGATGCTCATGGCGAGGACCTGACCGATGTTTTTGTTTCTGAAAGTGACCTCCAAGGTCGCAGGGTTGTAGCGCTGGCCGTTGCATTCCTCGCAGTGCACCCAAGTGGAGGGAAGAAAATCCATTTCGAGTTTCACGCGGCCGTTGCCTTTGCAATTGGGGCAGCGTCCGTCTTCGGTATTGAAAGAGAAACGCGAGGGTTCGAAGCCGCGCATTCGGGATTCTGGGAGCTGGGCGAAGAGGGCGCGGATGTGATCGAAGAGTTTTACATAGGTGGCGGGGCAGGAGCGGGAAGTTTTTCCGATGGGGGATTGATCGACTTCGTAAACGGATTTGATGTTTTTTCCGCCGCTGGTGGATTTGTAGCGTTTGACTCCGGTGACTTTTTGTTTTCCGCCGACTTTTGCGGCTGGGGCTAGGGCCTGATGGAGGATGGTAGACTTTCCAGAGCCAGAAATACCAGTGAGGACGGTGAGTCGGCCTATGGGAATGGCGACGTCGATGTTTTTGAGGTTGTTGGCATCGCAGCCTTTCACTTTGAGGAAGGGGTGCGACTTTGGGACGGAGCGCCGTTTCCCGCGGCTTGGGTGAACGATCTGGTTCGAGAGGGCGCTGTAGGTGGGGGATTGCTTGAATTGTTTTGCCTTTGCGGCGGAGACTTTGGAGTTTCGGGGTGGCTTTCCTTCATAGACGACTTCGCCACCTAGACGTCCCGCACCCGGGCCTAGATCGATGAGGTGATCGGCGGCGAAGATGGTATCTTCGTCGTGCTCAACGATGATGAGTGAGTTGCCTTGGTCGCGGAGGGCGGTGAGGGTTTTGAGGAGGGCTGTGTTATCTCGCGGGTGGAGGCCGATGGTTGGCTCGTCGAGGACATAGAGAACGCCGCGTAGGTTCGAGCCGAGTTGGGCGGCGAGGCGGATGCGTTGGGATTCACCGCCGGAGAGAGTGTTGCCAGAGCGGTTCAGGTGGAGATAGCCGAGGCCGACTTCTTGAAGGAAGGAAAGGCGTTGAGTGATTTCCGGAATGATGTCTCGGGAGATGAGTCTTTCTCGTGAGGCGGTGAATTTGAGTTTGGTGAAATGGTTGGAGGCTTCGTTGATAGAGAGGTGAGAAAGGGCGGCTACTGCGGTATTTTTCAGTTGAACGGAAGATCCTACTGGGTTGATTCGAGAGCCATCGCAGGCGGGGCATTCGATTAGGTCTTCGTTGTCCATTCGGTCGACCGAACGGTCAGCATCCATTTCTGCTTCTAGGACGGAATCAAAGCGAGAGGTATCGATGAATCGCCGGCGTTTGGGGACTTTTCCATGGCCGCGGCATTCCTTGCACCAGCCGTGCGGGGAGTTGAAGGAGAAGATCCGTGGGTCGAGTTCTTCGAATGAGCGATTGCAGGAAGGGCAGCTGCTATCACTGGACAACAGGCTGAACTTTTTGTCGGCGGTAAAGAGTTTGACGAGGCCTTTGCCGATGTCCAACGCTTTGGGGAGGGAGGTTGCTAGTTTAAAGTTTTCATTTTTCAGGGAAGAGTCTGCGACGACTACGTCGATGTCGTGTTCGACGAAGCGTTCTAGGCGGGTGAAGGTTTCGGCTTCTTTGAACTGACGATCTACTAGGAGTTCAGTAAATCCTTGTTTGACGGCCCAAGCGGCGATCTCGGTGTGGAAGCCTTTTTTTCCGCGGATGAGTGGGGCGAGGATTTTGATGGGCCCTTTCTTGAGTTCGGCTCGGATGGTTTTCTCGATTGCGGCGATGGATTGTTTCTCTAATGGGACTTGGCAGTCTGGGCAGTAGATGGTGCCTAGTTTCGAGTAGAGGAGGCGGATGAAGTTCCAGAGTTCGGTGACGGTGGCGACTGTGGATTTTCCGCCGCCTTGTGAGACGCGTTGTTCGATGGCAACGGTGGGGGGAAGGCCTTGAAGTTGGTCGATTTCTGGTTTCTCCAACTGCTCTGCAAACTGGCGTGCATAGGCGGACATGGAGTCGAGAAAACGGCGCTGGCCTTCGGCGAAAAGGATGTCGAAGGCTAGGGTGGATTTTCCGGATCCGGATAGGCCGGAGATGACGACGAGTTCGTCGCGGGGGATGTCGACGGAGATGTTTTTTAGGTTGTGGTGACGGGCGCCACGGAGAGTGATGAGTGCCTCCGCACCGGGTGCCGAGTGATTTGACGGCAGATTTGAGGCTGCTTGGCCGTCTATGTCGCTCCGCTCCATTGTAATCAGTGGCTTGGGTTGGGTCGCTGGGGTTGTCGTGATTTCTGAATCGCGGTTCCTCTCGCTGGTGCGTTTTTTTAGAACTTGGCGGATGTAGTGGGCGGTGGGTGTTTTGGTTTTGGCGATTTGTTCGGGGGTGCCTTGGGCGACGAGTTGGCCGCCGTGTTTTCCTGCTTCGGGACCGAGGTCGAGGATCCAGTCGGCGGACTTGATGACGTCGAGGTTGTGCTCGATGACGAGTAGGGAGTGGCCGGAATCTACTAGCTGCTGGAAGACTTGGAGGAGGTTTTCGATATCGGAGAAATGGAGACCGGTGGTGGGTTCGTCTAAAATGAGGAGTTTGTTGTCTTTTGTAGAGGCGGAGAGGAGTTGGCAGAGTTTGAGGCGCTGGGATTCGCCGCCGGAGAGCGTGTTGAGGGCTTGGCCGAGTTTTAAGTAGCCAAGGCCGACTTGCACGAGAGGGCTAAGAATTCGGATGATGGTCTGGTGGCGCTTGGCATGGGGGGCGGGAATACCTTCCATGTCTTCGTAGAACTCAATGGCTTCTGTTACGGTGGAATCGAGGATGCCGTGGATGGATTTTCCACGATAAAGGAATTCTAAGGTGGAGGGTTTGTAGCGTTTTCCTTCGCAGTCGGGGCAGGTGACGTAGATATCGGAAAGGAACTGCATTTCGACTTTCTCGAAGCCGTTTCCTGCGCAGCGGTCGCAGCGGCCTTCGCCTGAGTTGAAGGAGAAGAAGCCGGTTTTAAGATCTCGAGCTTTGGCGTCGGGAGTGTTGGCGAAGAGTTGGCGGATGGGATCGAAGGCTCCGAGGAAGACGGCAGGAGTGGAGCGGGGGGTGCGGGCTACGGCCGTTTGGTCGATGAGTTCGATTCCGTCGATATACTGAGTTCCTAGTATTTCTTTGATTGGGGCGGCTTCTTCGTTGGTCTCGATACCTAGCTTACGGGCAGCGTTGAGGTAGAGAACTTCGTGAGCAAAGGTGGATTTTCCGGAGCCGGAAACGCCAGTGAGGCAGACGAAGAGGCCTAGGGGAATTTCGGCGTTTAGTTTGCGGAGGTTGTGGCGGGTTGCGCCTTTGATTTGGATTCTTTGTTTTGTACGCTTGCGGCGTTTGTTGGGTATGGCGATGGATTTCTCTCCGGTTAGCCAAGGTAGGGTGCCTTCGCTGTGGACTGAAGTCAGTGGCCTTTTTACGGGGCCTTGAAAAATGACGTTACCGCCGTGTTGGCCGGCTCCTGGGCCGATATCGACTAGGTTGTCGGCGGCCTGCATGACGGTTTGCTCGTGTTCGACTACGACTAGGGTGTTTCCTTTGTTCCGAAGGCCGTGCATGACACCGACGAGGCGATCGATATCGCGCGGGTGGAGGCCGACGGTTGGTTCGTCGAGGACGAAGAGGGTTCCGGTGAGGGAGGCTCCGAGGCAGGTGGTGAGATTGACGCGTTCGACTTCGCCGCCGGAAAGTGTGCGGGTCTGGCGGTCTAGGGTTAGGTAGCTGAGGCCGACTTGGTCGAGGTAGTGGAGGCGGCTGTTTATTTCGGTGAGGACTAGATCTAGGGTGCTATCTTTCGTGCCGTGTGCCGAGTGATCGGTGATCAGTGTGGAAGAGAAAGGAAGGAGTTCGCTGATGGGGAGTTGCCACAGGTCAGGGAGAGACTTTCCTTTGATTTTGAAGCAGAGTGATTCTGGCTGGAGGCGTTTTCCACGGCAGTTTCCACAAGTCGTGTAGGAGCGGTAGCGGGAGAGGAAGACGCGGACGTGCATCTTGTAGGCTTTGGTTTCCAGCCAGTCGAAGAAGCCTTTGACTCCATACCAACCACCGGAGTGCCATAGTTCTTCGAGGTCCTCTGGGGAAGTGGTTCTACGATCACCGTAGTAGATCCATTCGCGGGTGTCTTCGTCGAGGTCTTCCCAAGGGGTATGAATGTTGATACCGTGCTCTCGGCAATTTCGAAGTAGATCAAGTTGGCACTCTTCGCCTCGATCTCCTTGGAACGGTTTGATTGCGCCTTGTTCGATACTCAGGGAAGGATCAGGAACGGTCTTTTCCAGATCGATTCCGATGACGCGTCCGAAGCCCCTGCACTTTGGGCATGCGCCGAGCGGGGAGTTGAAGGAGAAGAGCCCGGGAGTGGGCGCACGCAGGGTGAAGCCGGTTTTTGGATTGGTCCAGTTTGTGGTAAACGAGCTGGAGTGCTTGGGGTGGATGATGGAAGCGTGGCCTTTTCCTAGTTTGAAGGCAGCTTCGAGAGCCTCTAGGAGTCTCGATCGGTTTCGTTTGCTGAGTTTTAAGCGGTCCTGAATGACCAATAAGGTTGCGGGAATTTTCTTCGGTGGATCTTCATCGGTTCGATGTGTTTTTCCTTTAATTAAGACTCGGAGGTATCCTTGGGAATTGAGGAAAGGGAATAATTCGGTTGGATCGGCATCTTTGGGAACCGGTATGGGGAAAGTGATGAGTAGGTTTTCTCCGAAGAGGTTTTTCTCCGCCCAAATTGCCGCGGATTCGGGTGAATCGGGGCAAATTTCCTCGCCTGTCTCAGGGTCAAAACCTGTTGCAAGGCGGGAAAAGAGGAGTTTGAGATAATCGTTGATCTCGGTAAGCGTGCCAACGGTCGACCGGGTGGTTCGCACATGGTTTTTTTGTTCGATCGCGATGGCGGGTGGAATGCCTTCAATCGAATCGACGAGGGGTTTGTCCATACGGTCGAAAAACTGGCGCACGTAGGGGGAGAACGTTTCAACGTAACGTCGCTGGCCCTCCGCATAGAGAGTATGAAACGCGAGAGAGGATTTACCCGAGCCTGAGGGGCCGGTGACGACGGTGAGTTTGCCAAGAGGGATATCGAGATCGAGGCTCTTGAGATTGTGTTGGCGGCACCCGCGTAGGGAAATGACAGGGGCTTTTTGGTTTTTATCCGACTTTTTAGGCACGTGAGAGACTATTCGGAAAACGCGGCTTCGCCAGTGGAAGAATTGGTTGTTTGGAATTTTCGATTAATCTGAGGATTGACACGAAGGTAGATCCCACGTAATCAATCGCCTCCCGCGCCGGAAAAACGGCGGAGTCGCCAAGTGGTAAGGCAATGGTTTGCAAAACCGTCATTCGTGGGTTCGATTCCCACCTCCGCCTCCAGCTGGATTTAGGGGCGCAGCTTTTGGATGAGAGGATCGGTTGGGGCTTCAATGGTAAGTTCAGCGTTTGTTGCTGGGTGTTGGAGTTGGAGAGAAACTGATTGAAGGAGCATGCGTGTGCCGGTGTGTAATAGATTGCCGAGTTGGTTGCTGCGATCGATGCCCGCGTAGCGGTAGTCGCCGACGATGGGGTGTCCGAGGTGGAGAATGTGGCGGCGAATCTGATGGAAGCGGCCGGTTTTGGGTTTGGCCTCGATTAGGGACAGGTTGTGGTTCAGAAGTTCGATGACGCGAAACTCAGTTTGTGCGGGTAGAGATTTTAAAGAATCGTCTTTTTTTAGGGGTTCGTGGGAGGTTCTTTTCTTCCAAGAAGGCTGGCCCGAGACGATTGCCCAATAGGTTTTAGTGACTTCGTGGTTTTCAAAGGCTGCGTGGAGCTTCCGAGCGGCGTCTTTGTTGGTGGAAAAAAGGAGGACTCCTGACGTGGGGCGGTCCAAACGGTGGATGGGGTGGACGCGGGAGCCGATTTGATCTCTGAGGATCTTCATGGTGATTTGATCATCCGGTTTTTTATTAGCGGGAGGAGTGACCATCTGCCCTGCTGGTTTGTCTACTGCGACGATGATTTCATCCTGATAGAGGATGTTCAACGGTGCGGGTATGGCATTTGGAATCATAGATGGCACTGCAAGAGTTGATTTTTTGTTTTGGGTTCCTAGTTTGGGGCATCGGTAGGTTAATTGCCGGATTCGTTTGTATGATTATCTATCTTCTCGTTTTTCTCTCAGGGTTTTCGGCTCTGATTTATCAGGTGCTTTGGATGAAACAGCTGGGTTTGTTGTTCGGCAATACCTCTCATGCGGCGGGAGCGACGTTTGCGGCGTTTTTTGCGGGTTTGGCGGTAGGGAGTTGGTTTTGGGGTAGGCGTTCAGAGTATTCGAAAAATTCTCTGAAAGTCTATGCAGGTCTGGAGCTTGGAATCGCGTTCACCGCATTACTCTACTTTGTGGTGATGAAGGGCTATTACGTGATTTATCCTGAGGTGTTTGAAAGTGTGCATTCGGACACTTTGCTTTTGCTGATCAAATTTGTTTTGGCACTGGTGCTGATCTTTCCTCCTGCCTTCTGCATGGGAGGTACGATTCCAGTCATCGGGCAGTATGCGATCCGCATTCCATCGCGGTTCGGTTCGACCTCTGCTTTGCTCTACGGGATCAATACAATGGGTGCGACTCTGGGGGCTTTGTTAGCGGGCTTTTTTATGCCGGTTTGGTTTGGGTTTCGGATGACTTGTTGGATTGCGATCGGGATTACTTTGGTAGTCGCGGTGATTTCTTTTCTGATTTCACGGAAGACACCAGTGGTTGCAAAGAGCGAAGCTGCGCAGGCCGAAGGTGAAATTTCTGCAGTAAGCTGGGATGCGCCGAAGCGGGAACAAATCGCTAGAGATCGAAGGGTGCTGACGGTCATTTGTTTTCTATCCGGGTTTGGTGTTTTGGCGCTTGAGGTGCTGTGGACGAGGATGTTTTCGTTGGTGCTGGAGAATTCGGTATACACCTTTGCTGCCATTCTTGTGGTGGTGCTTTCTTGCCTAGCAGGTGGTGCGTTGATCAGTTCTGTTCTGGCGCGGACAAAACTGTCGCCGAATACCGTGCTTGCTATTTTGCTTGGGCTGAGTGGTTTTTCGATTGCCCTAACCCCTACAGTTTTCATGACCGTGACGGATTCATTTCAGTTTATGGCAGTGAAGGCAGTGTGGGGAGATTTCGTGTTGTTGATTTTTCAAAAATGCGCGCTCACCATCGGTCCGCCAGCATTGGTTCTCGGTGCGGTTTTTCCCTATTTGATGAAAACCGAAGAGAGGTATGCCACTGCGCCAGGAAAGGCGTTGGGTCGTTTGGCGACGATCAATACGGTGGGTGCGATTTTCGGTTCGCTGGTTTGTGCATTTTTTCTGCTCGATCAGTTCGGTATGTGGCGTTCGTTGCAGATTATCGGAATTATTTATTTCGCGATGGCGGTCTGGATGGCGTGGGTGCGGAGCGTATCTGGGATCGCGGTGGCATCGGTCAGTGCTGTTGGATTGATTCTGTTGATGACTAAGCTCGATCCCTCAAAACTCCCTGCGACGGGTGTACTTGCGGCGAGGGACGATGAAGTGACGCTGAAGACATGGGAGGGGAGTGATTGCACGGTATCGGTGGTCCGTGGGGATGATGGATTGTCGATCAAGATCAACTCCGACTACGGTCTTGGTTCTACGAACGCACGCATTAGGCAAGTTTCTCAGGCGGAAATTCCTCTGATGCTGAAACCAGATGCGAAGTCAGTTTTCTTCTTAGGGATGGGAACGGGAATTTCAGCTGGAGCTGCGCTTTCCGACCGGTTTCCTCAAGTTGAGCGAGTGGTTACTTGTGAGCTTTCACCAAACGTCATCGCGGCGTCCAAAGAGTTTATGACAGATGTTGATGGTGTGGATTTGACGAAAGGGCTCTTCACTGATCCACGCTCCACGGTTATGACGGAGGATGGTCGTCACTATCTGATGGCGACGAAGGAAATGTTTGATGTGATCGATGCGGATTTGTTTGTTCCCTATCGATCTGGTGCGGGAAGTTTGTATACTCGAGAGCATTTTGAGAGTGTGAAGCAGAGGCTCAAGCCGAAGGGAATTTTTGTTCAGTGGTTGCCTGCTTATCAGGTTACCGAATTTGAGTTTCATGTGGTGGGTCGCACGATGCTTGAAGTGTTTGATCAGGTATCGTTATGGCGGTGTGACTTTGCAGCTTTCGATGAGGTGATTGCATTTGTGGGTCATAATGGAGGGGAGCCACTGGCGGGTTCTGATTTCGATGATTCCGAAATAAAAATGAATTTCTTACGCAGCAATGGGCAGAAGGATATTTACGAAACGCTCAATCCGCAGACCGCATTGGTGTATTACGCAGGAAATGTTTCGGCGTCGGAAGAGTTGTTCGCAGCCTACCCAGTGAATACGGACGACCGGCCTGTGATCGAATACATGGCGCCTCGGTATTACCGAGACAAAGGCAAAGATGAGGTGCCTTGGTTTGTCGGTCCTTTTTTACTCAAGTTTATCAAAGACCTGCAAGAGGCGTGTCCTCCGGAAAAGGATCCGTTGCTCGTGAATCGCACTTCGGCGAATCGGCGATTGCCATTGGCAGGCAGCGCCTATCAAGAAGTCAGGCTATGGGCTGAGTTCGGCAACGAGGCGGAGATCCAACGGAACTGGAGCCAGTTCGTGGAGGAATGGTTAGATCGCTAGAGATACTCTAGTCCTCGATTTCCTGAATCCAGACGTTACGGAAACGGACAGGGTTTCCGTGGTCTTGGAATTTTAGTGGGCCTTTGTCGGGGTGCTTTTTGTATTCGCTTGCAGAGTGCGGGCCTGCCCAACCGGTACCACCGGAGAGAATGACATTATCGTGGATGACTTCGCCGTTGTGGATGACGTGGAACTTGGCTTTTCTCGTGACGTTGCCTTCTTCGTCAAAGATTGGGCGGTGAAAAGTGATATCGTATGTCTGCCATTTGCCCGGGCCTCGACTGGCGTTGACGAGAGGTTTGTTCCGACCGTAGAGAGCGCCGCATTGGCCGTCAGGGTAGGTGATGTTTTCGTAGCTATCGAGCACCTGAACTTCATATTGGCCCATTAGGAAAACTCCGCTGTTGCCGCGACCTTGTCCGTTGCCTTTAGGTTCGCTGGGAGTCGCGAACTCTACGTGTAGGCGGCATGATCCAAATTCTTGTTTGGTCTGAATGTAGCCAGCGCGGCGAACCGATTCCATCGCGCCATCGACAAGTTTCCACTTGGTTGGGCTGCCGTCGGTAGCTGACCAATTTTTGAAGGATTCTTCGGTGCCATCAAACAGGACCGTAGCATCCTCAGGCGCCTTGGCTGCTTCTGCATTGTAAGGTTTAGGGGTGACGATTTTTGGTTGTGGCTGTTTCTCTGGGTCGGCTTCGTGGACTTTAATGCCGTCGATGAACATATATTCGACTTTTTTGCCGTTTTCCTCACGGATTTCTTTTCGGATCTCTGGTTCCTTTGCCGTGGCGGTGGCTGCGATGACGGCGAGAGAGAGAAGGGGGAGGTGGAGTCGTTTCTTCATGGATGGATGCCATCTAGAAATGACCTGCTGGTCAAGGATTGGATTGGGTAGCAGAAAAGAAGGACACCAATCGAATTAGTATTTTTTCCAGAGAGTTGGAATGAACAGCACGAGAATGGCGAATAGTTCGAGACGTCCAAGGATCATGATCCAAGCTAGGAAGAGTTTGGTTGGATCTCTGAAGTCTGCGTAATTTTGGGTTGGCCCTACGGCATCGAAACCTGGTCCGATATTTGAGATCGAAGCGATGATCATGCTGATGCAGGAGTCCATGCTGATTCCAGTGCCTGCTTCCAGGAAGCCGACGATGATTGTTCCTGCCATGGCGATCATCAGATAGAGAATCAGAAAGAACATGATTCGCGCCCGAGCGGAGTCGTCGATCGTGTTACCATTGACGACAACACGGAAGACTTGGTTGGGGCGGAATGTGCGAATGATTTCGTTTCTCGTAGATTTTGCAAATACGATTAGACGGCCAACTTTGAATCCTCCGGCCGTGGAGCCGGCGCACCCTCCCATGAGCATGATGCAACCTAGCATGACTTTTGCCCAACTTGGCCAGAGGTCGAAATCGGCTGTGCCGTAGCCTGTCGATGAAGCAATACTGACAACTGTGAAAGCGCTTTCACGGAAGCTGTTCATGATGGGCACTCCTTCGCTGTAGCTGCGTCCTGCGGTAATGAGTATGATCACTGATGCACAGATTCCGAGAAACCAACGAGCGTCTTCTTCGCTGAAGACGCGTTTCCAGTTTTGTCTCAGGACCACGATGAATAGCAGGAAGTTTAAACTGCAGATGGCCATGAAGAGAATAAGCCAAGCTTCGATGACCCAGGAATTTCCCCAATCCGAGTAGTAGGCAATACTAGCCGAGTGCGGGCTCAAGCCACCCGTTGAGACGGCGGTGAAGGCGTGGCAGGTTGCGTTGAACCAAGTGAGTCCCATCGCTTTCAGCCCCAAAAGGCACAGGACCATGAGACTGAGGTAAATTTTCAGGATGGAGATTGCGGTATCTTGGATACGTGCCAAGCCCAAGTCCCCGCTACGGAAGGAAGACTCATTGTGAAACAAAGACTTCGAAGAGACTCCGATGTAAGAAAGAATGGCAACGAAGAGGACCAAGATTCCGATCCCTCCGAGGAGTTGTGTCGTTGCACGCCAGAGAATGATACCGCGTGGCCATTCTTCAATGACTGTCATGACGGTGGCGCCAGTGGTTGTAAATCCTGATGCGGATTCAAAAATGGAATCAGCTGGTCCCATGTGCGGTTCGCTCAAGAAAAAGGGGAGACCTCCGAACAAGCTGCAAATGATCCATCCCATGCCGACAATTACGACCGCCTCTCGCTTCGGAATTTTATCGTGTTTGGCGCGGGAGATGCCGGGAACGATGGCAAGTAGAGAAAATCCAGCAGTGATCGCTGCGGAGAGAAGTAGCATGTTTCCAGTTGCGCTTCCTTGAGATGCCGTATCGACTTTCGCAAAGATTCCGCAGCAGACCATTGCCACGGCTTCGAGCGCGAGAAGCAGTCCTAGGATTCTAGCGATAAGGAAAAAGTTCATTCTGATAAGGCCTCTAAGCTTCCAGTAGTTTCAGGAAACGCTTCCTTACTTTTCGGGAGACCATGGCATAGAGGTGGTCGCCTCCGAGCAGGACTTCGTCTGGACCAGGGACTTCGGCATGTAGGCCACGAAGTTTACCTACCAAGACGGTTCCGGGTGGCCAATCGATTTCTTTCACCATGTGTCCTGCGGCGAGAGAGGCGTTGCCGACTCGTAGTTCGAGGAGATCGACGGAATCAAATTCTTTAAGGATATGGAAGTTGTCGGTGGTGATGAATCGTTGGATTTCACCCCGGGTAGCTTCGCGTGGACTGACGGCCGCACGGATTCCAAAATGGTGACCGCTCGCTGAGATGGCCTCTGCGTAGTCGGCTCGGTGAATGAGTGTGAGGCAGTTTTTTACGCCTAAGGTGTGTGCTTGAAGGCAGGACATCACGTTGTCCTCATCTCTGAGGCTAGTGCTAATAAAAAAGTCTGCTTCACCAATTTGCTCTTCTTCGAGCTCCGCTGAAACCGTCGCATCTCCATTGATGATCGTGGTGTTTGTTAGGCGGTCTGCGAGATTGGCGCAGATCTCCGGATCGCGCTCAAACACTCGAACCGTGCAATCGATACTCTCAAGCATTTGTGCCAGCGAAAATCCGTATTCGTTTCCGCCAAAAATCACGACGCGAAGTTTCCTGGTATCACGTTTCTTTCCTTGTAGAAATTCAGCAAAATCTCTCAGTTTCCGAGGCTCTCCGAAAATGGTGACCAGATCCTGATCTTCGATGACTGTCTCGGCAACGGGAACGGATGCTGAGTCTTGACGAGTGATCATCGCGATGCGGATGCCCTCTGGGGCCCCGAGCTCTAGGATCTTTTTACCAATGGCCTTGGAGTTACTCCCGACACAGATTTGCTGTAGCTCGATTCGTCCTCTTGCGAGTTCTTCGACAACGAGAGAGTCGGGATTTCTGACAAACTTTGCGAGTTCGATGGCGGTCAGGCGTTCTGAGCTGAAGATGTGATCGACTCCGAAGTGACCTCGGAAGTCGAAAAGCCACTCTTCTCGCTGGAGGCTGGGATGAACTCGACCAACGACTTTCTCAACTCCCATGCTTTTCGCCATTGAAGCGGCCATCATATTTGTGGTGTTCGACGAAGACATTGCGAGAAAGAGTTCGCATTCGCCGACGTCGGCATCAGCCAGATCAGTTACACTGGTTCCGTCACCGTGAATGACTTTGGCATCGAGAGTTGCTTCAAGTTCATCCGCCAAGACCTTGTCAGATTCGATGAGGGAGATTCGATGGGCTTCTTTGGCGAGACAGAACGCAAGATGCCGTCCAATTTCACCCGCTCCTACGATGATGATGTTCATGAAAAAGAATTGAGAGACGGGAACTGCGGATTTCTATCCCCAAAGAACTGATGCCGCAATCTCAACCTTTTTGGAGAAATTTTTCTTTGATCTCAGATCGACTAGAGAAAACGACGC
>JBGCEE010000020.1:0-11254 GCA_045106015.1 Akkermansiaceae bacterium | reverse complement strand
GCCTCGATCTTTATCCGATCCTCCTCTTCGAAAACTCTCGCAACGACAGGCACATCCTTCACATAGCCTAGCACTGTTAACGCGTCACCCACTCTGCGCATCGATGCAATCACCAGTTTCGCATCACGAGCACCTGCTTTCTCTAGAACACTCAGTTCAGCCCCATCTCCTTTCAAAAAAGGAATCCCCTTGCGTTCCAAGGTCCGACACACACCCGCGTCATCATCCACTACTAACACATTCTCACCTTGTGCCATAAGTGGCTTGATCGTCCACATTCCAGCAGACCCAAAACCAAGAATCAACACGTGCCCCTTGGCTGAATCTTCCAGTTTTTTTCTCTGTCGAAACGGATGGTAAAGTAGCAAAAACGTTGCGGTCTTCTCACGACCAAGAGCTGGTGTCAAAACCATCGTTATCACAGTCGTCATCGCCAAAATGGAAAAAGTATCCTCACTCACATGACCCAGAAGGTATCCACTTAAGCCAAGTAAGATCGAATACTCGCTCGTTTGCGCCAACAGTAACCCAGCCTCGATTGCTGACCGAGTATTGAGCCCGCGCCATTCCATAATTGCGGCGACTAGAGGCGGCGTCACGCAGATCACGACCAGCGAATACACCACTGCCTGGACCCATACCTCTAACCCTGGAAACCCCAACAACGCTCCGAGAGCTACAAAAAACATCGCGTGAAATAGATCGACCAACGAAGACAACTGCCCCCTTACCAAACCATTCAGTGGAAAAGCAGAAAAAACGAACCCACCGGCAAACGCGCCTGAAATAAGAGGCAGGTCTAACCACGATGCCACGCCCACAAACCCTAGTAAAACCGCCACCAGCCAAAGCAACAGATTCTCCTCATCCGGCTTAAAACGAGACACCAAACTCGGAATCACAAATCTCTGTGCAATCCAAGCAACACCCCCCATCACGATCACTTCGAACAACCCCTTACCCACGTTCCAACCTCCACCATCCACTCTTGAAAGCAGCACGATGAGCAATACAAGCGCGACATCTTGAAACAACAAGACACCCGTCACCACTCGCCCGTATGGTTCAAACATCGCCTTGCGCATCTGCAAATGTCGCAACACGACAAGCGTGGAACTTGCTGCTAAACCTCCACCCATATAGAGCGACTCCAACGCTCCCAATCCCATCAACCTTGCGAACAAAAACCCGATCAACATCGCAATCACAAACTGCGCCGTTGAAACCCAACTCACCACCTTGATGAATTTTTTGAACCGTCTTGGGTTAAGTTCCACCCCCGAGGCAAACACCAAAAACACCAAACCAAGCTCCAGCATATCCATCGCGCCTTCTCCACCACCAAGGCTAATTTCAGCGGGAACTATACCTCCAAGACTCAGCACCATTCCAGATGCAATCAAGATTGGCACCGATGGGAGTCGGAAATATCGCGCCAGCCCATAAGCCACGGCAGCGGACCCTAGAAGCAACGCAAAAGCATTCACCGCAACACCTCCATTTCTTTCAGCTTCGCCAATTGCGCCTTCACTCCATCAACCTTGGAAACCATGAGATAGTCAGTCTCTAGCTCCAATAGATTCTCCATCACCGATAGATCTACCACATGGATTGCACAGGGAACTCCCGCACTCTTCGCTCGATAGGCCAGCAAATCATTGGTCTCCTCAATCTGCAAAGCTGAAACAATTAACCTCGCATTCTGATAACCTGCCTCCTCTAAAATCGAAAGATAACCCACACTTCCCAAGATCCCCCGACCTGGAAGCCCCTCCAGCTTGTTCGGATCGGTATCCACCGCCAGCACATCCTCACCTCTCGCATGCAAGCGTTTTACTAGATCACGCCCCAAGGTATTCATCCCAACCACGATCACGTGACCCGAAAAATGATCTCCTGCATGCACAATCTGATCGGTCATCTCAGGCTTACCATCCAGAAATTTCATCCCCAAAATTCCTGTTTTTAAAAACCGAATATACAACTCGTGGCTGAACGCGATCATGTAGGAAGAACTCGCAATCGTCGTAACCCCTACAATGGCGACAACCAGCAACAGCTCGCCACCGATCAAACCCTTGCTCAGGGCGAGCCCAGCGAGAATAAAGGAAAACTCGCTGGTTTGTGCCATGGTAACTCCTGTCAGAAACGCCGTCTTCCGCCCATAACCTAACCAACCAAGAATCGCCAAGAAAATCAGTGGTTTACCCAGCAGCACAAAACTGGAAATAGCCAACACGTTCCCCATCTGCTCCCAAGCACCATCTAGATTGATCCTCAATCCCAATGTCACGAAAAACACTGCGACGAAAAAATTCATCAAAGGATGAACCCTACGTAGAAGACCCTCATTATGAGGAAGTTGCGCCAAACTCACTCCTGCAAGGAACGCACCAACTTCAAGCGACAAGTGGAATGCATGGGCTCCAAACACCATCAGAAAACACCAAGACAGAGCCCAAATCAAAAGGACTTCTGGGGACCTCGCCGCCCATTTGAACGGTCTCGGGAGAAGATACTTCGAGGCAACCAAGGCCACAAACAACAGCGCCGCCATTCCAGCAAAGGCCTTCAATAACCCAATCCCGATGGCTCCCGCATCCACACCTTCACCGCCACCGGACATCCCTGCCAAAAAGGTCAGCAGCATGATCACCACCAGATCCTGAACCAAAAGAACTCCAAGCGCGATCCGACCATACAGACTCTCCAACTCACCCTTCTCCTCAAGCAATTTAATCACCACGACCGTGCTACTGAAAGTCAGCGCAATCGCCAAAAACATCGCACTTGCAAACGAGAATCCCAGCAACAAGCAAACCGCCAATCCCAAGCCAGCGGTCAATAGAACCTGCACCACCCCAGCCACAACAGCAACCACTCCCACATCCTTGATCTTCTCGATGCTCAACTCCATTCCCACCAAGAAAAGCAACAAGGCGATCCCAATTTCAGAAATCAACTCCAAGCCATCTTCCACACCCACCCAACCCAAGCCAGGCCCTAGCACAATTCCGCAAATCAAATAAACCACGATCGTCGGCATCTTCATCGCACGACCTCCGGCAACCATCACAGCTGCACAAACTGCAATAATCCCCAAACTCTGCAAAAATCCAACGTCTGCCATTTCCTAACAAAATACTAGGAATCCTCCTTCACTCGGTCGAGCAAAGAGCGTGACCCTTTTTTCCAGTTTGATCTTTCAAGCTACTGCCCTAAACCTCCCCGCATGACGCGTCCCGATGCACGAGCCAACGACCAACTCCGCCCAATCTCCTTCCACCCAAATGTCGCCCCCAATGCAACAGGTTCTGTCCTCGTCAGCTTCGGCGATACCCGAGTAATCTGCTCAGCCACTCTCGAAGACGGTGTCCCGGGCTGGATGCGCTACCAGAAAGTTTCCGGCGGTTGGCTGACTGCAGAATACTCCATGCTCCCCTACTCCACCCACGACCGGAAACATCGCGATATTTCCCGCGGAAAATTGGACGGTCGCTCTTCGGAAATCCAACGCCTCATTGGCCGTTCACTCCGCGCAGTCGTCGACCTTCAAAAAATCGGTCAACGCACGCTCTGGATCGATTGCGATGTTCTTCAGGCAGACGGAGGCACACGCACCGCTTCGATCACCGGAGCATGCGTCGCCACTGCAATCGCCTTCAACCGAGTCATGGCAGAAGGAAAAATCAAAGACTTCCCTCTCAAAAAACTCGTCGCAGCCGTTTCTGCGGGAATCTACGAAGACACCGCCGTCCTCGACCTGAACTATCCAGAAGACAAAGCCGCCTCCGTTGACTTCAACGTGGTCATGACTGAGGCCCTCGAATTCGTCGAAGTGCAAGGATCAGGCGAAGAAGCCGTTTTCACCTCCGAGCAAATGACATCGATGCTCAGCCTGGCCGAAAAAGGCATCTCTGAAATCTTTACACTGCAAAAAACTGCCATCCTCAATGCGGACAAAGCCGAGCCTCTCGATTTCGAATCACTCGTCGGAGCATTCGGTGGAAAAACGAAGTAACTGCCCTAGCTTCTTAAAGAAAGAAGCTCCACTTCCCGCCCGTAAACCCACTCAATCCAACATGAAATACACTGCACTTTTCCTTTCAGTTCTCGGCGCAAACGCTGCCGAAATACCGAATCCCCAGCTATTCCCGACGACTAAGGCGATTCACAAAAAAGTCACAGCTAAGCCGGATCCGGCTATCGACGCGATGAAAGCCTACGTGGAAACCGTCCCAATGGCTGAAAATGCCAAATTTGAACTCATCCCGATCCCAGCCGGTAGCTTCAAAATCGGCTCTGCCAAGAATTCCAAAAATCACCAGCCAGACGAAGCCCCTCAGACTGAGATCGAAATCGCACCATTCTGGATGGCGAAAGTAGAAACCACATGGAACCTCTATCGCCCATACATGGAAAATGGCGCAGCCCGTAACAAGGATGGCACTCTCAATCGCGATGCCGATATGACAACCACGGAGCCACCCGATATCAAGGAGGGTGAAACCCTTCTCGATACGGTCACTCAGCCCACACCTCCCTATGTCCCCATGCATTTCTCAATGGGTGATGGGTATTCCAAAGACTATCCTGCCGTAGGCATCACCTACCACGCCGCCAATAAATTCTGTGAATGGCTTTCCGCACAAACCGGGCACTTCTACCGCCTTCCCACCGAAGCCGAGTGGGAATACGCCTGCCGCGCCGGAACCACCACCGCATACTCCTTTGGCGATGACCCAGCCAAACTCGGAGAATACGCTTGGTATGCCGAAAACTCTGAATTCCAATACCAAAAAGTCGGCACGAAAAAGCCGAACCCATGGGGTCTCCACGACATGCACGGCAACGCCGCCGAGTTAACTCTCGATCATTACCTCCCAGATGCCTACGCGAAATTTCCTAGCAAGAAAAACCCATGGCACCCACCAGTAAGTCGCCACCCCACCGTGTTCCGAGGCGGCCACTGGGATACTGACCCGGAAATGCTTCGCTCAGCCGCACGTGGTCAAACGTCAACCGAACTAAAGGTTCTCGACCCACAAATCCCCAAATCAATCTGGTACTACACCAATGCGTCATGGCTCGGATTCCGCGTCGTCCGCCCTCTCAAAACGCCGACTCCTGAGGAAATGCACAAGGCATGGAATCAAGGTCCCGGAGAATCGGAATAACTCAGATCTAGAAATGAACCGGCGCAATCTTTTGAAGCTTGTCGCTGGTGCGGTATTGCTTCCAAGCAGAGTCGGCGCCGAGTCATTAACCATCGGGCGCCCTCTCATGGGCACTTATTTCGAAATCAAGACCTTCACAGATAATCCCCAGGCATTCAAAAAGGCAGAAACCGAGGCGTTTGCCCTAGCCGAAAAAATCAACTCGGTAGCTTCTGACTACATCGCTGATAGTGAGATCCTCTCGTTTTCAAAGCTTCCTCACTGCAAACCCCATCCAGTCTCGGAAATCCTGTTTTCACTGCTGTTGGAAGCAAAAGAACTCGCCATTCGCACCCACGGAAACTTCGATCCCACACTCGGCCCACTCACTAAACTGTGGCGAGAATCCAGACGCCGAAAAAAGCTACCGGATCAAGAGAAACTGAAAAGGGCTCTAGCCGCAAGTGGGCACGATCATCTCCTGCTCGACCCAAAAGAACGAACCCTCACCTTCGCAGTTTCTGGAATGAGATTGGATCTAGGAGGTATCGCAAAAGGCCAAACTGCCGATGCCATGCTTGCCGTCTTTAAAAAACACAATCTACCTCAAACTTCCATCACCTGCGGAGGTGATGTCCGAGTTGGCGACCCTCCTCCCAGCAAAACACATTGGTTAATCGGAATCAAAAACTCAGAAAAACGAGAAGCCAAACCTCTTGAATTGGTAAACTCAGCCGTTTCCACTTCTGGAGACCTTCATCAATTCATCGAGATCGATGGCAAACGATACTCGCATATCATCGATCCCAAAACAGGCCTCGGCCTCACCGAAGCAAAATCCGCTACCGTGACCGCTCCAACCGCAGCCGAATCCGACGCACTAGCTACCGCAAAGTGCGTCGCCGGCTAAAGAATCAAAAGACCTTAGTCACACCCGGAATCGGAGACGGATACAATCCATCTGCTCCAGCCTTCGGTCCTGGATCAGCATCCCAAGCGAGCGTTTTCGGCATCGTATCTAGATCCGAATTAAGTGCCTGCTCCCAAGTCACTTCTTTTCCTGAATAGGTTGCCATCCGGCCCATGATCGCAGTCAAAGTCGACTCAGCCGTGTAGTAGGCATTGTTGATCGGCTTGTTCTCGCGAATATGCTCAACCAGAACATCATGTTCGGTCTGATAAGGATTGTTATTTTTCCCACGGAAACGCCAAACAATCTTACCAGCCGCATCTTTAATCACTCCCGGCAGCGCTGTCCCTTGTGTTCCCACAATTGTCTCTGAAACTTTAGACCATGTTCCCTTCCAGTGCTT
Source organism: Akkermansiaceae bacterium (assembly GCA_045106015.1). Classification (GTDB taxonomy): domain Bacteria; phylum Verrucomicrobiota; class Verrucomicrobiia; order Verrucomicrobiales; family Akkermansiaceae; genus Luteolibacter. The sequence continues at coordinate 4,785 of JBGCEE010000020.1, read as the reverse complement.
ACACTGACTATTCATGATCGAACCGTCTGGATAGGTGTATTCAACGTAGTGGTGATCAAAGATCTCGCCCCAGTCCTTCCCGATACGCTTGGTCCGACCGCCGATACCGTTGGCTTTCACCGGATGAGCCCCCTTGAACCAGTTACTGACATCAAGGTTGTGGACGTGTTGCTCACAGATATGGTCTCCGCATAGCCAGTTGAAGTAATACCAATTGCGCATCTGGTATTCCATCTCGGTCATTCCTTCTTTCCTCTCACGAGTCCAAACTCCTCCGCCTGACCAGTAAACTTGTGAACTTGTGATCTCACCGATCATTCCCTCTTTGATTTTTTCAAGCGTCTCAATATAGCTGTTCTGATAGTGGCGCTGAAGTCCGCAGACTACTTTAAGATTTTTCTTATCCGCCGCTTTCGCCGCTTCGATCACTTTGCGAATTCCCGGTCCATCAACGGCAACCGGTTTTTCCATAAATACATGCTTTCCTTTTTCCACTGCATACTCGAACTGCATCGGACGGAAGCCCGGAGTAGTGCAAAGCAGAACCAAATCCGCTTCATCGATCGCTTTTTTGTAGGCATCAAAACCATGGAACTGACGCTCCTCAGGAACATCGACACGAGCTCCAAATTGTTTTTTCAATGTCGCATGCGCACGCTTCAAGTTGTTGTCAAAAGCATCAGCCATCGCGACTAGCTTTGTCCCAGGGACGTTAAGCGACTGAGACGCAGCACCCGTGCCGCGACCTCCACATCCGACAAGGGCCACTTTGATTTCTCCGCCGCCATCCTGAGCGGAAGCAATTCCGGGCAACATGGTAGCGGCTGTAGCTAGTGAACCGGCTTTCATAAAGCCGCGGCGATCAGTACTTTGTGGATTTTCAGGCATTTGCATCTCGGTGGATACGCTATCTGAATCCACAGTCTTTCGCAAATCGAATACCTAAATCAATCCGTCTATTTTCCAGCTATTTTTCAGCAACTCGAGTGCCCGTTTCCTCTGCCATTTGCTCCATTAAAGCTCTCAATTCCGCAACTTTCTCAGGAAGATCTGCCGCACGATTCAGACGCTCAGAAGGATCTGTCCGCAAATTGAACAGCTCAGGCTCTCCTGATTTCGTTCTTAGTTTCCAGTCTCCGGCCCTTACTGCCTCAAGACCTCCTTTGAAATAATAATAGCTTTTCCTCGGCGACTTCGCTTCTGAATCACTCAGAAACGCCGTCAAATCATAGCCATCAAGAGGATGATCCGGAAGTTCCGCACCCGCTTGTAAAAGCACGGTTCGATAAATATCCGGCATCCCCACCAACTCCGGGCTCACTCTAGCTGACTGAATTTTTTTCGGCCATTTGATCACAGCTGGCACACGAGGACCACCTTCATAGGTCGAAGCCTTCGCACCTCGAAGCAGGCCCGTGGATCCTGCGTGCCACTTTTCATTTCCTTTTTGTAACATCCGGGGCGGCATTTCGGTCCATGGACCATTGTCCGACATAAATACGATCATTGTATTCTCTGAAATCCCCTTTTTCTCAAGAGCATCCGCAATCTCTCCGACGCTCCAGTCCAACTCCTCGATCACATCACCGTAAAATCCAGCAGCAGACTTACCACGTCCTTCATCTGAAACTGCCAGAGGCAAGTGCGGCATGGAATACGCAACATAAAGAAAAAACGGCTCACTTCCGTCGCTCTTCTCAATCAGCGAAATGGCCTCTTTGGTATAGCGCTTTGTGATCGTATTTTGATCAAACGGGTGCTCAACCATTTCCTCCCCGCGATACAAACCCAATGGTTCGTCCGTCTTCACCCAAGGCCGCATGTAGTCATTGGAATACGCCATTCCAAACCACGTATCGAAACCCTGATTTACTGGGAGAAATTTCTTCTGTTTGTAACCCAAATGCCACTTCCCAACCATATGAGTCGAATACCCGACGTCTCTCAATCCCTCCGCAAGCGTGAGTTCTGAATCGGGCAAACCTCCCTTTCCGTCCGATCCGGTTCCTCCGTTGAACTTCACTCGCGGCATATACCGTCCTGTCATCAACTGGGTTCGCGATGGAACACACCAGCATCCCGTTACGAAAGAAGTCAACCGAATGCCCTCATTAGCTAATTGATCAATCCGCGGTGTCTTAATCAGTGGATGACCATACGACGAAGCATCCCCGTATCCCATGTCGTCCGCCAACAAGATCACCACATTCGGTTTTCTCGTTTCAGCCACCACCAAATCTTGCGCGACTAAGAACAAAAAAAGACCAAAGGAAACAGATCGGCAAAGCATGAAGAAGCTATAATCACTCTCTAGAAATCGAAAAGAACGATTTCAATGGTTCAAACTTCTCACCAAATCCCCAAGTCTCTCAACTGCTTCTCTGCAGCCTCTGCCCAACCACGATTGGCAGCCGGCGAGGCTGGTGAAGGATGTAAAATCTTCCCAGTCTTCGCGGTTGATCCAATTTCATCACGCACGGTAATTAGCTTTTTTTCAGCGTAGGCCCCAACACCGATCAACCGCTCAGGCTCGAGAATTTCGATCAAGCATCTGAGATGTTTCATACACGCCTCATCGACCGGAACCATTTCTGCCGCCTTGATTTTATCCGGTGTCAGATTCGCACCCGTATCTTTCATCCAGATCAAAGGGCAAAAATTAATCACCAAATGGTCTTTGAAAAAGTCGCAAGGATTCGGAAATTTTTCTGAAAACAGCCCCCAAAGTCGGCGCCCACTGACTTCAGACCGTTGACACTCCATCCCTGAGATCGGTCGCTTCGGATGCTCTTTTTTCGGTTTGGAAATTTCCGGGGACAAACCCATCCAATCTCTTACTGAATCCACCTCGCCGAATGGGACACCTGTCTGAGCCATTCCATACGGCCCTGGGTTCATCCCAAGCATCAAGACACGCTTCTTCGAATCTCCGAATTTTTCAAGATACCCTTCGTATCCTTCACTCGCGTAGTCGACCGTCAAATACGTGTGAGAAACCGGATCAGAGAAACGAAGTGGACGCAATTCGTCCGCCAATTCCCTACCCGCATCGATAAGTTCTGAGCTTCTGCCCATGGGTAACAAATTCAGTCTAACTCCTTGATACGGAGATTACGGAACTTATAGGTTTTTCCTTTTTCTCCGTGGTGCTGAATGCCGATCACACCGCTGGCATCCTCGTCATCTTCAACATCAGTCGTCACCACTCCGTTCACCTCAATCGTAATCTTATTGCCCTTACAAGTGATCCGGTAGGTATTCCAATCGTTTCGCTTGAACGTGTTGCCAGCTCTCTCGCGGAACGCCTTCTCACTTTCCTTATCGCCTTTGATCGGGCTGATAAACCACTTCCTACGACCTTCGTCATAGAGACCACCTGACCACATACGACTCTCGTTCCCATCCACTTCGGTCTGGTAACCAAAAACTTTTCCAGGCTTCGCATGAGCTCGGAACATGAACCCACTGTTTGCTTTCCCTTCCGGCAAAAGCACTTGGCCCTCAAAAACAAAGTCGCTATATTTCTTATCGGTCACCACGAAAAACTTCCTGTTCCCGGTAAGATGAATTTCTCCATCAATGACCTTTGACTCCCCCCATTCATATGGATTATTCCAACCTTCCAAGGTCTTCCCATCAAAGAGCGGAACAAACCCATCCTTATCGGCTTTTTCCTCAGCGAACGAACAGGACATGGCAATGCAGCTGAATGCCGCAATCATTAGTTTAGTCATTTTCATAAATTTAATTTCAGGTTGGCACCCAGAAACTATCCTTTTTCAAGACCGCCATGCAACCAACAAGACGATCAAAGCCACAGGCAAATAGATCAGAGTCGAGAAAAACAACTGCCTGCATGAATCCCTCTCTCCATCGCTGAAAAACCGCAAGGAAAGCGCCGCGATCCCCAAGCCAAAAAGCGGACCAGCTATGAGCCACAACGTATTGGCAAAACCCCAGATTGCTGGCAGCAAGGAAAACGCGGCCAAAACCAAAGAGAAAAGCACACACAGAACCCCACTCCGTTTCCCACTGAAATCCCCGTTCGACCACATCTTGTAACCCGCATCCTCGTACTCCTGCCGACAAAGCCAGTTGATCGCAACAAAATGTGGGAGCTGCCAGAAAAACAAAATACCGAACAAGAACCACGCCTCCGGCTCAAGAACTCCGCCGCCCCCACCGACCCATCCGATCATCGGCGGAATCGCCCCAGGAATTGCCCCCACCAAGGTATTCAACGAACTCATCCGCTTCATCGGTGTGTAGACAAAAACGTAAACCGCAATCGTTGCCGCAGTCAGATAGGCCGCCTCTGGGTTCACCATCACCGCCAAGTGAATGATCCCGATCGCGGAAAGCACCCAACCAACCCCAAAAGCCGTCACCGGATTCATCCGACGCGAAGGAAGCGGGCGATCCGCCGTCCGCTTCATCATCAAATCCAAATCAATCTCCATCAATTGATTGAACGCAGCCGATCCAAATGCCGCCGCCGCCGTTCCAATCAATGTATGAAAAAGAACCGCCCACTCCATCGAGCCGCCCTTCCTAGCCAGCAAGTAGCCAAAAAAGGTCGTCACAAGGACGAAAAAATTCAACCTAACCTTCATCAAGACCGTCAAATCCTGACGCAAATTAGGGGCCTTGGTAACTTCTTCGCTCGACTCCGACACACAAAGACCTTGGCCCATCGAACGCATCTAGTCTAGCGAGGATCGCTAGGAAGAAAATTCCCCACCATCCAAGGAGGGTCGGCATCCTTCCGCTCCACAACCCAAGCAA
>JBGCEE010000019.1:0-38462 GCA_045106015.1 Akkermansiaceae bacterium | reverse complement strand
CTTCCGCCTGATGACTAGCCCAATCTTATACGTGGTCTCCGATATCGAGACGTAAAAACGGGGCTGAAACCAAAAAAAGCTTTCGCCAATCCCGCCTCTCTGGCTTATCCCAACGGCGATGAAAATCGTCGTCGCATACTCGGGAGGTCTCGATACCTCCGTCCTCCTCCTTTGGCTCAAAGAAAAATATAATGCCGAGATCATCGCCTACTGTGCAGATGTCGGTCAGGCCGAAGAACTCGATGGCCTGGAAGCAAAGGCCCTCAGCACCGGAGCCTCCAAATGCTACATTGGTGACCTGAAGGAAGAATTTGCCGCAGACTACATTTACCCGATGTTCCAGGCCAATGCCGTCTACGAAGGCCGCTATCTCCTCGGAACCTCCATCGCGCGCCCCTGCATTATCAAGGGCATGCTCGATGTCGCCATCGCCGAAGGTGCCGACGCCATCGCTCACGGAGCCACCGGAAAAGGCAACGACCAGGTTCGCTTCGAACTCTCACTCAACGCACTCGCTCCGGACATCAAGATGATTGCCCCGTGGCGTGACGACGAATTCCGCGCTCAATTCCCCGGCCGCGCCGAAATGATCGCTTACTGTGCCGAGCACGATATCGACGTCCAGGCTTCCACCAAAAAGCCCTACTCCATGGACCGCAACCTTCTCCACATTTCCTTCGAAGCCGGCTCGCTCGAAGACACCTGGTATGACGGATCCACAGAAGCGGACAAAGACATGTATGTCCTCTCTGTTGCTCCCGAAGATGCTCCGGACACTCCGGAATATGTGCAGTTCCTTTTCGAGAACGGCAACATCATCGGACTTCAGAATGAAAGCCTCGCCGACTACATCGCCGAGCTCAACGACTTCGAGGTCAAAGGCGAGAAAGACGGCTACACTCTCCTCACTCCTTACGGCGTGATGCGTGTCCTTAACCATCTCGGTGGCAAGCATGGTATCGGACGGATCGATATCGTCGAGAACCGCTTCGTTGGTATGAAGTCCCGTGGAATTTACGAGACTCCCGGTGGCACCATCCTCCTCGAGGCCCACCGCGATTTGGAGACCCTTACCATCGACCGCGAAGCACAGCACGTGCGTGACAGCCTCATTCCAAAATATGCCCAACTCGTTTACAACGGATTCTGGTTCGCTCCCGAACGCGAAGCGATCCAAGCGCTCGTCACGGAATCGCAAAAAACAGTCTCTGGTGAAGTAAGAGTCAAGCTATACAAGGGCAATGTCATGCAAGCTGGTCGACGCAGCCCTCATTCCATGTATGACGAAGATGTCGCTACCATGGAAGGTGGCCAAGAAGAAGCCTACAACCAAGACGATGCCACCGGCTTTATTGCTCTCAATGCTCTCCGCTTGAAGGCCAACGCAAAACAGAAATAGCAGCCTCCAGTTGGGGAACTAGAGCTACGGGGGTCTACAAATTGGCCGTAGGTCTCCAATTCCCGTGTAGATGATTTATCTAGAAAAAGCTCTTCTCCCTCTCGCGAAACGGAATCCGAGATTTCACGAATTCCTATGGTTTGGATTGAAGCAAGCGTGGGCCTGCATATTCGGAGCACTTTTATTATTAGGTATCCTCCTAACTCGCTTTTGGTATCCGGACATCCCTCTCGCTCGATACGACTTCCTCGTCTTCTACGCCTTTGGAATTCAGCTCGCTCTATTTTTCTTTAAAATGGAATCATGGCGTGAGATTGGTGTCATTCTACTCTTCCATGTCATGGCTACTGCCATGGAACTCTTCAAAACATCTGATGCCATTGGCTCTTGGAGTTATCCCGAAAATTCGTTTCTGCGCATCGCAAATGTACCGCTTTTCACCGGCTTCATGTACTCAGCCGTCGGTTCTTACATAGCCCGTATTTGGCGTGGACTCCATTTCTCGTTCACTGGATTTCCGCCATTATGGATCGCTGGAAGCATTGCTCTGCTGGCCTATATAAATTTTTTCACTCACCACTTCCTACCTGATATTCGGATACCACTGATCGTTATCGGCACCTTCGCTTTTGGTAAAACGTTCGTGCATTTCAAGCCCAAGCACCAAACCTTCAAAATGCCTCTACTCATCGGCTTTGTCCTAGTCGCATTCTTCATCTTCATTGCTGAAAATCTCGGAACCATCGCTCGTGCCTGGCAATACCCCGGTCAAGAAAACGGATGGAAACCTGTTCACTTTTCGAAATTCACCGCATGGTATCTTCTCATGCAACTCTCGTTCGTTCTCATCTACGCCCTCCGCCAACTCGAAGCAAAATTGGGCATACAAGGACCAGAAAAAATTATTCCCGGGAAATCCATCTAGACCGTTTTGCGGATGGAATTGCCGAAGTGATCTAGTCCCAGAAAAGAAAAAATACCTCAGCGGAGCAAAGCAAATCTAAATCAAGCCGTTTTCGCAAGAACACGTTTTCCCCAGACTAACAGGCTACCTGTTAGGACTGCGAAGAATGGCACTTGCCATAAAATCGCGCTACGAAGTTGATTTCCTTCAGGACTCTCAGCAAAACCAGCCAGGAGCATGGAAAACGCCAGACTAAAGGTTCCGTAGCCCAAATTAAATGACAGACCTTTCACAGAGAGCACGGTTGCACGCTTGCTAGAATCAGCGGCGCGATTTAGGGCTCGGCTCATGGTGAATCCGAGTAATCCAAGAGTCATCATCAACACCGTAGCGGGTAGCAAACACCACCAAGAATTTGCAGGAATCAACCCCCCAAGCCCGATCAGAGCAAGAAGGGCCACGATAGCTAGATTGATTAGTGTATCAAATCGTTTGTTCAGTCGTGAGGCGATGGACGGAACGAGATAGCCTCCCACGCCTATTGTAGCACCAATGAGGCCATAGCTCCATTCGGGTAATTCAATGAGACGATAGTAGCTTGAGTTAATCGTCGCAAAATTTCTCACCACTGAATCGATTGACAAACCGATGATGACAACGACTCGAGTCATCGGATTGACAAAAACCCATTTCGCCGTTTCCAGAGTTAATGAAACCGCATCACGGCAGGCTTTCCCTATGCCCTCATCATGAACGATTTTTGGTTCGACCATTCGTAACGAAATCAGCAAACAGGCTACCCCTTGTAATAAAACCAAAGCAACCGGTAATCGATGGGCCAGTGATTCTCCAATCTGAAACGAATCAGGTAGAACGCGATTGATGATCGAGGGATCATACATCAACCCTCCTATCACCATAGCAATTACAAATCCTACCGAACGGAAACGCATGGCAGTTGCAAGAACCTCATCCCATCGGTCCTCGCGCCTTTCCTCTGGAAGAGAGTCATAGGCAAGTGCCTCGTCTGCACCACTCGCAGCTGCCTCTGAAATTCCTGAAAGTAAACGATTTAGAACACAAAGTGACACAAGCAGCCACCCACCATCCTTTGGAGCAAATAGTAGACAAGACATCTCAGCGATCATCAGGACCGCAGCAATCACCAAAAGAGTTTTGCGACCTAGCGTATCGGCAAGAGCTCCGGAAGGGACTTCAAACAAAAAAATTGATGCTGCCCAAACAAGATTGAGAAGCACGTATTGATCCAGAGTGAGACCGAGATCGAGAAACAAGATTGCCAAAATCGGATAGTAAGCCCGAGCATTGTATAGGGTGGTGAACCACACATACCGCATTGGATTTCCACTCTTATCGGCTAGTTCGCTCATCTTGAAGACACGCTACGTGGATTTACAAAGATGCAAACACGCATCTTCCCGATATCGCTATGAACCAAAACGTAACGGGTCCAGCTTCGATAGATCCATCGAACTTGGCTCACCCGACACCATGCCCTCCACCAACTGGCCAGTTATGGGAGCAAGAGAAAGCCCAAGCATCGAATGACCGCTTGCGACGATGACTTTCTTCTGAGTCTTCAAGAAACCTAGATAAGGTAGCCCATCCGGCGAGCACGGTCTCAGGCCCACCCATGGCTCGATCCCTTCAAAATCAGATTTTCTAAAATCGGGATAGAACGCACAAAACGACTCGATGATTCCTTTAAGTCGCCCCGAACTGATCGATTTATCATCTCCACAAATTTCCATAGTTCCAGCCACCAACAAGCTCTCTCCCATCGGTGTGACCGCAACGCGGCCTTCCTTAAGCAAGCTGCAAAGCCGCAGAGACTTCCTCGGCTTCGGAATCGTAAATGAATACCCTTTCCCTCCCTGCATCGGCAGACGGACTCCAATTTTACGGAGTAGGTCTCGCGTCGCCACACCACCTGCGAGCACTATGCGTTCACCAGAAAGACTATCTCCAGCCGAAGTTTTCACTCCTATGACTTCGTCTCCTTGCCGAACAAAATCCGTCACTTCAGATTCGACAAATTCAGCTCCCATTCGCGAAATCGCATTTCTCAAGGAATTTGTAAAATCGATAGGACTTAGATGGCAATCTTGCTTCCACCAAATTCCTCCCTTCGCATCGATTTCAGCCTCAGGTTCGAACTCGCCAAGTCGCTTGTCATCAAAAACTTCGACATCCAGACCGAGGTGCCGAGCCGCCTCCGCAATTTCGCCCTCCTCCTCGAGTGCTTCTTCACTTTTGCACAGCATGAGAAGCCCGCGTTCAACCAGCCGAATTCCCTCCTCCTTGGCCAGCTCTTGATGCAGACGACGGCTCTCGAGTCCCAAGTCCCGAAGAAGTCTCTCGCTGCGCTTCACATGCCCCTCGTTCGCATTTCGGAAAAATATCCAAAGCCACCGAGCTAAATCAAAATCTGGACGCAATTTCAGCGCGAAAGGACTCTTCGGATTCAGCATCCATTTCAATCCCTGTATGATCACTCCGGGAGCTGCTAGCGGGATAAAGTGACTAGGCACCACCATACCAGCATTGCCAGCAGAGCAGCCTGACAGAAGCGAAGAGTCTTTCTCAACAACCGTAACCTGCCGTCCGGCCTTGGACAGGTAGTAGGCGCTCGCAAGCCCCACTAGTCCACCTCCTACAACCACCACACGTTTTGCTTCCTCTGTCATCTCAATTCAAGTTTCAGAGAGAAAGCTCAGTTCCCGCACCATAACGAAACGGATCATCTGAATGGATAACTACTCGGCTCTCGGCAGTAATCCAAGCACGTCCGCTAATCGAAGGGACCACTTTTTCCCCCATCGCTCTGTATTGCGCTTCGAAAACTTCACCCAAAATACCCGCTTGGCGATAGATCTCTCCTTCAGCCAAGGCACCGTCTGCAGCTAAGCAAGCAACTTTCGCACTGGTTCCGGTTCCACACGCCGAGCGATCGTAGGCCCCCCCCGGACAAAGCACGAAGTTCTGACTATCCGCACAAACCCCTTCCTCAGCCTTTGCAAACACCTCGACGTGGTCAACAGGATGCCCATCGTCTCCGACAACTTTTTCAGCAAGTAAACCACGCCTTACCGCTTTGGTGAATCGAATCAATTCTTCAATACCAGCCTTCTTCACTGCTGGACCTTGCTCGGAAATGAGAAAAAACCAGTTTCCTCCCCAAGCAACATCCCCGGTAATTTTACCAAATCCTTCGGCCTCCACGGAAATCCTCTCGGCGAGTCGGTAGCTGGGAACGTTTTCCACTGTCACCTTCTCTTGGTCGTCCATCTTGACCCTTAGGGTCCCAATCGGCGTCTCAACCTTGTGGACTCCCGCTTCAATCCGACCCAAATGCCGCAGTGTCTGCATCACTCCGATCATTCCGTGAATGCAACTGTGCAGATAGCCCGCATTGTTGAAGAAAACCACTCCAACAATGCAATCTGTATCTAAAGGCTCACAGAGAAATGCCCCGACAACCGCTTCAAACCCCCTTGGCTCGTCAATCAAGCAACGGCGCATCCAATCCGCATGATCGCGAAGATACTCCGAAGCGGCAGCCGCACCTATTTCAGGAACAACTGGACCTCCAGAAACCACCACTCGGGTTGGTTCGCCTGCAGTATGAGAATCAATGATTTTCAGACACTTGGAATCGGAGGAATCCATGACGATAGCTGAAGCGATTCGGCAACCTATGCTTTCCCGTCCCAGTTACTCCACCAATCGCGGAAGAGCTTCCATTGTGTGTGAAGAAACTGGCGCTGACTTGCACTAAGCCTATCAGATCCATAAATCTGATGACGGTAAGCATCGTGACCTTCGAGAACCATCAGTTCTTTGTAATGAAGAACAAGATCTGGTTGTTCATCAAAGGTGGATAGAACGGTTAGCGCCTCCGAGAGCTCCTGTGCATACTTGCGGGCTTGCACGTCACCTCTGACAGCAGCCTTACAAAGCTCCACATAGCGTAAAATCTCAGTCGGCAGTGCATTGCCGACACCGGTAATGGCACCTGTAGCGCCACAGTTGACAAAGCCATGATACACCTGCGTATCAACCCCGGCCATGAGGGTTAAGTTTTCATCTCCACTCGTGATGAACTCTGCCGCGTAGCTAAGAGACTTGGCACCACCGAATTCTTTGAATCCGATCAAACTTGGAAACTCATCACGAAGCGCAAAAAAGAGATCGGCCTTCGTTTCAAAACCATAATAAGGACTGTTGTAAATCACAGCGGGAAGATCACCTCCAGCCTTAAGGATCGCACGAAAATGCTCCTTCTGAGCAGCGGCAGAACTTCCGCGAGAAAGAACTCGAGGAATGACCATCAATCCATCGGCTCCCACTTCTTTTGCATGGGCGGCATGTTCGGCAGCGAGTTTTGAGTTCTGAGCACCAGTTCCGACCACAGTTGGAATTCCAGCTTCGACTAAACGCTTTACGCCCTCTTGTCGTTGAGCATCCGTCAGAAGTGGCCAGTCACCCATAGAGCCGCAGTAAACGACCGCTCTCATTCCCTTCGCCATTAGATCCTTCGCAGTATCGACAAGCGCCTCATAGTTGATTTCACCGTTCTCACCACAAGGCGTCATGAGAGCGGGGATCGTTCCTGTAAAAATTGGTTCGTTCATAATTATCTAGGGGTCTGATGAAATGGTATTTTCTCCTTAAACCGTTAGCGGTTCGTAATCACCAACTGGTTTTTTGTCAAAAACGAACAGAGTTCATTTTCCGGGTCCTCGGTCATAGTCGATCCGAAAAGTCTTACCCCTTAGCTTGGAGTTTCTCGTTTTCTGAATCGCCTGATCCGCAAGCGCCTCGGGCACATCAACCAAACAGTGTTTCGGGAACAATGTGATTCTTCCCAACGATCCGTCTGGCAATCCAGCTTCCCGATACATCATACCAACGATGTCCTTCGGCATGATTCCCGCTCCTTTGCCCAGTGAAAGGAATAAACGGCTCATTCCGCCTTCTACAGGGCCGGCATCCCGTTTCCCACCGCGTTCGTAGGGCTTCCTGCTACCCTCACCTCGATCTGGGCGACTGCCATCGCGTTTGCCTTTTTTGAAATCTCTTTGTGGGCCGTCTGGCTCACGGTCTTCCTGAATCGCTTGACCCTCCCTGCCGCTCGACTCACGCAGAGTCGTAATCAATGCACCCGCTATATCGGTGGGCGCATGCCCCTGCTCTAGCAGGCGATCAATATCTTCCTGATAGCTATCAAACGAACCGGTTTCCAAACGCTCCTTCAAACTCTCAAAAATGATGTCCGCACGCCGACCCTCAACCTGCTCCACAGATGGAATTTTCTCACGCTTGATGACCTGACGCGTGTAACGTTCGATTGCCTGCAATCGGTAAATTTCGCGACCGAATACGAAGGAAACTGCTCGGCCAGAACGCCCTGCACGACCTGTCCGCCCGATGCGGTGAACGTAGTCTTCTGGATCGGTCGGAAGATCGTAATTGAAGACGATATCAATCTCATCAATGTCCAATCCCCGAGCCGCAACGTCGGTCGCAACGAGAAGTTCCACAGCACCATCGCGGAAACGCTTCAGGACACGCTCACGCATTTGTTGAGTGATATCTCCGTGAAGGCGATCCGCCGCATAGCCACGATTGACCAGAGCTTCCGTGCACTCATCAACTGAGCGTTTCGTATTACAGAAAATAATCCCCAACCGAGGTGGGTTCATATCCAGAATTCTTGAGAGAACTTCGACTTTAGAGCGCTGGCGAACTTCAAAATAATTCTGCTCAACAGTCGAAACCGTCATCGCCTTCTGCTCGATCTCGATCATCTCTGGATCATTCCCGAACTTTTTGATGAAACGCGAAACACCAGAATTCATCGTCGCCGAAAAGAACAAGATCTGGCGCTCTTTCGGAAGTGCTGCGAGGACTTCATCCATCTCTTCCTTGAACCCCATGTCCAGCATTCGATCGGCCTCATCTAGCACAGCCATTTGAATCTGGCTCGCATCAAAAGAACCACGTCTCAAGTGATCAAGAAGTCGTCCAGGAGTCCCGACGACCAGCTGGGCACCGTTTCTCAAAGCCCGCAACTGGCGGTCAATCGGAGCACCTCCATATACTGGAGTGGCCTTCAATCCCTTTTTCTCCGACCCAAGTCGATGCACCTCTTCACAAACCTGAACGGCCAACTCACGTGTGGGGCAAAGAATGAGCACTTGAGGATGCTTCGCGTTTACATCAATGCCTGCGAGTGCGGGCAGAGCGAATGCGGCGGTCTTGCCCGAACCTGTCGCAGAGAGACCTAGAATATCCTTTCCCTCCAGTGCTGGCGGAATCGCCTTCCATTGGATGGGTGAAGGCTTTTCATAGCCAAGTTTTTCGATTGCCGCGAGAAGATCCTCAGGCAATCCGAGTTCTGAAAAAGGTGGTGTGTCCATAAAAGAAAACCGCGAAAGCTTCGCGGAAAGCAGCACCATTGTACCGCTCACCGATGAATTACAAGCTTGGATATACGAGGCGGCTCATTCTAAACCTCAAGCATGCGCATTTCAGCTACCGCCATCTTCTTGAGTATTTTGGTATTTCTCACTCAATCAGCGATGGGGCAAAAAAACGTTGATCGAATCTGGACTGGGAAGAACGGCGCAACTTTTCGCGGCACTTACATCGAATCCTTCGACAACGGAGGAAAAATTCGCTTCTTCACAAGCAGCGGGAAGATGCTGGTCATTGGATTCGGCAACTTGATCGAAAGCGACCAAAAGATCATTCTTGGGATGGAGGGAAACAACAAACCAAGCAACCCCAAGAAAAGGACAAAGGTCACTTTCAATCCAGATGACTTCAAACCCCTTCCGAAAGCAGACAGAGGTTTGATACCAGAGAGAGACCCAAAGGATTTTGGTGGAACTAACGATGAAGCCATTGTCGACGCCCTATGGGTATCTCTCCTTTGGTGGAATGCTTTCAATGTAATGCCAGTTCCCAAAAAGGGCGACTTTGACAGAAAGGCTGAATGGCTTCACGAGGAACTCACAAGATATATCGCCAAGGGCGGGAACGGATCAGCAACCCTAGACGAAACCAAGGAAGGTCTGGAGAAATATTTTTCCAGAAGACTTGAAGACATTGGTACCTGCCAAATAGCCGTCGTCTCAAAAGAAAGTCTCACGCCTGCTACACTCTCGAAAATGGCAGCAGAGAACAACATCGTCATCGTAAAGCTGCACATGAAATACTCGAACGGGTCTTCATATTCGAGTTGTGCCGCACTCGAGAAAATTTCCCTAGACGGCACGTTCAGCATGCATCTATCCGGAAATCGTTTCACAGGAAAACTCAAAGAAGTCAAAGGTATCGAAAGCAGACGTTTTCACTACGAGAACGGAAAACCCGTGCAGGGAAAAGTCTACGAACTTGAACTCAATGACCGTGCCTCGTTACCAAAACACCAGTTTGAAAACGAAGCCAAGTTCTTCATCAACGATACCCGCTGGACAGGAGCTCTGATCATGAAGCCTTTCGTCTACAAAACCGAAGGTGAACCCGTTCCGATCCCCGAGCCTGAGAAATAAAAAAGGCGCATGGGAACGAACCCATACGCCTTTATAAAACAATTTTTGTTAATGCTCTCGGCAGAACTGCTCGAAGCGAGTCAAACCTTCGTTGAGAACATCAAGCGTCGTGCAGTAACTGATTCGCAGACCTTCATCGTATCCGAAGGCAACGCCTGGCACAGTCGCAACCTTGTAGCGTGAAAGCAGTTTATCACAGAGATTCATCGATTTGAGCCCCATTTGGCCAGTGTAAACAAAGAAATAGAATCCTCCTTGAGGCTCTATCACTCGAATATTTTGAATCGCTTGGAGACGTGAAAGAACGAACTGACGTTTTACATCATACTCACCTCGAAGGTCTTCGATAAAGGACTGATCGCCCTGCAATGCAGCAAGCGCTCCGTATTGTGCAAAAGTCGTTGCATTGGACACACTGTGACTTTGGACCTTATTGATTGCATCTGCGACGGGTTTGGCAGCAGCTGTGTAACCCAGTCTCCAACCGGTCATCGAATAAGCCTTAGAAAAGCCGTTCACCGTGATGGTCAAGTTGTAGAGCTCCTCACTGAGAGAAGCGATGGAAACGTGCTTCGTTTCACCGTAGACAAGCTTCTCGTAAATCTCATCGGAAAGAATCATGATGTCTTCCGAAGCTGCAATTTCACCAATTGCCAGCAATTCTTCCCGCGAATAGACCGCCCCCGTTGGGTTACCTGGTGAGTTAATGATAACCATCTTGGTCGCGGGTGTCATCGCGTCCTCGAATTGCTCAGGAGTCATTTTCCAACCCGTGGACTCTTTTGTTTCGACTAAGACTGGAGTTCCCCCAGCAATACGAACCATTTCTGGGTAAGAAACCCAGTAAGGAGTTGGAATGATCACCTCGTCACCTTCTTCGACAATTGCCAGAATCGCATTGAAACAGGCCATTTTCGCACCTGCTGTGACACAAATTTGGTTCGCAGCATAGTCGAGATCGTTGTCATTTCCGAATTTTTCGGAAAGCGCTTCTCTGAGCTCAGGAATACCGCCTGAAGGCGTGTATTTTGTGCGACCATCCATCAAAGCTTTGACTGCAGCTTCTTTGATGAACGTCGGAGTATCCACCTCCGGTTCACCTCCAGCCAAAGCGTAAACTTCTTCGCCTTGGGCTATGAGGGCCTTGGTTTGTGCGGTGACCGCGAGAGTGAGAGAGGGTGAAACCTTATCGATACGTGAGGATATGCTGTGCATGGTGGACGCTGTTATTAATTACAGAACTTGGATGCCTTCGCGAAGAGCGCAACAGACAAAATGTGCACCTCCGCATCAGGCGGCGCTTGTTGTGGCTGCTGCCTTTCTCCCTTGCAAGAGAAATGCTCACAAAGATTCAGGTTTCCGAAACACGGGCCAAATTTAGGCTAGAATCCGACCTACGGGAGTCCGCATGGCAAACGCGACAGGAACGACACTCAAAAACGCACCCAGCACCAATCCCCTTAGCTGAGGCCATATCGCTTCCCAAACATAGGGATCAATGACACTGCGATCGATCAAGTTACTCTCAATCCCGATCGTCTGGAAAATCATCGGATGTAGGTAAATGGCGGCGCTCCGTGCGATGACTGCAGCCAACGCAACCAGCACGATCGATTCAATGAGATATCTCGTTATAAGCAGTATCGAAGGCGTTCCAAAACTCTTGAGCAGGGCGATGATGAATCGATTTTGTCGATATTCGAGAATCGAAATACTACCGAAAACCAATGACACAGCCAGCCCCCCGAAAAGCCCAAACCCTCCCCTCCACTGCCGTTGAGTGCTCTGCAGTTCATCCAGTTGGGAAAGAAGCTCCTTGGGACTGGTGAGCTGAACATTCGCTAGTTTTTCCAAAGCCAACATGGATCGCAAATTGTCCTCAATACCCACAATGTCGCTATCATCAGAGCCAAGGAATACGACCAGTTCAAAGAAGCCATTCGCGGTCAGGTCCGCAAACTCCTCCTGAGGAAGCAAGATCGAAGAAGGATTTGCTCCGAATTTTGATAGCCAAGATGGCGGCCGGACCATGGTCGCTTCAATTTCTGGACCACGATCAATCGTTACCATCGTAGGCATCCCGGGAGGAAAATCCTCAGAAATAACAAAAACCTTTGAATTCGGAGTTTTGGGCAACGCGGGCAGCAGTGATTCCAACATCCTACGCTCATACACATAAACCGTCCGTCGGGTGCCAATCTCATCCTCTCCCATCCGCGCAGTCTGGAGAAGCCTCAGAACGGTCCCCTCATCATTGAGAGGCCAAACTAAGTCGGCCAAATAATTAGAGTCTGCTTGTGCTTCATCTGCATTGACGGCACGAGTCAGAAGAATCGTTCGCACTCCCATCTGCGAAATTTTGTCTTGGATCGACGCAGCTGAAAGCGTGAATGCAGCATCAATAACCAACAAAAGAAGACCTAGAATGAACGCAACAAGAAGACGGGACAAAACCCCGCCGGGCGTTTCAAACCAGCGTCTCCAAATGTCTTTCAATAGGTAGAAACCGATTAAAGTCCAGGCTTTCATGTGGGATTTCGTCTAGGCGCTGATCGTGTGTCGCGATCAAACAAACGCAATGTTCAGGTAGTGATTCTTTAAGAAGTCGGCAAATCACTTGGCAATTCAGGTCATCAAGTCCGGAGGTAGGTTCATCGAGAAGAAAAACTCGTGGTTCTTTAATCAGCGCACGAGCAATGGCAGCCCTCTGCTGCTGACCGCCAGAAAGAGAAGATGGTAAGCGACCGGCAAGCTCAGACAGTCCAAGTAGACCAAGATAATTATCAATACGTGTTTTTACCGTACTGGTTGATAGGCCAGCGAGTGCACCCACTAGCGATAGGTTTCGGCGAACTGTTGCGAGTGGTAGCAAATTAAGCTGCTGAAAAACAAATCCAAGTTCCGAGCGCTGATAGGCAGCAGCGGATGGTTTGCCACCACCTGGAGTTCGGATGCTCCCTGAACTTGGCGATAAATACCCGGCAGCCAGCTTAAGTAGCGTACTTTTGCCACAGCCTGAAAACCCCTTCACCAACGTAATCCCCGTTCCGAATTCATGAGAAAACGAATCAAGGACCGAAGTGGATCCATAACTAAACGAGAGACTATCGCAGACCAACGAATCACTCATCTTTTGGAGGAACAGAAACAATGGCCACATCCGATTGCCCAACGGCGAGCACTCGGCGCCCTGAAAAACCGTTTTCAACTCCCATCCGCCAACCTCTGTCGCGAAAACTCTCGGGCTTACTGCGGACTAAGTCCAACTTGGGTACAAGCGTTGCCTCCGTTGCCAACTTAACCACCAAATCAGCCGATACTCGCCCACCAACCAATGGACGCGCCGCCGATGCCTGCTCAGACGGGAATTCAAAAACATAAACCAGTTCTGGTTTCCCGAAAATCTCAACGGTCTTCTTAGTCTTAAATCGAGCCCGCAAACTCCGGCCATTACCTTGTTGAAAATCTAGATAGAGAGCGGAGGTCGGCAATTGTCGCAACGAAGTACGATTCACCACCATATCGCATTGCAAAGTCGTATAATCGACAATCTCGGCAATCTCATCTCCGGATTGCATCACCAAGGGAGCTTCGGGGTCATCTGGAAGTTCAGAAAGATAACGAAGATCTCCCGTGAAAGGCAGTTTCAATTTGGATTCCTGTGCCTTCTTTTTGATCTCGTTTTCCTTACGTTTGAGCTGCAACTCAGCCAATCGCAATTCCGAGCGCTCTTGGTCAGGCGTCCCGATGAACTGCATGGCCTCATCCAAGGCAGTAATTTGTGCCACAAGTCTTGCCTTCATTTCCATAATGGTTGATCGACTCGTTGCTTGATTACCCTTTTTCTCACCCAAATAAAACTCTGCCAGATCGGGATCTGCCAAAATTTCCTCCATCATTGCCAAATTCCGCTTCAATTCGTCACGACGATTTTCAAGACCAGCTCGACCATCTACCATCTCAAGCTTGGCCATAGGCTTCTCCTTGAGTTCATGAAGAGACTTCGTCAGTTCGATCAATTCCATCTCGAGAGCCACGGTTTCAGGCTCAAACTCTGCCCAAATTGTGCCTTTCTCATAGGTTCCGTTTTTAACCTTGAGATGCAAGTCACCCGACAACGGCGCTTTCAATTTCACATATTGCCTTGGTCGAACTTGAACAACCATTCCCCCGTAAGAAATCTCGTCAGAAACTGGGTAACTCACCCAATCCAAATCCTCACCGAACAAATTCGGGCACAACGATGAGAAAAACAACGCGATCAATAAAATCCTAAAGCTTTTCATTTTTTGATTTTTTTCTCCGGAACTTCCCATTCGATTCGATCCCATCTTCTTTCATCCAAGAGCCACAAACTAGCCTGAAGCTGCGAGCGCTCGATCAACAATGAGGTTCGGCGTTCACTCAATGCGAGACTCTTTTCCAGTTGATCCCTATTCTTGTTTGGATCGAGACTCCGCTCTTCTTTTCTTAAAAACTTCTGACGAATATCATTTAATCGACTCTGTTTACGATTCAACTCCAAAGCCTTTTGGTTCGTCATGAGCTGCTCAATCAATATCGCATTATCTTGCTTCAGGCGTCTTTTATCTAATTCGATACGTCTTTCCACCTGCTTGAGTTGTGTCCAGATACTGAGTCGCGTATCAAGTTGCACATTCGTGTTTAGAGAAACAAAGACCGCATCAATATCGAAGCCATCCGCTCTACCTCCTCTAACACTGTAAATAGGAGGACTGGTGAGGGAAATATTGATGTCCGGCCAGTAGCGAAGTTTGACTCCCAACTTGGAAAGACGCTGACCTTCCAGTTGCAGGGCTTGGAGTTGCCGATACAACGTCCCAAATTTCTTCGGATTCTTAATGGTCAGTGGGTTTTTAATGTAATCCCACTCAGGCACAGTATCGGCCTTCAGAATCCATCTGGACCGCGTACTACCCAGAAGTCTAGAAATACTCGCTTGTATATTCCGATTCTGACTCTCCAGCGTAAATGCCAACTCCTCCTTCTGGAGAGATTCCGGTGTCGAATCCAATCCACCAAGGAGACTGGGTGGATCTTGAAACCTTGAAGATAAAACCAAATTCTTCGTCCGCTCTTGCAACAGTTGGTATTGTAAAAACTGCTCATGCAGAGCGATCGTTTGCTCTCGAAGTTTCAACTCGTAAGCCCAACGTGCCCTCAATAACTCTAGGGTAGCAGCATAATATCGAATTCGATACGCAATAACACCGGGGATGTTAATGAAACTGAAAATACTTAAGGCAAAGTCATCGCCACTCAAATTTGCCAAATCCGTAACTGCCGCGTTAATTCCAGCACTAATTCCCGCTCCCGGAATCAAATCACGATAAACCTGAAGCAATGCTTCTTCTGATGTTTTAATTTGTTCGCGGCTGCTGATGATATCGATATTTCTCGAAGTCATCAATTTGACTGCCTCATTCCATCCGATCGATTCATCCTTGAGATTTTCAATCCTCAAAATTTCCTCGGAAAATTGTTCTGCAACAAGTTCCTCCTGAGTCGCAACACCTTCCCTTGGATCAACGCAGGACCCCAAGAAGAATATTCCAACAAGGAAGCAATAGCGGAAAGGAACTGACATTATTATCAAAGACGAAAAACCCCCGGCCATTTGTGCGTTGCTCTGCTGCAATGCAAAAGGCAGGGGTTTATCGAAATACTTCGGGTCCTATGCAACCATAAAACCCTTAAGTCTGTTTTGGGCTATTCGTAGCTCTGCTGCTCATAATCCGAGAAGAAGTTATCGTCCCACCTAATCGTTAGAACATTGGTAACTTCCGTATCGAACGTGATGAGCATAGTACCTCCAGATGCACTGTCGAAGCCCCTATAGGAAAGAATCCCGTCTTCAGCGCCGACAAATGGAATGCTTAAAGTGTATGAGGCGCCGGAGTCAAAGAATCCAGATCCCTTACGGTCAATACCTGGGAACTCGATATTTCCCGAAGGTGCAATTGTAAACGTTTGCTCTCCGCCGACGGGTCTTACCTCTAACGGCGAATAAGTCAGCGAACCTCCGCCGTAGAAACCGGCATAGACCGTCGCTGTGTTGGCTTTGGTGAAAGTAGTTCCCGTCGCAATATTTCCGTCTTCACTAAATGCGAACTCATTGTTTGGCGAGGTGGTATTACCACCAGAAGTCGGTTTCGTTCCCGCCGCAGGAATGGTTCCTGATTCAACGACAGCTACGAAAGGGCCCTCGTTCTCAAAATTCATGACGAATGAACGAACGACTCCCTTTTTAGAGGAAATATCTGTGAGTGGAATAACCTCGGTAACTCCGCCGGATAGATTTGGAAGAGTCAGAGTCAAGGTCCCTGTCAAGAAACCAGCGTCTGCCGAATAGGTGTAAGTCCCGATGGAAGGCGAATTTCTAGGTGCGGTAGGAAACTGGGAGTTTTTCTGCGTATTGACATATTCCACGACACCGCCCTCTCGAAACCGAAGCGTTGGATTAAAGGAAACCACTGAACCGGCAAAGCCCGATGCATCAGCAGGGCCTCCAATTGCATCGTTCAGCGAGTTATCGCCACTGCCTCCACAGGAGTTAAAAATGATTGTGGCAGCAACAATACTGCCAAGATTAAGGAAATGGTTTTTCATTCGGTTTATACTTTTTTATTTCGGTAGAATTTGTTGGCTCTCACGCCGCTACTTCGCTGGGTTCTTTTGAGTCGATAAATGACCCCTGAAAATTTGCGCTTTAGAGGAAGTCAGTCAAGAGCAAA
Source organism: Akkermansiaceae bacterium (assembly GCA_045106015.1). Classification (GTDB taxonomy): domain Bacteria; phylum Verrucomicrobiota; class Verrucomicrobiia; order Verrucomicrobiales; family Akkermansiaceae; genus Luteolibacter. Next base: position 21,824 of record JBGCEE010000019.1, on the reverse strand, counting down.
GCGAGGGATACCTACGCGGCGTGAGCGGGTGACTGGATGAGCAGACAGTCCTCCAAATATGGCTGGAGCGCATGCATCAGCGCCGAACCTCTCTGCTCGAAGCGCTCTTTGAACTGATGCTCAATGCGACTGAGTGAAAATGCAAGATCTGCCAGAACCATCTCATTCGGTTGCCCACGCACAATCGCAGCAAGGACCAAATAGCCTCCCGTCTGAGAAATAACATGACTCCCATCAGCCTGTTCAAAAGACTTCCGAACCTCTCCTTTTTCATCTCGAAGCTTCATTGCAATCCGTTTTGCTGACCCTTGAATCCTCTTCACCGCTGAATGACGTGCTGGGTCACAGCTCGCAAACGACACAAGCGCTAGAGAAGAAGCATCCAGCAGGTAAACTTCCTCAACATGAAAGCGATTGGTCTTCTCAAAGAGAACATCTTCAAACGTTCTACTCGAGAAAAGTGCCTGTAACCTCCAAACCGTGCGATCCATGAAACTCGGTGCCTGAAAAGGCTTCGAAGCTGGACTGTATTCGGCCAACGCTCGCCGAATGGTTGCTCGGAGTAAAGGCTCCAAGAAGGCATCAATTTCCTCAGACAACCCGTGCCCGCTCGATTCTAACTTCATGCCACCTAAAATCGGGGCCATCGCATCAATCAAATCAGCATCGGTAAAGTCAGCACGCTCATTTTCAAATGAAACCTTCGAATCTGAGTTTGTCGTTTCATCTGAAAAACCTTCGCTGGGTTCAACCATTTCTGAAGGACCTTCGGGCGGTAGGACAATTTCTGGTAGCACCTTGATTGCCGCCGTTACTTCGGAAGAGTCTGATACCGCGGGTAATTCAGAAAGGGGTGACGAAAGTGCAGTGAGAAATCGACGATCCGGCTTGGACGATGAAATTGGGACCGAAGGAAAAACAACGAGTGGCGGAAACCAAGCACTCGGCTCCTCCGGTTCAGAAACAGGAAGGGCAGATGAGAAATTTAAAAAGGCCTTTCCCTGTGGAATGGTCTCCATTCCGTTATCCTTTGGCAGCGGTGAAAAATTTCGATTGTTCATTTCACACTCTGAGAAACGTTCGAAATTGATGCGGCACTTTCAGCAAGCGCACGCGCAGCCTCAGCAATTCGTTCGAAACGATTTTCGATCCCTTTAGGAATTCTAGACTCAAGATTTTCCAACCGTTCATCAACCGATCTATTGAGATCAGCGAGTCTTGTTTCAATTCGGTCGACTAGGCTCTGATCCCTTTGGTCCAAGCGCTTGTTAACTGAATCCTGCCATTGAGGGAACCATGCAGCCAAACGTTTCTCGAGGCCGTCCACCTTCTGGGTAGCACTCCTATCGGCACTCTCCGCAGTAATTCTCTGAATCTTTGAAGTTAGCTGCTGAACCTCCAAACGGTAATTCTCAGTAAGCTCCTCAATCTCTTGTCTACCTCCATCACTTCTATGGGAGTGTTCTTGGAGCGCTTCAATCTTCGCTTCTGAGGCGAGAATACGGTCCTCAAAAATTGATAAATCAGGCCCGCTCTCAACAGGAGCTCGATGAAGAACCTCATTCTCAATTTGGGAGACGCGCCCTTCCAGGCGCTCCAAATGGCGACCCACGATAATTTCGCGAATCCGCTCAACGGTTTGTGACGGGTTTAATGCAGGGGGTGTAGGTGACATGGCAAACTCTCCGAGGGGGGACTTCTGTCAAGGGTGCCAGAAGACGGTTCAAGTAGCTCGCCTAAAGTAGGACGTCTCGTTGACTCCTGTAAATAGAAACTCGCCTATTTCGCACTTCGAAAAAGTCCCAAGAAGCTTACTAACTTGAGTAGATGGCAACCGGCCCGGTTCCGGCACTCTGCACAGAACGAAGCTTTTGGACGGCTTTGATCACTCTTGAAGCTGCCTCCAACCCCTGATCCATATCGTTCATTTTCGAGAAACTGAACCGAAGGCTCGTCTTCGCCCGGGATTCGGAAATACCCATAGCGAGCTGCACATGTGAAGGCCGACTTTTCCCCGTCATGCAAGCTGAACCTGCTGAGCAGGCAACATCCATTTCATCTAGAAGAATTAGAAGTCCTGCCGAATCGCATCCATCAAAAGACAGGTGACAAGTATTTGGTAAACGCGACTCAGGTGCGCCATTTCGTAGGCAACCTGAAATCCCTCTCATAACTTTTTCCTCAAAAGCATCTCGGATCGCTGAAAGCTCAGTCTCCAACCCTCCTTTTAGATGTTCCTTTGCCATCTCAGCGGCTCGCCCCATCGCGACGATTGCCGCCGTATTCTCGGTCCCACTCCTTCTCCCGTTCTGCTGCCCTCCTCCACGCAGCATCGGGGTAAATTCAAGACCTTTTCGCACGTAAAGCGCCCCGATTCCTTTTGGCCCGTGAAACTTGTGTCCAGACATCGAAAGCAAGTCTACTGGCACATCTTTAACCGAAACAGAAATCTTTCCAATTGCCTGAATCGCATCTGTATGAAATGGCAACGAATTTGATTTTGAAAGTTCAAGAAGTCTCGAAATTGGCTGAACAACCCCCGTTTCGTTGTTGGCCATCATCACCGATACAAAGCTTCCGTTCCCAAGGGCGGAAGGAAATTTCGTAGTATCAAGCTGGCCGTTTGAATCCACCGCTGCGACTGTCACCCTCCTTTTTCCACCTTCAAAAAATTTTAGGACCGCACTGTGTTCAATAGCTGAAACCACCGCATTTCCATCTTCGGTAAGAGAGTCCAACGAAAACAAAGCCGTATTCACACTCTCGGTTCCTGAACCGGTAAAAACGATTTCTTCCGGCGCCGCATCTATCAGTTCAGCAACCTTCGCACGAGCATCATCAATGGCATTTCGCGCAAGCTTTGCCGTCCTATAGCTACTCGAAGGATTCGCATAATTTTCCCGAAGCCATGGCAACATTGCATCAACCACCTCGGGTAGCATCGGAGTTGTCGCGTTTGCATCAAGATAGATCACTCAGTCATTTTCTTTCGAATCCGATAAAAAACAACAAACAATCTCAGCTAAAAAAACCAGGAATAGTTTGCACGTATTGATCAAGCCAGCGCACCGCCTTATCGCCCCAAGTGATCGCTGTGCCCACCCACGAATAACCAAACTGACGCAGGCTTTCAATCGGATGCGGAGTCGAAAAACACAATAAAGCAATGAGAACTACGAGGTTCCCAAAATAAATTAGGACTAAAGAAAGAAATGTTCCCGTTTCGCTCAAATCTGGTTGATCTCGCGGAATCATCCAAAGTGTCCAAGCAAGATGGAAAGCCCAAGTCGCGCCGATACTTGCATAAAACACATGGTTCCCGACAGGCAGAATCTCCCAAAATAGGCTCGCCGAGACATAACAAATCACTGCAATAACACTCCAGAAGGGTAAAAAGTAGGGCGAAAGCGCAATCACCCAATTCGTCTTATCAGTGGTGACGTACCCCCCTTCTGAACTCCACTTGATCTCCAAAACCTTCCCACCGAAGCATTTGACAAACGCCGCATGAGTGAGCTCATGCCCAAATACATAAAGATACAAAAAGAACGCTTGGCCCAGCTTTGAAAAAAACCACCCAGCCATAACCAATGCTCCAATAGCGAAATACCAAAACTGAGGACTCTGCCAAAAACCTTGATTCAAGGTCGCATGAGAAAATGTCTCAAGAAACGTCCAAGTCGTCACCCACGCCAAGGGGAGAAGCAATAAACCGAAAAGAAACTTCAGAACCTCCCCGAAGAAGCCACTTTCCCCATCTTCCTCCATGATGGATTCCTCCATCGCAATGGAGGCCCATACGGACTTTTGACCCCGCCGATTCAGCTTTCGGTTTTGTCCCAGTCTTCGCTTTGCTTTTTCACGTGCCACCCGATTGACCGTACTGAAACCTTCGTAAGCACCGTGCTTTTTGCGCTTACGATTGCTCGAACTGCCGTCAGCCAATTTTCTTTTCCCACCGCTCATCTTTACAACTACCCAAAAAGTTATTTCGGATATCTTAAACAATCAAGCCTATGCTTTCGGCTTTCTGAGACGAACGAGTCAAAAAAAACCGCTCAGCAACTCAACATACTCTTCCTGAGGCAACTCGAACCCTCCAAACTGCTTCAAATGATCGGTCATCCACTGGGTATCGAGAATTTCAAAGCCCTTTTCCCGCAGCCGTTCCACCAGAACCACCAAAGCAATTTTGGAAGCATTCGTTTTTTTCGAAAACATGCTCTCACCGCAGAAGACTTTTCCAAATGCAACACCATACAAGCCTCCCTGTAAGCCTTCCTCATCCCAGCATTCTACGGAATGTGCAAAACCAGCTTCATGCAACTTGCAGTAGCTCTCGATAATCACTTCATCAATCCACGTACTCTCCCTATCGGCGCAAGCCAGAACGACTTCTCGAAAAGAGCTGTTGAAACGAACCTCAAATGGCTTTTGCTTCATAGATTTTCGCAGGCTTTTAGAAATATGAAATCGCTCATCCAGCGGAATCAATCCACGCATTCTTGGCTCAACCCATACGATTCTGCCAGCTTCAGCCATCGGAAAGATACCTTGGGCGTAGGCATTCAACAGAACTTCAACTGGAATCACCGACTCTTCCACAATTCAACTTGGGTCAGGCTCGTAAGCTAGCCAGTCGCCATCATCCAAGCGAGCCGCATTCTGAACCGTGCTGTTCCACTCCCAGATCCAACTCTCCTCTTCCAATCCTGAATCCAAATAAACTGTGGTTTCAACTCTCCGGTATTCATCGTTTCGCCATGAATCCACACCAATCCCTTCAAAAACATCCAGCGCAGCCAAGTGTTCCTCGCCAACTCGATACAACTCCCCTTTCACTAGACCTTTGTCATCCAGAACAAGTGCTGGATAAGTCAGCTGCGGATTCCAATCGATCATGTAAATCGATCCCTTTATCGTTCCAGCACCGACAAAATCAGCCCCTTCCATCCGAAAATGATTGGAGCCACCTCGCCTCAAAGTTCCATACACAAAGACCGAATGTTTTTTCATTTTTTCGAACGTTTGGAAACTTCCGAATCGAGCATCACCCGCAAGTCATCCAATCCTTCGCCCTTGTCTGCTGAGATCGCGACAACCTCAACTTTTGGAAACCTCTGACGAAACATTTCCAAGTTTTCTGCTGCATCTTCGAGATCCATCTTATTTGCGATCACTTTCCACGGAAACTTTGCAAGATCCTCGTCATACTCCTTCACTTCCGTCCGAAGAATTTGCAAATCACTGATCGGGTCACGCCCTTCACTCCCCGCCATATCGATGACAAAAAGCAACAAACGACAACGCGTGATGTGCCTGAGAAATTCATGCCCCAATCCACGGTTCTCATGGGCCCCTTCAATCAATCCCGGAATATCAGCCACTGTACACCTCCGGAATCCGCCAAACTCCACCACCCCGATCATCGGCTGCAAGGTAGTGAACGGATACGAACCGACTTTGGGTTTCGCATGAGAGAGCTTTCCTAACAAAGTCGATTTACCAGCATTAGGAAATCCAACTAGCCCGGCATCAGCGATCCGACGCAGCTCAAGGTAGTAAATTCCCTGATCACCATTTGTCCCGAGCGTATGCTCCGTTGGCGTTTGGTTGGTCGCTGTTCGAAACTTAAAATTTCCCTCTCCTCCAATTCCCCCTTCACAGAGAACAATTTTTTGACCCTCTTCAACCAAGTCAGCAATCGGTTCCAGATCAATCCCCTCTTCACTTCGTTCGTATTCCACCGCCTCATTGACCGAGCTTGCGTTGGTTCGATACACCACAGTTCCCGGCGGCACTTTTCCAATCTTAACTTTCCCGCTCTTACCGGTCTTCTTATGTTTCCCACCCGGCTTTCCGTCCTCAGCGATCAGCTTTGGGTCGTAGTGATACTGACGAAGCGTATCGGTAGAATTATCGACTACCAAAACCACGCTTCCCCCATCACCTCCGTCACCGCCATCTGGCCCTCCACGAGGCACAAACTTCTCTCGACGCCATGAAACAATCCCGTCTCCGCCGTCACCAGCCTTCGCCAGTATTCTGATATGATCGATGAACATACCGACAGCTTCTATTCACCACTGCCTACGCGTCAACGGCAATGCGTCAACTCGCAAACGCCAACGCCCGCTGCTTCATCTGATTCGCCATAAGATTCAGTGCATTGGCCCGAGTCGGCGCGAGATGCTCCTTCAGCCCAGTTTTTTCCACGAAACCCATATCCGCCGTGAGAATATCATCCGGTTTCTCTCCGTTTAAAACATGAATAAAAAGCGCGATCATTCCCTTTGTAATAAGCGAGTCAGAGTCGGCCGAAAAATAGACTAGGCCATCCCTTTTTTCCGCATCAAGCCAGACCTGAGATTGGCACCCTTTGATCAGGTGTTGGGGATTGCGCGCATCTTCGCGCAACGCTTCCAATTTTTTTCCCAGCCCTATCACATACTCGTATCGCTCGGTCCAATCCTGAAAAAGCTCCAGTTCTTCCAAAATTCTCTCTTGTTTCTCTTTGATATCGCTCATTGAAATAATCTGCGGAAAGGGAAAGCAGGATGACAAAAATTTCAAGTCAAGATCAGGTCGCAGGAGCAACTCTCTGCAAGGCACGCCCCGCAACAAAACTCACAGGCGGAAGAAACACCGCCATCAGGAAGGCAGGCTCACCCGCCATCACTCGGTCATGACCGTATAACATCAGCGCAACCGGAAGCAATGCAATCCAATCAATCAGCGGGATACCAGCAAGCAAAGCCGAAACGTGCGCCGGAACCGGAGAACGATACTTGGTGAGCGAAAGCCACAACCAAACCGCAAACGGCACCAACCCAATCCAGCCAAGAACAGGGTTCGTAAGAAGAGGCAATGCCGCAGCAACCAAACCGGAGGCGATCAACGCACCTCTCGCCAAAAGCTTCTTCTCAGGCGGAATATCACCTTTCGACTCCCACCTCGCACTCACCGACAGTGCGATGATGTAAATCAATAGAGCAGCTGATGGATACAGGACTTGTGGCGCAATATCATCACGCACGCCCAAAAAACCTAAAACTGGCAAACATGCACGACACAAACCCATCGGTATCACTGAAAACGGTGTCAACTTGTGGATCTTCGTATAGAGACAAATGAGAACTACCAATACCACTGCAACGCCCAATGCCCCCACTCCATAAGGAATCGTCAGAGCCAAGCCTCCGATAAAACTCCCCAAAGCCTTCGCAAGATAAAAACCCTTCGGAAACATCCCGCGTGGAAGGGCACGTTCGGGTCGATTTTCTCGATCCCATTCACAATCCGCCCAGTCATTCAAAAAATTACCGCCCACGTAAAACATGACCGCCGCCACTGAAAGCAGCCAAGGCCAAGCGAAATCCGACTCAGAACTGACCCATCCCAGAAAAACACCCACTCCCAAGTTGCTAAGGACGCTTGGAACATTGGCAATCCTTGCCGTAGCCAGCAGAGCATAAATTTTACTATCGGATTTCACTTCGCCTAAAACAACCCACTGACCGAGAAACGCAAGCAAAGCTCGCAGCAATTCTTCCAACAGTAGCAAGAAAATGATTCCCCGATCAAATACAGAGCCCTAAATACAGACGATCAGAATACAAAACACCTCATGAAAAAAATCATCACCGCTTTTCTTATTTCAATTTCAACTCTCGCTTTTGCTGAAGATCACACCTCACTTCTTGGCAAAGACCTCTCCAACTGGACCTTCATTACCAAGGAGGGTGAAAAAGACCCCAGCATCGCATGGAAGCTCAAAAATGGCGTTCTTTCCACCACAGGCGAACCGATCGGCTACCTCCGCACCAAAGAAAACTACAAGAACTACACCCTAACCTACGAATGGAGATGGATGCCCGACTCAGAGAAAAACAACAGCGGCCTACTCGTCCACGTCGGCGAATCAGGTGCCGCTGGAGTTTGGCCAAAATGCTTTGAAGCCCAACTCATGCAAGGCAACGCCGGAGACTTCTGGGCCATTGGGGAAAGCCTCGAAGCCACCGGAGAAAATCAAAAGAGACGTTGGATTCGAATCACTGATCCAGCAGAGAAACCGCTCGGTGAATGGAATAAAATGACAGTCAAATGTTCAGAGACTGAAATCACTGTCCACGTCAACGGCACCCTCGTCAACAAAGGCACAAAACTATCCACCAACCAAGGTGCCATCGGATTTCAGTCAGAAGGAAAAACCATCGAAATCCGAAAGGTCATCTTGAAGGACTAGGCTTTGCCCAACCTCTGCTTCAGAAGTAAAATAACGTCTTTAATTTCATCCACTTTCATAAGGAAAGCACTCACCAAATAGATCACCCCAGCTACGCCAATCAGGCTGAACAACCACAGCCCCTTTTTCCACAAAACCATTTCACCGATGTCACGGAAAACGAACTGCCCACCAAAATAACAAACCGCGCCCATCACCACGGTCGCCAGCCCGACTTTCACAAAACTCAGCAATAAACTCCCAGTTCCAATATCACCCGCATAGCGAGTCATCATCAAATACAGAAAGATGAAATTGATCGTCGCCACCACACTTGTCGTCAGTGCCAGCGATTCATGACCCCAACCGAAATGGAACACGAACAGATAATTCAAACCCGCATTCACAAACAACGCTATGATGCTCGCGATCATCGGGAACCAACGCCTGTCGATCGCATAGAACGCCGGCTGCAGAACTTTCAAACCGGAGTAAAACAACAAGCCCACACCATAAGCCTGTAAAGCACCTGCCACGGCCAACCGGTCAGCCCCGTCGAATTTTCCGCGTTCATAAATCAGACTGATAATCGGCTCTGCCAAAACCACCAGTCCCACCGTCGCCGGTAAAACCAAAAACATCACCATCTTCAAAGCTTTGGCCAGAGTCGGTGCAAACTCCTCGCTCACTCCATTCATCGCTGCCCTAGAAAGGGCGGGAAGCGAGACTGTTGCCACTGCCACCGCGAACACCCCAATCGGTAATTGCATCAATCGGAAGGCCTGCGTCAGCCAAGTCACTGCACCCTCGCCCACTCCATAGGCGAACATCGCATTCACCATCACGTTCACCTGTGTCACAGAAGCCGCAACGACCGCCGGCACCATCAGTTTAAGAACCTTCCGCACACCAGAATCGTTCCATTTAAAATCTGCAACAAATCGGTAACCCACCGACCACAACGCCGGAAACTGACAAACCAATTGTGCCAGCCCACCAATCAATACCCCCCAAGAAAAACCAACCAAACTCCGCGGCCCCCAGGTCGGATCCATCCAGTAACCAATTGCCACCCCTCCCGCCATCGAACCGATGTTGAAGAAACACGAAGCCAGAGCCGGCATCCCAAATATATCCCGCGCATTCAACATCCCCATCACCACTGCCGAAAGAGAAACGAGCGCGATGAATGGATACATAACCCGCACCATCTCTATGATCAGCGAAATCTCCTCCGGATTGTAATCACGCGGTGTCGCCCCGCTTCGCGACAAGGAAGTAAGCAACTCAACAATCCATGGAGCCACCGCGATCCCTGCCAGAGTCACAAGACTCATAAAGACTACCACAAGAGTCACCATTCGGTTCGCCAGCACCCAAGCCTCATCCGGTCCATCCGATTTTACCTTCTTTGAAAAGGTGGTCACGAATGCCTGTGAAAGCGCACCCTCAGCAAAAAGGTCCCGCAGCAAGTTCGGAATCTTAAACGCGAGATAAAAACAATCCATCCAGCGACTCCCACCGAATAAGCCGGCAAAGAGCATCTCCCTGCCCAAGCCCAGCACGCGACTCAGCATCACCGCCGCACTCACCTTCCATGTAGCCTTCGCTGACATCCAAGCCGTTCATCCACTATGCAGCCCGCCTTTGCAACCTCTTTGAAAAATGCAGCCACTAACTCAAACATCCCAATACCCATCAATCATTGACTACCTCCAATTCCACTACCAACTTTAACCCGATGAAAACATGGCACTATGTAACCGCTGACGGAGGCCAAGCTCAAACCGACGAAGAGAATCTCAACGAACTCGCCGCATCAGGTGCAATCAAAGCACACACCAAAGTCTGGACAGACGGCATGGCCGCATGGGCACCTGCATCCACCACACTTCCTTCCCTATTCGCTGGTCCCGGAACTCCTCCGCCGCTTCAAGCTTCGGGCAATTTACGCACGTCCCATGAAATCGACTACAAAATCATCGGCGAATCCATCCAGATGGTCGAAATCGAACTCGACCCACAAGAAACCGTCATCGCCGAGGCCGGCGCGATGAACTACATGGAAGACGGAATCTCTTTCGAAACCAAAATGGGCGACGGTTCAGAACCTGACTCCGGCGTCATGGGAAAACTTCTCTCCATGGGTAAACGTGCCATCACGGGCGAGTCCCTTTTCATGACTCACTTCACCAACATCGGCGTAGGCAAAAAACACGCAACTTTCGCAGCCCCCTACCCAGGAACCATCGTTCCCGTCAGCCTCACCGAATTCGGTGGTAAACTACTCTGTCAGAAAGACGCCTTCCTGTGCGCAGCCCTCGGCACCAAGGTCGGTATGGAGTTTAATAAAAAAATCGGCACAGGTCTCTTCGGCGGTGAAGGCTTCATCCTCCAGAAACTCGAAGGTGACGGCATGGCTTTCCTCCACGCTGGCGGCACCGTGGTCCGCAAAGAACTCAAAGGCGAAAAACTTCTAGTCGATACCGGGTGCCTTGTCGGCTTCACCTCCGGAGTTAACTACAATATCGAACGCGCCGGAAATCTCAAATCCATGGTCTTCGGCGGCGAGGGTCTTTTCCTCGCCACACTCCAAGGGACTGGTACAGTCTGGCTCCAGAGTATGCCCTTCGCCCGCCTTGCCCAGCGCATCACCAGCATGTATGCCACCGGCAAAGGCGAAGGATCAGCCATCGGCGGCCTTGGAAATCTCTTCGGAGACTGAACCAATCAGTTCCGCGTGACTGGAAACTTTCTTCTAGAAGCCACTCTCCAAATCGCCACAAGCACAACTGCCGCTCCCAGCAATTCATGGAACGCGAATCGTTCTCCAAAAAAGAAAAACGCGCCCACCGCTGTCACGACCGGAAGCGCCATCTGAAGAGATGCGCCGTGAGCAATAGAAAGCCTCTGATAGGCACTTGTCATCAGTAGTTGCCCAAAGGTCACGATCACGGCACCCAATGCCAAAAAGCCCAACCCCGTGATTTCCACCTCCGGAACCTTACCCACAAAAGGTAGTCCCATCAGCAAGGAACATGTCGCCTGCGCACCGTAGATCGTCGCCGGACTTTCTTCAGTTCGGAGTTTCCGAATAATCACCACCACCCATCCGGCGGCCAATGCCCCAAGCAAACCAAGTAAATCGTAATTTGTCGGAGCGAGTCGCATGTTCTGGTCGCTCAGAAAAATCGCCAAGCCTCCCATCGCCACAACCAACCAGCAGCAAGTCACGATTCGAACCCGTTCCTTCAACCAAAAGACCGCGATCACTGTCGCGAACATCGGATAGGTCAAGTTGATCACAATCGCCCTTCCAGCCCCAAGTTTATCAATCGTGATGTAAAAACAAATGATCGCTAAACCACCCACCAAACCACGCATCACCACCAAGCGATTCGTGAACATATTCCGCCATTCAAATCCTCGCCCGTTCGAATAAAAAATCACCAGCAACAAAACCCCGAAAAACCCTCGAAAAAGCGTCGCCATCCAACCATCCACATCCTGCGATGCCAGACTAGCCGCTCGGATCAGCAGCGTGTTCGCCGCAAACAACACCACCGACCCCAGCATCCACATCACTCCCCTGATATCGATATGTTCCTCTTGCCCTCCCATCTGCGGTCGCTTTTTGTCCGAGCTGTCTGGGAAATCAAGCACCGTCATTTCAAAGTGAATCCCGGCTTACGATTGACCGCGCGCCCAAGACATGCAACCTCCCCGCCCATCAATCTCCATCCCTTCATTCTTCTCTCTTCAACAGTCACATTTCACTATTCTCGATGATTTCCATCCAGTCACTCCGCGTCGAATTCGGCCCCCGCGTCCTCTTTGACAACCTCTCTTTTGCTATCCAGCCTCGCGAACGCATCGCCTTCGCAGGCCACAATGGTGCCGGAAAATCAACGCTCATGAAGTGTGTCGCTGGAATCATTCCTCCAAGTGGTGGAAAAATCTCCGCACCCAAAGGCACAAAAGTCGGCTACCTCCCTCAAGAAGGCATCCACGTAAAGGGCCGCACTCTCTGGGAAGAAACGCAATCCGCTTTCGGCGAAATCATGGCGATCAAAGAAAAAGTAGAACGCCTCTCCGATGAACTCGTAAAGATGGACCCCCGGTCCTCACCTTACGGCGATCTTCTTGAAGAAATCGGCGAACTGGAACTCAAGCTCTACGCCAACGATCCCGAACTCATGAAACCGAAAATCGAATCCGTTCTCAAAGGACTTGGTTTTCAGGAAAAAGATTTCATCCGTGATTGCTCGGAATTCTCCGGTGGCTGGCAGATGCGCATCGCCATGGCGAAGCTCTTTCTTCAGCAACCCGAAGTCCTCCTCCTCGACGAACCAACCAATCACCTCGACATCGAAACCCAGATCTGGGTCGAACAATACCTCATCAACTACCCCGGAGCCATCCTCCTCATCTCCCACGACCGCGCCCTCCTCGACACCCTCTGCACTCGCACCATCGCCTTCGCCCACGGCCGTGCCGAAGAATACGCAGGTAACTTCTCCTACTTCGAAAAAGAATCGGTTCTCAGAAAAGAAATCCAACTCAAACAATACACCGCCCAGCAGCGTGAAATCGCCGAGACCCAACGCTTCATCGACCGCTTCCGTGCCTCAGCGAACAAAGCTACACTGGTTCAATCACGTATCAAACAACTCGCGAAAGTCGAACGCATCCCAAAACCGGAACGCGATGACGCGGTGATGAACTTCAAGTTCCCACCACCTCCGAATTCAGGCCACACAGTCGCAAAAATTGAAACCGTTTCCAAAGCCTACGGCCCACTTCAGATCTTCAACGGCTTCGACTTCGAAATCAACAAAGGCGAAAAATTCGCCATCGTCGGCCCCAATGGAGCCGGTAAATCCACCTTCTGCCGCCTCGTCACCAAACAAGAAAACGCCGATGCGGGCGAGATCACTCTCGGCCACAAGGTCGCCCCCTCCTTCTTCTCACAGAACCACGCAGACGAACTCGATCCTAACCTCACCATCCTCGATACCGTCACGGCCGCAGCCTCTCGCGAAGCTGCACCTCAAGTCCGTAACATCCTCGGCTGCTTCCTTTTCACCGGAGATGATGTGTTTAAAAAGATCGGCGTCCTCTCCGGCGGCGAGCGCTCCCGTGTCGCCCTCACCTGCATGCTACTCAGACCCGCCAACTTCCTCATCCTCGATGAGCCAACCAACCACCTCGACATGCAGTCACAAGGCGTCCTCCAACGCGCCCTGCTCGACTACCCTGGCAGCGTCATGATCGTCTCGCACAACCGCGATTTCCTCGATCCTCTCGTCACCAAAACCCTCGAGTTCCGCCCCGGTGAACAACCACATCTCTACCACGGAAACATCACCTACTACCTCGACAAAAAAGAGGAACAGAAATCTAACAAGAACGTCCCAACAAAACGTCCGCCCGCAACAACAGCGGACGCCGAAATCAACAAAGGCAGGGATGGCTCTCCGAGCCGTCCGCCAACCGACCAACCCACCCCCAACCGCAAGGAACAACGCCGCCTCCAAGCCTTGGCCCGTGAGGCAAAAACCAAAGTCCTCAACCCCTTGGAAAAGGAACTTGAAATCCTAGAAACAAAAATCACCGAGCAAGAAGCCGCTCAAGCCACCCTCACCACAGCCCTCTCCAGCGAGGAAGTCTCAAGCGATTCTGAAAAACTCCGACAAACCACCCTCGCCGTCGAAAAAATCACCAAAGCCCTCGACCTCGCCTACACCCGATGGTCCTCTCTCACCGAAGAAATCGAAACCGTAAAAACCAAACACGGCATCTGATCTTTCCTCTTCACGATTCAACATTCTCCATTCACCATTCCGTCCCCATGATCCAGAAAGGAATTCTCAACCCCGACCTGCTCGAGCTCCTCGCTCGTATCCGCCACACCAACACCATCGTCATCGCCGACTGGGCATTCCCCTCATGGCCAGAGATTGAAACCATCGACCTCGCACTCACCCAAGGCATCCCTCTCATCACAGATGTCCTCGACCTCCTCCACGACAACTTCAAAGTAGGTCGCATCTGGCAAGCAGAGGAATTCCTCACCACCAACTCACAAGAAACTCTCAGCAAATACGAATCTTCCTTCGATGGGTTTAAATCACTCTACCCCGCGATCGAACTCACCCGCCTCCCACACAACGATTTTAAAAAACTCGTCCCCAACGCCATCGGCCTCATCCGCACTGGCGATCCCACCGCCTACGGCAACATCATTCTCGAATCCGTCTAATTCACTAATCCTCACTCACTCTTCACCATTCCCATGCGTACCGCCATCACACTCTGCCAAGTCTCGGAAGCCGCCGCCGGCCCCTTCGTTTTTCACCAACCCCTTGAGGAAGGTTTCTCCCTCGCCAAGCAAACCGGCTTTGACGACGTCGAACTCTTCCTCCCCGGCCCCGGCGCCGTATCGGTCGATCATATCAAATCGCTTTCCGAAACGCATGGCCTCGGCATCGCCGCAGTCGGCACTGGCGCAGGCATGGTCAAACACGGACTTTCACTAACCGATCCATCCCTGGACAAGCGTGTTGCCGCCATCGATTTCATCGAGCAAATGATCGCCTTCGGCGGACAACTTGGTGCGCCAGCCATCCTCGGTTCCATGCAAGGCAAACACGGTGGAGAAGTCTCAAGGGAACAAGCCCTCGAATGGCTTGCTGAGGCCCTCGTCATCGCGGGTAAGGCCGCAGCGAAATACAACGTACCTTTCATCTACGAACCCCTAAACCGCTACGAAACCAACCTCATCAACCGTCTCCCCGAAGGTGCCGAATTCATCGAAGCAAACTCGCTCGAAAACATCGTCCTTCTTGCCGATCTCTTCCACATGAATATCGAAGAGCCCAATCTACCTGCATCAATCCGTGCAGCCGGCAAGCACATCGGCCACGTCCATTACGCGGATTCCAATCGCCGCGCCATGGGCTTCGGACACACGGACCCGAAACCGATTGTCAGTGCCCTCAAAGAAGTGGGCTACAGTGGCCATATCTCTGCAGAAATTTTTCCTCTTCCAGACGACAAGACCGCAGCAAGCCAAACCATCGCCTCGATCCGCTCCGCTCTCTAAAGCCAAACGGTAGGGACGTTTTGATAAAACGTCCGCCGAACAGCTCACACACCTGCAAACAACAGAGACAACGCACGCACTACCTTTTTAGACCAAATACCTCTCAGATAATTTTAGCATTTCAGTATTTATAAATTCAGAATTTCTCCAAAAAAATGATCCCCACCCGCCCACTTGGCCAAACTGGTATCGACCTCCCCATCCTCTCCTTCGGAGCCTCCTCCCTAGGCAACGAATTCCGCTCCATCACCATCGATGAAGCGATGCGCTCGACCCGCACTGCCCTCGATCTCGGGATCAATTTCATCGATACCTCACATTTCTACGGCCGCGGCATGTCGGAGATCATGCTCGGCATGGGTCTCCAAGGCGTCCCCCGCGATTCCTACATCCTCGGATCAAAACTCGGCCGCTATTCCGACATCCATTTCGATTTCTCCGCCAAACGCGTCGAAGAATCCGTCCACATCTCCCTCCAACGCCTCAAAACCGACTACCTCGACATCATGCTCCTCCATGATGTCGAATTCGTCGCTCTTCCCCAGATCTGGGAAGAAACTCTCCCTGCCCTCATCAAGGCCAAGGAACAAGGAAAAGTCCGCGCCATCGGCTTCTCCTGCTATCCTCTGAAAACCTTCAACACTGTCCTCGACCATGTTGAAGACGACATCGACTGCGTCCTCAGCTACAACCGCTACACGCTGCAAAACACAAGCTTCGCCACCGAGCTCCTGCCCCGCCTCAGAGCGAAAAACATCGGTGCCATGAACGCCGGTCCTTTCTCGGCACGACTCCTCACCAATGCAGAACTCCCCGCCTGGCTCAAGGAGCCCGAGGAAGTCAAACAAGCCGCCCGCGACGCCGCCAAAATCTGCGCCGACAACGGCGTCGATATCGCTCAACTCGCCCTCCAGTTCTCCTGCGAAAATCCCGACATCGCCACCACGATCGCCGGCTCCGCCAACCCAAAGAACATCGCCAAGTGGGCCGAATGGCTAGCCAAGCCCATCGACCGTGAACTTCTCGAAAAAGTCATCGCCATCTTCGAACCCGTCAAAGACGTCGGCCACAAAGAAGGACTCATAGAAAACAACTAATCTTCCTGAAAGCTTCCTACCCTTCACTCTTCCCATGAACGCCATCGAATTCACCCAACCGAAAAAAATCACCGTCATCGACCGCCCCGACGAGGAAAACCCCAGTCCCGGCGAAGCCATTGTTCGCACCCATCGCATGGGTATCTGTGGAACCGATCTCTCCTGCTACCTCGGCAAATTCCCATTCTTCGACTACCCGCGTACTCCTGGCCACGAACTCGGGCTTGAAGTCGTCGCCGTCGACGAAGGCGTCACGAACGTAAAGCCAGGCGACAAATGCTCCCTCGAACCCTACGTCAACGACCCGGAAACCCCCACATCCAAAAAAGGTTCTTCAAACTGCTGCCCCGGCGTCCAGGTCATCGGCGTACACAACAATGGCGGCCTCCGCAAAGGCACCTTCATCGTCCCCGCTCGTAAGCTCCACCCCGGCAACGACCTTTCCTACGACCAACTCGCCCTCGTTGAGACCCTCGCCATCGGCTACCACGCCGTGCAACGCGGAAACCCAAAAACCGGAGAAACCGTCCTCGTCATCGGTGCCGGCCCCATCGGCCTCGCCTGCCTTGAATTCCTCAAACTCATGGAAGGTGTTAATGTCATCGTCATGGACATGGTCCAGGGCAGACTCGACTTCTGTGCAGAAAATCTAGGCATCACCAACGGCATCCTCGCTAAACCCGACGGTTCCCACCTCTCAGATCTTGAGAAAATGACTGATGAGAACCTTGCCGACGTCATCATCGACGCCACTGGGTCCCCGCGATCCATGTCCACCTGCTTCGAGTTCGCAGCTTTCACCGGACGCGTTGTCTACGTCGGCATCACCACCTCGGACCTCACCTTCCCACACGCGCCAGTCTTCCACCGCCGCGAACTCACCCTCCTCGCCTCCCGCAACGCCCTGCCCTCCGATTTCCCGGAGATCATCGACCTCATCCGCCAAGGAAAAATCAACACCGACCTCTGGATCACCCACCGCATCTCCTTCGACGACGTCCCCGAAAAATTCGACCAATTCACCGACCCAAACCTTGGAGCGATTAAAGCAATCATCGAAGTCAATTAAATCAACCTGTATTGATCCGTGCCCATCCGTGGTTCAAATACACAACCTAAACTCCTTGAGGAGTTCACAATCTAAAACCTGAACACTAGTAACTGAACAAACCTATCATGAAAATCTGTCCAAAATACACCTTCGGAGTCGGCGACCGCTTCGCCAACGGAGCACACGCCCAACTCAAAGCCTTCATCGCCGCAAAAGAACTCGGTATCGACATCACCCCCGTTTGGAATAAATCCAACCGTGAGCACGATATCATCGGCTCCCAGCCTCAAACCACTCGAGACGCCGCTGACACAGCCGTCAAAGACCTTGGCTGGACCGGCGAATACCTACTCGATGCCGACCATATCAACCTCAACACCGTCGACCGCTTCATCGCCCCCTGCGATTTCTTCACCCTCGATGTCGCCGATGACATCGGTGAAGCCGCTGATCCTGCTGATGTCGCAACCTTTATTGATCGACACCCAGAACTCATCGGAACCGTTTCTATCGAAGGTATCGATCAGCCGTTTGAAATATCAAAAGAAGACGTAGGGAACACCGCCAACCAGTTTCTTAAAGCCACTCAGAAGGCCAAGGCGATCTACGATCACATCCTCGCAGCAAATGGCCCTGACTTCGTCACGGAGGTCTCCATGGACGAAACAGAAAGCCCACAGACACCGCCAGAACTACTGATCATCCTTGCCGCCATCGCCGATCAAGGTATCCCGATCCAGACCATTGCGCCAAAATTCACCGGCCGATTCAACAAGGGCGTTGACTACGTGGGCGACGTCTCGCAGTTCGAAAAAGAATTCAACGATGACCTCGCAGTCATCGCACATGCAATCAACGCCTACGGCCTCCCCGCAGCATTGAAACTTTCCGTTCACTCCGGCTCAGACAAATTCTCTATCTACCCACCAATTAAAAAAGCCCTCGCGCGCACTGGGGCCGGCCTGCACATCAAGACCGCCGGCACCAACTGGCTAGAAGAAGTCATCGGCCTCGCCGAATCCGGTGGCAGCGGCCTCGAACTCGCCAAGGAAATTTACTCGAAGGCTCTCGCTAAAAAAGAAGCCCTCTGCGAGCCCTACGCCACGGTCATCGACATCGATTTCGCCAAACTACCCTCCGCAGAAACCGTCAATAGCTGGACCAGCGAACAATATACCGGAGCACTCCGCCACGATCCTTCAAATCCAGCCTACGACGCCAACGTACGCCAACTCCTTCACGTCGGCTTCAAAATCGCTGCCCAACTCGGCGACACCTACATCCAAGCCCTCCAAGAAAACCGCGAAACCGTTTCACGCTGCGTCACCGAGAACCTCCTCGACCGCCACATGAAACCGCTCTTCGCCTGAAATTGTCGCAACAGGGAGAATTGACTTCTCTCGGCACTATGGCTTACTTGGCCTTATGAAAAGTTCAGTGAACCGCCTTTTTGCGATCAGTCTCAGCTTCATTGCGGTCGCATGTGCAGACGAGGAATCCAAACATACCCTCTCCGAGTGGAGTCTCGGCGAAACTCTTTTCGGCGAAGAAGTCTCGAAGAGCGACATGGAAGGCAAAGTAGTCGTCATCGAGCACTGGGGCGTAAAATGCCCTCCGTGCATTGCCCTCCTCCCGCACTTAGCAAAGATGGACAAGCGCTATCGCGACGATGGCCTCATCGTCATCGGTGCTGAAAGCCAGAATAGTTCAAAAGAACAAATTCAACCGCTCGTCAAAAAGAACCGCATCGAATACACAATCACCAAAAATGCCAGCGGCCCAATCAGCTTCAGCGGCATCCCAAGAGCTTTTGTTTTCGACGTGCAAGGAAATCTGATTTTCAACGGCAATCCTGGAAACGACGATTTCGACCGTTCCATCAAAAAGGCCCTCAGAGATGTCGGAGAAGTGGAGGAAGAATCGTCTTTTTCTTCCAACAATCTCTTCGAAACAAGAACTTGGACCAATGCCGAAGGAAAAGAACTCAAAGCAGCGATTCGCGACGCCAACGACACCGAAGTCACCTTCATCATGTTTGCTGGGAAAATCGTAAAATACCCTCTCGCAAAACTTTCCGAGGAATCCCAAAAAGAAATCGCGGAGGCTCTTGCTACAAAAGAAGAAGAGTAATTTGTATCGAATCATCAAATTCATGTTCTTAGGGCGATTCTGAACGCCCCTTATTCTGCACCTCCCCAAAACCAGAAGGGGCTTGAACGCTTGCATGATGGGCTCTTTAGTCACTATATGCAGAATTCATGGATTGAGGGCAGGAACCCCTACACTCGGGCGAACGCCAGTTGTTGCTTCAAGAAGCTAAGTCTTTCCTTGTTCATCACGCTCGTCTTGGGAGCAGGCTTACCAGCACTAGCCGAGGATCTGCCCTCCGGTCCGAAGGTCGTCTCCCTCTTCGACGGCGAATCCCTTGATGGTTGGGAATTCACTAAAGGGGTTTGGCGGGTTGAAGACGGGGCCATCACGGCGGGCTCTTACGAAAAGAATTTCCCAAAAAATGAATTCATTAGCACGGTAGAGAGCTACACGAACTTCGACCTGACGCTGAAGATCAAATGCTCGGGCGATCTCGCAACAGGTCAGGTCAATAGCGGGATTCAGATCCGTAGTGCCCGTTTACCAAATGGCATAGTCGCGGGTTATCAGATAGACTGTGGCAAAGGTTGGTTTGGTAAAATCTACGATGAGCATCGCCGTCGACTGATCTATCCCACCCCAATCGATGAAAAGGCACTTTTGAAGGGGATAGACACGTTCGGATGGAACGAATATCGCATCCTCGCCGAGGGACCTCGCATTCGGGTTTGGATCAATGGGATCAAAGCCAGCGACTACACGGAAAAAAATCCGAACATCCCCCTCAATGGAGTGATCGCCCCACAGATTCATAAGGGCGGGCATGCTATGGTCCAGTTTAAAGATGTGATGATCCGCGAATTACCTGCGACGCCGGATACACCGACCTGGGATTCGCTCGGTGGAGTTGAAGCCGCTCTCAAAAAAGCGAGGCCACCACATAATCCTAAAGGGAAGGAAAAAGGCAAAGAGCCGGCAACCGCCAAAGCGCCTCAGTCCGAAAATGGAACACAAAATGGAACACCTTACGTTTACCGCGGTGGAGGCAAAAAGGACACCAGTTATAACAACGTCAAGGGCGAGCCGCGCGCCGCAAGCGAACAACTAAAACTCTTCCATGTCCCCGATGGCTACGAGATCGAACTCGTCGCTCAAGAGAGCGCGGGCATCGGTAAATTCATCTCTGTCTACTTTGATCAACGTGGGCGCCTCTGGACCCAAACCGCCCTTGAGTATCCCGTTGATGGCAACCAAAATGCTGCCGTCGCCGAAGCGCTCTACAAACGACACGCCAAGGACAAAGTCCTCGTCTACTCCCGCGAATCACTCGCCGATCTTCCCGAAGGCGGCCTCACCGACCCGACGATCTTCGCCGACGGCCTCGCCATGCCACTTGGTATTCTTCCCTGGGGCAATGGGGATTCTGCCTATGTCCTTCATGGTCATGACCTTGTTCTCCTCACCGATACCGATGGCGACGGTAAGTCCGATAAACGCAAGGTAATCCTCACCGGCTTCGGCGTCCAAGACAGCCACCTCTTCCCTCACCAGTTCACCCGCGCTCCCGGCGGCTGGATCTGGATGGCGCAAGGCCTCTTCAACAATAGCAGCGTCCACCGACCAGGTGAAAAGCAAAGCATCCCGTGGCCGAAATGCTCGATGGCTCGCGTCCGCCCCGACGGCAGCGGATTCGAAATCACCAGCACAGGTCCAAACAACATTTGGGGACTAGCGCTCACCGGAGAGGGCGAAGCATTCATTCAAGAAGCCAACGATTTCGGCTACCCGATCATGCCGTTCCACGAGTTCGCCTATTACCCCGGCGGCATGAAAGGGCTCAAGAAAACTTACCAACCTTCCTTTCCTCCAACCGCTGAATTCCGTATGGGCGGCACGAGTTTGAGTGGCCTCTCACTTTTGGAAAACGGCCCCGCCGTTGATGACAAAGCTGACCTCACCATGCTGGTCGCCAACCCAATCATCTCCAAAGTGCAGGTGCTCGGCATGCACCGCAATGGCCCGGGCTGGAACCTCGAAAAACTCGAAGCACTCGTCAGTTGCGACGACCCCTTTTTCCGCCCGGTAGCCCTGACACAAGGTCCCGACAACTGCATTTACATCGTTGATTGGTATAACAAAATCATCTCCCACAACGAAGTCCCACGAAACCACCCCGATCGCGACAAAACCCGCGGCCGCATCTGGAGACTCAAGCCAACCGCCCCCGATGCGCGCCTTTCGATTCCTGACTTCACC
>JBGCEE010000018.1:0-20822 GCA_045106015.1 Akkermansiaceae bacterium | reverse complement strand
CCCGCGCTCAGTATGTGAGGAACTCGACGAGAAGCTTTTCAATCTGGAATTTATGCCAGCAAAACTGAACTCAAGCAAAGGCGCGAAGATTGGATTGCGACAAGTCCAGCTTGCTAGGAAATGGAGCCGCGAAGGACTTTTGAGCGATGCAGGATTGCAAGCGGTAGAGATGGCGAGGGAATAAGCCAAAATTGGAAAGGGGGTCACTTTAGGGGGCAGTATTACCGCGAAAACCCCTGAAACCTCTATGGGATATAATGGTGCGCGCTACTGGGTTCGAACCAGTGACCCCATCCGTGTGAAGGATGTGCTCTACCACTGAGCTAAGCGCGCGGAATGGGGCGGGAAGATGGCGCGAATGATAGACTGTTGGCAAGGGGATTTCAGTTTTTTGTCCTGAAGTCCTTCTCGAAGTCTGTGGGGTTGACCCAATTTGTGGGGAGTTTTTCGCCTTTCATGAAGCGCTCGTAGAAACCTGCGTTTTTGGTGGGTGGGTAGTTATCGAAGACATCGCCTTTACCGAACATACGCGGGTCGCCTTGTTCTTTGAGGCGCTCGGTCATGCGTTTTTCCATGGCTTTGAGTCTGTCTAGGTGTTTTGGTTGGTCAGCGAGATTGGTGGCGCAGTCGGGATCGGTGGCAAGGTCGTAGAGTTCGTGACTAGGACGTTTTCCGAAGTTGAGCTGCCAGAATTTATTCGCGCGGTTCTTCCGACCCATTTCGAGAATGAGAGATTTGGCGGGGGAGCCATCGGTATCGAGGTATCCAGTTTCCGGATTGCCTGCTGGCCATCGGTCGGGTTTGAAGTTTTTTAAGAAGAGGAAGTTTTCGTGAACGAGGCCACGGATCGGGTAACCGGCATCTTTGGGGCGGCCAATATCAGTTCGTTCTTTCCCGATGAGGGCGTGGTCGCGTTCGGGGGTGATTTGTCCGGTTTTTTTGGATTTGAGTATGGGCACTAGTGACTTCCCTGAGATGGGTGCCATGCCAGATTTTTCTTGAGGAATTTCAGCGAGTTCCAAGATGGTTGGGGCGATGTCGGTGAAGTCGACGAAGTCTGAGATGATCCGATTTGCTTTGGAAATTCCTGCTGGCCAGCGAATGGCAAGGGGGATGTGGTTGGCATCGTGGTAGGCATGGCCTTTGACGCGGGGAAAGGGCATACCGTGATCGCTGGTGACGATGACGATGGTGTTTTCCAAGAGCTCGCGCTTCTCGAGTTCAGCTAGCATGAGGCCGAGGTGTTGATCGGTGTGTTCGACCTCGTAGGCGTAGTCGAGCATATCGGTGCGGACAGTTTCGTTATCTGGCCAGTAGGAGGGTATGCGGTCGATTTCCATGAGCCTTTTGGCTCCTTTCATGATCCCAGATTTGAACTCGTAGCGGCGGTGAGGTTCGAGTGAACCATACCAGAAGCACCAAGGTTTTCCTTCGGTGGCGTCGTTGAGAAAGTTGGAGAAATTGGCAGCGTAGTCGGTGGGTGTGATACCAGAAGTGGTGGGTTTGAGCTTTCGTTTGTTGTAGGGGATGCCGGTGATTTTTCGGTGTTTTCCATTCAAGTCTTTGGCAACTCCAGGACCCCAGCCTTTTCCTGTTATGCCAACGTGCCAGCCATTTTGCATGAGGGTTTCAGGCCACGATTGAAATTTGGCAGGAAAGTAGGCAAGGTGGTTTCCTGCTTCTTCCAACTGCCAGGGGTAGCGCCCAGTGATGACACAAGCACGGGAAGGGGCGCATTTGGCGTTGGGAGTGTAGGCGTTTTGAAAAAGAACGCCCTCTTTGGCGACTCGGTCGAAGGCGGGAGTCTTTACCCAATTGGTTCCGTAGGCACCTGCGTGAAGTCCCCAGTCATCTGCGATGGCGAAGAGAATGTTGGGTTTCGCGGAGGCGAAGGTAGAAGCTAGTAGTTGAATTCCTAGAATGATGAAAGTAGCGGTTCGCGGGCGGGAAATCACGCTGCCAACGCTATGGGTTGGGTTGGGAGAGGTGAAGGAGAATTGCGGGGAGTAGTCGCAGGCGGCCGATCGGAGACTCGGCTCACCAGTCATCTCCAGTCATTTGATTAGCGATCAAAGAGCGCGAACTTCAGGTCGGCTTCTGAGACGACTTCGCCATTGACGAGACAGCGGCAGCTTGTTTGGCCGATGTTTCCTCGAACCTTCGTGGTCTTTGCTTCAGTGATGAGTGTGTCACCGGGCATAACCGGCTTGCGCCATTTGACGTTGTTGGCAGAGAGGAAATAACCAATTTTCCCTAGATTCTCCGGCTTGCGGAGCATGAGGATGGAGGAAACTTGCGCCATGCCTTCGAGTTGGAGGACGCCCGGCATGATGGGATGTCCAGGGAAATGGCCTTGGAAGTAGGGTTCGTTGATCGAAACGTTTTTTAGGCCGGTGCAGTTGTCTTCTTCGAAGTCGACAACACGATCGACCATGAGGAAGGGATAGCGATGTGGGAGGATTTTCATGACCTCATTTACATCGAGCACGCTTTCGCCATCTGGGATGGTAATTGGAGTGGGGACCATGGCGCGCATTCGTTCGTATTCCTTCTTCAGCGTCGAAGCCATTTTGGTGTTCGGTCCGTGGCCGGGTTTGACGGCGATGACGTGACCGAGAATACGTTTTCCCGAAAGCATGAAGTCGCCGATGAGGTCGAGGGCTTTGTGGCGTGCGAACTCATTAGAGAAGCGCATGGGTTCTTTCGACATGACGTCTTCGCCGCGAATGACGACAGCGCTTTCGAGTGAGCCTCCTTTAATGAGGCCTTTGTCTAGGAGAGGTTTGACATCTTCGTAGTAGACGAATGTGCGGGCCGGAGCGATTTCCTTTTCATAGATTTCCGGAGTGACTTCTGAGGAGAAATACTGAGTAAAGCGTCCATCTGGGCCGACGTTGGTTACTGAGACTTTGAAGGTCTTGGACGGGACAATGGTGATGATCGTGCCATCTCCCATTTCCTGATGGATGGGCTCGCGGATTTCCCATGCCTTACGGGGTGCGTTTTGTTCGGCGATTCCTGCCTTGTGAATGAGTTCGACGAATGGGCGCGAGGAGCCATCGCCGATGGGGGGTTCGTTCGCGTCCATTTCGATGAGCGCGTTGTCAATATTCATGCCGGTGAGGGCGGATAGAACGTGTTCGACAGTGTGAACCTTTACCGATCCTTCGGCGAGAGTGGTTGCGCGTTCTACCGTTTGAACTTTATCGACGTCGGCGTTGATGAAGGGTTGGTCGGGTAGATCGACACGACGAAACTTGAAGCCGTGATTCTCGGGGGCGGGTTTGATCGTTAGAGAAACTTTTTCTCCGGTGTGGAGGGAGGAACCTTCGAGGGTGGCGGGGTTGGCTAAGGTCTGTTGTTTGGACATACGAGAGAGTTTGCTAGTTGGCAGTATTCAGTTTTCAGGAGAAGCTTCCTTTTCGGATTCTGCTGGTTTTGACGAGGACTTAATGGGTTCTGGGTCCTTTTCGTTCGCTGCTGTTTCAACCTCGGAGGGGTCGTCTGCGATGGTGGCATCGATGGTTGTTTTCTGATTTGGCTCCTCGGTATCTGAAGTCTTTGATTCCGTTTCGGGGGCTTTCTTTGCCTTTTTCTTTTTGGGTTCCTGTGGTTTGGGTTGTTCTTGGACGATGAGGGTGTCGTCGGTGTGTAGCAGGATGTGCCCTTGTTGAAGCAGCCAAAAGAGATCAGCGGCGTATTCAGCAGGTGGTGCGGTGGAGCCTTCCGGTAAGACCGCCTTCCAAAGGCCTTCGAGTTTTGCTGGGGGATTTTTGCGGATCCATGTGACCATTTCTGCGGGTCGCGGAGCAAGAATTGCCTCGGGTGCGAGTGGGTTGGGCCGGGCAGGGCCCGTGAAGAGCTTACCGTTACGCTTGAACACAGGCATGTGCTCTGAATCAAGAATCTTACATATTGGTGGGATGATGATGGCGGGATGCTTGCGATGATGGTTACCGGTTCCTTTGAGTCTAGCTAGGAGTCCGGGGGAGAGGTTTCTTGCTGAAATCTCTGCTGAGACCTGAGCTCGGCGAGTCATCTTGAAAGCACGTTCGATGACCGTTGTCGCGATGGTGCGTTCTACTTCCGCTCGATCAGTGATCCAATTTATTTCATCTCTTAAATACTTAGAATCAGCTGGTTCCGTAATATTTTCCGTGTTTTTCGTGGAAGGTGATTCGGTGCTTTGTGTGGAAACGGATTCGGTTGCTTCGGTATCTTCAGAGGAAGTCGCAGTGGTTTCTGGCGATTGCTCTTCGGGTTCAGAGGGCGCGGTAGAAGAGGGTTCGGTAGGTTCCGAAGAAGTCTCGACAGGTTCCTCGGCTGCTTCTTTGGAAGGCTCTGTTTGGGGTGTCCCTGGAGTAGGCTCTTCTTCTGAATGAGTGGGGATGGTTTCTCCTTCTTTTAGGATGCACCAACGAGGTTGGGATTTCATCGATTCCAACCATTCGTTGACCGCTTCTTCTGAGCGCTCGGTGCGAACTTTTGCTGAATAGACCTCGAAGGGCATATTGGAGAAACGTTCGCGATGGATTCTGCGAATTTCTGATTGGTAGGCGTGATAGTTGGGAGGTCCGAGCCATTCGCCCGAAATGCCGCATTTAGCAACAGATTGGAAATTACCTTTTGGAGGATCGATTTCGACGACTTCTTCGTGGATGAAATTGTTGCGCCAGTCGGACCTTAGCAGGTGCTGAACGGCTTCTTCTTTGGTGAGAAATACCGCATCATCGAATTTACTCACAAAAAAGGGATCTTTTTTCTTCCCGACCTCGAAAACCACATGGCTGCGTGAGCGCTCTGAGAGAATGATTTTGGCAATATCGTATAGGGAGTAGACGCGGGCGACTTTTTGAATTTCTTTGCAGACGACTTGCACGGATTCCTTTTTAGGTAGGAGCGAGACTCCGACACCGGGAGTTGGCGGAATTTCTTCGCGGCGGAAGTCTTGCCGGTCACCTTTTTTGAAATCGCGGCGATCATTTCGACCTCTTCCTCGATCGTCACGGCGTGGGCTGCCGCCGCCGCCACGGCGTGCGTCATTCCTGCCACGGTCATTCTGGCGACGGGGCTTGTATTCGCGTTCACCTCCGTCTTTAAAACGTTCTTTTTTTGATTCGGACTTCGAACGTGCCCATGCTGGACCGAGGGAAAAGTCGGAAAGCAGGCCATCAAGGGGATCTGGAGGAGTATCGCTCACGGGCGGAAATTAGGGAAAGCGTTTGAAAAAGACAACCAAGGTTTTGTGATTCATGCAGGTTTAGAATGGATGCGCAAGGCTTGGAGATGGCGGCGGGTGGCACCTTCGTGCTTGGCTAGGATCCTAGATGCATTTTCAGTAAGTTCTCTACGATTGCTCGATTGCATGGCTTTGATGATGGCTTGTGAAACTTCTTCTTTCGTTTCAGCGCGAATTGCGCCATTGGCGGCATAGAGTTGGCTGACAAGAGCTTGGAAGTTTTCCATGTAAGGGCCGAGAATGAGCGGCTTTTCTGCGAGTATCGCTTCGGCGGGGTTCTGGCCGCCAGTTGAGAGGAATGATTTTCCAATCAGAACGATATCGGCATGAGATGTCCAGGTGGCTAGCTCGCCTGTAGAATCGATCACGAAGACCTGAGGGTGCTTAGAAGGTTGCTTGAATTCACTCCTCAAAATGACCTCGAAATCCCGTTGCTCTAGGGCATGTTTGACTTCCTTTCGGCGCTCGGCATGTCGAGGGACGATGACTGGAAGAAGGTCGGAGTCAGCCGAATGAATGGCATCGGCGAGGAAAGTTTCCTCACCCGGAAAGGTGGATGCCGCCAATACGACTGTGCGATTTTGTCCGAATGAATCTAACATCATGGCAAAGTCCTTACGAAGTGAGGGGGCAGATGTGGACTGAGGATCGAATTTGATGCTACCAGTGAGGTGGATCTTCTCTGACTTTATACCAAGATCTTTCCAGAGCGACCGATTCTCTTCTTCTTGAATGCAGACACTTGAAAGTTTCGAGAAAAAGGGTCGTAGGATTTTTGCGAATTTTTTGAAGCGGCGTGCGGAACGCGGCGAAACGCGGGTGTTTGCGAGAGATACGGGAATTTGACTGGCTTTGGTGAGGCGAAGGAAATTCGGCCAAATTTCCCCCTCGATGAGAATGATTTGAGCTGGCTCAAAACGCTTGAGGTAGCGGCGAATCATCCACGGGAAATCGAGAGGTGAGTAGGTGACGCGGACGTTTTTTAGTTCAGCACGAGTTGCAACATCGTGACCGGTCGAAGTCCCAGTCGCGATGACGAAGCGAGTTTCTGGAAACTGTTTTCTCCATTCACGGAGGAGTTTGAGAGCGATCATGGTCTCGCCAACGCTAATGGAGTGGAAATGAATGGCCCCACAAGGTTCAAACTCCGGGGCGCTTGTGTAGATACCGATGCGTTCTGTTAGGCCAGTTCCAAAGCCACCACGGCGTAGCATTTTGATGACCCAGCCGGGGAATGCGATAATGAATAAAATTGGTAGAATGGCCCGATACAGCAGGAGGATGAAAAACGGTTTCATTTCTGTGGATGGGTGAAAATGAGAACTGCGCTGGAGCCATATTCGCGCCGATCTAAAAGCTGTAGGGATGGCGAAGTGGGAGCTGGCTGGGAGGAGGATGTTTCAGCGACGAGATACCCAGATGGGGCGAGGAGTTCCGAAAGATTTGGTAGTACGAGCAGCTTTGCGACAAGGTCAGTATCTCCATAGTTTTTCCAATAGGGCGGATCTGCAAGAATGAGGTCGTAGCTAGAAGGGTCGCGCTTCAGGAAATTGAAGACTTCTGATTTTACAGCTCTTCCGCCCTCGAGTTTGGTTTTTTTCAAATTCCCATCGACTGTGGAGATGGCCTGACGATGTTCATCGACGAAGGTGCAGGACTTTGCTCCACGACTGAGAGCTTCCAAGCCGAGCGCGCCAGAGCCACAAAAGAGATCAAGGACTCTGGTGTCCAAGACAGTTTCACCCAGCATTGAGAAAATCGCCTGACGGACAAAATCCGTCGTGGGTCTGGCTACAGCCGAGGGGACCTTGATGGCAATGCGTCCTGCTTTTCCGGCGATGATTCTCACTTCGTGAGGTTCCGCATTCCGGCGAAAGACATCAAGAGTAGAGTCTTTATTCAGGGCGCGAATTGGTGTAGGCTCGCAGGGATGTCGATTGAACCGATTAAAGATGGTCTGAGATCCAATGTACGTATTGATTTCTATGGGCACGTCCATAAGAGGATGCGCGGAAGTAATGTGGCGGAGCGCTATGCGAAAGAGGTGGAAGTTCTCAAGGTGCTCGAGGAGCGGGGATGTCCGTATGTTCCCAAGGTTCTTGAAGAGCACCCGGAGGAGTTTTACTTCGTTTCCACGAACTGCGGTCGTCCGGCCCCTCATGTCAGCAAGAAAAAGGCAGACAGTCTCTATGCGGCGCTGGAAAAGGATTATGGAGTGC
The DNA here is from genome assembly GCA_045106015.1 of Akkermansiaceae bacterium. GTDB lineage: Bacteria > Verrucomicrobiota > Verrucomicrobiia > Verrucomicrobiales > Akkermansiaceae > Luteolibacter. The sequence continues at coordinate 13,364 of JBGCEE010000018.1, read as the reverse complement.
GACACTTGGATGCTGAGACGCGCAATATTACTTATTCGGATAAAATGGGCAGGTTTTGTATCATCGATTTCGAACTCGCTGAGATTCTTCCCGATCCTCATCAAACTGTAGAGAGTTGAGTTTTGCAGAACGATTCGATCATTCATTGGGCTGGCGCTTCGGTCAGTGGTTCGCGGAAGGAGCAAAACGAGGATTCGTGGGTGGCTTTTTCTTCAAATATTCAAGGAACTCAGGTTCTTGGTAAAAGTGGTCAGGAGTCGCTGCAAGCAAACGACCTTGTGTTTGCCGTATCAGACGGGATGGGCGGTGGAAATGCAGGTGATCTCGCCTCAAGTTTGATTCTTGAACGAATGCCCGGAATCATTGCGGAGACCTTTAAAGTCGTGGCTTCGGGTTTCTATCCGGATCCTGTTGCGCATCTTGAGCAGGCCTTAAAGGAGGTCCATGAGCATATTAATGAGGCGGCCGCTAAGAAAGAAGCCCACAAGGGAATGGCTGCGACTCTGGCGTTTTGTTGGTTTACGCCCGACAATATGTATTTAGCCAATGTGGGTGATTCTAGGGTTTATCGGAGTCGAGATGGGAAATTGGAACAGTTGAGTAAAGATCATACCCTCGCATGGTCTTCTTGGAAGCGTGGGGAGATTGGAGAAATGCAATACAGGAGCCATCCTCGGAGATCTGCTCTGTTTCGAGTGATCGGTGGAGGGCATGCGAAGTGTTCACCCTATTTTGCGGCGATTTCCTTTAAAAAAGGAGATCGTTTTCTCATTTGTTCTGATGGATTGATTGACGGACTATGGGAAAGACAAATCAACGAGGCTCTCGGAAGTGATCGTGATCAGAAGTCGAATTGTGAAGCTTTACTGGAGCGAGCTATTGAGAATGCTGGTTCTGATGATACGACCTTGATTGTCTTGGAGGTGAAGTAGTTCATCTCCTGTTGAGGTAGATGAAGATTTTGAGGAGAATTTTAGTGGCTGGCACGGCTTTTGCTTCTAAATGCTTGCCGGTGAAGAGGGGGAATGATTCCCTTCAATCTTCGTCGGCGCATTAAATCGCTAACCACGAACAACAAAGAAAAAGAAATGGCTAAATACGTATTAGAATATCTCTGGTTGGACGGATATACCCCCGTCCCAAATCTTCGCGGCAAGTCCCAGGTCAAGGAGTTTGACTCCTTCCCAACCTTGGAAGATCTCCCTATGTGGGGATTCGACGGCAGCTCGACTCAACAGGCTGACGGTGGCAGTTCCGACTGCATGCTCAAACCTGTCGCAATCTATCCTGACTCCACCCGCCGTAATGGTGGAATCGTGATGTGCGAAGTGATGATGCCTGACGGAGTCACTCCTCATCCATCGAACTCGCGCGCAACGATTCTTGATGATCCTGAGACTTGGTTCGGATTCGAGCAGGAATATTTCCTGATGAAAGATGGACTTCCACTCGGTTTCCCTACAGGAGGCTATCCGGGCCCACAAGGTGAGTATTACTGCGGCGTTGGCTACAGTAACGTCGGTGGAATTGCTCGTACCATCGTGAACGAGCACCTCGATCTCTGCCTCGATTGTGGAATCAATCACGAAGGTATCAATGCCGAGGTGGCAAAAGGCCAATGGGAATTCCAGATCTTCGGTAAGGGCTCTAAGAGAGCTGCCGACCAAATCTGGGTGGCCCGTTATCTTCTTCAGCGCCTTTGTGAAGAATACGGCGTTGATGTGGAATACCACTGCAAGCCTCTTCAGGGCGACTGGAATGGTTCCGGTATGCACGCCAACTTCTCAACCAAATACCTCCGTGAAACCGGCGGCAAGGACTACTTCCTTGCTCTCATGGATGGCTTTGAGAAAAACATGGAAGAGCACATTGCCGTTTACGGTCCAGACAACCATATGCGTTTGACGGGCCTTCACGAGACTCAGTCAATCGATACCTTCTCATGGGGTGTTGCAGATCGTGGTGCATCAATTCGAGTTCCTCACGGTTTCGTCAAAGACGATGCTTATAAAGGGTATCTTGAAGACCGTCGCCCGAATTCCCAAGGCGACCCTTATCAGATCGCTTCGCGCATCCTCAAGACGATTGCCGAGGTTCCAACTCCGTAAATCTGAACTGAGAATTATCTAACATCAATCATCGCCGCCTTCTCGAATGAGAAGGCGGCTTTTTATTGAGTAGGAAAGGGTTGGAATGGTCTTTTTTGAAGCCTTGCACGGATTCGCCAAAGCCCTCACGATCTTCAGCAGCGAATGGTAAAATCGGTTTCAGATCAGGAGATTGTATATGAGGGGATCCCAGCCTCCCCGGGGATTGCTGTTGGCCCGATCCATGTCATCGCGAGAGGTTTTTCGGCGCCTGAAGTTTACGAAATCAAAGAGCGTGAGATCGTAGAAGAGCAGAAACGCTTTGATGCAGCGGTAAACGCGACCAAAAAACAGCTGATCGATTTACAGGCTAAGTTGGAATCTCTGTCAGGAGATTCTGAGAGCGAGATATTTGAGGCGCATGTGATGTTGCTTGAAGATCAGTCACTGCTCACGCGTGTTAGATTGGCAATCGAACAGCGCCAACAGAACGCTGAGTTTGCGTTCTACGCAGTGATGCAAAATTTTCTGGAAGCTATGCGGCGAATTCCGGATCCATACCTCAGGGAGAGAACGGCAGACATCGAAGACGTTTCGCAGCGTGTTTTGCAGAATTTTCGGATTGATGAGGGTGCGGACTATCATCCTCCAGATGAGAAGCACATCTTACTGGCTTACGATCTTTCTCCGTCGGATACGGCTTCGATGAACCGCAGACATCTACTCGGCTTCGCAACGGAACAAGGTAGTGTGAATTCTCACACGGCGATTCTTGCGAGGGCGTTTGGAATCCCAGCAGTTGTCGGATTGGGTGTTTCAGTCATTCAGGTTACTGCCCTTACGCCGGCGGTCATTGATGGTTATTCGGGGAAATTGATTTTGAATCCGAGTGCGGAAACACTCGAGAAATATCGGACGGTTTCGGTTCGGAAAGAAAAACAACAGGACGAACTGGATGCGAAGAAGGATCAGGCAACCACGACAAAGGATGGCCGTGAGATCACCTTATCGGCAAATATTGAGTTTCTTGAGGAAGTTTCCCAAGTCACCAGAAGTGGTGCGAAGGGAGTCGGATTATTCCGGACGGAGTTCTTGTTGCTCAATGGGACAGAAATGCCCGGGGAAGAACAGCAGTCCGAGGCTTACAGTCGAGTGGTTCGAGCAGTGAATGGGGAGACGGTGATTGTCCGAACTCTCGATGCTGGAGGTGACAAGCTTCCGGTTGAGCCTTTGACTGAACCGGAGCCAAACCCCTTTCTGGGATGGCGCGGAATTCGTGTTTCGCTTTCGCGTCCCGCGATGTTTCGAGATCAGCTAAGGGCGATTCTCCGAGCGAGTGCTCATGGTAAGATGGCGATTATGTTCCCGCTCGTCTCCGGTTTGTCCGAATTGCTTGCTGCCAAAGAAGTCCTCAAGCGATGCATGGATGAACTTGAGAAAGAAGGGGTTCCGTTTGATGAGAAGATTCCAGTGGGAGTGATGATCGAAGTTCCTTCCGCTGCGGTGTGTGCGGATTTACTTGCACCACATTCAGATTTCTTTTCGATCGGAACGAATGATCTGATTCAGTATACCGTTGCCGTCGATCGAGTGAACCCACATGTCGCGAGCCTTTACAAGCCAACTCACCCTGCAGTGATTCGTCTGATCAAGCAGACCGTTGATGCGGGTGCAAACCACGGCATTTGGACGGGTGTTTGCGGGGAAATGGCGGGTGATATTCGGTTAACTCCGCTGCTGATTGGATTGGGAGTCGAGGAGCTTTCTGTTTCGCCCAAAGCCTTACCGAAGGTCGGGCAAGTGATTCGTTCTCTAGATCATGGGCAGTGCCAATCGATCGCAACGGATGCACTCGGGCAGAACAATTCAAGATCCATCATGGATCTGACTTTAAAGGTTGCGAAAGAGTGTTACTTGGATCTCTTGGATTGATCTAAAAAGACTTACGCAAGTGAGAGGGGAGGATATTGAGTTGTTCGCGGTATTTCGCGACGGTGCGTCTTGCGACTTTGATTCCTTGTTTTGCTAGGGCCTTAGTGATTGCATCATCCGAGTAGGGTTTAGCATGATTCTCGCTATCGACCAATTGTTGAATCGCTTCACGTACCCCTGCATTTGAGACTTCTGATCCGCCAGCGGTTTGGTAACCGGTTGCAAAAAAGGCTCGCATCTCCATTAGGCCTTGAGGAGTGAGTATGTATTTTCCTGCGACTGCTCTAGATACAGTTGTGGCGTGGAGTTGGAGTCCATCGGCGATATCGTTCATGGTCAAGGGTCGTAGGTAGCGGGGTCCTTTGTCTAAAAAGTCTTTTTGTTGTTCAATGAGTTTATGAGCGATGGCGAGTATCGTTTCTTGGCGAAGTGAAATCGAGCGAATGAGGCTGCGTCCGTCACGGATCTGGTCACGCAAGAAGGCTCGTGCTTTGCTGTCGATGCCGCTTTTGCCGATCATGTCCTTGTAGAAATCATTGATCCGGAGACTAGGAAGGTGCTCACCTGTTAGGACGGCTGACCAGTTACCATCGTCATTTTTTTCAATGATAACATCTGGTAGGATATAGGGGTTACCGGTTGGATCGAATTCACCGCCTGGATTGGGTGATAGCTTGCCAATGTTCAGGGCTGCTTCTGTAACGCATTCGATATTGACGCCAAGTGAGCGGGCGATTTGTGGGTATCTTTTCCGTGCTAGATCTTTGAGGTGGTCGCTTACGATGCGGTATTCAACTGATTCCTTTCCCGATGTTCGTTCGAGCTGGATGAGAAGGCTTTCCTGGATTCCTCTGGCACCAATTCCTGGAGGATCAAAGGTTTTGATTAGTTCTAGGCCCTCCTTGAGATGCTTGAGGGTTGAGTCGTGCACCGTTGCAATTTCCTCAATTGCTGTTTCGAGGAATCCACGATCATCGAGGTGTCCGAGAATTTCTTGAGCAGCTGCTCGAATTTTCGGTTCAACAAGTGAAAAATCGAGCTGGTTTTGTAGATGTTGTTGTAGGGTTTCAGGGGCAACGATGTTGTTGTAGAGGCGCTGCCTACGTTCCTCATCTTCTTGGCTCCACTGGTTGCCTCGGTTCTCAAGAATGGCTCGCTCGCGCCAGTCATCATCAGATTCATTGAGGTAGTCCAACGAGTCGGCCTCTTCGGAATCGGGAGCATCCTCATCCAGAGATGAAACCTCCGTGATATCCTCCAAGGTTGGATTGGTCTCCAGTGCTTGACGCATCAATTGAGAGAGTTCCAGTGTACTTGCCTGCAAGATCTCCAGACTCTTACGCATCTGCGGTGCAAGGGTCTGGGACTGGGAAAGGGACTGATATAGAGAAGCGTCTGCCATCTGGCGAAGTAGGATCTACGCTGAATCTATGCTCGCTTCCTGTAAAAGATAAGCATTTTTTATGCCAAATATACCTTTTCTAATCTGTGCCGCGCCCGGCTCGGGGCTCAACTCTTTCAGGCAAAGTATTCGACTCCTGCGCTGAAGATCGGTTGGGACTTTTCGCCAGGGATATTGATCGCGACAGAATCAGAGTGGCGTTCCGAATGAGCCATTTTCCCGAAGACTTGACCGCAAGGGGAGGTCATTCCTTCGATGGCAGCAACTGATCCGTTCGGATTGTATGGATAACTCATTGTGGGGTTTCCACTCGGGTCGCAATATTGAGTGGCGATTTGCCCGTTGGCGAATAGCTTTTCGATCTCCGTTTCGGGTGCGAAGAATTTTCCTTCGCCATGAGAGACTGGCACGGTATGGACGTCTCCGATCTTCATATTCGCCAGCCAAGGTGAGCTGTTGTTCGCAACGCGAGTATGAACGTATTGCGAAATATGGCGTGAAATGTCGTTATGGACTAGAGTTGGTGCCTCGGCTTCGGTTTCGATAACTTTACCATGAGTCACGAGGCCGGTTTTGATCAGTGCTTGGAAACCGTTGCAGATTCCGAGGATCAGACCGTCACGATTGGAAAGCAGATCCGAGATCGCTTCTGCTATGAGAGGGTTGCGTAGGATTGTAGAAATGAATTTTGCCGATCCGTCCGGTTCATCACCGGCTGAGAAACCACCCGGAATGAAAAGGATCTGAGATTTCGTGATTTCGTCGGCGAGTGTCTTTATGGAGTCCTTGATGTGGTCCGGGGAGAGGTTGCGGAAGACTTCGATATGTGTATCTGCACCTACACGTTGGAAAGAGCGGGCAGAATCGTATTCCGAGTTGGTTCCGGGAAATGCAGGAATCAAGACTCTCGGTGGGCTCGAGGTGGGTTTTTGAGTTTTTGTGCTCGTCGTTTCAGATGTTCTGAATGTGGGGATATTTCTCGCGCTCTTTTGCTCTGGGGATGTTGGATAGACGGACTCAAGTGTCTGTTGCCAAGCATGCTGTAGTTCGGAAATTTGATAGACTACATCGCCAATCGAAATCGTGGTTTCAACGACGGTTTCGCCAATGATCGTGGCCGAAGGAATCGTTTCTTGAATGGATTGATCGCTCTTGTGCTCGATGAGGAATGCGAAGAAGGCAGGGTTGAGAACTGCTTTATCGGTAAGTTCGCCGTTAGCACGAAATCCGATTTGGTTTCCAAAAGTCATTTTTGCAATGGCTGCGGCGATGCCGGGAGCTCCGATGTGGTGGGCCGCTAGAATCTTCCCTTCTTTGTTGAGATCGTGGATGGATTCGGAAATTTTTCGAATGGCTCTAAAATCCGGGAGATTATTGTCATCGAAGGGTATTTCGATGAGTGAAACCGTTGAACCGTATTCTTTGAATTCAGGCGAAATAGCTAGCGATGCGTATCCGGGCGCGAGTGCGAAAGAAACGAGAGTTGGAGGAACGTCGAGTTGATTGAAGGAACCGGACATCGAATCCTTGCCGCCGATGGCAGCTAAGCGCAGTTCGTGTTGTGCTCGGAATGCACCAAGTAGGGCGGCAAACGGTAGGCCCCAGCGTTTCGGGTCGTTTCCAAGCCGCGGAAAATATTCTTGAAGAGTGAGTCGAATATCGGAGAGGCGAGCGCCTGCCGCAACGGCTTTACATGCTGACTCGGTGACCGCGAATGCCGCGCCGTGGAATGGCGACTTTTCGGAAAGGTATGGATCAAATCCCCATGACATGAATGTGGCTGAGTCTGTATCACCGAGTAGTGACGGGAGTTTTGCGACCATGGCATCTGGTGCTGTGAGTTGATGTTTGCCGCCAAATGGCCAGAGAACCGTCGAGGCTCCCACGGAGCCATCGAACATTTCACCGAGGCCTTTTTGGGAGGCAATATTCAGTGAGCTTAGGTGCGTGGCGAGGGATTTTTTCTCGGGTACAGAGTGATTGGAAAAGAGATCTAGAGAAGGAGCTGCGACGGTGACTTCTGCGGATTGTTGGACTCCGTTTGTATCGAGAAACTCTCGGGATAGATTGACGATTTCTTTGCCGCGCCACGTCATGATTAAGCGGCCGGAGTCGGTAACATCGGCAACGTGGACGCATTCGATATTCTCTTTCTCTGCTTCCTTGATGAAATAGTCGATCTCCGAGGGGTCGACACAGACCGCCATTCTTTCTTGAGATTCTGAGATGGCGAGTTCGGTTCCGTCTAGGCCCTCATATTTTTTAGGAACTGCATCTAGATTGATGACGAGGGAGGGGGCGATTTCACCGATAGCAACTGAGACGCCTCCAGCGCCGAAGTCGTTACATATTTTGATTTTTTTCGTGAGCTCGGAATTTCGGAAGAGTCTTTGAATTTTTCGTTCGGTTGGAGCGTCCCCCTTTTGAACTTCGGCGGAGTTTTCTAGAGCCGTGTCGGTATGTTCTTTTGAAGAGCCAGTGGCACCGCCGACTCCGTCACGACCGGTTCGACCGCCGATTAGAAGAATCACGTCTCCTGGAGATGAGCTACCTCGAAAAACATTGGCACGTGGCGCTGCGGAGACGACTGCACCGATTTCGAGGCGTTTGGCGACGTAGCCCGGGTGGTAGACTTCGGCGACCTGTCCAGTGGCGAGGCCGATTTGATTTCCGTAAGAAGAGTATCCTTTGGCGGCGACTTGGCAGATTTTTTTCTGTGGGAGTTTACCGGGTAGTGTCTCTGAGAATGGTAAGAGTGGATCTGCAGCACCCGTGACGCGCATGGCTTGATAGACATAGGAACGTCCAGAAAGTGGGTCGCGTATGCAGCCACCGAGGCAGGTTGCGGCCCCACCGAACGGTTCGATTTCCGTCGGATGGTTGTGTGTTTCGTTTTTAAATTGAATAAGCCATTCCTCTTCCGGAGCATTGCCGATGCTGACTGGGACCACGATGGATGCGGCGTTGATTTCTTCGGAGACTTCAAGGTTGTCTAGTTCACCAGAAGCCTTGAGTTCCCGCATACCGATCAATGCGATATCCATCAAAGTGACGGGGCGATCATCCCGTTGGAGATCCTTACGGACTTTTCGATAGGCATGAAAGGTTTCTTCGATAACTTCGCTACCTTGTTCGAAATTGATCTTATCGATGGATGTCAGAAAAGTCGTGTGTCGGCAGTGGTCGGACCAATAGGTGTCGAGCATGCGGATTTCGGTGAGGGTGGGGGCACGTTCTTCCTCGTTTTTGAAGTAGTTCTGTGTGAATACAATGTCCTCTTCGGACATGGCGAGTGACATTTCTGATCGGATCGTGCTCGCAGCATCAGTCAGAAAGTTCACCAAAATCGGAACATCTGTGGGAGTCTCAGTATTCGGCCTTAAGTCGGCCTCCGGCGCGACCGGGACTTCGTGCGAGTCAACAGGGTTGATGATGTATGATTTGATCGCCGCAATTTGTTCTTCGGAAATTGCACCTTTGAGGACGACGATTTGAGATGAACGGACGATTGGTTTTTCTTTACCAGTGAGAATTTGGATGCACTGAGCAGCGGAATCGGCGCGTTGATCAAACTGTCCGGGAAGAAAGGAAAATGCGAAGGCAGTTTCTCCTTCTGAAAGCTCGAGAATTGCCGATGTAATATCCGTTTGCGGTTCTGAGAGAACTCTCTTTGAAGCAAGTGCAAATTCTTCTTCGGAGATCTGATCGAGGTCGTAACGATTCAGGATTCTTAGTGAATCTAATCCTTGGAGGTCCAGTGATTCGCGGAGGTCGTGAAGAAGGTGTCGAGCCTCGTTGGCGAAGGGTGAGAGCTTTTCGACGAAAAGGGTTTTTGGTTTCAAAGTTTCAAACTTTAAATGGTTAATGGGAAAGGTGCAGGACGGTCAAAGGCTTAGTTCTCAGCCTTTGATTTCGAGTAGCATCTGAGGGTTGTTCGGGAATTTTTTGATAAAGAACAACAGTCGTTCCATTGCCTCGTAGGGTCGGTGGCCGGAAAGGCCTCGGCGAATCAGGTGGATTTTATGAAGTGTGTGTTCTGCAAGAAGGAGTTCTTCGCGGCGTGTCCCTGATTTAAAAATATCGACGGCGGGATAAATGTAGGACTCAGCGATCTTTCGATCGAGCACGAGTTCCATATTTCCAGTTCCCTTGAACTCCATGAAGATTGCTTCGTCAGCACGTGAGTTGGTCTGGATGAGGGCCGTTGCGAGTATGGTGAGGGAGCCAGCCTCACGGGTATTGCGAGCCGCTGCAAAGAGGCGACGTGGAACCTCAAGGGCACCGATTCTGATTCCGCCTGAACCAGTCGCGCGGTTACGGCCCTTTCCGCCTCCCATGGCCCCGTTGTAAGCGCGTGCGAGTCGAGTGATCGAATCCATGAGCAGGAATACATCCTTTCCAGCTTCGACGAGTCGTTTGGCTCGTTCGATTGCTAGCTCTGCGATCCGCGTGTGATTTCTTGCCGCTTCGTCGTTGGAAGATGCGTAAATTTCGGCGCCGGGAAGGGCTCTTCGGAACTCAGTGACTTCTTCGGGGCGTTCATCGACGAGGAGGACCATGAGGTGGATTTGCTCATCATATTTTTCTCGTATGGCCTCGGCCATGTGAAGAAGCAGGGTGGTTTTACCGGAGCGTGGAGGAGAAACGATGAGACCGCGTTGCCCTCTACCGACTGGTGAGACGATATCAATGACACGGGTTGTGTAGCGGTCGGGGGTGGTTTCGAAGGCGATGCGTTTGTCTGGGTTGATCGCCTTGAGTTCGTCGAAGTGCGGGAGCTTTGCAGCTTCTCCAGGTGGCATTCCGTTGACTTCAGAGATTTCAGTCAACTGAGGTCCGCGGTTGCTTTCCTGATGCTTCCCATGAATCCATTGCCCATGACGGAGCGAGTGTTTTCTAATTAGATCTGGAGAGATGAAGATATCGTCTTTGGCTTGTGCGAAGTTCGATTCGGAAAGTCGAAGAAAGCCGAAACCTTTCGGTGTCATTTCTACGATGCCATTGACGGAAATTTCGGGTCCAGAAAGCTCAGGAGTGCTGCGCTCTTCCTGCCTATCATTTTGCCGTTCGTTCTGCCGATCAGAATGACGCGATTGAGTGTTCTGATCATTGCCGTCACTAAATTTATCGCGGCGACGCTTCCGTTTATCGCGGCGTTTCTTTGCTCGGGATATCCTTGGTTGGCCTTCCTGATTTGGGGAATCGTTATTGGATCGATTTTGCTGCTGCACAGGGCCACCACCTGGAACGCGACCGATTCTGGGTGTTTCAGATTTTGGTTCACTGACAGGAGTATTGACGGTTTCTGAAGGCGGAAGTGAGAGCGTTGGGGCCTCAATCGGTTTTGGCTTTGCCGCTGCCTCAGCGATGGTGGGAGATGGAGCCTGAACTTCGATGGGCTTTTTTGAGAGTTCCTTTTCGATTGATGCCGTCTTTTTCACGGCCTTTTTTTTCACCGTTGCCTTTTTTGCAGCCTTCTTCGCTACTTTTTTCGCTGCTTTTTTGGCGACCTTTTTTTTCGTCGCCTTTTTTGCAGCCTTTTCGGGTTTGGGCTTCGCTTCGGGTGCAGGTAGGTCGAAAAGCTCGTCGGTGCTATTATTGCTCATTCGTTGGAGTGTTTGGGAAAAGGTGAGGTCCCCGAAGGGAAATTGGGTATTTTGAAAAGGGTTGGACGAGCGATTTGGAAATACGCTTAAAGTCCGGTAAGAAGAACGGTTTCAAAACCACTTTCCTGAACATTTCGTCTGAACCAAAGAGTTAGAGGAATCGTAGGAAACGACTTCGAAGAGGGCTGCCGAGGAAAGGTTTCAATGGCTGGCCACCGTCGGGATTACTTTTGAAAACTGATTGATTTAGAGCACGATGGCAATAGCAAAAATTGAAGTGTATTTGAGTTTTTGAACTGTCGTTGCCAATGTTGAGTGCATGGTTAATGGTGGTTTTGATGCTTGGTGAAAAATGGTTGGGGTGTTCGGAGGCTCATTTTATAGGGGCGTTCATGAAATCGCTTCTTGTGGGGCTTTTTTCGTTCGGAGTGTTGGTTTCATGCGAGAAGAATGAGGAGGTGCCAAGAGCGGTAGCGGTTAGCAAAGACGGCTCGATGATTTTGAATCTGATGACCTTCAATTTGAGGTATGAAAATGATGGAGACTTGGGGAGACGAGCTTGGTCATCCCGCGTTGTTGGGATTGTTCAACTGATACGCCGTGAGGAGCCTGATGTGCTGGGCTTTCAGGAGGGTTTGTTGGGACAGGTGGCGGATCTCCGTGTTTCGTTACCGGATTATGAATTTGTGGGTGGGGGGCGTCGAGACGGGTTAAAGCATGGAGAATTCGCGGGGCTTTTTTTTCGTAAAGATCGCTTTGATTTTGATCCTGATAGGAGTGGGATGATTTGGCTTTCGGAGGCTCCGGAAAAGGCTGGCTCGATGAGCTGGGGGAACGAGATTCCAAGGGTGGCAACTTCAGTAAAGCTTACTGACCGTCAAAGTGGGCAGGGGCTTTGGGTTACAAATTTACACTTGGATCACCGAAGCCAGCCATCACGGGAGAAGGGTGTGAGACTTGTTGCCGAGCGTTTTGTGGAAATGAACCGAGATGGAGATCCTCTTGTTCTGATGGGTGATTTTAATGCGACGGAGCGAAATGCCGCGGTGCGTTTCATCAAAGGAGAGAGCAGCCCGATTCGAAAAGTCGACGGCTTTAGTGGTATGAAAGAAACCTATGATGAGTTGAATGCGGGTGAAACGAAGCGTGGAACTTTACATTTCTGGATGAGTGACCCAAATCGCCAATGGAAAGTGGATCACATCTTTATCTCGAAGGAAGGGGCGGTTCTGGCATCGGAAGTTCTCCGGACGGGAGAGCCGTATCTTTCAGATCATTTTCCGGTAACGGCTCGAGTTCGATTTCCGGCAGTTCCCCAGTGAAGGACTGAAGGGTGGTCTTGAAACTTTCTGGCCAGGAGAGTTTTTGAATCGATTCGGGCTGAGACCATGCGGGATCGATTGCTGTGAGCTGGGCAAAATAAGACGATGCTTTTTCGTTATCGCCTAGATTAGCATGGGCGATGGCAAGTAGTGCGGTTGTGTTTTCCATTTCTGTAGGAGGTAAACCTAGCTTTGTTGCGTGAGCAAAATACGTCACTGCCTTTTCGGAGTGATTGGTGAGTAGAGCGATCTGACCTGCGCGGATGGCGAGGGACACATCGTTTGAGAAACGAAAAATTCCGACCTCGAGAATTTCAATCGCCTGTGCTGGTTTAGAGTTCTCGAAAGCGGTGTAGGCTGCTTCGGAATAGTCGGTGCTTTCGTGCTCTGCCTCGGGTTGGTGAGTGACTAGATCGATCCAGCTTTTGTGGGCCGAAGTAAAATCTCCGAGAGAAGTAAAGGACGTGGCCTGAACACGAAGGGTTTCTGTAAGGCTCGCTCCCATACGCTGCGCCACTTTAGCAAGGGCAATGGCGGAGGTTGCGTGTTGCTGATCGTTTGCGAGCTGGGAGGCTGCTTGGATGGCTGCTGCAGCGACTGCTTTTGCGCCTAGACTTTCAATCGTCTTAGGGTTGAGTAGTTTTTCGACGAAGATGCGTATTTCCTCTTCGGTTGGAGTATCGGAAAGTAAAAGTTGGGATGCGATTTCTGATTTATTTTGATTTGCTGCCTCGAACAGAGGCGAGAAATCTGGAGATTCATAACCCGTCCAGTCTTGAGTTTTTCGTAGGTCTGCGAGGTTTGGAACGTTTGCGCTCGGGTGGTTTAGCTGATGGAGTGCTTTGGGTAAATCTTCGCATTGTTGGGTGACTGCTTCAATAAACTCAGAGTCACCAGATTGGTGGGCCAAGAGAAAGGCTGTGGCAGTTGGTAGCCCTTTTTTGGGGAGAGCTTTGATGGCTGCTAGAATGAAGGGCTTGTTTGCGCTGGCAAAAGTTTCTCTAACTATCTGCGT
>JBGCEE010000017.1:0-24504 GCA_045106015.1 Akkermansiaceae bacterium | reverse complement strand
GCCCGCCGACCCCTCCCGTCCTGCGCAAGTTCAAACGCTTTCAAGAGCTGATCTATCACCAACCAGTCCGGACCCTTGCCTCGCGCGTAATGCGCAAGGCTACTCCATTTCCAGAGGAGGAAATGGCCGAAATCACTCCGTGATCTTGCAATAAAGATGGCGAAAGAAGTGAAATGATCTCCGTTAAGAGTGAAAGGGCTCAATCATTCGATTTCCGGAGTTCGGCCGAAGCGTGCGGCGAGATCGATGAGGAGGCGTTCACCGGGATTTAGATTGGAGCGCTCGTCGACGACTGTTCTGGAGGTGTGAGGCCGGTCGGTGATGAGTCCGTCAATACCTCGGCTCAACATGGATGACATGGTTGCGGGTTCATTGACGGTCCAGACGTAGATATGGATTCCGGCGCGGCGGGCGCGGTTGATGAGCCGATTGCTGACCGAGGATGCGTTCAGGCCAAGGAAATCGATATCGAGTTTGGTTAAGTCGCCGACCGCGACGCTCGAGAGCAACCCGACGCTCCACTTGGGTCTGAGTTTTCGAACTTTCTCCACGCCTTCGAGTTTGAGCGACATGATTTTTACTTGGTCTACCATGTTTAGTTTCTCGACGATGTTGATGACGCGTTCTTCCAAGCGTTCTTCGCCTCCGTAGTATTTCAATTCGATCAAGACGCCGGACCGACCTCTGCACAGTTCCAAGACTTCCTGAAGGGTTGGAGTTCGTTGATCTGAAAATTTCGGATCGAACCATGATCCGATGTCCAGCTTGGCAACTTGTTCGGAAGTGACGTCGCGCAGGGTTGTTGGAGAATTCGACATGCGCATGAAATCCTTGTCGTGAAAGACGAGAATCTCCCCAGAGGCGGTTTCCTGGACATCGATTTCCACCCAATCGGATTTAGCGTTTATGGCGAGCTCGATGGCTGCCATGGTATTTTCTGGAGCATCCGCGGAAGCGCCTCGGTGTGCGATCACGACGGCATCGACTTTGGTGGTTAAGCGATCGAGTCGCTGATGACAGATGAATGTAACAACCCCCAAGCACAGGCAGGTTGCCGTAATCATGATTCTCCACGGCGTGGTCCGGGTTGGATGGTTTGCCTGAGATTCTAGAGCTTGGGAGTCTAGGCCGGCCTCCCGAAAGAGTTTTAAGTTATAAAAGGCGAGCAGGGATTGGGTTAAGAAGCCGATGAGAAAAGAAAGACTGGCGAAGATACTAATTAGAGTTGCGAGAGTAAGGGCCAGTAGTCCTAGGCGATCCTGGAAGGTTTCTGCCGCGAGGAGTACGAGGGTCGGTAGGGGTAAAGTGATAGGAATGATTAGTAGTGGCGTTCCAAATCCCCAAAGAGCGAGGGCTACGGCGACTTGTTTTTTTTGCCCCATGCTTGTTTTTAGGCTGTGCTCCTTTGCCGATTTCGCCCCTTTGCCATGGAACAAAATCAAAGGAAGTGCATGAATCCAGCCAGTGAAATAGCGGACTAGGAGTGCTCCCATGATGACGACAAGGACGGCTGAGATTGCGGCTACAGCGATAAATTCTGGAGGATGAGTGGCTAGGTAGTAGTTAATATCTTTCTCCCCAAGCTGGGTGGAATAGAGAAGGAGAATGACCGCGACAAAGGGGAGGGAGATTGCGATGATACGAATTAAAACACGTAGTGAAAGAACGATGATGGAAGGGAATCGTTTCGCTAGCTGAGAAAGGGATTCGATCGCAGTGGAAGGTTGAGAATGGATGGATTGGTGACCAACGATGAGCTGCGCCGCGTAGCCAACAAAGCGGATCGTTAGCCAGAGTGCTGCCAGAGGCAGGGCAATTAGTAGGCCAACGGGGTTGGTGAAGAAGGCCACGATATCTGTGTCACTCAGAGCCGTTGTGCCGGAGCTGGTGAGAGCCGTTTGCAGGGCGAAGGTGAACACGGGTCCGAGCACCAAGATTCCAAGCACCAAGCATAGTAGTTGGATGGCCAATAAGCTTTTCCAATTCTTCTGAAAGTTCTTCCAAATGGATTTTTCTAAAGAAGCATGTTGAGACATGAAGTGGGTTTTAACCGCTGTTTGTCGCGAGGGAAAGCTCTCGAATCGCGATCAACGAGTTTACTCGGATCGGTTTAGATTTTTTCTAATCAGCCGGAGGGATTGCTCGCAGCGTGAAGTAGGCTTGTAGGCTTTCCCAAGTTGAGACGCTTTGCAGTGCGTTCTTCGTATCGCTGATGGTGATGTGATACACGCGATCAATCCATTTATCACCTTTGCCGAATTCTGCGAGTTTTAGGTGAAGGTTTTTGCGGTTCTTGGAGATCTGGATCTCGGCGAGGGAATCGTCCCGGACATCGTGCTCCGGCGAACCGTATTCTGATTTGTTTGTGTAGAACCATGATTTCACGTCTGTGGATGATTTGAGTTGTTCGGCGGTGATTTTTTCATCCAAGGGAGCAGTGAGGTGGATATCGAAACCATAGGGGCTGGAAGTGATATTGAGAATGTCGCCGGGGACGGTCTTGCCATCCCAGACCATGTGTTGCAGCCCGTCCTGGAAGCCACCGGTCGCATACCAGCCGCGTCCGGTTTGACCGACGAGAAGGCTGCCATCCGAAAGGAAACAAGGACGCATCACCCCAGATGCTAGTCCTTCGGCGAAAATGATCACACCGCCTTGATCGATGCCGTTGACTTGTTCGGTGACGACACGGAAAAGTTGCGACAGGGTTTGATCTCCCATGAAGCACTGGCCAGTGTAGATGCCAAATTTTCCATCTGTTTGGTCCCATGCAGGATTTCCTGGAGAGTTCGCGATTTTGTTGTGTGGAAACCATACGGCACCCTTGCGTAATTGTTTTGCCCACGCTTTTTCATCGATACCTTTTTTAGGCGTGACGCCGGGCATGTCGACGAGTCCGGAGGTGTGGCCGTAGAATTCACCCTTTTCAAGCGGCACCCATTTTGAAGAGCCCACATACTCGCCTTGGTTTTCGGAATACCACAGGCGCCCGTCAGGGGCGAAGCCCATGCCAGCAGGACTGCGAAGCCCATTTGCGAAGGGTTCGAAGCTTCCATCAGGAGTCACGCGGCAAGACCATCCACGGTAGCCACCCATCGTTCCCATGTAGGGTCCACCGGCACGCCATGACGCGCGGGGTTTGTCGACGACGTGGGTGAGATTGAGATTGAAGTAGTAGTTTCCCTCCTGATCGCGCACCGGTCCGTGGGTGTATTCGTGGTAGTTTCCGTGAAATCCAAAATCATCGCAGACGGTTTCGAAGGTATCGGCCCTTCCATTGCCATCGGTATCGCTGATGCGGGTGAGTTCGGGTTTTTGGGCGATGACGATTCGGTCGCCTTTGTCGTCTTCGATGTGGACCCCGAGTGCTTCAAAGGTGCCTTCGGCAAAAAGCGTCCATTTGTTGTCGCGGATTCTCCAGATACCTGAAGCACGAGTCGCTAGGACGATGGTGCCATCCTTTGCGACGGCGATTCCAGTGGCTGCAAATAACTGCTTCCGGCCATAAAGATCTTTAGGTGATTCCCAAGAGAAGGTGCTGTATCCAGCTTGAGTCTTGAGTGGCTTGCCCTTTTTCCTTTTACGGTTTGGGTCGGGTTGAATGACCTTGGTGGGCGCTGATACGATTGGCTGAGGTTGCCAATTTTCTTCCCGATCCACCTTTGGCTTGGCGACAAGGCCACCGGGGATTTTCGCACTGATCTGAAAGGTGGTTTGTCCTTCAGACTTCGGTAGTGTCCAGACGCCGCCGTCAAGTTTGCCGCCATCGACATTCACATGTTCCATTCCGCTCGAGCGCAGTTGAAAGCGTTGGGGGGCGATCACTTCACCTTCGATCTTGATTACGATTCGGCCGTCGTCGGTGAGATGGATTGTTTGGGTGAGGGTGTTTTTTCCGACTCTGAAAAGAAAGCTAGGGATTTCGGTTTCGATATCGAGACGGTGGCCTAGAAATTCCGCATCAAGCGCGTTCAGCTTGTCGATAAAATCCGTTGAGTCCCAAAGATGTTTTTCGATCACCGAATGGTCCTGCACGTCTGGTTCTTTAAATTCAAAGTCCACGATGTTGCCTGCCTCAGTGAGTGGTGCGAGGAGAGGCTCACCTTGAATGAAGATTGAAGCACCGCGTCCGACATTCGATGGTTTTTTGCCGCGCCCAGCACGCTCCGCTTGCAGGTTTAGATAACCTCCGCTCCAAATTTGGCGCACGGAAAGCATGCGTGGATCGAAGGTGAAATTCATTCCGTTCGGCAATCCGACATGCAAGGCACGGCCACTCATACCAGGCAGCGAAGCACGGAAAACGCGTGGTCGCGTGGTAACAGGAACTTCACCTGGTACATCGATGAGGTTCTTGATTCTTGCGACCTTTTCCTTTTTTAACATCACCTTGTTGGGTCCTGCCTGTTTTTTATCAGCAAGCGTTCGGAGATAGTGCCATAGGGCCTCAAGATCCTGATCTGGAATCAGTTCCTTCGTGTATTGCGGCATGATTTGGAGATAGGTTGTGCCCTTCGTCGGTCCGATTTCAGCGACCGCAAGCTCGTCCCATGACTGGCGCACGGATCGGAAGAAATAGGCTTTATCTGCTTTTACCTTTTTTCGCTCACCCTCAGGCCCGATCTCACGACTGCGTGGTTCGGTTAGGAAAAGCCCGTAGAGGTTCGGTCCGGTTTTCATCGACTTGTCTCCCTTGATCACTGCGTGACACTCCACGCAACCCATCGAAGAAAAGACTTCTTTTCCATGAGCCACGGCATCGAAGGTGTCCTGCCCGGTGACGATTGAGGCTGCTGTAAAAAAGCCGATGAGAGTGAGGTGACGAATAGAGAGTTTCATATTGGCAAAACGAGCGGGGAGAAGACATGCCCTGCCTGTGCCCACTTTCCAAGTGTGAATCGTCGTCGAGTTATTGTGGAGCTTCCCCGTGAACAGCTGGCCTTATCTTTTGCCATTTGTGACCATCTTCCGCTCTGATATTTCAAGAGACGCTAGCGTTTTTTGAAATGGATTCACATCGACTGTGATATCAAATAACTTGCCAGCAATCTAGGAAACGGATCTGCACGAAATCATGATGAAATGAGAATACAAAACCATCAAACTCAGGGCGAAAGGGTTCACTGGTGGTAAATTCGATGAGGTCCGACTCGACGCGGTCATGAACGATTTAGGCCTAAAAGGTTGGGAGCTTGCTGCAGCTTTCGATACAAACGAGGCCTACGGTAGCACACGCGATGTAGTCGTGATCTTTAAGCGCCCATTGAGCTGAGAAAACAAAACAAGGAGCAGATGGCGATAATAAGGAATTTGCCGGATTGATTTTAGGTATGCAAGTCGTTGAAGCCATGGCTATGAATTTGCTTCACCTTATTGTTTCAGAACCGAATCGAGGTGTGATTTGATGGCGGCGGCCCAGCGGATGTATCCGTCGCGGTTCAGATGGTGTTGGTCATCGATGAAAAGTTCTGTTCGTGCTTCGCCGTTGGCATCGAGATAGATGCTCTGGGTGCCGATGAAGTAGGTGTTGGGTTTGCTCACGCAAAACTTCCTAATGGCGGTATTTGATTTCTGGATTTCTAGCCAAATCGCTGCACGTGCCTTGGTGGGTGTGACGGCAATGTAGAAGATCGGTGCGTCAGGTTGATGAACTCGTGCCTTGGCCCAGACATTGGAGAATAGGGCGACGATTTCTTCTGGTGATTTGTCTGCCTGATTGCCCTTGATGTCGTTTGCAACGAAACAGACAAGGGCTTGGAATTTGTGAGGCTTGATCAATCGGTCGGCGAAGACCGCGACATCTGACCACGTAGCACCGCCGAAACCGCGCCGGATTGGGTGGTAGGGCTCCATGTCATTGGCGATTTCATCCCAAAGCCTAATACTTGAGCTGCCGATGAAGAGAATGCTGTCGTCAGGGTGTTTTTCTGACTGGTCCAGTGCCTCAAGTTTCTCGATGGCACGTCCCCATTTCTTTTCGGCCTGCGCTTCGAACTTCTCAAGGTCGACACATTGAGCTGATGAGGGAATCGTCGCTGCAGCGAAAGTAAGAGCAACAAACCCAAGGAAAATTTTCTTCATTTAGTCTTTTGATATGGTGTGAACTAGCATTTCTTCGGCGCCTTCGCTGTTCGTGAAGAGAATTAAAACTTCAACGGAATTGGCTTTTGAGAAAGGAGCCGGAGACCATCGGAGGTTTCCGGTTGTTGGGTCAAATGTCACTCCCGGAGGTGAGTCCGCGAGTTGAGCTGTATAACCCTTTTTTAAGCTTACCTTTGATTGGTAGTTCTGGGGAACAGCTGCGAGCGGTTTCACGCTATTAGGGTCTGCAGGAGCCACAGGATTTTGAGTCGTTTCTTGGATTTTTACAGGATTGAGCTTCGCGATTGAATCCATATCCGAGACGCTATGTTGCTCCTTCTTTGCCAATATTTCAGAAATCAGATCGGGAGACAGGACATCTTTGATCCTCTGTAGAATCAGACGTTCATCGGCGCTAGGCTCCTCGTTTCCAATGGTTCGCAGCCATGAAAGAACGTAAAGCGCGCGAACAGGCTCCCCATGTTGAGCTAATCCAGATGCCAAACTCAGCATCATCTGTTTGCGCATCTTCGCTTGGTTCTCGGGAGTTGGAAGAGAAAGGCATGCTAAGCGATTTGTAATGGCTTCTTTCGGTTGTTTGAGTTGATCATGGCAAGTGGCAACCAGTGCACGATTGACGAAATTTTTTGGATCCTTCTCGACGGCACTTTCTGCATAAGCCAGAGCGACAGGAAAGTTTCCAAGGCGCATATACATTCGCGCCATATTTAGAGATAAGTGAGCATTGTTCGGTGCTAGGGCGATAGCTTCGCGCTGTAGGAACACAGCGACTTGAACCGCCTCGGTATTCGAACCTAGAGAGAATGCGTCTCGATGATATAGCTCCATCGCGATGGAGGCCAACCGGGTTGCTTCCTTGAGATCGCCTTTTCGCTTGGAGGTTTCAACGAAGTCGTTCATGGAGATCCCCGCGAGCGGGGCGGCAAGTCCGATGCGATCGGCACCATCGAACTTCAAGGTGGGAATGCCAATGATGATACCCTTGGTATTTGCCAAAGCTCCGCCTGAATTTCCCGGATTGATGGCCGCGTCCAACTGGATGTAAGGCACACCGTTTATGTTTCGCTCGGCAGAACTAATAATTCCCTTGGATATAGTCAGGACTGGTTTTTCCTGACCGGGTAGGTAGGGATAGCCAATCGCAAAGCAGTCTCCTCCAGCGACTGTATCCCGTTTCGACTTCGATATTTGCGCCGGTTTGAATTTTACATTCGGTGCGTCAATTTTGAGTAGTGCGAGATCACTGGTTTTATGAACCTTTGTCACTTTGACATTTTCGAACACTTTTTTCTTCGTGTTTCCGCCTTCAGAGACGAGTGCTTCAACGCTTAGAGGAAGAGGAGTGTTCGCAACGTGGAAATTGGTAATGATCAGGCCCTCAGCAGTCAGCACGACTCCGCTGCCGCCCCCTTCGGCATCTGAGATGGAAACGACAGAAGGTTCAAGTTTTGAGAAAATCTTGCTGGCATCGACTTCGGCGGCTTTAGAAAAAGTGGCCAAGCCTCCCGTGATGAAAACGGTCCATAGTCTGAGATGATATTTCATTTTTCCGGCTATTGAGAGAGATTGGAAAGGATTTTTGGGATATCGAGGTCGTAGACGAAAGTTTTTGAACGGGCGTTCATCGAACGTGGAAGGAGAAGTGTGTTGGTCGCGCTGATGAGGGCGAGGCCGTTCGGGCGGTTCGACCCAAGATGAATGTTGAAGAGTACGGTTTTGGGTTCTTTGATGGCTCTAACCGAAATATTATACTTTCCGTCGGAAGGCGCCCTTTTCCAGATCATCAAGTAGCGCCCCGAGTGATCCAGGCCCATCGTTTCGTCATTGTTGTTGATTTTTACTTCGGTTGGCGGGTTTGTGGTCACATCAATCACGGAATGTATGCTGACCACGTATTTCCCAGTCTCATCCGGATTGCATTTGTGGACCAAAGGGGCAAAATTGGGGCGCATGTCTTTGAAGGTGGTTGCTTTGTCATCTCTGAAAATGGCGAGCCCTCTAGTCCAGATGGCAGAGGCCGACGAATTGGATTGCATCTGGGGTATGAAGAGCTTCTGTCGGATGCTGGGTTCTAGATCGAGGATTCTCGAGTCGAGTGTTTTTCTATCGATGAACAGCATGACGCCAAGCGTCCGTTGATGTTCAACAGCCACAAGTGGCGAGCGCGAACTCATTCCTGTTGCGATTTGTTGGACCTCTTTTGAGATTTTCGTTTCGGCGACGACTTCTCCTGTTTGAGGATCGAGCGAAGTGAGATTGTCCTCATAGTCACGAATGTAGATGAAATCGGCGTCTCCAAGGACCTGCTTCGGGCGCACTTTCCGTTCAAAAAGCAACTCACAGGTTAGCAGGTTCCAAACTTTCAATTCCAAAGAGCTCTTGGAATATCCGACGGCACCAGAGCCGGCATACCCTTCGATCCTGTATTGGGAGTCAGGCAAAATACCCCGCAACGGCAGCGGAAAGCGCTTCGAACCATCAGGAAAGGAAATCTCGAAGGATCGATTGTCAGGGAAAACATTGATCCGATAGTCCTTGGACATCTTGCTGCCGAGTTCTCCTTGCCACTCTAATTTCAAGGTTTGATTTTCCAACTGCGATGTCGTTTTTGGATACCAAATCACCAAGCCATTTTCCACAACGGCGGTGCTTTTTTCGGATGACAGGACCGTTTTGTGATCTGTTCCTGATGGGAGCGGGAGCTTGATGCTTTCACCACTGATGACAAATGGCGGAAGGCTCTCGGTTGTTTCCGGAAAGTCCAGTCTCAGGAGTTTTAGAGAATGATCTTGTGGTAACAGAAACACTCCGGCTTTCGAGTCGAAGTAACAATAACGGTCAGGCATCAGAGAACCTACTGAGGGTATGGCTTGGGATGGAACGGCTGGCGCACTTGCCAGTTCCGCGATCGCCTCTCTATCGCCTACTTGTTTGAATAAGAATTTGCCTGTGGGTTCGGGAAAGCTGCCGCCTGAGCGGGAGGGGGTTGCTGTGATCCGCTGCCCGCCGTGATCCGGGAAGGTTCGGTCGGTTGAAAACCGTCCTCGAGTGGCGAGATTCCAAGAATTCGAACTTCTTTGGACGATCAATCCCGATGGGTCCAGAGTTAGCCGGACTCCGATCGGACGGCCCGGACTCCGTGAGCTATCGGCCGTCTTGCCGCAGATCGTATAGAGCGTGCCGTCCCCGGAAGCGCGGACCCAGATGGAAGACGGATCGATGACATTGCGGCTGGTTTCGTCTCCCGGAAATGAAAAATGATTGGAAAGGTCCAAGCCTGAAGGAACTGGTTCGAATCGGATTGGGTCGAGAAAATGGATATTTTTGGTGGTCGCTACGATGAGTGGCATCGCGAGGTTTTCAAGAGGTGCTGCAATTGAGACGATCTCTCCATCTACCGGTAGAAGTTCTAAGCCCGTGCGGTTACCAGTTTTCAGATCGCGGATTTCTAAGATTTTTGTTTCACGATTCAGTAGGTAAAGCTTGCCTGCTTGGGATGCGATCAAGGTCGAAGGAGTTGCGTCCCATTGTTTTGTTAGCCACTTGCCAGTCTTCAGGTCAAGCGGAGCCCAATAAGGCTCCTCCTTGGTTCTGACCAAAAGAGTAGAGCCATCCCCAGCTGCAACCATATCAATGATTTGGCTTTTGGCATCAATCGTGGTTTCCGAAGAAACTAGATTTTCGGGAGTGTTTGGCTTGGTCGCTGGGATCTTGATGATCGGCGATGGCGGCTTCGCCCAACTCGCATTGAATCCGTCGGTGTAGGAGATGTTGATTACCTCGTCGATGATCGGTTTATCAGGTTCTTCGTCTCTGAATACTTTGATCCAAACTTTGCAAGGTTGACCGTTCCACCGAAGGTTTTTAGTTGAATAAAACTTGTCTGAAGAATTTCTGAGTGATGAGGATTTGATCGAAGCGAGGCGCTCTTCGATCGAAGAGCCAGGTTGTGATTCCAGTTCGAAAGTGCTGGCTGCGATCATCGAGAATTTTCCGATTCCCAAGGGAAGAGTCGGAAAGATTTCCATGTTTAAGGTAAGATTATTTTGATTTCCCGATAGCTTGAGGCTGACCTCACTGATCTCCTTCGCAGAAGCCTCGATGATATCTTTGAAATATATCCATTTGCCATCTGCGCGAATCGCATGAATCGACTGTCCTGAGGAAACAAGAAACGTGTTTTCCAATGCTTTGTTGTTTGCCTCCAGAGCCCCGAGATCAGGCGCTGCCGCCACCTCTTCGCAGATCAAATTTTTCACAGGAAACGGTAACGCCGCTTCAATCTCTCCCTCACGCTGCCGCAGACGGCGTTGCTCTGCCTGGAGGCGCGCTAGCTCTCGACGGTGCTCTAGTAGCTGACGGCCAGCCTGTCGTCGATCTTGTGGCGGTATTTGCTGTAGCTCTCTCGAGGTCTCCAGCTGGGTTGAGATCGTGTCTTTTAGGATCGCTAGCCTTTCCTGAATTTGCTTGAGCTCTTCCTCCAGCTTGGCTCTTCCGTCTTCCTGAGTCATCTCGGCTTCTTTGAGCCGTATGACATGGAAAGCTGTGTCTGGGGCTGGATCGTTTAGGGCAAGGTCAGAAAGCGAGCTTTGGGTCTGGAACTCATACAGAGAAAGGCCTGAATCCAGAGTGGCGATCCTTTTCGCAGGTGCGGTCTGTAGCTGCCCATATCTTGAGAAAGCGATGGCTGCAGATTCTGCAGAAGGGGGCGTTTTCGAGACGACTAGGCCGTTCCGTAGTCCTCTTGAAGAACTTCCTTTGAATACAATGGCTTGGAAGGTGCTTGAGTCTTCAAGACGAAGCAAAGCGCTTATGCCGCTCAATCTCCTAAGTATCGTGTCCGAGAGAGGTGGAACCGACGGCTTCGGTTCGGCTTTAGGTTCTACTGCCTTATTTTTGGGTTTTACTGAACTGGAGCTGTTAGACGGGCTTTTTTCAGTAATCTCTTTGCTGGAGGAATCACAGGAAACTAGAAAGCCAACCAGACACGTGATAAATAAAGCGCTTATCTGGATTCTCCATCGATTGGCTTCTTTTCCAACTTTTCGAGGCATAGCCGACACTGGCAAACAAAGTGATGGGGTCAAGATGAATTCATTTCTTAGAACGCCTTGAGTCCAGAACCATTTGCAGCTAGAAATACCCGATGAATTTGCAGCAAATTAGGAGACGATGTCAACTCGGTGAGTCTCGAACAGAAATGAGACTCGGCTCCAGAGCAATATTTGCGTTTGCCACAACAGTGATGTTGTTGCCTTTACAGGCAGCACCGCAGGCGAAGATTGAAATGCCGGATTTCACCAAGGGTGATGCGATTCCGGAGGGTGCGAACCATACTTGGAATCTCGGTGCGACTGGGGCGCGTGGCTGGATGTTTACCGACAGGCTTGTTACCAGCGATGCACGGCAGGTGAAAGTCACGGATGTCATGGAGGGCTCTCCTGCTGAGGGGAAACTTGAAGTCGGAGACGTGATCTTGGGCGTCGGTGGAAAGGCTTTTTCTTATGATCCGCGGACGGAGATTGGAAAGGCGCTCACTGCTGCGGAGGCGAGCGATGGGAAGCTGATTTTTTCCTGCTGGCGTGAGGGTCAGACCTCGGATGTGACTTTGGATCTACCTGTTTTGGGGACATACAGCGCGACGGCACCGTATGACTGTCCAAAGTCGGCGCTTATTCTCAAACAAGGTTGTGAGGCTCTTGCCGAATCGATTCAGGCGGAAGGATACAAACAGAATCCAATCGCCCGCTCATTGAACGCGCTGGGTCTACTCGCAAGTGGTGAAGAGAAATACCTTCCGCTCATCAAACGTGAGGCCCAATGGGCTGCTGACTTTAAAGTTAGTTCGATGGCGACATGGTATTACGGCTACATTACGATTTTTCTCGGAGAGTATATCATCGCGACAGGTGATGATTCCGTCTTACCGGGTTTGCGCCGCATTGCAATGGAGGCTGCCGTTGGCCAGAGTGCGGTGGGTTCTTGGGGGCATGGCTTTGCTGGGCCGGATGGAAGGCTGCTTGGTTACGGCATGATGAACTCACCGGGTGTGCCGCTTACGATTGGTTTGGTTCTTGCCCGTGAGGCAGGGGTGAAAGATCCCGAAGTTGCCGAGGCGATCGAGCGTAGTGTGACTTTGCTCCGCTTTTACATCGGAAAAGGCGCACTTCCCTATGGGGATCACAAGCCATGGACTGAGACTCACGAAGACAATGGAAAATGTGGTATGGCGGCCGTGCTTTTCAATCTCTTAGGTGAAGACGAAGGCGCTGAATTCTTTTCGAGAATGAGTCTTGCCTCTCACGGACCTGAACGTGACTGCGGCCACACGGGGAACTATTTCAATCTGACGTGGGCGATGCCAGCTGTGGCAAAATCGGGCCCTCAAGCGACAGGGGCGTGGATGAAGGAATTTGGAAATTGGTATTTCGACCTCGCGCGCAAATTTGACGGAATGTTTGTGCACTTGGGACCGGCGCAGGCGAGGAATGACTCTTACGCCTCATGGGATGCGACTGGCCTCTATATGCTCGCTTATGCCTTGCCCCTGAAGAAAATTTACCTGACAGGCAAGAAGCCGCCGACCACCAGCCAACTGAGTGCGGAAGAGGCGCAGCAATTGATTCTCGATGGTCGCGGCTGGAACAACAAGCAGCGCAATGAGGGCTACGACTCGCTGGATAGCGACTCACTGCTTGAACGGCTTGGTAGCTGGTCGCCCACGGTTCGTGAACGTGCCGCCTCGGCTCTCGCTCGCCGCGGAGGTGTGCCGACGGAAACGTTGGTTGAGCTTCTCAATTCGTCCTCTTTGTATGCTCGTCTTGGAGCGTGCGAGGCATTGAAGGCTCTGAGAGGGAAAGCTGCGTCGGCAGTTCCTGCGCTAAGAGAGGCGTTCAAGGCGGATGACCTCTGGCTGCGGGTCAAGGCAGCCGAAGCGCTCGCGGTTATTGGCCCTGCTGCGATGGTTGCTTTGCCTGAGATGCTAGAACGTATCGCAGAAGGACCATCGAAATCTGACCCGCGTGGCATGGAGCAGAGGTTCCTCTGTTTTGCGGTCTTTGGCACAATGCTGAGAAACTCGCTGGATGGTGTGAACCCTCAACAACTTGAGAAAGCGATCCTCTCAGGATTGAAAAATCAGGATGGTCGTGCCCGGGGGTCGGTCGGCTCACTCTTCAGACAGTTTAGCTACGAACAAATTGAGCCACTGCTGCCGGCCATCTATGATGCGATCGTCAAGCCAGCTCCTAGCGGTATTATGTTTGCTCACGAAGTCCGGATGAACGGCCTGCAGGTCCTTTCCAAGAACCGCATCAAAGAAGGTATGAGGCTTATTCCGATCTACGCGCAGAATCAAAAGCCTCATGGGAGTGAGAAACGCGTCGCACAAATCGTGGCGATGCTCAAACCATATGGGACTCATGCGAAAAGTGTGATTCCTGACCTCGAGGCGGTTGCCGTTCATTTCGATGGAGGTGAGCCGAACTTTCCCAAGAGATTGAGTGCGGACAAAGCCAAGGATGTGAGAGCTGGAATCGAAGAAATCAAAGCGACTACAGAGACCCCCAAGCTCAAGCAATTGAAGCGTTAGAAATTTCGGAGAATTTTCTGTTGCTTCGCAGGTTGGTGGCGATGTATGAGGCTCGCCCCCAAGGCGAAGTGAACCTGCTAAACCAAGTAGGCATTTGACGGCTGGATAAATCAGAACGAGGAATTACCCATGGCATTCACACCAAGCAAAGATCAAAAGCGCCGTGAGCGTGAGCAGAGAAAAGAAGACAAGCGCAGGGCTCGCGAAGAGGCGAAGGCTGAGGCCCGTGAGGCGAAAGAAATCGCTGAACGAGAAGCCGCCGAAGAGGCTGAGAAAAAGGCTGAAGAAGAGCGCCAAGCGAAGATCGAGGCAGATTTCGAGGCAGAGCTTGAAGCTGAGCGCAAAGCCAACGAGGGAGCGTAATTCTTCCGGTTGTTTTAGTAGCTTATTTCTGAAAGAGATATTTCGTGGGTGATGGATTTCTCACCCTTACCATTAATGAGCTCTAGAGAGATCTTTGGGTCCCCGGCCCAATTGATTTGAATCCCTCCGAAGTTCCGGTCAATCAATGTCTGACCAACTTGCTCGAAGGGTCCTTGTTTTGTGCTTCCAGACTTGGGGTGGACGACATCCATGCCACTTGCGGTGACGTCATAAAGTGGGTAGATTGTGTCTTCGGTGCGAAAGATTTCTGCGACGTGCATATCGCCACTGATGAAGATCACGCCGTTGGTTTTGTTCGTCTCGATGAGGTCAAGCAGGCGAGCTCGCTCAGTTGGGTGGTGGCCCCACATTTCCCAATTCTTGCCCACGTTATTGATTTTGATGACTTGGACTCCCGAGCAAATAAGTCGGACTCTAGCGGGCCGCTTCAGAACCTTTTCAAGCCAAGCCCATTGCTCGGCACCGAGGTAGCTGTCCGGATCTTTTGGGTTTCTTTTGTCCAGATTCCAACGGCCATCTAACAGGATGATTTGTACCCGCTGATTTTCAGGCCCATACTCATGGGCTCGGTAAATGCCCGATCGTTTCCAAACTGCAGAGTTCTCAGGGATTTTCCAGAATGTAGCGAACGCTTGCTTGGCTTCTTTCTTCAAGGGGTAAGATTGATCCCGGTTGTTGTTGCCGTAGTCGTGGTCGTCCCAAATCGCTAGGTTTGGACACGTTTTTCGAAGTTTCTGGAAGCGGGGATTTTTCCCAAGTGTTTTGTAGAGTTCGGAGAAGCGTTCCGGTTTGTCATTGGTGTCGACGTAGATGTTGTCGCCTAGCCAGATGAAGACATCGGGTTTGTATTCGACGATGCGTTCCATGATGAGGCCTTCTTGCGGATTTTTCAGGCAAGATCCAAAAGCGATTCGAGTGATTGGATCGTTCTCCACGCTTTCGATAAGCTTCTCATCTGCGAAGGTTGGTTCGAGTAGAGCGATGAGGAAAAATAGCCTACAGAGATGATTCATTCTTAGTATTCTGTCTCGCTTCAGGGTGGGTGGGCAATACCGATTCCAGAAATAGCTCCCTTGGAAGTCACCAAAATACCTAGGCGAGAAGTCAGAAAACGTTATGAATCTTATGAAAGATCAACTGAGGGCTTGGCAGGCGTAAAAAACGTTGTTCATTAGTCGCCATGCCGAAATCTCCATTTTTTGCCTTTGCAGTTGTATGTATGCTCAGCACGACTCCTTCAGGTGCGGAAGTTCCGACGCGCACTCTGAACGACGGAAATCTTGTGCTATCTGGAATTCCGGAGATTCCGACGGATTTGGCCGATCAACTCGTGCCTTACCAGAATGTTCGCTCGGCAGCGTTTCTGAATTGGTCAGGAGATGGGAAGAGTATTTACGTTGCCACACGCTTCGGCGAAGTCAGCCAGATTCATCGGGTGGATCAGGCGGGTGGGGCTCGGCATCAAATCACCTTTTACCAAGAACCCATGGGAGGAGTTGCCCGCCGGCCCGATAGTGATGAAATGATATTCTCGATGGATGAAGGTGGTGATGAATTTCATCAGCTTTATCTGTTTGATCCTAAGACTGGCCAGCGCAATTTGCTGACGGACGGTGATTCCAAGAATCGGAGGGGGGCTTGGTCACACGATGGGAGTCTCCTTGCTTTTGGAAGCACACGCCGGAACGGAAGTTCCAACGATGTCTGGATCATGGCTCCTGAGGCGCCCGAAAAGGCGACTCTCGCGCTTGAGTCACCCGATGGGACGGCTTGGTATGGGGCGGGTTTTTCCTTAGACAAAAAGCGACTCATCATTGGGCAGTTTGTGAGTGCTGAAGATTCGCGGATTCACTTGCTTGATCTCGAAAGCAAGGAGCTGAGCCCGTTTGCAGGAAGTTCCGAAGCGCCTAGTCGAAATTCCAGTCCAGCCTTTGATCGAGACGAAAGTGGCCTTTTCTATCTAACCGATGAAGGTGGAGAATTTAGGCAACTTGCCTATCGGTCGCTGGAGAAGAGTGCCGATACAACTCTCATCACCGAAAATATTCCATGGAACGTTCGTAGCTACAACATGAACAAAGAGCGAACACGCGGAGCATTTGTTACCAACGAAGACGGCTTGAGTCGGCTCTATCTTTTTGATCCCAGCACGTTCAAATATCGTGCGGTAGAGGGGCTCCCCATCGGGTTGCTGGGCGGAGTGAAGTTCAGCCCAGACAGTTCACGTCTCGCGTTCACAATGAATACGGCACGGACACCTTCCGATGCCTTTGTCTTGGACTTGGGAAAGGGTGCGCTGGAATCGGGAGCAATGACTCGGTGGACCTACTCGGAAGTGGGCGGTCTTGATACGGACCGTTTCAGCGAACCCGAACTCATCCGTTACCCAACGTTTGACCAAGTTGATGGGCGAACGCGCACCGTACCTGCGTTTCTTTACAAGCCTGATGACAAGGGTCCTCATCCTGTAGTCATTTCCATTCATGGTGGTCCTGAGGGTCAAGCTCGCCCGGGTTTCAGTAGTCAGACTCAGCGTTGGATTAGCGAGCTTGGTGTCGCCGTTCTTGTGCCAAATGTCCGTGGCTCCGCAGGATATGGGAAGACCTATCTGGGCCTCGACAATGGGTTCAAGCGTGAAGACTCCGTGAAGGATATTGGTGCCTTGCTCGACTGGATTTCCACGCAGCCCGACTTGGACGACGAGCGCGTGGTCGTCTACGGCGGGAGCTACGGAGGTTACATGGTTCTCGCGAGTGCGGTTCATTACAGTGACCGGCTGAGAGGAGCGATTGATGTCGTGGGTATTTCAAACTTTGTGACCTTTCTTGAGAATACTCAGGCCTATCGTCGTGATCTCCGACGTGTTGAATACGGAGATGAACGAGATCCAGAAATGCGGGCTCATCTTAAGAAAATTAGCCCTCTCAACAATGCAGAGAAAATCAAGGTGCCATTGTTCGTGATCCAGGGTCAGAACGACCCACGCGTGCCCGTGACGGAAGCTGAACAAATCGTTGACGCCGTTCGCAAACAGGATCAACCCGTTTGGTATTTAAACGCTCTTAACGAAGGCCACGGGTATCGTAAGAAAGAGAACCGTGATGTTTTCTCGCAGACGGTTCTGATGTTTCTCAAGAAATGCCTGAAGTAGGAGGGCTTACCGTGCGTATTGACGTGTCCGTTGATGCTCTTGCCAATGCCGAGGATGATCTCGCCGATTTTCAAGACTCCATCTGCAGGTGAGCCTTCATCGACTTGAATGATGAGAATCTGCCGCGCATGGTCGGTCCGTAGTAACATGCCCCATATCCAGCCACGTGCCCCAGTGGGCCCTAGGTTCCAATCGTGGCTTTCGTTGGGTTTGTCGCCCTTGGTGAAATCAGGGATGGGCGGGAGCTGTCGGGGTCATTTATTTGTTGGGTCAGCCCGTCCGGCTTCAATGGATTTATCTGCGCAAACTAGAAGGGTAGTGCGGTGGTGAAAAAGCTAGCGGCCAATATCTGCGAAATTTGCATGGGGGAAAGTTTCATGGCTCTCCTTCTGTGACAACGACCTATTCGGCTCCTCTGACTTCGGATAATTCAACAAGGGCCTCAGCGAAGGCTTTTCCAATTCGGCTGTAGATTTTGTAGGATCCGAGGTAGTGATAGGCAGCGTTGGATGTGCCAGTGAGGAAGAGGTTGAGTTCTTCCTCGGTGTAGACGGTGCGTTTAAATGCTTCGAGCTTCGCCTGATATTCTGGCTCCAACTTGAGCCGTCGAGTGGAGGGTTTGTTTTCCAAATGAGCGATCTGCTGCTGCTTGAGCTCATTCTCCTTGGCTTTGATTTTTGACCAACGGAGCTGGTATTCTTCTAGATCGTATTCCCAGTATTTTTCCGTGAGCACAGCGGCTACGTTGTCTTTGAATTCGGGTAGGCTAGCAGGTGCAGCCATGGATTTTCGGAATTCCTTGGTCCATGGGACGAGCTTTTCTTCCATGTGGCGCAGGTCTCCAGAAATCCCAAGCACCCCGATAACAAATGGCATTTTTGGTGATTGAAGATCTTTACGTAAGTCGCGAATCAAGCAGCTGAGTAATCGACTATATTCATCGTAGGAGCTAGGAGTTCCTTGATTTGGGTATGTGGCTGAGTCGCCGTAATCATGCACGCCTTGGAACCATACAAAACCAGCGATCTCGTAACCTTGTTCGGGATTGTAGTCTGGATACGTGCTTTTTATATCGCCTAGCACATTGCGGATGTATTCCGTCATTTTGTGGTAGTATTCCCCAGAATTTTTTCGACGTTCTTCACGAGTCTTTTTAGGGTCAGAGGATTTCTCTGCGGCGCCCGGGCCGAAGTCCCATGGTCCGGCACTTGGTGGTCTGAAATTCTCGAACAAGCTTTTGCCACCCCATGTGGTCTTGATGATTAGGATGGGTTCGTTGAGGTGCTCTTGCATGGTGATCGCAAATCCCATTTCCGGCCCGATCTTCGTGCCGCCACCTCCATCGTATCCGTATCCAGCGATCAACTGGCCTTTCTTTTCTTCTTGGTTCTTCTTTACCCCAAGAGAGGCAATCCACACATCTTTGATAGGAGTTGGGTTGTCCTCGGTATCCGCGATTTTGGCAGCCATTGGGGCCGTTTTCGGATCCAGCCTCATGTGCGGCAGAGTGGTGATGCGTGCCCGGCCTTGCATGTTGGATTGGCCCGCCATGATGAACACTTTGAGGGGCTTTTTCCCTGAGTTCTCCTTCTCTGTAGCTGCGTGGCTCGTGACCGGTGATAGAGAAATAAATGCAACGATTCCAACTAGGTTTTTCAGGTGCGGGAGGTAGGGGGTCAAAGATTTCATGTCCGATTGGAACGTCTGAATTGATTCTTATTCCGCGATATATTCGCCGGTTGAGTGATGGGGAGTGATTGGCCACGTATCGGTGCGAAACGGATAGGCGGGAAGGATGCGGCCATTGATGAGTGTGCCGATGGGTAGGTTGGATTGTGCGTAGCGGACCGCCTTGGGTTCTTTGACCTCTGAGCTCCAGACTTCGACCTGTCCGTCTCCACCTTTGCTTCCGTGAATTTTGGCCTTTGCGATGTGAAACTTTTTGTCTTCTCCTGCGATGTAGAAGCCCAGCACGATATCCTTATCGAATTTTAAACCACGGGCAGTGTCCTTCTTGAAACGGATCATTGCTTTGCCCTCGGAAAAGGACGCAGA
Organism: Akkermansiaceae bacterium; assembly: GCA_045106015.1. GTDB lineage: Bacteria > Verrucomicrobiota > Verrucomicrobiia > Verrucomicrobiales > Akkermansiaceae > Luteolibacter. The sequence continues at coordinate 5,221 of JBGCEE010000017.1, read as the reverse complement.
CTCGTAGACAGGACCGCGCCATTCTAAAGGCTCTTGGGAACCGTTTCGCTTTACGTCATAGACGGTGGAAAGCGCCCAACGTGCGGAGCGTTCACCCACTGGGGCTTTCACGTTGGGGTGAATGTTGCCGTCCCTATTTGCATCGAACGTGACTATGAGTCCGGTATTTTTTGTTTTTTCCCAGGTGCGGTGTTGGACTTCCCGCACGACATTGGTGTGGTGGTTCATGTCGTAGCTCATGGAACGCCGATTGCTCCAGCCTGCGATTTGCAAAAGTCCGATGGGTAGGGTTTCGTCTTTGAAAGCTTTGCGCCAATCAGAAACGACAGCTTCATAGGTTTTGACGAACGGCTTCCATGCTTCTCCGAATGAATTGTTTTCGCCCTGATAGAAGAGTGCTCCTCGGATTGTGTAAGGCGCTACTGGCATGAGCACTCCGTTGTACATCGCGGCAGGGTGAGCTTTTGACGAGGGGTCGATATAATTCTTCGAATTCGGGCGGCCACCGGGGCGCTTTTCACCTTTTTCTTGAGCTTCTTTGGCTTTTGCCTCCCAAGCGACGAGGTCAGCTTCGTAGCGCTTTTTCGCGCCTGCTTCTTTGTCTCCGTCTGTCCATTCGGCAACTGCCTTTTCGTGGGCTTCGAAGTATGACTTCATCTCGGGTATCGGGCGCAGGGTTTCTTCTGATACCCAGAATTGGGCCATGGTGCCGCCCCATGAAGTATCGATCAGGCCGATGGGAACTTGAAGGCGTTGCTGGAGGCGTTTTGCAAAGTAGTAACCGACGGCAGAGCAGAGTCCGGCATGCTCTGGAATACATGGCATCCAGCGCCCTTCGTGAGTGTTTCCTTCTGGGACTACAAAATCATCCTGCGGTGAGCCAGCTGCGACTTTTGGGATGCGAAGAAAGCGAATCGCAGGATAGTGTGCTGAATCGATTTCTAGGTCGGCATCGCGGGTGCCGCGTAGCATCCACTCCATGTTGCTCTGCCCACCACAGAGCCAAACTTCCCCAATCAGGATATCTTTGTAGCTGAGAGTCGATGAGCCAGTGCTCACTTTGAGCTGTTGACCATCAAAGCTGGCCGCAATGGATTTAAGTTCGGCATTCCATTTTCCGTTTTCATCTGCAGTCGCCGAAGCACTCTGATTACCGAGAGCAATCGTCACTTTCTCACCCGGCTTCGCCCATCCCCAGATACGGATGGGTTTATCACATTGAAGGACCATACCATCGCCAAAGACATTGGGCAGTCGAAGCTCGGCTTGAAGAAGAGTGGTGCCAAGTAGGAGTAGGAGTAGGTATTTTGCGGATAGATGAAGTTGCATGGAACCAGTCAGGCTAGCGGTGAAAAAGTGTCAAACATCAACGTGAATCGTTGCTCGAGAGATTTTGTATGGGCAGTAAAGTGGCTGTGTGTCTCATTTACATCGTCGGGTGGTGTTTGTTTTGGGTTTAGTTTGGCTAACAGTGAATTGGCCCACCGAGTTCGGGGGGCTTTTTTGTCGCTTGAGGACAAGACGGATTGCCACACGACAAAGCTAGTTCTAAACTCTCGACATCTATCCTTATAATTATGATGCTTTGAGAGATGGCAGAATGGCGGCGCAACTCTACAGCAAAGCAGCTTTCCGACTTTTTCCGTGAGGAACTGGGGCGGCAGCGATGGACTGGCACGATGCCAGGGGTGATACGTCTGTCGAACGAACTAGGTGTCTCTCGTAATACTGTTGAAGCAGCTCTTCGGGATCTTGAGCAGACTGGAATTTTGAAGTCACAAGGAAAAGGACGTGGGCGGACGATTCATCTGGATTCAGAAAGATCTGCGAGACGAGGTATTCGTGTCGGAATACTAAACTATGAGGCTTCGGATCGAAGTGCTCCAGATATGTTAGATCTGTATGCCAAGCTGGAGGAGAATGGACACATGGTGGATATTGCTTCTAAAACCTTAGAGGATCTCGGACATCGCGCGGACCGAGTGGCATGTTTGGTTGAAACCATGCCGGTCGATGCTTGGATTGTACTGGCTGGTTCGCTGGAAGTATTGGAATGGTTCGCTCGTAGTTCATTTCCCACGATTGCTTACGCTGGCCGTGCAAGAAACATTGAGATCGCAAGCATCACGCCCGACAAGGTGACACCACTTCGAGAAGCGGTCCGTCGACTGACTGATCTAGGGCACCAAAGAATCGTGATGATGGTTCGAGAAGATCGGCGGTTTCCGGAACCCGGATTTGCCGAAAGAGCCTTTCTCGAAGAATTGGAGAACTCGGGAATCGCGACCGGATCATTCAATCTGCCGGATTGGAATCAGACGATCGAGGGTTTCCATGCTAGTCTGGACTCTCTGTTTCGTTTTACCCCACCGACTGCCTTGATTACAGATGAGGTTCCTTTTGCTGTGGCGACCATGCAGTTCTGTCTAGCACGCGGTCTCAAAATTCCGGAGGATCTTTCTTTAGTCTGTGGTGATCCTGGTCGAGCTTTTGATTGGTGTCATCCTGCTATTGCACATATTGAGTGGAACTATCGGCCTGTTGTCAGGCGTATGGTGCGTTGGGTCGAAAATGTGAGCCAGGGAAAAAGGGATCTGCGTAAATCGTATAGCCCGGCATCATTCGTTGAAGGTGGTACTATCGGACCAGTGGCTGGGTAAAAGTGGCCGATGGATTTTTCTTTTCGACCCATCGCCGTGTCCTTGTTGTCTATAATTTTGCCGACTAGTTCTTTCCTTCGTTTGATAAGTCAATACGCTCACCACGATCCAAACTACCTACGTTTATGAATTCGCGTATACACACATTCGTTGGTGCGATTGCCTTTTCGGCGTCGTTGTCCACTAGCGGTTTCTCTGAACAGCTTCATCCGCTCGTGAAATTGGAAAACATCTATCCTTCCAACGAGGTGGAGCTCAAAGTCTCAGCGATGACATTCTTAGGTGATGATCTTTTTGTCACGGTCTTCAGCCCGAACCGTCAGAACAAGGCTCCTTTCCTCAAAGGTGAGATTTTTCGAATTCCAGCCATCACGGCCAAATCGGACCAAACCCAAATCAAAGCGGAGAGGGTGATGGGAGAACTCTTTGAGCCCACAGCGATCGCTGCGTTTGAAGGGAAACTCTATGTTGGAGAGAAAGATAAGATTTCGAGACTCGAAGATCGGAATGGTGACGGGAAGTATGATGCTTCAGAGAAAGTGGTTCTAATCGATGGGATTTCGCAGCCAAATTTCCATACCTACACCGTTGGATTTGGCGTTGTTAAGCGCGATGGGAAAACGTACCTGGCGGGTAATCTGACGACTTCAGTGAGGATCGGTGGCTCGCGTGAATACAATGTTACGATGAACCCGAAGACGCGTCGTGGATCGACTTTTCTTCTGGGTCCGATTACTGGTGGAGAGAAACCCGAAGACACAGATATCGAATACGTAGCGGGTGGCTACCGGACACCAAACGGTTTCGGAGTGGGCGCGGATGGAGCGTTGATCGTGGTCGACAACCAAGGTGTCTTCAATCCGACTAATGAATTTATCCGTATCACTCCGGGAGCCTTTTACGGGCATTTCTTGATGAAACGTGAAGATTCGAACATTGCTGCGTTTCAACCCGAAGAAGCGGATTCGGTAAAGGGGGGTTCAAAATATCAGACACCAGCAACGGTTCATCTTCCTCAGGGAGTGGTGGCACGTTCGCCTTCCCAACCGGTGCTTCTCCAAGATCTGCCATCTGCGGTGAAGGCCTACGAAGGTCAGTATCTCGTGGGTGATGTCACCCGCGGCCGCCTCACTCGTGTTTTTACCGAAGAGGTGGATGGAATTTGGCAGGGCGCTGTGTTTCTTCATACTGGAGGACACGATGCAAAAGGAGTCACGGGTCTGACCGCGGGCCCAAACCGGATCGTGCAGGGACCAGATAAAAAATTCTACATCGGCCACATCGGTGCAGGCGGACTTTGGGAGTTTCTTGGGAAGCCGAAGAAGCCTTGGTGGGGCTTGCAGCGATTGACCTTCAAGTCTGGGGAAGAGATCGATCCTGACTTCAATGAGATTCTTGCAATACGTGATATTCCTGGCGGTCTCGAACTCGAATTTTTCAAGCCGCTCAAAGAGGAGCTTTCGAAGCAGATTCTAACTGCAGAACAGTGGACCTATGTGCCGACGAATGGTTACGGAGGTCGACCGTTTGGAAACGAGAAACTCGAAGTCACGGCTCTGACCCATTCGCCTGACATGAAAAAGGTGAGCCTAAAGATCCCAGGAATCCGTGATAATTCCCCACCATTCGTTGAACACAAAGGATACTCGAACGAAAATGTCGGTTGGGTGATTCATCTGAAGCTGGATCGCGAAGATCTCTATGCGAATGAAGCGTGGCATACGTCGCTGAGGCATCAGCGCGCTCCCGACGAGTTGGCCCTTCCGACCTTGGCGGATGAAAACAGTGACCCGAAAACAGTAGCCAGAGGGATTTATAGTTCAGTCTGCATGGCCTGCCATTCTGTCGATGGATCGCGTTTGGTTGGTCCGAGTCTGAAAGGTATATTGGGTCGCAAGCAAAAGGTGATTCGCAACGGTAAGAGCGTGGAAGTAGAGATAGACGAAGTCTATCTTCAACGCGCACTCACGGATCCACTCCATGAATATCCCGAAGGCTACCAGCCTGCCATGCCCGCACTCAATCTACCGGAGAAAGATCGGCAGGCACTCGTTGATTGGATGAAAAGTCTTTGAATGGCCAAACTGACCTAACGACGTGCATCATTTCAACAAAGTCCTGACGGCAGAATTTTCAGAATTACACTTTAGACGAGACAGTCATTTGCTGATTTTTCTGGAGACCTGTGATTGCCGCGATAGACCTAGATGACTTGGGCGCAAAGTGTGAATTAAGTAGGGCATTGAGAGTGATCACCCGCTTGAGTTGCTTAGTCGTCCGACACTAAAGATAAATAGGGACACGTTTGGTGATCTGAATCGGCCCTCTTCGGAGGCTGTAGGTATTTACTTCAGGAATCCTTTGGATTGGAACTACCTGTAAAGAATTTCAAACGGTGCGATGATTCAGCACCTTTCTTAAGGGCACATCCGGCAACTACCCGCTTGCCATCCGGTGATAAACTACTAGATTCCTAGTATGCGCTTCAAAAAGCCCGGAACCGGACAGCAGGATCTGATTAGCCAGATCGAGCACGCTGAAAAACTCGCCACCGAAAAGCC
>JBGCEE010000016.1:0-114551 GCA_045106015.1 Akkermansiaceae bacterium | reverse complement strand
GCAATATAGAGCGAGGAGTTCTCAGAAAAAAGACTGTAAAAAATATTCTTCTGCAAAAATTGACTACTCCTCCTCCGTCCCGCCGAGGGTGACGTTGATGTTGTATTTGTTCTGGAGGTGGGCGTGGGATTTGCTGGCTTGCCCGGATTTGGGGTAGCGTTTGCAGGTTAGCTGGAAGGTGCGAATGGCTTTTTCCTTTTCGCCGGCTTGTTCGTAGGTGAAGCCGATTTGGAGGCTGGCTTCGGGGGCGGCGTTGTCGATGACTTTGGTTTGGTTGTAGAGGACGATGGCTTCGTCGTATTCCTTGATACGGCGGTGGCAGGAGGCCATGCGGAAATGGTTCTGCGGGAAGCGATCAATCTGGCGATAGGTGGCGATGGCCTTTTTCCAATCTGAGAGTTTTTCCCAACATTCGGCGATGGACCAGAGGTAGTCGTCGGCGTGTTCGCCATCGATCTCGATGAGTTTACGGAAAATTTCCATGGCTTCCTTGATCTTGCCTTCCTCGAGATCCATGGCTGCGACGTTTTTTAGTCCGGCGACGGGATCTTCAAACTTCGCGTAGAGGCGCCGTGCTTCTTCGCGCTTGTCGCGGCTTTTATACCAATCGGCCATGCGGGAGCGGAGGTCGTCATCGGTGCCGTAGCGGCGGGCGACTTCCTCATAGATTTTCCAAATCTCAGATGGGCGGCCGAGGGTGGCATTGAGACCGGCTGCGCGGTAGAGGATGCCTTTTCCTTCATCGGGTCTCTCGGTGATGTCCTGTTCGAGGCTGGCGATAAGTTGGTCGGCGAGCTTGATCGCGTCGGGGCGGGTCTTTTCGTCTTTGAGGAGGTGGGACACGGTTTTTTCCGAGAGCGAGAAGACTGCTTCCAACAGCTCTTTGTCGGAGTGGTTGGTGGCGAGGGCTTTTTTCCCTTCGGCAAAGCGTTGGGCGAAGAAGTGGATTTCGGCGAGTTCGCGCGCTGCTTTGGCGCAAGTTTCCTTGGCGACATCGGTACGTTCGAGCTTGAAGGCGAGTTCGTTGAGCAGGGACATGCGTTCGTCCATGTCTTTATGGAGTCGGGCGTAGTGTAGGAGATCGGTGCGTGAGCGGATAGCGATCTCGTGATCCGGGTATTCCTTGATCAGAAAACGGAAGCGTTCTTGGGCGGCCTTGACCTCGCCCATGGTGCGGTAGGAATCGGCCATGCAGTAGGCCGCGACTGTGGCCTCATGAGATTCAGGCCAGTAATCGATGACTGATTGGAAGCCTTCGCGGAGAGCAGTTTTGGGTTTCTTGAGATGCATCATCGTGTGACTCCACATCAACTGGGCGTAGGGAGCACCAGGGCTTTTCTCGTAAAGGGTGAGAAATTTCTCATACTCGGCGAGAGCAGTCTTGAAGTCGCCTTTCGTGTAGTGCTTTTCGGCAATTTTTATCTGATAACGTTCGACCTCCCGCATCGCCTTGAAGGTCTCGACTTGGATCTGCTCGAAGCTCCCGAGCGCGGAGGCGGTTTGAGGTATCAGTAGAGTGAGGCAGATCGCGATGAGAATGGAAATCGGATGGTGCATGGAGAAAATTTATCTAGGATGTAGTCACGAATACGAAGGATCTTAAGGTTAGATTTTAGCGTTCAGTCTTTCGTGTTTTCCAGCCATTTGTTGTATTGAGCGTGGGCGTAGTAGATGATGTTGATGCCGAGTTGGTAGCTACTTTCCCAAACCTCTCTTTTTACACCGGAATGGCCGTCGGCCCATGCGTCTCCGATATCGCCGGGATGATAGTAGACCGCGAGTCGGCCGTCGACGACCCATCCGAGAGCGTTCGAGCGGCCGTGTGGAGCAACGATAGGAAGCTTCGGAAGTGGGTAGGGGACTCGGTGTATGGGATGATCCAGATAGACCGAGATGGGTTCTACCTTCGGCAGGACTTTTTTCATCATACCCACAAACTGGCCTTCCCAGCCCGAGCTTCCGCCGTTGTCTCCGAAGAGCATGCCATTTTTTTCCAAAAGGTATTCGCGTAGAATTTCAACCTCAGCCTTACTGACATTGATTTTTTCCTGGCCGGTCATGTAGACCATAGGTGGGCTCTTTCGTGCAGGAAAGGCTTTGAGGCGACGGATGTCCATGGGTTCTGGGCGGTCACTGACCTTGTGCCCGAGGCGAACTCCATATTCTGTGAGGAGATTGAGATCGGAACCACGGTCCATGTCTTGTTCCCAATCGCCACCGTCGTATTTCAAGCGTATGAAACGGACCTTGCCTCGGGTCGTTCCGGCTGAATATCCCGCGCCATCTGCTTTACCTTGCCCGATCTTGTAAAGGTGTTCCGTGACTTCGAGGACATTGAGTTCCACATCGTCGATCGGTGGAGGATTGAATAGGACGCTGCTGTAGGGGTTGATCACAAATTTCTTTTTGACCACTTTCTGGATCTTCACCACTTGCTTGAGTTGTTTCTCCTCCCCTCCGCCGATGGGTGCCTCGTAAATCGCACATCCGGTGAGCTTGGTCAGGATGAGAAATACAAAGGCGAAAATGAATGAGTAGGAACCCAGGGTGAAAATCGACTGGCGGAGTTTCTGGTTTTTCTTTCCAAAATACCATGCACCTAGTTGCCGAGGATCCCATTTCCGTCCTACGGACGTGGCGGTTTGGTTGATGCGTTTGGTTTCGCGGTCAATCCACCAAACAACCCATGTTAGTCCGATGAAAAACACTACAGCTGTGCCAGTTATAGATATTTTAGAAGAAATTTCATAAAGTGAAAATGCGAGAGCAAGATGGATAAAAAATTGCCAGAACGGGATGAAGGAAACGCTGAGTGCTGCTCGATAAGCGATGACTGACTGTCTTCTGAACCTTCTGACCCAGTAGTAAGAAACGGGGGCAGCTGAAAGAAAACCAAGGCATTGTAGGATGGGACCGAGTTGGAATCCAAGATGTGCATCGAGCCAAACGGTGGTCCAGAGAATGACGTAGACAGCCGTCACCACGATCGGTCGACGAGTGCGGTGAGAGAGCCATATCCAAACGTCCGCGAATCTCATCACTCCAGGTCTTTTAGGAAGTCGTCGCCGGAATTTTCAAGCGGGTTGATTTCTGGAGGTGCAACCAGTTCCTCGCCGACTCCGAGTGAATCAATTGGATCAGGAGGAGCATCGATGTCCGGTTCTTCAGTTGACTCGATCGGTTGTGGAGTTCTCTCAGTGATTAGAGCTTCGGCTGGTGCTGCGATGTCTGGTTCTTTTTCTGCCATCAGAAAGGGAATCAGAGTGAACAGGAAGATTCCTCCGGCCACCAGAAAAGTGGCGAGGAGTAGTGATTTAAACAGGCCGCTGTTTGAAACAAGGCCAAGCATTTCTTGCGGACTTTTGCCTTTCAACTCTCTGAGGAATTCTTGGATTTCTTGGACGGTGGCCTGAGAGTTTCCTCTGAGCTCGCGTAGGTCTGCCTTGGTGCTAGCCATGGCCGTGCGTTTTGGTTGTTTGGATTCGGGTGAAATGTTCATCGTTTACTTTCTTCCTCAGGTTCCAGAATGTGGACAAGATCTCCACCGGCTTCACTGATGGCTGTAATGACTGGCTCGAAGTGGCTGGCCTTTGCTTCGTTGTGAACTTTTAAAAACACGGTCCGCTGACCCGAAGGAGCATCGCCGAGAGCCTCGTTCAGTTTTGAGGCGAGTTCCTCATTGGAAATTTCCTTGCCATCTAGGTAGGTCTTAAATCCCGTATCGATGCTGACGGTAGCACGCGGTGAAGCGGCGATTTCGATTTTGTCCTGTCTGGCGGGTTGCCACTGGATGTGACTGTCGTCCTGAGCGCGTGCGAGAATCACGAAAAAAATGAGAAGCAAAAAACCAATATCGCCCATTGCGAATGAAGGGACGGAAGCAGTTAGTTTTCGGCGCTGTAACTTCATCGGACGTTGATGGATTCTTCGGTTTCAATTTCCAGGGTGATGATGCCATCTGCTTCGTCAATCGCCTGGGAGACTTCCAGCCAGGTCGGGTAGGGGGTGTCGGGTGCGCTTTTTACAACGACGACACGATCGGATTCTTTGGTCTTCTTCGAGAGTTCGGTTTGGATGCGTCTTGAAAACTCTCCGATCTTCAGTGGACTGCCGTTTAAAATGATACTGCTTGGAGTGATCGAAACCTCGATGTTCTGACTTTGCTCACGTTTATCGGCTTTTGATTCGGTTTTCGGAAGCGCCTGAGACATGCCCGTTTCAGGTTGGACTGCGGCGCAGACGAGAAAGAAAATGATTAGCGTGAACGCGATGTCTGAGCTGGCGCAGGCAGGTGGATCCACCAACATTTTTCCGCGATGAAGTTTCATTGATCTTCTTTGTTAAGAGTCATTCGGAGAGTGACCACCTCGATAAGTTCAGCAGCGGATGACTCTACTTGGAGGACGAAGTCGTTGATGATCCCAGTGAAGTAGTTGAACGCCATGTAGGCAGGGATGCCGACGACCAAACCGAAGGCAGTGGTGAGGAGGGCAACGCGGATTCCTGACGCGGCGGCTTGGACGATATTCTGCTGGCCGATATTGGCTTCAATATCACCGAAGGCGACGATCATGCCTTGGACCGTTCCTAGGAATCCAAGCATGGGTGCAACTGAAGCGATGGTCGCCAGTATGGGCAAATGCCGTTCTAGAGCGGCGACAATATTCACCCCGTAAGTCTCCATGCTCTTGATGACTTGCTGTTCCATCTGAGCTGGATCGTAGTTGAGTCGGCGAAGGACGAGGAATTTGCGTAGTCCGTTGGAAAGAATAGCTGGAACGGGCCCGCGCGCTTTGTCGCAAAGTTCGAGTGACTCCTCGACTTTATCTTCTGAGAGAAGGGCAATGACTTCTTCACGAAGCTGGCTCGCATCTGTTTCGAGTAATTTCAGGCTACGATAGCGTTCGATGATCACCGCGATGGCGAGAACGAGTAGAGCAAGGATCGGCCACATGAAGATGCCGCCTTCGAGGAGGATTTTTGTCGCACCGCTATCGAAGAATCCTGCGGCTAAGGTGTATGGGAGTGGAGCATTCATGGAACTGGGTTAGGACATGCTGAAAGGGATACGGCAGCAGGTGAAGCGGTAATTTCAAAAGGATCTAATTTGGTGAACTTGACATCAGTAAGGACTAAAAATATGGTTACCCATATGAAGACGACCATCGAGATTGCAGACAATCTCTTGATTCGCGCAAAAAGGCGAGCAAAGGAAAAGCAGATCACATTGAAGTCTCTGATCGAAGAGTCTCTGGCTGCGTCACTGGATCAACCGCTTCAATCGAAACAAGTGGCCCCTGTGACCTTCAGTGGAAAAGGGCTTACGGAGGAATTTGAGGGGGCATCATGGGATAAAATCAGAGATGCCATTTATTAGTGATTGCCGTTGATACAAATATTTTGGTCTATGCTCATCGGGAAGATTCGCTGTGGCATGAAATAGCTCTCGTGCGAATGACTGAATTAGCGAATTCTGGGAAGCCTTGGGCAATTCCTTGGTCCAGTGTTCATGAGTTTTTAGCGATCGTTACCCATCCAAAAATTTACAAACCCCCAACCCCACTCGCCACGGCAATCGGGGCGATAGATGCTTGGCAGGGCAGCTCAGGCTTGCGGTTGATCGGAGAAGGCTCGGGCTATTTTGAAACACTTTCGAAACAGGCAATCCGAGGAAAAATTAAAGGACCACGAATTCATGATACTCGGATCGCATCGGTTTGTTTGCATCACGGAGTGAAGAGGTTATGGACGGCAGATCGCGACTTTTCTTCTTTCCCAGATCTTCGATGCGAGAATCCTTTGGTTTGAGACTTTGAATGAACGGCTCAGTCGAGATTGGCTTCGCGTTCAAACTGGGCGAGGAGTTCAGGAAGAGCGAGGCGACCGCGTGAATATTTGGCGGCGTCGGTTTCTGGGAAGTCCCAGCGACAGCGGTTATAGCGGCGGAAGGCATTGGGGATGGAGTTTGACATTCGATAGCTTTCGCCGGCCCAGAAGAGGGCCTGGGCGGTGAGTTCGTGTTCAGGGTAGCGCTTGACGAAGGCATCGAAGGCCTCGCCAGCCTTTCCAAATTGTTCCTGCTTGAAATGACATTGACCGATGCGGAAAGCCATTTTCGGAGCCCATTCGTGATTGACGAAACGCTCGACGAATTTTTCGCCGACGGAAGCGGCCACGGCGTATTCTTCTTTGATGTAGAAATGTTCATTGATTCTCAGCATCACATTGGCGACGAGCGGGCTTTTCGGATAGGTCGCGGCGAGCGTCACATACTCTTCAAGAGCTTCGTCGAGTTGTCCTGCTTCCTCGTGGCATTGTCCAAGTTTGTATTGGGAGTCGGGAGCCAAGGGGCTTTCTGGAAAATTCCGGACTATACTTCCGTAGGCAGCGATAGCTTCGTCCCAGGCTTCCATTTCCTGAGCGAATTGTCCGAGTAGATAGGCGATGCGGGGGGCATACTTTGGGTTTGGATATTCGTCCTGAAGTTGACGAAGAACTCGGCGCCCTGCTTCAAGATCGATGTTTGCTTGTTCCTGCTGGTCGAGTTTTCGGTGACCCTTGAATAGTTCAAAGTGGCTCTCAGCGATGTGGAAACGGGTCTGGATTGCTAGCTCGTCGTCTTTGAAAACTTTGCTGAAGGCGGCTAGTTCTCCATCCGTTCCAATTGCAATCGGAATTCTTACTTCGATGATATTCAGGCCATCTGGAGTTTGAGGCACGTTATCTAGGTAGCCGACAGTAAGTTCGTCGCCAAAAAAGCATTCGATGGAAGATCCATCGAAGTTTCCTGAAATGGGTGACTTGGTTGCTACTAAGTCGAACGAGCTATTGAAAATGCCGCTGTGGCTTAGTGTTTCCTCAAGCTCCACTGTCTCGTCCTCGCCCGATGTGGTCAGGATACGCACCAGTGCCTTGTCGCGACCCTCTGAAATATCTAGGTCAGGATCTTGGAGCGAGATGTAGAGTTTGGTTCCGACGCGGGCGATTTCGATAGGTTCTAGATATTCTGATTCAGTGATTGCAAGGGTTGCAGCCGTTGCGAGGGAGGCTTTGGATGCACGAGATTCTGACGCCGACTCATCAAGGTAAGTGGCGGTGAAGGTGCCATTGCCGAGCGTGTTTAGAACGAGGCGACCATCCGTCGACTCCAAATCTTCACCAGCGATTTCTCCAATGACGGATTCAGTCTTTTCGATGCCTTCTTGTGGAACGACGCTTAGGGCGGTGTCTTTGCCTAACAGGAGGGGGATTTGACCAACGAAGCGGCCTTCGAAGAGTGCGGGGTTCCTAGTTTCATCCAGAGCTTCGTCGGGCGCTGCGAAGGCACGTGAGAGCTTGCAGATGATTTCCACCTTGGTGCCTTCGCTCGTTGTGATTTCCACAGGAACCGTACTATTTGAATCCTTCGCCCTGTCGGGATCGATCACTTCGACGGTCAGGGGAAGGTGGTAGTCGATCTTTCGTTCTCTTTCCGTAGAGACTTCCGGCAGATCGGCTAGGATGCGAGGGCTTCCTTCAACAGGTGTTTCACTTTCGAGGATACGTACGAAACCATTAGTCGGTGTGTTCACGAAGACGGTTGATTCACGCATCGCTGCATGACCTGGGAAGGTGTTCTGTTTGTCCTCATATCGGAGATAAATTTTATCTCCCGCTGCGACCTCCAGTTTGCCATCTTCGGGATCTGTGGAGGTTTCAATTTCGGATTGGAAAATGCCGGTCGACGGACCTGTTTCGGTGGCGAGGTAAGTCAGGGGAGTTTCACCGTTTTTCTGGATAAAGATTTCGAAACTATCCCGCTCGAGTCCGACATCCATATCGAAATCTGCGACCTCGGCAACGATCCTCTCTCCGGGCTCAATGCGCAGGAGTTCTTTGCGGCTGCCACTTACAGAGCCGCTGCCATCTCTCGCAAAATCAAAGGCGATGGGGAGAATTTCACCGTTATAATAGGTGGCTTTGAGCGACTGCGTTAACAAGCGATTTGGGCGAATGCCACCGGCGGTCAATTCATCAAGGTAAGAAACCTCGACGGTATCCCCGGGAGCGATTTCGAGTACATCGTTTCCAGCGAGTTCGAGGACATCCTGCTCAGGTGGGACAAACTGGTTACCTTCACCAGTGATCGAAACATTGCTGACTGCAATTGATTCGCCCCGATATTCGAGAAACTCATATTCGATGTGTCTGAGTTTTTGGGGCGCGATCCTGAGGGTCCAGTGATTCTCCTTATTCTCGAAAACTGGATCAGGCTCTGCCTTTGCCTTTTTTAATCCGGGGATGGCAGCAATGTCAAAATCGGCCTCTTTAAATCCTTTAAGTGAAACGCTTGCATGGTTAGGGTTCTCTCTAGCTCGCAGGATCTTCGCATTGCGTTGTTTGGCGGTGGATATGGAGAAAGCAGTGAGCCCATGAATACCGCGGTGCACAAATGCGTCCCCTTGCTGTTCGCCGGCCCTTGGTTCGATCAGGAGTTTTCCATCAAGCATTAGAGCGGTGGTATGCCCACTCAGCGCGAATCTCATCGCACCATCTCGTTCCTGTGCCAACTCGCCGGACCAGATGAGGAAATAGGATGCTTCATCTTCTTCTGCTGGGCTCCAACTGAGCGTATCGACAGGAAGCTTTTCGGTTGGCTCAAATTTGCTGGCGATTTCGACTACGTCTTTCCATGCGTAGTTTTCTCGTAATTTACCGTCGGGTATCCGGTAGACTCTGAGTTGCATTCCCGGTTCAGAAAAGTCAATGATTTGGGGTTTCTCTGGTGCAGGAAATTCGGCGAGTTCGAACCAAAATCTTCCATCGTGACTGCCGCGCACACGCATGCGAACTGGAACTCGGTCTTCGGTTCCAGGAGTGGTAAGTGTGAGAGTATCGATGCTACGAAGCTCCTTCATGTCGATGCCAAGGCTTTTCGGTGCAACTCCGTCCGGTTGGCTGCGCCAAGAACTTGCAGGGTCATGGTCAATCGCCATCAACGGACTGTAGTCGATGGCGGTGTCGCTCGCATGGGCTCCTGCCGGGAGCTCGCCTGTTCGGATGGAACCTTTGAAAATGCCTCCGTGAATGTCTTCTTCGGAGATTTGGTATAGAACCTCATCACCACTTGAGGCGGTGAGACGAATTGGTATGGAATCTGGTTCTGGAGTTCGATCACGATCGCCATCCTTGACTTGGATATAGATGAGATTTCCGGGTTTTACCTGGTCATTAGGACGCATGGCCGAGCGAGGTTTTTCCTTCTGCTTTTCTTCCACTTCGTCCTTGAGTTCCTGGGTGAAGTTTTCCTCTGTCTGATTGATGATTTCGCTACTCGCGACTTCGAGATTACCATCTGATGCGATGCGCAAGCGGGTGTTTCCAAGAAATTCGAACTGGAACTGCTGTTTGAATTTTTCTGGATAGTCAACAACGATCGTGTCTCCACCGGTGACCTGCAATACACCGTCTCCTGGTTTTGCGACTCCTAGGATCGTGGGTATTTCTGAGAGAAAGATTCCTTTGCCAGCCCCACCACTTGAAAGAAATGAATGCTCTTCATCATTTCCCGGATCGGTACGAACAACGACTGGAATTCTAGTATTTCCTCGACTAATTCCAAGGTCGGGATCTTGAACGACGATGGGAAGCGCATTGCCTGGTGTCTGCCAGATTTTTGATTCTTGGCCTAGACGTCCAACGGTTCGAAGGGTTTCAAGCTGGGTTAGGTAGCGTTGTTCGATTCCATAAACTTCTGCCAAATTAAAAAGGGTTTCATTTGCTAATTCTGAGTCGGGCGCATTTTCGAGGACAGAGAGGAAGATCTGGCGAGCCTCTTCGTTGTTTTCTTGGCGCAGTGCTAGGACGCCGAGGAGGAAGTTCGCTCGAAGTGCGACGATGGAGGTTGGGCTCTGAGATAGCTCGGTGAAAAGTTCGCCTGCTTGGTCGTAGATTTTCTGGGCCATGTAGGTTTCGCCGATTCCGAAACGTGCTTCAATGGCTTCTGGTTGATCCTTATGCAAATTGAGGACCGTGGTGAACTCAGCTCTAGCGATGTCGAACTGAGAGGCTCGCTGGTAGTTGCGAGCGAGGAGTAGTTGAATTCTTGCTTTGTCACGTGAATCAATGGTTTCCGACTCACTGTTTTTCATCAGCCATCCTCTAAGGATTTCCTCTGCGCGCTGATGGTCCTCTGTGGTTCCTTGGTCGATATGAATTCGTGATGCGAAGAGAAGTAGCTCAACGGGCAGATCCTTGCGGTTGTTATCGAAGAGTTGTTGATTCTTGTAATACGCTTCTTCGGCAAGATCCGTTTCGCCCAAGCGCAGGTGTAATACAATTTGAAGAAGTGGAGCGATTGGGCTGTCGGGTGGGATGTCTGCGGTCAAGCCACCCATTTCACCATAGGCCTTTCGTAGTAGATTTCTTGCGCTGGTCATCTGATCTTGGCCCACCGAACGCACGGAGCCAAGGAGACCATTGAGAATGGCTGCAGCGAGGGCTTGATCTTCCTTTGCCATGGCTACTTGGGCAAAAGGGTAGATGCGTTCCCACGATTCGTGATGATTGTCACAGAGTTGGATGAGTTCTTGGGCTTTGAGAAGTCGGCTGAGATTGCGTTCTTGCTCGGCCAGTAGAATCATTCCTGCTTCAGCACTCAGTCTGCCGATCTCTAGCTTACGGATCATTTTGCAAATGCGAGATTTGGTAGCATCATCCATCTTGGTGGATTTGCGCGTTGCTTCCAGCCAACTGCGGGAGGGCCATTCACCAAATCCCCAGCGAGTGAATGGATTTTTTTCTGCGCGTGCTTTTGTATCTATCAGGATTTTTTCCATTCCCTCCCAATTGCCGCTCTTGAAGTCGAGAGAGGCGATCTCTGAAGCGTAGATTCCTTGATAGGCAGTGATGTTTACATATCGTTTAGCGAGGAAAGATCGTGCCGCAGTTGACTCCATACTGCGAGCAACTCGGAGTGCGCAGTTGATCGATTCACGATTTTCTAGATCAACGTCCATTCTGGATTGCCACCAAGCGAGGGCCTCGTCTTTCATTCCTAATTCATTGACGATATCTCCGATCCTAGTGGAGTGGGTCAGTGGGTTCTCACTTCTCTTCGAGGAAGCTGTGATCCACGAAAGAGACTTTTTTACGAGTGATTCGTCCTTGATCTCACAAAGTTTCAGCCAGACGTCGGGATGGACTTCATCGGCTTGTATCGAAAGGAGATGAGTGGCGGCTTCGATCTTCATCTCACGATCCGAGTAGTCTGAGGATTCCAACCAACGGGCTGCAGCTTCAAGATCTGTTGGGAATTGCTTGCATAACTCGCGGTAGTGCTGGGAAGAAACTTCTTTGGATTTCCCACCGAGGTGATGACGATAGACGTAGGCAAGCCGCGACAGCAAATGATGGCGAATTTCTTCAGGCCATTTTTTATTGAGTAGCTCTTTACAGGCTTGTCCCGATTTTCCGCCTTTGTCTCGTGTCTGGCGCCACAGTCTGGCAACTGGGTCTGATTGGTGTTTTTTCTTAGTTTGTTGCCACTGGCGATTGAAGGCTTTTTGAGTGGGTGCTGGTTTCCAAAGCCTTGCTTGCACTTCCGCGAGGTGTGGATATCTCCGACTACTCTTTTCGACGGAAGACAGAGCTTTTTTGAAGTCATTTTCGTTTTCGGAAGATTGGTAGAGGAACTTAACAATCTCTTCGGTCCAACCGTCTTCAGTTGGAGATTTTTCCAAAAACTCAAACGCAGCAGTACGCGCCTTGCCGAGATCTTTTTTACGGTCACGATAAACTTCGAGGGCAAGAATCGCTCTAAGGGTTCCAGTATGAGCACGATTGCTAGTCATGGCAGCAAGAAGATCCCTAGCGGCCCCATCTGGCTTGTCTCCGTGCCAACCCACCAATGCTCGTGTGATGTCGCGAACCTTTGCGTCTGATTTAATCACCTCTGCAGATATCAGGCGCGCTTTCGATAGATTGTTGGAATCGGCCGCAGCAAAAGCGACTTCAGCAAGTGGTTCAAAGCGGTCTTCGCGTTTTGGAAATTTTGACGCGTAGCTTCTAGCTTCCTTCTCGATGTCCGAAATGGGCGACTTTGCTGAGATCATCGCGCGGATCAATTGCCGGTGACGATCGGGTTGGTTTTCAGAAAGTGATTCACGATACGAGCCGATTGCATTGGCGTATTGACCAAGTTGGCTTTGAAAGCGGCCCTCGAGGTAGCTCAGATACGTTTTCTCCCCACTTTCCAACTTGATATTCGAACGTCGAAGGTTGTTCGCCATGCTCAGCCCTTCTTTCCATTTTTCGCATCGGAGGGCTGCTTCCATGCCTTGGAATCCGGCGGCAACGGCTATCGAATCGACTGGCGTTTTTTTAGTCAGGGCCAGTGCTAGGTCGGTTGCTTTTTCGAAAGACTCCTTTTTGTTTGCCGACTTCCAGATTTGTATCGCAGCGATAGCTTGTTTTGTAGAGCCACCTATCCGGAATATCTCTGCTCGTTGTTGGGCTGCCTGTGCGTTGCGCTCAGTTTGTTCGTAAGCGATTGCGAGGCTGTTTCGGACTTCTGCGCTGAGACCGTGATCTGGGAAAATTTCGAGGAACTGTTTTCCAGTTGTGATCACATCGTCGTGCCTTGCGGCAGCGGCGTAGCCTTTGATGAGTGTGTTCGTCACATCCGGACGTTTCGGATGTTCGGTTTGAATTCTGGCAAATTTTGAAGCCGTTCGGATCAATCCAAATACTTGGCCATCTGATTCATATTGATCGATAAGTTCGAGCATCAGCTTCGCTCCAGCAGGAGATGCCTCAGCAGTTTCTTTCAGACGTGCTTCAAGGCTGGCTGCTTCATCAGCGGCAAGGGGAAGGATGAGGGCAAGTAGAAGTGCAAGGGGGTTGAAATGACTCATTCTGGAAACCAATTTTTAGGACAGCCGGATAGTTACTGATGAAAGGGCCTAGCTTTTGCGAAATTCTTGAATTTGTCTCTCCAAAACTTAAAAAATGAGATTTCGTTCGTTGCATTCAGGAGTGCTCCGAGGTTGCACTGAGCCATTTCCTGCGCAAACTATCCACATGCGCGTATTCCTCGCACTTGCCTATCTTGTTTTTGTCTCAGTTGCTTCGGCGTTTGAATTGCCCGCACGCTCATCTCAGTGCGTAGTTGGAATTGCGGATGAGTGGAATAGTTCCCATGTTACTTTAAGCTATTTTGAGAAAAAAGCTGGGGTCTGGCAACAGGTCGGCGCGTCTTGGAAGGGGCGACTCGGCAGTAAGGGACTCGCATGGGGCAGGGGAATCCACCCAAATCCTCCCGGGGCGAAGATGAAAAAAGAAGGCGATGGACGCGCCCCGGCAGGTGTGTTCGACATCGGTGGTGTGTGGGGTTCGCACAAGAGCGTGAAGAAACACCCAAAGACCTTCTACCATCAGGTCACCTCCCGAGATCTCTGGGTGGAAGACGGTAGCTCAAAATATTACAACCAGTTCCTCACGCTTGATCGTGAACCGAAAACGGAATGGGAAAAACGGGCGCAGATGGTGCAGAATGATTACCCGCATTCTCTCAAAATGTTTATCGCCCATAATGCCCACCCAAATATTGTCGCGAATGCTGGGTCCTCGATTTTCTTTCATATCTGGAGGCGGGGAGGTGCGGCGGCGACTGCCGGATGCACGACAATGGTTGAGGAGAGACTTCGTTGGTTGATCGCAACAGTTGACCCAAGCCGCCGCCCGCTTTACGTCCTTCTCACACGGGATGATTACACGAAATTTAAACCCGTCTGGAAACTGCCATGAGTGAAATAGCCAACCTATCTGCCACCACTTCGTCACCTGACTCCAAAGGCCATTTTGGTCAGTTCGGCGGAATGTTCGTACCCGAGACCTTGATGACACCGCTTCAAGATCTTGCTAAGGCCTACGAGGACGCCAGAGCTGATCCGTCGTTTCAGGAAGAACTCGACGATCTACTGAAGAACTATGTTGGGCGTCCAACACCCCTCTACTTTGCCGAACGATGGACGGAAAAGCTCGGTGGCGCGAAGATTTACCTCAAGCGCGAGGATTTACTCCACACCGGTGCCCACAAGATCAACAACGCCCTAGGCCAGATCCTTCTCGCGAAGCGGCTGGGTAAAACCCGAATCATTGCAGAAACTGGAGCAGGACAGCATGGTGTGGCCACTGCAACGGTTTGTGCGCGTTTCGGAATGGAGTGTGTGGTTTACATGGGACAGGTCGATATGGAACGTCAGGCTCTCAACGTGGCGCGTATGCGTCTCATGGGTGCTGAGGTCCGTGCCGTGACTGCAGGGCAAGCGACGCTGAAAGAAGCCGTCAACGAGGCCATGCGTGACTGGGTCGCCTCAGTTGAAAATACCCACTACATCATTGGCTCAGCGCTCGGTTCACATCCGTTTCCGATGATTGTCCGAGATTTTCATCGAGTGATCGGTGTAGAAGCTCGCGAGCAAATCATCGAGAGAGAGGGTCGCCTTCCTGACCTTCTGGTCGCATGCGTGGGTGGTGGTTCAAATGCTATTGGACTCTTTCATCCGTTTCTCGGTGACGAGAATGTCCGTATGGTTGGCGTTGAAGCAGGGGGTGACGGAATCATACCCGAGCGCCATGCTGCGCGCTTCCAAGGAGGAAAGCTCGGTGTGCTTCAGGGCACAAAGACTTGGTTACTTGCCAACGACGATGGCCAAATCGAACTGACGCATTCGGTATCTGCCGGTCTCGACTATGCAGCAATTGGTCCAGAGCATGCATTCCTACAATCTGAAAATCGTGTGGAGTATACCTTTGCAACCGATGATGAAGCACTTGCTGGTTTTAAGGATCTCGCCGTGACCGAAGGAATTATTCCCGCTTTGGAGACAGCGCATGCAATGGCCTACGTCCTGAAAGTCGCTGGTTCACTTCCAAAATCCGATATCATCGTCGTGAATGTCTCGGGTCGTGGTGACAAAGATATGGAGCAAGCGATGAAGTATCTATTTAAAGATGGCGATCCGTTGAAATAATCCGGTTTGCCATTACTCTTATCCGCCATGAAGAAACAACTTTCGCTCATCGTCGCGTTCTCCGCTCTGTTGGTCGCCACCAGCTGCAGTCAGCAAAAGACTGATCGCGCTCTACAGGAAAAAAAGCAAGCCGCCGACCCGGTGGAGGTGCCGATCAAAGACGGTCTGGCACGTGCCTACTTTGCTAGCGGCTGCTTCTGGTGTGTTGAAGCCGTCTATGAGAGTGTGAAGGGCGTAAAGGAGTCAATTTCCGGTTATGCTGGAGGCCACAGTAAAAACCCCACCTATGAATCTAGTAATACCGGCCGCACTGGACATGCCGAGGCGGTAGAAATCATCTACGATCCGAAAAAGGTAAGCTTCGCAACTCTCGTGGATGTCTATTTTGGTTCGCAGAATATTACTCAGGTAAACGGCCAAGGCCCCGATATTGGCTCTCAGTATCGCTCCATCATTTTCTATCAGAACGAAGAGCAGAAAAAGATAATTGATGAGAAAATTGCAGCTCTGAACAAAGAATTAGCTCCCCGGGAAGTGGCAGCGGAGGTTTACCCATTTGAAAAGTTTTGGAAGGGTGAGGACTACCATCAGGATTACGAAAAAAACAATCCGGACAATTCATACGTTCGTAATGTTTCGATACCGCGGTTGAAAAAATTCCAAGCAAAGTTCCCCGAACTTCTCAAAGAGGGAGCGAAACACTAATTTTCAATCTATGGTGAGATTCCTGCTCCAAATATTCGGCCGGATTCTTACGAACCTCCACCTGATTATCTTCATCGGTCTACTATCTTCAGGGCAATGGATCTTGGACAGAACGGGTGAGCCAGAATGGAAAGTCGGACTCGCTGTTTTAGGAATTTTCGTCCTTCTCATTTTTATTCGAGGTTTGATTCTAGCGAAATATGTTACAGGGAAATGGAATCCCCGAGAACTCTGGCGTTTCCATACCGCTGACCATGCGAATCGCTTCTACGACCCCTGGGAGCAAAAAAGACTCTACAAGGAAACTTTCTGAATAAGCGGTATTGGACGAAACCCACTTGCTACGCCACCTTCTTTCCACATGCCAGATCCCACTTATGTCAGGAACGCTTTTGCTCGCATCGCCGACCGCTACGTTCTCACCAATCATGTGCTTTCTATGGGCGCCGATGTCTGGTGGCGGCGAGTGGTTACCAAGCGCATCAAGTCGTTGAGTCCGGAAAAGCTACTCGATGTGGCAACAGGAACTGGCGATCTTGCTCTGACCATCCAAGAGAAGATTCCCGACTGTGATGTCATGGCCACCGACTTCTGTGCTGAAATGTTGGATCACGCCTCGAATCGTGGCGTCAAAAAAACTTTGGTGGCCGATGCGCTCGACCTTCCTTTTCCAGATCATGAATACGATGTTGTGACGGTTGCCTTTGGCCTCCGAAATATGGCGGACTATGAAAAAGGCCTTGAGGAGATGTGTCGTGTGCTCAAGCCAGGTGGTCGCTTGTTTATTCTCGATTTCGCCATCCCGACTGGTGTGATGCGTTTGCCTTACCGCCTCTACCTCCATCATGTTCTACCCAAAATGGCAGGTCTGCTTACCGGCGAAAAAGATGCCTACGAGTATCTTGGTGGCTCGATTGAACAATTTCCAGCGGGCGACGCGATGTTATCCTTGCTTGAAAAAACGGGCTTCGAAAGAGGATCGACCAAGCCTATGACCTTCGGGGTCGTGTGTGTCTACGAGGCTGCGAAAATCGCTTGAAAGTCATAAAGACCGCTAACTCAAAACGAACTAGAAAGCGCATGATTTGGGAAAAGATTCAAAAACTCTTCGCAGGTAAGGAACAGGTCGACGCCGTGTTTAGGGATGAATGGATCAGCATGCTTGAGGAAGATCTTCCACTTTACGCGAAGCTTCCAGATGACATTCGTTTTCGTCTCCACGAACGAATCGCAAAGTTTATCGAGTCGACTCGATTCGAAGGATGCAATGGATTAGAATTGACCGAGGAGATGTTACTCACCGTTGCCGCACAGGCCTGCCTGCTGGTGCTTTACCGTGATGGTGTTCCTTATCCGGATCTCAAAACCGTTTATCTGTATCCAACGACATTCACGTCGGTTCAAAAGAGCCGCAATGCGATGGGGATTGTCACGGAAGGGGAAGTCAGCCGATTGGGAGAATCTTGGGAAACAGGAACGGTCATCCTTGCGTGGGATTCTGTGGAGGACGGTGCGCGAAATATCTATGATGGGCACAACGTCACGATCCATGAATTCAGTCATCAACTTGATCACGAAGACGGCCCGACAGATGGCGCACCTGCATTAGAAAGTCGTCATGCTTATCGTTCTTGGTCCAAGGTATTTGGTGAGAATTACGAAGAATTTCAACAAGAACTCGACCGAGGAAGGCGAACTCTCATCGACCCATACGGTGGAACCAATCCAGCTGAGTTTTTCGCGGTCGCAACGGAGACTTTTTTTGAGAAACCCAAGCAGCTAAAAAAGAAGCGTCCTGACTTGTATAGGTCCTTGGAAACTTATTATCGATTGGATCCATCTAAGTGGGTTTAGATCACTTTCCAAAAGTCTCTCCATCTATTGGGTAGATGTTTGCTTTTCTTATTTCAGTTGCTTGGGCGGGAGGATTCCGATTCGAGCTTAGATTTCTTGAAAACGGCCTAGCTTTTTACTAGAGAACCCGAGGCTTTCTTAAATCGGAGGTCGACATTATTTTGGAAAGGTTTAGTAACCTTTTCGATAAGAGATGAAAAGGTGTCCCTATTGTGCGGAGGAGATTCAGGAGGAAGCTGTGAAGTGCAAGCACTGCATGGAGTTTCTTGATGAGTCGAAGAGACCGGTTGTGGCGGTAGCAAGCCCTCCTGCCGATGACGGGGTCCCTTGGTATTGCAAAACGGGATTCATTATTTTGACGTTTTTAGTGGTTCCACCGTTTGCGTTGCCGTTGGTCT
Source organism: Akkermansiaceae bacterium (assembly GCA_045106015.1). GTDB lineage: Bacteria > Verrucomicrobiota > Verrucomicrobiia > Verrucomicrobiales > Akkermansiaceae > Luteolibacter. Next base: position 96,580 of record JBGCEE010000016.1, on the reverse strand, counting down.
GGCTTCGTCCCAAGTTACACATCGCGTGGAAAGTCGTTTTTACGGTGTTTGTGCTGCTGATCTGTTGGGGGATGTATCGAACTTTTGTAGCGTTTGTAGAGCAATTTGACGAGGCAACGAAAATGCTAAATGAGATGCAGATTTGATTGTTTTCCAACCATCTGAAACGTGAAAAAATACCCATCGGGTTCTTTGATTCCCAGATGTGGTGAATAAAATCGAGTGGATTTTCTTTGAATAGATAGGAGTTTTTGTGATGAAGAGTTTAAGAAATGTTTTGGTTTGCTGTGCCCTTTTGTTGATTCCCGTGTCCGGTGATGAGGAGAAAGTCAGTAAGCTTTCACCAGATTCGAAAGATCGCTTGATGAAGGAGATGGTCTGGGTGGAGGGCGGAACGTTTCTAATGGGATCTGACTCAGATTCTGCGGCGGCTATCGAAAAGCCTGCTCACAAGGTGAAACTTGATGGGTTCTATATTGGAAAGTATGAGGTAAGTCAGAAATTGTTCGAGGAGGTGATGGGATGGGACGTCAGCTATTTCCCAGACAAGGGCTATGCAGTGAACAATATTAGTTGGTGGAATATTCAGTTATTCCTCGAGCGTCTAAACAAGATTACGGGAAAGCGGTTCCGACTACCTACGGAAGCCGAGTGGGAATATGCCGCGAAAGGGGGGCAGAAATCTAAGGGATATCGCTTCAGTGGTTCCAATAAGATCGATGAGGTTGCGTGGCATGCGAAAAATAGCAAACAGCGCCCTCATCCATCCGGAAAGAAAAAGCCAAACGAACTGGGACTCTATGACATGACGGGGAACCTTTGGGAATACTGTCATGACGATGCTGTGATGCAGCCCTACAGAGCCGCGGAGCGAAGCAATCCTGTGAATGGGAGTTTTAGAAAACCTTTTTCAGATAAACCAAAAATTACGCGAGGCGGGGGGTACGAGTTCGATGCCGATGAGTCCTATGTGTTTCGTCGTGATGGTGCGACTCCGAACGTCCGCTTGCCTGATCTGGGCTTTCGGTTGGTCTTGATTGGAAAAGAACCGAGTGGGAAGTAAACGTGATTTACTTGAATCGGAGCCCCATCAGCATCGCAGACTTGTAACCAATCGATCTGGCTTTCCACGTTTTCCATGGTTCGGAAGATTTGTCTGCTGGTTCTTCCCCGCGTGGATCTTTTCCGGTCAGGAGTGTGACGATAAACGCTCCACTTGCTGCGTCGGTCAGGCGGCTCATGTGCCATTTGTCTCGGAGTGGTCTTAGGTCTGGATCAAGATCTTGAATTTTCGCCCAAAGCAAACGAATCGGGACGGCTCGCACATTCTTCTCAACCTCTTGCTGGCGACACATGTCATAGGCGACGCCGAGATCTGTCCCGTCGTCGTAGTTTTGTTTGTTGAAGTATCGTTTGTCGATTCCATAGAGCATAGAGACAGCTGCCGTTCCTCTGGCTTCTTGCATGGGGAAACCATAGGAGCGATGGAATTTCGTAGGATCCACCTTGTATCGCTTGTTGGCTTCGAAGTTGCTGTTCGCTCGCCCGTAGTTGAAGTCGATCAAACCTTCATCGACTTTGCCGACTTCTTTCGCAGTGATTTTGCATTGTTTCATCGCTTCGATGATCCCGCCTTTGATGCCTCTCTCCGAGCTGCTACCCGTTTGGTTGAACGTGATGAGGGGCCTATCCATGAACTCCATGGTGAAAGGAGTAGGTCGAGAGAAAGATTGGGTGAAAACAGGTTTTGAACGGTTTTTGATCACCGTTGCGAGGGCCTTTTTCGCGAGCCTCGATTGGCCCCAGGCTTCTCTACCACTCAGAGTGCTAAATATCGATGCGGCAGCTAGATAGGTGGCGTCTTGTTTACCAAACGCTCCTGCATCGGTCACGGTGGTAGCGGCTGGGGCTACTGGAATTTTCAAACCATGGCCGACTCGATGGACCACTTCGCTAAGGTTCTCGGTCGCATCCGCGTTCCCCAACCATGGCATCAGTAAAACGAGTTTGATTTTCTTATTGGTGGCTAAATCTTTTGCCAAGAGATCCACTCCAGTTGCAAAGATCCCAGGCATTTGATCAATTAGGAAAGGGTCTCCGACGATCACTGCATAATCCCATGTCGTTCCAGCTTCTCCTCTAAGGCGCTTGAGTCGTTCCGTTCTTCCCTCCGGCCAGAAGTAGTATTGAGCGAGGCTATGGCAGTGAAATTCGGTAGGAATTTCTTTCCCACCAGAACCAAGAGCAACTGGAGTCTCCTTGGTTTGGTAAATATCTTCGTAAACGACTTTTGAAGCGCCATTGCTTTGGCCTTTGTTGAGAATTTTCTCTAGCTCAGTAGCGAGAAGCTTTAGGTCTAGGCGATCGTCTTGTTTGCCGCCCTCCTTGGCATCGAAGTGCATGCTTGAGCCAATGAGGAGGACGTTGACGCCGGCGCGCAGTGGAATTGATATGAATGTTCCAATGGCGATGAGGGCGAGTAAGAGGCGAAGAGTGTGTGATTGCGTGGTGCGACTTAAATTCATGGAAACGGTTTCGTTGGGGATCATAGGAGGTTTTTTTCCGAATTCACGGATAGAATATGAATTTGGAGGTTTTTGGAGCGACGATTCTTCTAAGGAAAAGAGGAGTGGAGTGTCATCAATAAGAGTGGGTGTTCCAAAGAGTTTGGTGAATGAGTTCTTTTACAGTGCCTTTACACCCCTTTAACGAAAATCCCTACAACATCGACGCATATGAAAACGCTACTGACATTTATATTTCTCAGCATTCTGACGGTTGCTTCGGCGCAAGAGGCACTGCGACCGGCAGAGCAGGCGATGCAGGTAAAGCAGTTCGCTAAAGCTGTGGAGCTGTTAGACAGGTATCTCACTGATGGCGAAAATGAAGCAAAAGATTACGCAACCTATCTGAAAAGTTTGGCGTTATTTTACGATAAAAAATCGAAGGCAGCTGCTGAGACCTGTGATTTGGTAATCGATAAATATGAGAATTCCAAATGGAGACGTAAGGCCTTGTTTCTTAAGAGCCGAATTTTGATCGAGCAGAAGAAATTTGAAGAGGCGGAGGCGATCTATGAGGCAGAGGCGATGCGATTGTTTTCCTCAAAAAGGAAGAAGGGCTTGGCAAATATATTGATCGAATTTGGCGATGAAATGGCCCGTGAGCCAGATGAGAAAGAACTCGATGCGCCTCCAGCCGATTTCACCAAAGCCATTCAATTGTATCAGAAGGCTTTGACAATTGAGATTGATCGCGAGTTGCGCGATACGGTGCAATTTAAAATCGCACGGGCACATCAGAAATTGAATCAGTGGGCGGTAGCTGAGCAGCATTATCAAAAATATCTTAAAGAATTTGATCCAAAATGGTCGGGAACAGTAGGAAGTCCTGAGCGGTTCCGCGGACAACTTCGTGAGAATCCACTACCCGCTGGAGATCACTGGAAAGATGCACGGTTCCATCTCGTCGAAGTCCAGTTGGCACTAGCCGGTCAGGTGATACAGATCGTTCCAGGACAACGGTATCAGAAGCTGCAAGTTCAGAATAATGCGAGTGGTTTTCTTCCAAAACTTCAGATGGCTCGGCAGAATGCAGAGGATCTTTTAAAGCTCACAGAAAATGAGGATGAAGCTTTCAAGGCTGATACGCGATGGATGTTAGTTAGAAGTTACAATCTTCCTCATCCGGCGGTAAGTGAACTGGGACAGGCGATCCGAGTGGCAGAGAACTTCCTTGAAAACCATGCGAGTCATCCTAGAGCAATGGACACAGCACGTTTGATTGCAGTTGCCCATCGCAACGCTGGTCAGACCGATGATGCAATTGCAGCCTTTCAAGCCTTTGCTTCTGAGAAAAGCTTTTCATTTGTTCCCGAAGAGACTGAAGCGGATCCGAATATTCGGACAGGAGCGTCGTGTAATGAGACGTTTCAGATGTGGACGAGTCAAGCGGTGCATCTCGTAGGTCAGCTTCGCTTCGAACAAAAGAACTACGAAGAAGCGATTCGTCAGTGGCGCGAGTATATTGCGCGTTTTCCAAATGGAGCCGAGTGGTCAGCTTGTCAGTCGGGTATCATCAATGCTCAGTTTCAAGTTGGGCTCGATGCAGTCGAAGCGAAGGAATATGCGGCAGCCCGCAAGCATTTTGATCAATTTCTGAAGGATCATCCACTGGACGGTCGCGCACGTCAGATCTTGTTCACAATGGGCCAGATCGATTTTTCCTTGGCCATGGAATTGGAAGACAAACACGAGAACCCAGATCAAGAAACGACTCGAAGAATCGAAGGGCATTTCCGAAAAGCAACTGAGGAATGGGAGCGTTTGGTTAGTAAATATCCAAGAACTGAAGAGGCTTCACTTGCGTTGTATCGGATTGGCATGGTGCAGGAGGAAAAACTTGGAGAGTTGGATCAAGCACTGGCCACCTATCAGAGGCTGAACTGGGGAAAGTATGCTGGGAAAGCGAAACAACGCTTTCAAACAATGACCAACCATTCGCTCAACGTTCGGACCGAGCGAACATTCCGCACAAATGAGGATGCTTTCATTGAAGTGACTTCACGGAATGCATCGAAGCTAAAGTTCGATCTCTATCGCCTGAATCTTGAAGCATATTTTCGTAAAATGCATGGAATCGGTGGAGTGGAGGATCTTGATATCGACTTGATCCAACCGGATAAAACATGGGAGCTAGAGGTTGACGGTTTCTCGAAATACAAGCCGATCACTCAGCGAATCAAGATCCCTTTCGATGCGAGCAAAGCAGGTGTCTGTGTCGTAAAGGTGAGTGAGGAAGACTTTGAAGCCACGACTTTAGTGGTGAGATCAGATATAGAAATTATTACTAAAACCAGTCGGCGAGAATTGTTGGTTTACGCACAGAATATGGTGACGATGAAGCCAGCTCCCGGTGTTTCGATCATTGCGAGTAACGGTAAGGAAGTATTTGGAACTGGCCGCACAGGGAAAGACGGGGTGTTTCGCAAAGAGTATTTCGAGACGCTGAAGGATGCATCGGGTGTGGGAGTTTTCGCGAAGGGTGAGGGAGGTATTGCTTCTTGCGGTATGAACTTGAGTGGCTTGAAATTTAGCTCGGGACTAACGACGAGAGGCTATATCTATACGGAAAAGCCTGTCTACCGCCCGAGCGAAATGGTCCATATTCGTGGGATGATCCGAGAAGTCAAAGATGGAAGTTATGAAGTTCCAAAGGCTCGAAGCTATTTCGTTCGTATCCTCGATCCAAAAGGACGGATGTTGAAAGAGAGCAAAGTGAAGCTGTCAGATTTCGGTGCGTTTGATCATTCGATGGCCATTGATGAATACGCTCCATTAGGCGCATACACGATTCAAGTTTCATCGAGAAATGGTGTCTCTTCTGAGGTCTATAATGGGAAATTTGAGGTACAGCGCTACAAGTTAGAGAAAGTGAAGTTGGTTTTCGAATTTCCATCCGATGTGATTTTCCGTGGTGAAACAATCAAGGCGAAACTGAAAGCGAACTATTACTGGGGCTCACCTGCCGTTGGAGAGACAGTCGATTACACACTTCCAGACGGTAGAACGTATTCTCAGAAAACAGATAAGGACGGGGCAATTGAGATCGATTACGATCCGTCGGGATTTTTACCCGGACGTTTTCTCGGGTTTTCAGCCATCGTGAAGCAACACAATGTCAGCACAAGCGATCAAGTGTTTCTCGCGAAGCTAGGATTTAAGGCAGAGGTGATGGTGGATCAAGCTATCGCTCTTGCGGGTGCGCCTTTTGAAACAACTATCAAGACTACCGGAGCGGATGGAAAACCCGTGGGAAAAGAGGTGACACTCTACGTTCTCAGACGTGAGAAGCCCAAGGTGGATGCAATTCTCTCGGCAGTGCCTTGGATCCAACGCCAAACACAAGCAGCTGGTGAAGTGACGGTAGAAGAGCATCGGGTGACGACGGATTCCGCAACCGGTTTGGGGACGGTGAAACTTTCACTGACTGAAGGCGGTCTCTATGTGTTACGAGCCTCGGGCGAAGACCGCTTTGGACAAGTGGTGACTGCACAGAACAGTCTAACAGTCTCCGATGATACGGACGCGTCGAAGCTGCGGTTTTTTGCTAATGACTCAACGGGTAAAGTTGGCGCAGACCTTCCAGTTCGTTTGCATTCGAGGATAGATGATGCACTCGCGCTTATGACGATTGAAGGTGAGGAGATTCTTTCCTATCGAATTCTTGAATTGAAGAAGGGCTTTAATGAGATCGATCTTTCACTGGGACATGAACACTTTCCGAATTTCCGGATTTCGGTGGCTGCCATAGACGGGCGAGAACTTCGCGAAACATCAAAGGATTTTATCGTGAAACGTGAGCTCAAAGTGAACGTTGTTCCAAGTAAGGAAATTGAATTCCCTGGGGCCGAAACGATGGTTCGTTTGGTGGTCACAGATCAGAATGACAAGCCAGTCGAAGCTGCACTTAGTTTGGCATTGGTCAACGAAGCACTCTATTCACTGTATCCTGAAACACTTCCTCCTATCCTCGATTTCTTTCAGTTGGGAGCTCAGAGAAATGCAGAGTTTGTGGTGCAATCCACGTGTGATTTCTACTACGCCGCGCGAACTCAGGCGGTGGTGAAATCAATTACCGAAGAAAAGGAACGTTTGGCGCGGCGTCAGAAAGAAATGGCTCAGTTGGCCAAACTTAGATCCGAAGGCGGCTACGGGTTGGGTCGGGACATGTTCCAGCGTGGAGGAAGCGGTGGCGGCGGTGGAGGAATGAGTGATTTTGATGATCAGACTCTTCAGCCTTCTGGGGCAACAGCTTCAGCGGAAGCCGCTATGAGGTTTCGTCAAGCGGCTGGCGAGCGAGGAGCAAATAGCCCAGATCAGAGTAAAGCGATTGATTCGAGAGAAGCCAAAAAGGACGGCGAAACGCAGTCTGAGCAATTGGCAAAACCTCGTAAGGAAGTGATGTCTGCTTCACGCTGGATCTCACCAGTAATTACCGATGCGCAGGGCATCGCAAAGGTTCGTATCCCGTTACCAGAATCCACCACGCAATGGCGCCTGACCGCTCGAGGTTGTAGTAAAGAAGCTCTGGTGGGTGAGGGCGTTTCCTCGTTGATTGCGCGGAAGGACTTTTTCTTGGAACTAAAAACTCCTGTCATGGTTCAGGAAGGCGATCAGATGAGATTTCTTGCCAAAGTACACAATCTAACAGATTTCGAAGGGAATGCGGACCTCGTTCTTTCTGTTAATGGGAATCAGGAAAAGCTGAGTAGAAAAACAGTTGAGATCAAAGCTCATTCTGTGACCGAGTGCCTATTCGCTAGTTATGATATTGCATTGGCAGAATCGGTCGAAATAAGAGCGGCGGCGAATTCAGGTGAACTTACCGATGAACTTGCGATCGAGTTACCAGTTCGTGCATGGGGGATGGAATTTGCCGGATCGGCTGGTGGTGTTTCGTCAGGTGATGCCGATGCGGTCGTTTCACTTCCTGATGGCATGGAGTTTACCAAACAGGCATTGGAGGTGAGTCTAAGCCCATCGGTGGAAAAGGCACTGATGGACTATGCCTTGAGACGGCGTCAAGGTTCTGCAGCAGATGCGCTGCTGGCTTCTGTTTCTGCACTGAATTATGCGAAGGAGCATGGTGCGCGAGAGGAAGATATTCGAAAACTCTCCGAACGTGCCCAATCGTTGGTCGCGTCTTTGACTTCCGTTCAAGAGGATGACGGACAATGGTCTTGGAAAGGACAAAAGGATTTGTATCTCACCTGTCGGACGTATTGGGCGCTTGGCTTGGCTGGTAAATCAGGAATCCCTGTGCAGTCCGACCTACTGAGTAAAACTGAAACCCTTTTGAACCAAACGTTCAGCAGACTTGGGGCGAACGACAACGACAATAAGTCGATGATTTTGCATGCGTTATCTGTGAGGCAGAAGGCGGATTTTGCGCATCTTAACCGTATCTATCGTGAGCGTGCGAAACTTTCAAACAACGCTCTCGCACGCACCGCCGTCGCGATGATCAACCTCGATCGCGATGATTTTGCGCGTGATCTCGTCGAGTTACTCGAGAAAAATGTCAAATTAGAAGCTCCAGTCGGGCAGCCGAAAATTGCTTGGTGGGAGGGAAGTGGATACACGGTGCTTCGTGATCGCAATGAAACGACAGCCATGGTTCTACTTGCGATTGCCGGAGTGAAGCCAGATTCGCCGCTAGCTAAAAATGCCGCAAATCTTCTTTTGAAAAACTACGGATGTTTATCCTATCGGTCTCCGCAAGCACTGGGTTCTGCAGTGGCCGCACTGGCCGAATTCTATGCGGGAAATGAAGCGAAGGAAACGGATTTTGAGATCCGAGTGATCGTGAATGATAAGCAGATCGCGAAGGTGAAGAGTGGTGAAATTGGTGGGCGCCTTTCGATTCCAGTTCCGACAAAATTCATCAAATCAGGCAACAATATAGTGCGTTTCGAAAAAGCGGGGCCGGGTCAATATTCGTTCTCCGTTTTGCTGACAGGCTTTTCACGAGATATGAAGAGTCGAAATGATTGGGGAAGCCGACTTCGTCTAACAGGAGATTCTTACTACCACGGAAACTTGAACTACCGCGGTATTCCTCTGAAAGCCGCTAGTAGCTCTCCAGTAAGTAAAGTCGAAGTCGGACAAAAGATTCGTGTCGTTTCTGGAGTGTATGATCCATATTCAGATGCTCGCAGGGAGTATCGAGTTCGAAAGCAGTATCTTCCAGCAGGTATGTTGTTGGTGGATGGTTCAGTATCGGGCAATTTCCAGCGCTATGAAGTCGGTGACGGAGTCATCACTTGTTATTACAGAGCGGGTCAGTCGATGGGAAGTATCGCCTATGAACTCGTTGGATACGCGCCAGGGACCTACCGAGTGCTACCGGGAACGATCAGGGACTTCTATAACCGCGAGAGAGTCGTTGTCGGAAAAGTTCATACCATCACCGTTCTAGCTCCTACGGAAAAAAGCGATGATCCATATAGGATGAACCATAGCGAACACTTCGAATTGGCGAATCTGAATTTTAACGATGGAAACTACGAAGTAGCCCTCACGCATCTTACTCATCTATTTGATCATGAGCGCAATCGTTATGAGAGGGATCTCGCCCGAATGCTGCTATGGATCTATACGATGGAGGATTATTTCGATGCGCAACGAGTCGTTGAAATGTTCGAGATTCTTCGTGAGCGCCATCCGAGCCTGACAATTCCATTCGATAAGATTCTTGTCGTGGGTAAAGCCTATCGTCTGATTGGAGAGTTCGAACGTGCGTGGTTGGTCTTCCGTGCAACCATCGATTCCAGCTTTATCAATGATGCCAGTCTTTCAGCGACACTAGAGGACCAAGGGCAGTTTCTCGGAAGTATCGAATACATGGATTCGATTTGGTTGGAGTACCCGAATACCTCGGCGGTTGTTTCCACCCACTTCGCACTATCCCAACAACTCTTTGATAAGGCCCCAAAAGCCCATGAACTGAAAGCTGAGGAAGAGCGGCGAAACAGGGTCCGTGGAACGAAAGCATCTGAACGAAAAGATTTTGACCGAATCGGCCTTCTTAAGGGATCACTGGAGTACTTGCATCGGTTTCTGACACACCATCCTCTAGATCCACTTGCAGATGATGCTGCATTCAGCATGGCAAATGCCTACTTCGCACTTGAAGATTACCAGACCGTGGTCGATGCGGCAGAAGGTTTCCGGAAGGTCTACCCGAAGAGTAGCTTTGCGACGAGTTTCCAGTATATGGCAGCGCTAGGGCACTTCTGGCAGTATCACTATGACAAGGCTCTTGCTGCCGCAGCACCGGTGACCAAAAGCGAAAGCAAGGATCGAGATTACGCACGATATATCACGGCACAGATTCATCATGCGCTTGGTGCTCCTGGCGACGCGATCGAGTGGTATGAGAAGGTCAAAAGCCTTTATCCCGATGCAGTCGATGCGATTGACTATTTCAAGGAGAAGAAAATCGAGATGGACGAGGTCACGACTTTCGAACCCAAGGAGAAAGTTGAGATCGAGTTGCGTTTCCGAAACGTCAAGGAAGCTTACTTGCAGATTTATCGAGTTGATCTGATGAAGTTGTATCTGAGAGAAAAGAACCTTTCAAATATCACAAAGGTCCATCTTGCCGGTATCGAGCCGGAAATGGAAATGACTTTGGACCTTGGTGATGGCGAGGACTATCGCGATCGAGATCGGACGGCGACTTTACCTCTCAAAGAAGAGGGTGCCTATCTGGTTATTTGTCGAGGTGACGATCTGTTTACCAGTGGCATGGTCCTAGTGACGCCTCTAAAACTGGAAATTCAGGAAAATCCCGGTGGAGGATCCGTTCGTGTGAATGTTCGCGATACTGTTGATAAAGGCTATCAGGCGAAGGTGCACGTGAAAGCTATTGGTTCGCAGGATGTTGAGTTCAAGAGTGGTGATACCGATCTACGTGGAATCTTTGTCGCGGAAGGTGTGAATGGAACCGCGACTGTGATTGCACGGCAGGATGGCCGTTACGCCTTCTATCGTGGTGAAAATCACTTGGGGCAAGCACAACCCAATCAGCCGGTTCGTCCAGCAGCCCAAAAGCAGCAACAACAACTGGAGCAGGGTGATTACCTGAACAATTTGAACGATCTGAACTACGAAATGCAGAGAGGCAACATCGGAACCTGGAATGAACTACGCCGCAGCAAGGGCGGAAAAGGTGTCGAGATTCAACAAGCTAAGTAGTGGTCTCCTTCTTTACGAACTCTTTACTGTTTTACGTGAAAATTGTGACTACTCTTTGCCTATGAAAAAAATTCTCATGATCAACTTTGTATTACTGAATCTGAGCCTTCTAGGGATTGCTGGTGAAGCTCAATACCAAGGCGACGGCAAATTCGAAGACCGGGGCGAAGAAGCTGTGCTCTCACGCTATGCCGTTGACCTTGGAAAGGTTTCTCTCGGGCAATCCAAGAATTACAAATTTACGCTGGCTGGCTTGCCGGAAGAGCAATTTGTCGCTGGCATCGTGCTCGATCTCAATCGTCCAGTAGCTAGAATGACAAAGCCAGATTGGTTTAAAGATGTTCGGGTGAAAATGATCCTTACTGATGTCAAAGCTGGAACGGAAGTCTTCGCGATTGATCAGACTTTAAGTCGCTATACCTGGAGTAATGTCAGTCCAAGTGCCAAAGATGGTGCAAGTTTTGTTTATGGACGTGATGGCAAGCAATCCTTTTTCACTCCTTCCAAGGCCGTTGAGTATGAACTAAAGTTGGAAATTGAATCAACCTGCGAGGATGCGGTTAGCGCCGCTATGTTTCTAACAGCTACTGGCAATAAGGAAGAAGCGATCCAGAATAGTTTCCCAATCAAACTTCCATTCTGATCAATCGATTTCGTCGAGAGTGGGGTGGTATTTAGAAATGCTGACTGTCATGAATCGGCTTTTACTCCTTATCGGTGCGTTTGGTGTTCTCGCCAGCGCTTCTGTCGTTCTGTGGTTTCTTATTCAAAGTAGCTATTATTTTCCTGATCGGTATGAGGACGCTCTTAGGACCTATTTTTACGTTCTAGTTGGATGGGGAATATATGGATTTGTTTGTGCACTCTCCCTCATCTGGAAATTCATTTTTGAAAAACACGTAAGGAAACACGATCTAGGATAGCTTGGGTCTCTCTGCTACCGAAGTGGCCGGATGGCCGAACTAAATCTTACTTCATTCGCGAAATACGAATCAGGGATTTGTTAACGATGCATTTGATGCTTCGCGGGAGAGGTTTTCGGAACGAAGAAAGGACGGGGCAAGGAAGTTGCGGGGGAATGGGAAGGCAGCGGCGGGAGTGTTGTGGTCGATGCGGGACTTGCGAGTTGGGACGGGGTAGACCGGTTTCCAGATGGCCTTGCCGAAATCGAGTGGATTTTTTGAGGTTTGAAGAAATTGGCTAAGCGATGTCAGGCACCGTTTCGGGCAGACGAAGCCAATATCGGCGTTGTTCGTCATTCGTGGATGTTCATCCACTCGTTCCTCACGCCTTGATCTTGGCTCGGTCCGCCTCGACCACTTCGGCAATTCCATCCGCAGAACGGTCTAGGAGTTTGTTGAGTTTGCCAGAAGGGAAGCTTTTAGATTGAAGGGGGGGAGAAGTTTGTAAAATGACTCTACGCTTGCTAGGAGCGTTGGAATGTTGGAAATAGGTCTTCGTGGGAAAGAGCAAGGGAAAATCTGGAAAGGCCTCTGCGGTCAGGATAGGCAAGGTTGTTGCTTGGGATGAAAAAAAGGGGTTTGGTTGGTTGGAGTGCGAGGGCGAAAAGATTTTTGTGCATGTGATGGAATTCAGAGGGTGCAAGCAGCAACCTGGTCTGGGTGTCGAGTTTCCTTTTGTGATGGGAACGGACGTTCGAGGTCGACCTTGTGCGAAGGGGATTCACACGCCTCTGGTGATTGGAAGAATGAAGATTTCAGGTATCCTACTGCTTCTTGCGCTTTTGTTTTGGCCGGTGATGGGACTGATTCAATTGCCTGTGGTCTGGTGGTGGCCTGTTCTGCAAGTGACTGTCCTTTCCGCAGTTACTTTTCGCTTATATGCTTACGACAAGAGGCAGGCGATTGTGAAAGGTTGGCGGGTTCCAGAGACGATTCTGCATCTCGGTGAGATTGCTGGAGGATGGCCCGGAGGGTTCATTGCCCAGAGGATCTTACGTCACAAGAGTACGAAGAAGGGGTATCAGACGATCTTCTGGGGGATTATTTTGATTCACCAAGTGATAGGTGCGGACCTGTTCTTCGACAACCGTTTCAGTAAAGAAATTTGGGAAGTGATGGGTGAAGCAGGGAAGCAATAACGTTCTCGATACGGATCTATTTCAGGTCTTTGGCCGTGTAGGGACGTCCCGCTTGCGAGGAGGTTTCTTTACGGGTCTTTTTGATGAAATCAGGCTTCACCGCCGAGGCCTTGTTGGACCATGAATTGCGGGTGTATGTCATGATGTCGGCGATTTTTTGATCGGTGAACATTGAATTGGCAGACAAGGCAGGCATCACGGCGGGAGTTTCGTATTTCTTCCCATTCACCATGATTGGGCCAGTGATTCCGTGGAGGAGAATCTTGGCGTAGACTTCTGGGCTTCCAGTGACCCATTCCGATTCATCAAGAGGTGGTCCGAGATTTGGCATGCCGCCACCATCCGGTGCGTGACATCCAAAACAAGCAGCCGCTCCATGATAGAGAGCCTTGCCACGGTTGTAGGAAGCGAGTGCTTCGCCCTTCAAGGCAACGACCTTAGGCCCGTTGTCCTTTTTCTTGGACTTGGCGATCCAGTTTTTGAGATCTTTGTTTTTGAGGTCTCCACCGACGGTTGTTTCGAAGGCACTTTCGCGGTTTGCAAGCCCAGAGAAGGCAGCGGCAGCAACATACTTGTTATTGTGGCTGTTGACGATACTGTTGAGCGCTTTGAATGCTGCCGGAGTGGCGATGGGGCCGAGGGCACGGGCTAGATAGATGGCAGTTTCGTCGTTTGCGGGTTTCAGTTCCGTTAGTTGTTTTTCAAGTTGTCGTTTTTCTGGGTGAGGAAGTGTGTTTGAGGCCCAAAGTGCGGAAACAGCGACCTTTTCGTTTCCGCTACTCAATGCTGTGGCGACTGCTTTTGCCGAGAGTTTGCCAAGGCCTTCAAGTGTCCAGAGCGCATGAATTTGCCCAAGTGGATGTTCTGCGATTCCAACAAGTTTTTCGAGTAGTTTGACAGTTTCAGAATCTGGAGTGCGGCTGATGAGGACACGTTGTGCCATATCGCGGTGCCAACCATTTGGGTGGGCGAGTTTTTTGACGAGATCTTCGGACGAGAGGGTGTCCATGTCTGGCACCTCTTCGACTTTGCCAGCCTTGTGACTGATTCGATAAATACGGCCGTGGCCGGTGCCTGGTCCTTCAAGGCCACGGTCGAGAATTTGTTTTCGAAGATAGGTCGTCATGTAGGTTTTGTGTTGGATGATGCCGTGGTACATATCCAAGAGGTAGACGCTTCCGTCTGGAGCGTTGTAGATATTGACTGGGCGGAAACGCTCGTCAGTCGATGCGATCCATTCCTTGTTCTCGTAGGTGTGCTTACCTGAAAATTTGGTTCCGGATTCTGTGATATCGATGGCTTTGACGAGATTGATTCCGGATTCGGTAATCAAAGCGGTGTTTTGCCATTCTTTCGGGAAATTACTGCCACGATAAACGGTCATTCCAGCGGCCGCTGTGCAGGAGAGAAGCTTGAAAGTTTTTGGGTCGATCGTGTCATTTCCATAGCCGTTGGATTTCTGGATGTAGGCGCGATTGAGGCCAGGTGTCACTCGAATGGGGAAAGGCTTGTTCGATCCAATTCGGTTTGTGCTGGATACTTTAATGTTCACCGATGGGTTGCCATCGAGAAGATTTGGAGCGACGAAATCCCCCATGAGGAACTGGGAATTATTGTTGTGGAAAATTCGGCCGTAGTTATCAAAAGCGACTCCCCACTGACCTCGGAAGGCCGTTTTTTCGACAACAAATTTGCCATTGATACGACGGATACGTTGATCCGATTTTGTATTGTAAAGCCAGTTATCGAGACCTCGCATCAGGCCGTTTGGGCGGTGCTCAACATTGCCGCCTTTCATGAAGCCTTTGGCGGCAATTTCTGGTTCTCCAACGGCCTTGAGTCCATCGCGTTTGATGAAGCGCAATTCCTTTTCATCACCAAAGAGAAGTCCGTCTGGATAAACGGCAACCGCACGAGGGAGTAGGACCTTGTCCAGAAAGACGGTTCGTTTATCCGCTTTTCCGTCCTTATCCGTATCTTCGAGGATGACGATGCGACCCATGGGGCTCGACTCTTCCTTACCGTCGATATCGGGCATGTAGCCTCGCATTTCACAAACCCATATCCGACCAGCAGGATCATAGTCGAGGGCAACTGGTTTATCGATCATCGGTTCCGTTGCAAACGGGGTCATTTCGAAGCCATCAGCAACTTCAAAAGTCTTCATGGCGTCTGATGGAGATAAAACTGGCGCTGGAGGAATGACTTCTTTTGGGACGACTGATTGCATGTTGTCGTGGCCCTTGCGGTTTCCCTTTTGTGCAAAAAGAGGAGCGGCGAGCAGAAGTAAAAAGGTGAGAGCTTTGAATTTCATAAAATGGATTGGTGAAGATAGAAGTGAAAACGATTTGGGTCGAACGAAAAGATCCCAGAATTTACGTCAAATTGGCAGCCGATCTTGCAGGGGAGATCTTGGTAAACGGGTCAGATCTAGAGAGTGATTTTAGTCTCTGATCTTGGCAATTGAATCGAGGAGTCCATTGACAAAACGTTGTGAATCGGTTGTGCCAAAGCGTTTTGCGATTTCGATTGCTTCGTTGATGATGACTTTGGATGGCGTATCGGTCTTGAGAAGCTCATAGGCTCCCAGTCGTAGAATTGCCCGATCGACTGGATCGATCCGCTCCGGCGAGTAGTTTTCCAAGATGGTGGAGAGCTTCGTATCGATTTCGTCTTTTGCGCTGAGAACGGAAGTGACCATTTGGTCCGTTTGGGCTTTAAGTGCAGTGATCTCCGCCTTGGAATGACGGATTTTTGCCAAGTCAGCTTGATCTGGAAAATTTTCAGGAGCTTCGACCATTCTCAGGCGGTCAGAAATTCTTTGTAAACGTCGGATTGACGCGGCGACGGCTTCGGTCCGAGCTTTCAAATGTGGATGGTCTTCGAAGAGTCTCAGAACTTGTTTCCGGTGAAACTCGAGATCGTGATCGATTTTGAAGAGAGTCGCCGTGGCGTCTTCGAATTCGTTTGCGACGGCGTCGTCCTCGCCATCCTTTGGGATGCGGGTGAGTTTGGAAAAGGCGAGACTCCAGGAAGACTCAAGAGCAAGGAGACGATTGAGGCCGTCGGTTAGCGAGTCAGTTTCAGGAACTGGTGAGAGTAGCTTGATGGCATTCTGAGAGCGCTCGACAAATTCTGAAAGGCGGGTCTCCCGTCCATGCGCGAGATGTTGCACCGTTCGAAACGTAGCGACGGTGAGATTGCGACGGTCTGTTTCAGTTAGAAACTGCCAGAAGGTTTCTCGAAGTGGTTCAGCATTGGCTTCTCCCTCGAGATCGAAACAGTAGAGAAACTGTATAGTGGCTTCTCTGATTTGCCTGCGACTTGGCATAATTTATCGGGAAAGTCTCTTGGTCATCGGCATGGTTTTCTCGATTTCAGTGAAGACATCGATCATACCTGCCGCAGCCTTAGCGGCCTCACGACCACGGTTCATCGTCGCAGCGATGCAACGGGCGTATGCCTGCTTTTCGTCCTCCACGAGGAGCACCTCATGAACGATGGGGATGCGTTTACTAACTGCAAGCTCTTGAAGGGCCGTCGTCACTGAACCAGCGACAAGATCGGCGTGCTGGGTATCGCCACGAATGATGAGCCCAAGCGCGATGACACATTTGCATTCTTTACGATCCAGAACTGAGGCTGCAGCGACCGGAATCTCGAAAGCGCCGGGGACACGAATCAGATCAATTCGTGCCATGGGTATCAATTCGCTGAGCTCTTCAATTGTGTTATCGACAAGGGAGTCGGTGAACTTCTCATTATATTTTGAAGCAACGATACAAATCCTAGTCTTGTGACCAATGATTCTAGGCTTCGGCTGCAGCGCGGTGGACATTCGATTGCTATGACGTTTTAGCTAAAAAATGTCAACAGGTGTGAGGTTTGAATTCACGATTCTGCGAATTATTTCAAAGGAACGGGTTTGGGCTTTACCGCCTGCTTGTGGCAGGTAAACAGGGGGAGCAGCGGAGAAAATTTCCGCTAACCAGAACTCAACGACCTACTTTAGATGGATATTCAAATTGCCACCCTTTGCGACTTCGCAGCTGATTATAACGGAAAACTCGTCATTTCCGGAACTTTTGACACCTTGGCGGCACGAGCCTTGCCCGTGGTCCATCCTGCATGTGCGTTAGCAATGCGGTTCTGTTTTACCCAGGAGGACGTAGGGCGACATAAGCTATCGATCAATATCATCAACGAAGACGGTGAATCACTTGATCCAAAGAATATGCCGATCGAACCTGAGTTTGAGGTCAAACTTCCAGACGGAGTTCCATTTAATACCCGAAACATCGTGATGAATCTACAAGGACTGCGTTTTCCGGAAGATGGAATCTACTCAATCGATATTGGTTGCGATGGTGAGTTACTGATGCGTATTCCACTTCGCGTGGTGAAAGTGAACCAAGAGGCTTAAAGCTTCAGGGTTTTAGATTCTCCGTAGAGTCCGTTTGTGAGAATGCGGATTTGGCGGTTGCGTGGCATGGCATTTGGTCCTTGATTCGTTGTAATGAAACGACGTTTTTCCTGCGCATTGATAACTGGTGGATCTTCTGGACTGGGCGCAGAATTTGCGACTCAGCTTTCCGAGCGTGTTGATACTTTGGTATTGGTCGCCAGAAGGACGGCGAAGCTGGAAACGATTGCGGATCGACTACGTAAAGAGAGTCCAAAGACGGCGATTGTAACGATTACAGCCGATTTATCGAAGGAGGGGGAACGACATTCCTTAGCAACCGATTTAATAGGGAAGAATTTGGTTCCAGATTTACTGATTAATAATGCCGGGCTGGGAGACTACGGCGAATTCACTGGCGCGCAGTGGGATGATATAGACCGAATGCTGAAGGTGAATATCGAGGCTTTGACGCACTTGAGTCATCTATTCGCTGGGAGGATGGCTCAAAAAGGCGATGGAGTGATTCTTAATGTTTCATCTCTCGCAAGCACGATGCCGATTGCTGATTTTGCGGTGTATGCAGCTACGAAGGCTTATGTGAGTAGTTTTACAGAAGCACTTCGAATCGAACTCAGAGAAGAAGGAGTCGATGTTCTAGCCCTTTGCCCGGGACCGGTTAAGACTGAATTCGGGGATGTTGCCCGACGCGAGGGAAGAAAAAGCGGGATGCCGCCGACCGGGGGCTTTTTTTACGTTTCAAAAGAGCAGGTCGTATCGGAAGCAATCGAAGGCATGGATCGAAGAAAGGCACGGGTGTTTCCGGGTCTTCAGATCGCGGCAGCTGGATTGATTTTCGGTGCTTTGCCACTCGCTGCGTTGCGCTTAATGATGAAGCACCGACCAAGAAGGTAGACTCATTAGGCTTCACATCAGGACTGCATTTGCTATCCCTGATCTGTGCGTTTCATTAACTCGTCGCTAGCTCCTTGTCTTTTCATCCTGCTTTTTTCGCAGTGTGGGCCCAGCGAACCGCCGCCACGTGTCCAGCCTCAAGCATCGACTGGTAAAGTTTCAATGTCTGCTATGATGCGGCATGTTCGGTTGAAGGTAGATATGGTTCCGAGAGGAACCCATGGGCGGAAGGTAGTTCGTCGGATGAATCCTCGTTATATCACGATTCATAGCACTCAGAATTACAGCGCAGGTGCGGAGCGGCATTCATTGGCATTGAAGAGGGGCGCACTTCGCTCGCCTAAGCGCAGAGGTGGCAATCGTATTGGCTATCTCATCTGGCATTTTACCGTAGATGAGGGCATCGCCATTCAGCACATGCCGACTTCTGAGCAGGGTGAGCACGCGGATTTTGGAGGACCGGGCAATTTGTATTCAATCGGTATTGAGATGTGCGAGGAACGTGGATCTAACATTCCCGCCACTATTGAGCGTACGGCGAAGCTCACAGCCGTTTTGATGAAAAAGCACGGGATCTCTTTGCGGAACGTCGTGCCTCATTATCACTGGCCCAGGAGGGGGAAGAGACCGGCCAACAAGAACTGCCCACACTTTCTTCTAGACAACGGTAAGCCGGGCAAAAGATGGCGCTGGTTTCTAGGTAGAGTGGACTATTACTACAAGCAACTGGAGTGATGATGGATCATAGTGAACATCGATCTCATGGGAGTCCCTCGAATCATCAAACGGTTCTTGAACCCAGCGTTCGTTATATTTGTCAGAGATGCACCGCCTGCTGCAAGTGGCCGGGTGATGTTCGCATTGAGGACGAAGATATCCTGCGTATTTCGTCATTCTTAGAAATGAGTGAAGGGGATTTTCTCGATCGCTACACTCGATTGAGAACGAACCGGCAAGGACTTTCATTGATTGAAAAAGAAAATCACGAATGTGTGATGCTTGAAAACGGAGGTTGCCGAATTCATCCCGTGAAGCCCTCTCAGTGTGCAGGTTTTCCCAATATGTGGAATT
The DNA here is from genome assembly GCA_045106015.1 of Akkermansiaceae bacterium. GTDB lineage: Bacteria > Verrucomicrobiota > Verrucomicrobiia > Verrucomicrobiales > Akkermansiaceae > Luteolibacter. The sequence goes on along the minus strand of JBGCEE010000016.1, from coordinate 77,331 downwards.
TTCCAGGTTGGCGCGAAATCTGCGAAGCAATTCCTACTCCTGTCGATTTCGAAGAGTAAAGAATCCTTCTGATTCATTCAGATAGGGGTCGTAAGTCCCAACTGCCTGTGGCACAAATGGATCGGAGGAATGATAAGAACTCTCTGACTAGCATTCAAAATGGCCCGCAAAAAAAAGTCGAAACAAGCTCCGAAGAAGACCTCGAATCCAACGATTCTGATCGTCACGCCTGAAATTACGTACCTCCCGTCGGGGATGGGTAATATGGCTCAGCGGATGTCTGCAAAAGCTGGTGGTTTAGCGGATGTCTCAGCTTCGTTGGTCTCAGCTCTATACAATCTTGGGGCCGATGTGCATGTCGCCATGCCAAACTATCGAAAGCTGTTTCAGGGTGACGTCTTCAATCTTCACGAAAAAGAGCTCAAGAAATATCACGAGGTCCTTCCCGATTCGCATATCCATCTGGCAGAAGATCGCATTTTTTATTATCGCGATAGGGTGTATAGCAGCCATTCGGAGGAAGCGATGCGGATTGCAATGGTGTTTCAGCGTGAGGTAATCAACCACATCGTTCCGCATGCGAGGCCAGATTTGATTCATTGTAACGACTGGATGACTTCTTTGATTCCGGCGATGGCAAAACGAAGGGGCATCAAGAGCCTGTTTACCGTTCATAACATCCATACTCGTCAAGTGAGCCTAGCCCAAGCCGAGGAAACAGGGATCGATGCGGCGGAGTTCTGGATGAATCTGTATTTCACGGAAAATCCCGGTGACTACTACCACGCACGGTCCGAAGTTCCCGTCGATCTTCTGACATCCGGAATTTTTGCTTCTCATTTCATCAATACGGTTAGCCCAAGGTTTCTCTGGGAAATCGTGGAAGGCTGGCATCCTGTTGTTCCTCGCTCCGTGCGGGAGGAAATTCGAAACAAATACCATGCGGGATGTGCCTCAGGTATCCTAAATGCACCGGACCCCTCCTATAATCCTGAGACGGACGATTCGCTTGTTCGGTCCTATAAGGCTGAAGATTTCCGTGAAGGAAAGCGTGCGAACAAGGAGGCTTTGCAAAGAGAACTAGGCCTTGAGGTAAATGGCGATGCTCCGTTGTTCTTTTGGCCTTCGCGACTAGATCCAGTTCAAAAAGGACCTCAGCTTGTGACTGATATTCTATTCCAGACCGTGTCAGATTATTGGGAGCAAGGTCTGCAAATCGCGATTATTGCAAACGGGCCGCATGAGGTTTATTTCAAGGAGATCATTGAGCGGTTTAATCTTCAAGATCGAGTTGCGATTACTGATTTCAACGAGCGACTTTCGCGTATGGGTTATGCCGGTTCTGACTTCATGATCATGCCATCTTTGTTTGAACCGTGTGGCCTGCCGCAGATGACCGCACCGATTTATGGAACATTGCCAGTGGTTCACGGAACGGGCGGTCTTTATGATACCATTCGCCCTATGGATGTTCAGGCGGCTTCTGGAAACGGTTTTCGATTCGATGACTACGATCCAAACGCATTGCGCTGGGCGATTGATGAAGCTATGAATTTCCACTCGTTACCCATTGAGGCGAAAGATCCACAAATCGAGAGAGTGATGCGCCAGAGCCTGAAAGAATTCAGCCATCACGAAGTGGCAAGGCGCTATATTGAGATATACGAAGAGATGCTGGCGCGCCCCTTGGTTGATTAGATAACAGTTTTTTAACTTCAGCTTTCATCATCTTCTTCGTCTTCTGCTTCAGGATTGCCTTGGAGCAAGGATACAAAATCTGAAGTCCACTTTGGTGCGGATTTATGGCTGATGTTCTCGTCAATGTGTTTCAACATGCGCATGGCCGCAGCTCGTTCGTCCCCAGATTTAAATAGATCCAGTTCCGCTTCCCAGCGCAGTTGAGGGACACGCTCTGTGACGAAGCGTTCATAAGCGGCGGTCTCATCCGTATCCTGACCACGTTTTTGTGTCTTCCCGTCCCAATGTTCTACTTTCAAACCTTCTTGGATCATCCGTCGATTCCATGCTTGGCGTAGAGATTGGAGACGGTCCGAACGGCGCAGTGGCGGAAGAATAATCTGGTCGTAAACCGCTTCGATTTGCACTGGAGAGAGAGGCCAATCCTCTGCTTTCACGCCTTTGATATCATAGGCCCTAGCAAACACGCTGCCTGTGACACCTGCCTGAAGCACGGACTTGTGGTCAGTGTAGTCCTCTGCATTGCTGAAAATAGAGTCGAGCACTTTTGAGGCTTCAACTGCTAGACGCTCGCGGTCGGGGTCTTCCGATGCAGCCTCAAGCGTAAGGACGAGCCAGCGGAGTTGTTGGCGCAGAGCCATCTTGAATCCTGAATCTGAAAGTCTCTCCGCATTTTTCCTTTTCCAGTCGCGGAAATCCGAGGACTTCTTTTTCATGTCGGTGTAGTTCACCTTTTCCTCGCAATCGAGGTATAGATCAAGTGCGGCTTGGTTACTTGCCATTGCCTGCTTGAAGGCAGTAATCGCGACACGGAATCGTGCATCTACCTTTGAGTTGGCTTCCTTTTGGATATTTTCAAGCTGTTCCAGTAGAGCTTCTCTGTCGGCATCTGAAAGAGGGTCGGCCTGTATTGCCGTGAGCATGGCAAGGCAGACGAGAGAAGAATAGAGGGTTTTCACAAAACACAAGCTAAGGAAAAATCCGTTTAAACCAAGAAATAAGACTTACCTTCCCAATCAAGAAGTTGTCAGTTGTTTACGGATATCGGTGACGAGTTTTTTGAGTTCTTCTAGAGCCTCAGGTTTGGGCGGATTTGGGTCAAATCGAAGTCGCTGATGAAGAGACGTGGCTAGTTTTAAACTAGTCTCAGAGACGCCCATCGATTTCAAACGCCAAAGCCACGATACAAAGGTCTCACCAGTGGTTCGTGGGCCGAGTAACTTGGCAGCTGTTTTTTCAAGTTCGTGCAGTGGCGTCTTAGTTGGCTGCTCGCTGCCGTAGGTGGTATGAGTTTTCGTATCTACAAGCACTTTTGATTTCCAAAGCCGTTTCCCGACAAAGATCAAAACTGAGAGTCCCAACAACCACATCACAATCAACGAACCGATCCGGTTAGCAGGTCGATTTCTCCAAAGGAAAAAGTCTTCTTTGAATCTTTGATAGGAGTCGGCGAGTTGTCTTGTCCAAGTATCTTCGCCTAATTCTGCTGCCAACCAGCCAGAAGGAGTCGGATCAAAATCGATCCATTTCTCTTGTTCTGCATCCCAAACACGAACCCAGGCGTGTCCATGGGTTCCCCGAACAACCCATTCATTTCGTTTTGGGTGACGTTCCATGACCGAGAATCCTACACAATATCTTGTTGGAACATCGGAGGCACGTAGAAGGAGGCTTGCGGCGGTCGCAAAGTATTCGCAATGCCCACGTTTTTCGGAGGTGAGGAACGTTTCGATCGGGGTGGGTCTATTTCGCGAAGCACGCGGGCGCCGAATACTCAGATAGCGGGTGTATTCAAATTCACTCGTGAAGAATTTTCTCAGTCGATTGATTTTCTCAGTGGTTGTTGAAAGTTCCGCGAGGCCAAGATCCTGAGCGATCTGACGAATTGCAGGCTCTTCTACTTCATCGATTTCGAGATCTTGAGTCGGGAAGGGTGGGTCTTCGGGGTTTCCACTGTCTTTCCATCTGACGCGACCTTCAATAATTGAACGCTTGGGGAACACGCGAATCGTTCCCAGTGGATTTGCCTCAATACCGTCTAGTTCGAATTTTTGAAGGCTCGCGGCATTTCCGGGTAGAGGTATGGGTTCTTCAGACCGCGAGGCGCCACGCATTGAATATTCAGGCAGTTGAATCGACAATTCAGCAGGTGTAATCGTATCACGGACGAGGTAGTAGGGTTCTCCCTCGGTCAGCTCGATTGTGGAGAGTTCATTGAAAATTTTGTCTTCTTCATTTGGTTGGTCAGGTAAGTTATTTTTCCAAACAATACCTCGATAGCGGTTGTAGGAAGCGGTCCGCAAGAGGCGTGGAGGTGCTTGGCCAGTTTGGGGCATGAGACGCCACAGCATGTCGGGTGATTGTTTGAGTTCCCCCAAGGAGCCGATACTCGTTCGGTTTACCGTCGGGTCAGTGCTCGGAAATCCTCCCATCGAGCCAGAGCGATTAGTGGCCCAGCGATAGAATTTTGACATACCAATTTGGCCGCCCAATCCAATGGCGCCTCCGAGAATCAAGATGAATAAAAATGCGAAGACTCGAGTCCGTAACCGAGCGAAGGCCAAGCAACCTGCCAAGATGACGATACCAGGCAGGAAAATCGTGTGCTGGGCAAAACGCCCTAAACCTGCAGCGACAATAATGATGACGAAATAGACATTTCCAAAGTTGAAGCGAAGCACTGAGGATTCGAGGCCGAGTCGAATATTTCTTTTACGGTGAAGCTTTGAAAAGAAAGATAAGCTATTGACGGGTATCCACTTACGTAAACCGAAAGACTGCACGAACTGGAGAGGTAGAAAGAGAGCCGGAAACCAGACCATCAGTTTTGGTAGGGCCGTGTAGCGGTTCCCATCGAGCCAGATCAGAACCCCAGTGATGGTGATAAGAGTGAGGCAAATTCGCCAAGCTAACGCGCATGCCTGGTCGCCGAAATCCCAACGGAATCGTATCCAGTTCGATCCTTCGACGATGAGTGCCAAGACCAGCCCTAGCAATGGATTATCAGTCATTGCTCCCCAGAATAGGAGTGTCGCTCCTAGTAAGAGTCTTGGGGGTGGCTGAATTGTGGAATTCATGGTTTTGACTAATCCTACCAGTTTATCAACGAACTGCCATCAAATGAGTTTGGAAAGGTGAGTGGGCAAACGGAAAAGCTCTTCTGAAACATTTGTGCAATTCAGCCAATACCCCTTCAAGCCTTCTGGAGCTTCTCCCTCACCAAGGATGATGGCCACGCAAGAAATTCCGGTTTTTTGCATTCGGTTTACAAATTTCTCACGTTTTTTATCCCAGCCATTCAAGATAAGAACACATGCGGTGAGTTGGTCACCATACGTGCTTACGGTTGAAGCGAGTTCCTCGAAGTGATCTACAGCTTCGACCGTCACGCCGGCAAGAACCTCCAAAAGTTTCTCTGGCCGACCAACTCCACGACCAGTCGTAACGGTATGAGCTGTGTCCGCTATGAACATCAGGTCGAGCAGAACGTCATTGCTATCGAGACCAACAACAAATGAAGATGCGACCGAAACCATTTCCTCAAAAACCAGGCTATTTGGAGAGCCTGGAAAGGTGTCGAGAACAAGACCGTAGCGGGGATAAAACGAGTCTTCTAGCTCCTTGACCATCGGCTTTCCGGTATGAGCCCAGCTTTTCCAGTGAATCTGCCTCATGGAGTCACCAGGTCGGTATTCGCGCAAACCGACGAACTCACCCGAATTGCCGATCGCATTGCTAGTTTCTTGCCCACCAATACGAAATGCTGCCGAGCCAGGTAGCTCAAAGCGTGGAAGACGGTAACGCTTTGGAAGAACGACAAGTTTCGATGATTTGATTGGAATCTCCTTACACTTTTGAAAGAGACCTAGTGGATCAGGAAGGAGTAGGCGTAGATTCTCCAAAGGGAATACGCCTCGGCGTTTTGGAGTCAAACGGAGCGAGAGGTTTTTTGATTCGCCGACCTCGAGATCGAACAATCGGCTGTCAACCTCGGGAGTGTAGCCTCGTTTTCTAGAGAGAAGCCATTGCCAGCGATAGTAGACCATTTTTCGGTCAAACAAATTTCGTTCTGATTCCCCGGGTTCGGGAGTGTTCACAAATTCGTCGGCATTTGGACGAGGATCAGGTGGCGATTGCTCAACGCCTAGAGCTTTCAATTTATGTTTGGAGTGATTCTTCAGATTCACCGAATAGCGGACGAGTTCATCAACGGTTGAATGTTCTGGAATTCTTATCTCTGCTGTGACATTCGCCCGTCTGAAAACCACCCAGACAAGAGATAGCAAGAGGATTCCTAAGGAAAAACAAAAGATCTGAAAAATAGAGTTTTTCGGCTGCCCGATGCTCATGAAGCTCGCAAGCGACGTGACCATCAGAACTCCAACCCCTGCAGGCCGAATCCTTCTTCCAAACCAATGCTGCAGCGATGCACCACGGAAATACATCCAGTGGAGGAGGCGAAACCAGCGGTCTGACTTGGTGTGTTCCATCACACAGGCACAGGAGTATCACGAACGATATCTGAAACGATCTGGCGAGCATCGAGACCTGAATATTTTGATTCAGGAGCAAGCACGAGGCGGTGAGCAATCACATCGACTGCTAGCGACTGGATTACTTCAGGAATCACAAATTCGCGGCTTTCGAAAATCGAGATCACCTGTGCGATTTTCATCAGAGCCAATGAGGCTCTGGGACTGGCTGCAAGTTGGACTTCTGGTATATCACGAGTCGCCGCGACGAGAGCGACCGCGTAGTGCCTTAATTCTTCGCTAAAGCGAATTTTCCGCGCGGCTGCTGAGATTTCTATGATTTCGTCTCGAGATAAGACAGGTTGGATCGAATTGACCGGATGGCTTTCTGTCTGATCCATTAGGATTTTAGTTTCATTCTCAGCGCTTACATATCCGAGTTGGCATTGCATGGCAAAGCGATCCATCTGTGCTTCGGGGAGTGGATAGGTGCCACGAAATTCGACGGGATTCTGAGTGGCGATCACAAAAAACAGTCCGTCTAAGTCGTAGCGATTTCCTTCCACACTGATTTGGCGTTCGCCCATGGCTTCAAGTAGAGCGCTTTGAGTGCGGGGAGAGGCGCGGTTGATTTCATCTGCCAGTAAAATATCTGTGAAGACAGGACCTTTGTGGAAACGAAACTCTTGCGTACGCGGATCAAGAACGGACACGCCGAGAATATCTGATGGTAGTAAGTCCGGGGTGAATTGAACTCGTTTAAAATCGGTGCCACTAACAGATTTAGAAATTGCTTTCGCCAAGGTTGTTTTCCCCGTCCCTGGGTAGTCCTCAAGCAAGACGTGGCCACCAGCAAACATGCAGGCAAGGACTTTCCGGACCGTTTGTTCCTGGCCTCTAACCACATCACACACCGCTTGTTCCAATCGAATCGCCAGATCTGTTTCCCTCATATAGATTGCTTGATCTTCGCCGCTTCGCCAAGGGTTTCAACGTCGATTATCAAGGAAATCTTCTTTTCGCCGTATAAGTCGCCTTTGAGGCTTCATTTTTTCAATTGGTAGCACGAACGGCCTCCCGATTTGTCGACACCATTTGCTTTTATCTGAACGTTGCATGCGGGATTTGGTAATTTTTCCCTTTCAGAGATTGGCTAAATACGTTTCAACCTTTGCGCCGTCTCCCGGGCGGTCGCAACAATAGGCACAAGCTTCGTTGTTGAGGAAAGTCCGGACACCGGAGGGCAACCTGCCCTGTGAAAGCGGGGGACGCGTTTTTAGCGAAACGCGGATGGACAGTGCAGCAGAAAATAAACCGCCGATGGCTCGCAAGGGCACAGGTAAGGTTGAAATGGTGGGGTAAGAGCCCACCGCGCAGAGGGTAACCAATGTGGCAATGTAAACCCCGGGTGGTGCAAGACATAACAGGGAAAGGGCTGCCCGCCCGTTCGATTCCCGGGTATTAGTCGCACTTCGTGCAAGCGAAGCGCTCAACGCGAGTTGAGTTGAGAGAAATGACCGTTCAGTTCGGGGTAAGATCCGAGCGGACAGAATCCGGCTTATAGGGAGGCGGCACTTTTTAATAGATCATCGAGAGGGAGAGGGAATTGAGGCTGGTTATTCGATACCCGAGTCCTATTCTACAGAAAAGTTTGTATCATGAGATTGATTCGTTTTGGGGAAGAAGGCCGTGAGGAGCCGGGAGTTTTGTTGGACGACGGTAGGCGTATCGATGCGAGTGGTGTATTTTTGGATTATGATGAGGCCTTCTTTGCCATGGGTGGCTTGGAGGCTTTGCGAGAGTGGGTTTCCGGTGGCTGTGAAGGTGGCAATGAGATAGATCCAATGGCTCGGCTTGGAACTCCAATCGCAAGACCTTCGAAGATTGTCTGCGTTGGTCAAAACTATCTAGAACACGCGAAGGAAATGGGTGGGGAGATTCCCACTGAACCGGTCCTATTCATGAAAGCCACTTCAGCATGGAACGGCCCTAAAGATGACGTGGTTATACCCATTGGAGCAAAACGACTGGATTATGAAGTCGAATTGGCTGTGGTGATTGGCAAAACGGCGATGAATATTTCGGAAAATGATTCGATCGGACACGTAGCGGGATATTCAGTATTTTGTGATTTTTCAGAACGGGCTTTTCAAAAAGATCACGGGGGTCAGTGGACGAAAGGAAAGAGCCACGATAGTTTTGCGCCAATGGGTCCGTCTCTTGTTTTGGCCGATGAAATCGGCGATCCTCAGTCTCTAAGGCTCTGGACAAAAGTGAATGGAGAGATTCGTCAGAATAGTTGGACAAAAGATATGATGTTCGGAGTTCGAGAGATCGTCAGTTACATCAGTCGATTCATGACTCTGCTGCCAGGAGACGTGATTGCAACCGGCACGCCCAGTGGAGTCGCGATGGGTATGGATCCGCCGAGATATCTACAGGCAGGGGACAGAGTTGAATGTGGGATTGAGCGGTTGGGCGAGTTGAGTCATCGAGTCGTAGCAGTAACATAGATATTTTAGCGAACTTTGAGAAGACGTTTATCCATTCTATCGTGGCCGGAACCCAAGGGGGGGCCGCATTACGCGGTGTGTCATTTTTGTGATACCTTGCATCATGCGAAACCCATAGCAGAGGGGTCACGTGTGAGTTGCGTTTGTTGTGGAGCGACGCTTTATCAAAACCGCCCAGCATCCCTGACACGGGTGACTGCTTTTTCACTAACCGCTTTGTTTCTCATGATTTTGGTTCACTTCACGCCATTCATTACGATGGAAGCGGGCGGGATAAAGACAACTCTGACTCTCATCAAAGCATCAGAAGCCCTCATCGGCGAAGGGTCCGCTATTGTAGGCTGGGGAGTCGGCGTTTTTACGGTTGTGGCGCCCTTAATGATGGCGGGTGGATTGGTATACGTTTGTGGTCCGTTGATTTTCGGAAGAGCGGCACCTGGAGCTAAGTTCGTGACAACTTGGATGAGCCGGACGGAACCTTGGAATATGATCGAAGTATTTCTTTTAGGTGTTTTGGTAAGCCTACTTAAGCTCGGTTCACTTGCAGATCTTCATTTTGGAGTGGGCTTTTGGGCGCTTGTGGCATTGATGCTTTGCATGGCAGGCGCCGTTGCTGCAATTGATAAGCGCGAATTATGGGATCGGCTCGAAGTGGCTCTATCATCATGAAAGAGGTAATTTGCCAAATGCCACGCGCAGTGGCAGCAGGACTAGCTGCCTGTCACGTTTGTGAAAAAGTCACGCCGATTTCCAGCGGGCAATGCCCACGCTGTGGATCGCATTTGCACTTTAGAAAACAGGCGAGTATTCAGCGGACCCTAGCCTTGGTAGCGGCTGCGACAGCGATGTATATACCGTCTCATGTGTTGCCGATCATGACGATCCGAGAATTTGGGGTTCCTTCTGAAAAAACGATTATCGAGGGACTTATTGAATTTTGGGAAATGGGTTCGTATCCGATCGCAATTGTGATTTTCACCGCTTCGATTCTCATCCCGATCCTGAAGATTCTGGCCCTTCTTTGGCTGTGTGCGGCTGCCCGTGGGATCGTCAATAATTCATCAAAGCTACTTGGAAAAGTATATTGGATTACGGAACTTTTGGGTCGCTGGTCGATGGTCGATATATTTGTCGTCGCCATCCTCGTTACAATGGTTCAACTTGGAAATTACATGCGAGTGACACCGGAGCCAGGCGCATTGGCGTTTGCCGCCGTTGTCATTCTTACTATGTTTGCTGCGATGAGCTTTGACCCAAAGCTTCTGTGGGATCAACTGGAGCGAGATACTGAAAGTGAAACAAGCGTAAGAGACAGTGAGTGATTCTAAACCAATTGCAGCGACTCCGGTTCAGATGCGAACGCGGCGATGGAACGTTGTGTGGGTTATTCCCATTCTGGCAATCTTGATTGGAGGATGGATGCTATACAAAAATTTCAGTGAAAAGGGACCAACGATAAAAATACGTTTTGCCACTGCCGAAGGTATTATCGCCGGGCAAACCGAAATCAAGTGTCGCTCGGTAACGGTTGGCAAGGTGAAGCGCGTTGAACTCGGTAAGGATTTAGACTCGGTTATTCTTCATTGTACCTTGGGGGCGGGAACGGAGGATCTACTATTGGAAGGAACGCGTTTTTGGGTTGTTAGACCTCGGATTTCAGCTGCAAATATCTCTGGCTTGGCAACCTTAATTACTGGTTCGTATATCGAATTAGATCCGGGCACAATGACTGAGAAAAAAAGAAATTTTCGCTGGGATGGATTGGAAAATCCACCGGCAACAAATCTTAGTGTTCCTGGAAGGCGACTCACTCTGGTTTCAGATCAAGCAGGATATCTTAGCGTTGGTTCACCGATTTACTATCGTGGCTTTGAAGTCGGAAGAGTCGAAGAGAGTCGACTAGATAACTCGAAACGTCGAATCATCTACCAGATTTTCATCCGCGAAGAATATCAGGAATTGGTTAAGGAAAATACAAAGTTCTGGAATACCAGTGGCGTGGACGTGGTTGCCGGTGTGGATGGGTTTAAACTTCGGACTCCTTCCTTTCAGGCGATGGTCTCTGGAGGAATCTCATTTTCCGTGCCTGTTGGGATGGATGCTGGAGAGACCGTAGGGGATGACACCATATTCGAGCTTCATGAAGATGCGGAGTCAGCAGCTGCTTCGACCTTTAAGCCAAGCATGCAATTGCTGCTCTTGTTTGACCAAAGTGTGCGCGGATTGGTGAAAACTGCACCGGTTGAATATCGAGGCATCACGATTGGTCGGGTGACGAACATTTCATTTGATTATATTGCTGACCGGGAAAATCGGAAGGTGCCCGTATTGGTAGAAATCGATCCGCAACCACTCCGCCCAAATGGTGAAGAGGACGCCCCCGAAGAAGAGGTCGAAAGGCTTGGAGATGCGATCAAGAATGGTCTGCGTGCGACGATCAAAACCGGCAGCCTTCTAACAGGAGCTATGTATGTGGATTTTGACTATTACGATGATGCTGAGCCTGTGGAATTGACCTTTGAGGACAAATATCCAGTGGTTCCGACACGGGCCTCTGGGTTGTTGCAGATTGAGGCCAAGCTAGCATCCATTCTGGAAAAAGTTGATTCTCTTCCCGTGGAGGAAATGCTCAAACAAATCACGCGAGCAGCGGATGAGACGGCTACAACGGTTGCAGATGCCAAGGGTGTGATCGAAGAGGTTCAATTGGTTGCAAAAGCTGTTCGTGAGGCTTTGGAGAATCCAGAACTCAAGACGCTACCAGAAAATTTAAATAGGAGTCTGCAAGCGCTAGAAGAGTCACTTGCAAGCATTGGCCCTAACGGAACGCTACAAGGAGATTTGTTGAGATCACTTGATGAATTCCGATCTGCGATGCGTTCAGTCGAAGCTCTGTCAGATACGATTAAGGAGAAGCCAAATTCGATTTTCTTCGGAAAGGAAACCTCAAAAGGAGTCCGCCCAAAAGCAGCGGGACCGCGGCGTTAGTTATTAGACTCGGCTTTATGAAAGTTCTCATTTCGTTTTTCTTCGCGTTCTGCCTGTTTGGTTGTGGAAGTGGGTATCCAACCTTTTACACCTTAAGCGCCGAGGGACCGAGCCCTTCCGGTGGAGGATTGAGTATCGGAGTGGGGCCTGTGATTCTGGCAGAGTATGTGGACCGCCAGAATCTTGTGGTGCAAACGGGTCCGAACAAAGTGGAAGTTGCTGAGGGTCATCGATGGGCAGGTGACCTCGATAATTCAATTGCACGAGTGATTTCGATCAATCTCGGCCGTCGATTAAATACCGGAAATGTTCGGACTTACCCGTGGCTACGAGACAGCGAGATTGACTACCAAGTCGCCATGGACATCCGTGAATTTGTAGCCGGTGACGATGGATTTGTAAGAATTGAATCAAGTTGGCGGATTTATTCATTACCGAGCCGTGGATTGAAGGCTTCGGGGACATTCACAGCGAGAGAGCCTATCGAATCTGAGACGTTCGAATCCATGGTCGCCGCTCAATCGCGCCTGTTAGCTCGGCTTTCAGAGAAGCTTGCGGGTGAAATTCGTTGATTTGATATGGAAAACTTTCAACTAAACCCGAGATTCGTTGCTGGCTGTTTTGAAATTGCCCGAAAGTGCGGCTGTCGAGTTCTGCTTAAGAATGAAGCCAATTTCCCATGGATCATCATTGTTCCAGAAATTGCTGCCGAGATTGAAGAATTGCATGAATTAGAGGAGGCGAGGTTTGCAGAAGTTGCTGGTTTGACTCGCAATCTTTCCGCTTTTGTCGACCAATATTTCTCGCCTGACAAAGTGAATATCGGCTGTATTGGTAACCAAGTTCGTCAGCTACATATTCATATTGTTGGGCGTTTTGAAAGTGACCCTGCTTGGCCAGGAGTGGTGTGGTCATTTGACGGAAAGAAAAAGTACGATTCTTCTGATTCAGATGAAATTATCGGAGCAGCGAAGCGATATCTCGATGGCTTGTGAAGCGACTCCATTGAACTCCCTTCGATCTTTCATTTTTAGTTCGTATCGCAAGGCGACGAGTGTTTTTTTGACTGTAGAAATATGAAGATTGGCATCGCACAAATCAACGCCGTGGTGGGGGACTTTCCCGGAAATGCCAAACGTATTCTTGCTGCTTACCGAGAATGCCTTGAGAAGGGTGCTGAGTTGGTCGTTACACCCGAGATGAGTTTGGTGGGTTATCCACCCAGGGATTTGGTCTTTAAAAGCCAGTTTGTGCCAAAGTGTCTTCAAGCACTTGATTACCTGGCCGATGAAGTGAAAGAGGTTCCTCTTTTAGTGGGCTATGTGGATTTCCACGTGGGAGAGAAGGGTAAGCCCTTCCGCAATGCAGCCGCTTGGTTAGAAGGTGGTGAGATTCGGACGAGGTTTTTCAAATCGTTGCTACCTACTTACGATGTTTTTGATGAGAGGCGTTATTTTGAGCCGGGTGATACATCGGAACCTTTCGAATGGCATGGGAAACGAATTGGCCTTACAATTTGTGAAGACATTTGGACGGAGGACTTTCTACACCGTCCGCTCTACGATCGTGAACCAGTTGAAGAGCTATGCGAAAAGGGGGTGGATTTACTGATCAACATGAGTGCTTCACCCTTCCATTTAGGTAAGCCAGAATGTCGCAGAAACATGCTCGGACAGGTTGCAGAAGAAGCACTTGTTCCGATTATTTATTGTAATTCGGTTGGTGGAAATGACCAACTCGTCTTTGACGGACATTCGATGCTTGTCGATCCGTCGGGAGAGGTGATTGCGCAATTCGATGGTTTCAAAGAGCAGTGTCGAGTGGTCGATGTTTTTGCAGGGGGAGATGAGGAAAGTTTAGGATCGAAGGAGGCTCAGCAACTTTATGATGCCTTGGTCTTGGGCCTGAGAGATTACGCCCATAAATGTGGGTTCTCGACGGTTTGCCTAGGGCTCAGTGGCGGGATCGACTCCGCACTTACCGCAGTGATCGCTGCTGACGCGTTAGGGGCTGAAAATGTTCATGGTCTCACCATGCCAAGTCCATATTCCTCTCGCGGCAGTGTTGACGACTCCGTTGATTTGGCACGCAAGCTAGGTATCCGTTGCGATGAAATTTCGATCGCGGCTGCTTTTGAAACCGTAAAGAAAACGATGGCTCCTTTGTTCACTGGAAAAGCGGAAGATGTGACTGAGGAGAACATGCAGGCACGACTACGTGGACTTCTACTTATGGCCCTGTCAAACAAGGAGAACCATCTACTTTTGACCACCGGAAATAAAAGCGAGTTGGCGGTTGGCTACTGCACGATCTACGGCGATATGTGTGGGGGATTAGCAGTGATTTCGGATCTACCCAAGACCAAGGTTTTTGAAGTCTCAAGGTGGATCAACCGCGAGTTGGAGCGAATACCTTGGAATACGATTGAGAAGCCACCCAGTGCTGAGCTCCGGCCTGATCAGAAGGACCAAGACACCCTTCCAGAATATGATATTCTCGATGAGATATTGGAGCTTTATGTTGAGCAGCATCTCGGAGCTGAGGAAATCGTTGAACGCGGATTTGATGAGATCATGGTTCGTTGGATCCAACGCCGGGTGGATCTGAACGAATGGAAACGCCAGCAGGCGGCTCCGGGGCTTCGAGTGACTTCCAAGGCGTTTGGAATAGGTCGAAGAATGCCAATCGTACAACGTTTCGTTTAGCCACTCAGAAATTGCGTTGAATACAAGAGCTGGAACGCTAGTCTCATGCACTAATGAAGAACTTCCTTATTTCTGGGCTCTTGATCCATGCAATTTTGGCTCTTGCCGTTGGGCAGGAGGTTCCGCCTGCGTTTGAAGAGCCACCGAAAAACTCAGTAGACTCACCGATAGAAAGCTATGACCCTTTTGACCCTATCGCTGAAGCTCCGTTTCTGGTTCGCACTCAGGTTGAGTATATCGAACTCTCTCATAAGACGTTAACTCGTTTGTTGTTAGAAGATGAGTCTGAGACCGCAAATGCCAAAGCCCTGCGGATAAAGGTGCAAAATTTGGTCGATAAAGACGAAGCCAAGATCATTGATACTCAGCTTGTCGTTGGCCGAAACGGTGAAAAGCAAGAGAGCGATTCACGCCAAGAGTTTATCTATCCAACCGAATATGAACCTCCAGCATTGCCTGGAACGTTTGGGCCAAATGAAGAAGACGAAGACGCTGAGGTATATTCTGTATTTCCATTTAATCCCGGAACGCCTACTGCATTTGAAACGCGAAATCTCGGAAGTCATTTAGAAACTGAACCGACTGTTGGATCGGACGAAGACCGTAACATCATCGATCTGAGGCTTGAGTCCGAATTGCTCTGGCACACGGGAAATACGATTTGGAAGGAAACGGAGGACGAGAATGGAAATTTGAGTAAGGTCGCAATGCCGAACATCTATACCTTGAGCACACTGGCAAGTATCACCTGTCTTTCGGGTCAATATACCTTGGTTAGTGTCTTAAGTCCGAAGAGTTCTGAGGGGAAGTTGAATCATGAACGAAAGGTCATGGTTTTCGTGAAGTGTCGTGTCTTACCCGTTGTTCCGTGATTCGTTCGCTATCCATCTGGCTTTGCTGCTTTTCATGTATCACTGCTGAAGTCGTCACCCTGGTTGATCCGTATTCTCCGGTTCCTGAGGACAAGACCGTTGTTTGGTCTCCCATTTTTCAGGCGACCTGGGAGGCGATGAACTCAAAGCTTGGTGGCAAACCTAAAAGAATTGAGCCACCGAACGAATTCATGGCACGGCTTGATCGTTTCAAATGGAAGAAGCAAGCAGTCATGCCAGAAAGTGGATGGGGGGTGTGGGCTGGAGAAGCGACATCTTCTTTTCTGAAACAGGTAAATGAGGAAGCGAAGAAGATCGGCGGAGAGAAGCCATTTCGCCTTAGTGAAGCGGAAGGGCCTGGAACGATTGCTTGTTTTGGACTCTTGAATCGAAATGTGGAGTTTGAAAAAGAGTTTTATCGAAGTTCAAAACTTGCCCTGAAGTTTGGCCAGAAGAAAGAGTCGGTAAAATTTTTTGGAGCAAAACATGATGTAGTTGAGGGATATGGAACGTCAGTGAAGGTGATTGCGAGTCGACCAGTGACGGGTTCGCACGTATTAGAGATTTCGTGTAAGGCGACCGACGAAAAGGTAATCCTCTATCTGCCATCCGAACCTCAGGATTTTGCGACGGCAATCAAATGGATCAATTTCTGGAGAAAGAATTGGAAGCCTGGTGATACTGGAAAGTTTGACCATGGATATCTTCATGAAGGAGACGACGTGAGGATTCCCTATATTTCGTTAGAGGCCGAGGCGGACCTTTCAACGATACTTCAGAGCAAACGCTTTTACGGAAAGCCCGGAGATCCTTGGACTGTCCGTCGAGCGGAGCAGCGGACCCATTTCGAACTCTTTGAGAAAGGTGCTAGTATCAGGGCAGAAGTATCGATCGAGATCGATCCTTTCAGCGAAGCGCCTCGTTTGGTTCCGAGAAATTTTTTCTACGATCGTCCGTTCTTTGTGTTTCTTTGGAGAGATAACGCAGCTTGGCCCTATTTTGGTGCTTGGATGGGTGATACTTCGGCTTTGCAGGCATTTTAGGGGAGTATTATAAATTCGAAATAGTTCTTACTTTTCATTCGTTGGACCTCAGTGGATAAGAGGCGTGGAATGACTCTTACCGAGGCGAGAAAAATTTTAGGCCTAGGGCCGGACGAAGATCCGCGTCCTCACCTCGAAGAGTTCCGTGCTGTTCGAGAGCAAATTGCTGAAATGGTCCGAACCGCTCCGAATGAGCACCTTGCGCAGCGATATCAAAAGGGTCTTGTCGATTTTGACAGGGCTTTGGCAGCTGTTCGGGAATATCTTGAAGCCCTTGGGTTAGTGCCTCGTCTTGAGGAAACATTGATGGATGAGGTAAGGAGCACCGCTGTTGAGCAAGCCGAGACTTCGAATATTTTTACTTCCAAGAAACTAGTGAAGCAAAGGGTCGGTCCGCCCGTCTTGAAGGCTCCTAGTTTTGACGAAGATCGTATGGATTTCGACGATGCGACTGGTGGTATTGGAATTAAGACCATCAGTTTAATCCTACTCTTACTGACGCTTGCTGGTTTTGGGGGGTGGATGTATTTAAAAATCGAAGAGGACCGCTTTCTACAGAAGCAGGCACGGGTTGCATTTCTTGAGAGGCAGGGAGCCATTTTTATCGAAAACCGGAGATGGCCCGAAGCAGGTGAGGCTTTCGATGAAATCGCAACGATCTTTCCGGATTCCGAACTGGTGAGGATTGGTCGCCGCAGTATTGAGGCTGGAATGGTGGAGGAGCAAAGCCAGTTCATTGGTTACTGGTCTGGAGAGGCTCTAGCCGCGTTTGAAGCGAGCCGCTGGGATGATTCAGAAAAAGCGGCACGCCAAGTTCTCGACAAGTATCCGAATGAGAAGGAGATGGCTGCCCTGATCGAAAAAATCGCTCTGGCAAAAGTTGAAGAAGAGCGGCAAGCGGCATTCCAACTAGTTCGTGAGCAAATTCAAAACCGTGAGTTTACTGAAGCGATTTCAGGCTCCAAAGCATTGATAGAAAGTGGTCCTGAAGATCAAAAAGCCGTCGATCTCCTGAATGAAGTTCTCGCGGCAAAGAAGGAAGTAGATGCACAGATTGCTCGCGCACAGATTCTCTTACAGAAAGCACTGGCGAAGGATACTGGAGTGTATGACGAGGAGGCTCTTGAATGGCTGCGCGAAGCGGTTGCACTTGCACCAGAAGACAAAACCATCCAAGCGAGTTATCAAAAAATGGCTGCCTACACTCAAACCTTAAGAGTGCCAGGCGATTTTGAGACGATTCAAGCTGCATTGGATGCTTCGCGTGATCGTGATCGCATCGTGATCGGTGAGGGAGTTTGGCAAGGACCTTTCATTGTGAATACCGGAGTCGAAATTGAGGGGGATTCCGGCAAGACGATTCTCGAGTGCTCGGCTGAGACTGGAAGCGTGATTTCAATTTCTCCTGGCGTGGAAGGAGCAAGGGTCAGCGGTATGACATTGCGCCACAAGTCATTTGATGCGGGTAAAGACCGATATTCATTGGCACTCGTTCGCGATGCCAAAGTTGATTTTGCGGACTGTGTATTTTTGCAAGGAAGCGGGCATGGATTGGCGATTTTGGATGGCGGGCAAGCAAAGGTTGTGCGTAGCCGCTTTTCGGAAAATGGATGGAACGGTATCGCGGTATTCGGTTCTGGAAGTTTGCTCGAGGCCGAAGGAAACGTGATGAAGGGCAATTTTCAGAATGGTATCGAAAGCTGGGATGGTGCCGCCGTTATTCTCACCAAAAATGAATGCTCGGGTAATACTCGAAACGGGATTCACATCGAAAACGGTGCGGCTTCCGCAACGCTCAAGCAAAACATTTTGAGTAGCAATCGTGAGTATGGGATTGTAATCAGTAGTGCAGGATCTGGTATGGTCTTCGGAAATGAGATTGAAAAAAACTTCTTGGGTGGAGTTGTCGTGAAAGCCAAAGCAACCAAGGTGCTCGTCAAGGAGAACGTGATCAAAACAAACCGCGGATCTGGGCTTATCCTTGAAAAAGGTTTAGACAAGAATGCGTTCCTGACCAATCGATTGAGCGCAAACAAAGGCAAGCAGTTACTTGCCGATGTGGATTTTGGCGATTGAACGTTTGCTCGTGCTCAGAGGTTAAGAAAGCTCTCGATGAGCACGTCACGAACGTTGATATCAACGTATTTTCTCTTCGTAGAGGGGAGGTAGACGGTTTCTCTGAGACGCATCAACCGTTTTCCTGCTGATTGAGAATCGTAGGAATTAAACGCTACACGAATGGACTGATTTGGATCGAGTTCTGCACCATCTTTGAGGATTCGAACTGGTTTTCTTTTTTCCCATATCACCTCCAATGGCCAGAGTGTCCGGTCGGAGGCGGCATAGCTTTCCTCTGCAAGAATAGCCAATAGTTGGTTAGGTGTCAGTGAAGCAGTGACGACGTTATTTTCGTAAGGAATCATTTCCCATGCGTCTGCAACGGTGACTGGCCCCATGGGGACTTCACCGGTGCCGAATGTGCCGTGGTAGACAGCATCACAGGGAGAGTCCCTAGCTTTCAAAGCATCTGAAATTGAGGAACAAATAAAATTTGCGAGTTCACTGCCACGGCCTTTTCCGGTGATCGGTTTTTCCAAGGTCGCGATTTTGCGGGATAGCTGTTCTTTGGAAGCTCTCAGTTCGGGCTCACATGAGTTGATGACACCGGGGTCCAGCTCGACGGCATCGCCCATGAATTCGGTCGTTGCCTCTTTCTGAATCAGTTTTCGAGATTGGAGGTCAAAGGTGAGATCGACTCTGCCGCAATTCATCCCGAAGTAGCCAGCTTGCGTGTATAGCGATTTGCCAATGAATTCTGAAGAGCGGTTGACGTGTGTGTGTCCGCCAATGAAGACATCGATTCCAGTCGCCTCTTTGATCGTCAAGCGCAGTGGATTTGCAAAATCATCATTTTTTCTGTGGCCGTAATGGCCCAAGACAACGACGGCATCTGCCTTCGCGTCCTTAGCTTCAGCCATGGCCTTCTTTAGCGGTTCGATTGGAGAAACTGGGGCCATTCCTCCCAATGCCTCAGGGGTGAGCCAGAAGGGGAGACCTGGGGTAACAAGTCCGATAAGAGCGATTTTGAAACCGCCCACTTGTGCCATTTTCCATGGAGTAACTGAGTTGGGAGATTTTAGCAAATTTGCAGACAAGACACTGGTTTTGGCTGCTTGAAGATTTTTTTCCAAAGCTTCCGGGCCCCAGTCAAAATCATGATTACCAAGTGACCATGCATCGTAGTTGAATCGGTCGAGTAGATCGACAAATAGGCGGCCTTCGTTTTGGTAGGAAACTGCAGTTCCTTGGTAGAGGTCGCCAATATCAACGAGCAGTGAGTCGGGATTCGCCTTTCGCCACTGCCGAATTTTCGTCGCACAACGAGCAAAGCCTCCCGCTACTACTTTTCCCGAATAGGTTTTTGTTGGTAGAACATGTCCGTGTAAATCGGTGGTATGAATAATTGAGATGGTTTTCTGGTCAGTCGAATTCGCTCTGGCAAAAGCCATTGAAGCAGCCCAAGCCGAGGTGGTCCCAAGAAATCGGCGGCGAGAGGACATGAAGTTCATTCGTTCATCCTTCAAATCGCTACTTCGTTTGCAATCTAAGAGTTTTCCTAACTTGAGATTTATTGGAATAAATCTGTCTAAAGCGATTGGACAGCCGCGCATTGTAGGGCCAAGATTTCGTTATGAATTCGAGCCAAGAAAATTTGAATAGAACGATCGAGGAGTTTGGTTGCCAAACAGGAACTCTCCATCGTGCGGAGGGGGAGTTGCTCCAACTTGTCGCATATCAGGGCGTTCCGGAATTTCTGATTGAGAAGATCTCGACGATTCCATTTGGAAAAGGAATCGCAGGAGTGGCTGCAGCAACAAGAGAACCGGTAGAGCTATGCAACCTTCAAGAAAACCTTGGTGGGGTTGCTAAAGAAGCCGCTCGAAAAACGGGGGTATCCGGCTCATTGGCGGTAGCGATCCTTTCAGAGGATGGACAGACTGTTGTTGGAACTCTCGGGGTCGGCAAGGTGGAACCCTACGAATTTTCCGATGAAGAAAAGGATCGCCTAAAGGAAATTGGAAAGAATTTCCGTCAGTTTCTCAATGCCTAACTTGATTAGTTAAAAAGACGATCAGGTTGCTAGGTCAGCCTTTGGGGAACAGAAAAGTCAGTCCGAAACGGAGTCCCCATTCAGGACCTCCGGATGGCGATTCAACGTAGTAGCGTGCCCCTCCGAAAAACTGGACGGGCTGGTTTCCAAATGTCACTAATTGACTGACGATGAAGTTCACCGGAACGGTCCATTGATCATTCTGCCAGTCGTAGGTAGATTCCAAGTTCAATGTATACGTGGTGGCTTGAGGCGTCGCATAAGAGACAAATGGCTGGAGAAAGGTTGCGTTGATTCCTGCACGCGAACTGTCGCCGGCAAAATCCCAAAGATGATTTGCAAGAGCTCCATAGGTCCACGGACCGGTCTGCTTGAGAACTACACCAGTGGGACCGATGCCCCATTTTTCGCCACCTAAAACTGAATCGGTGGCAGTGGGAATTAAAAAGACAGGACCTACGCCCCAAATCGGATCACTGCTTTTCGGAGAAAAAAAGAAAGACTGCAGAGTATCTCCCAAACCAGTTGCATCTCCTCCACCGCCCAATTGGACGCCTTCTAAATCTACGATTGGGAGGATAGTTCGAGATATTACATTCCAATCACTACTGATGGAAATTGGTATCACTGGCTGAACATTGGTTGTCCACCTTGTTCCCTCGCCAGGTCCAATTCCAAAGTCATAATTGCTTTGAATCGGTAGTGAGATCAAATCCGCAACCGGATTTGATAGCTTCAGTGCTAAATCCATATCTTGCGAATGGACCGATTGTGTCAGTGTCAGAGCCGTTGAAATTGCGAATAAATTGAGTGGCCTCATACCGCGGAGCATAGGTTTCAATTCATTGAGGCCGCAATCAAAATAGGGTCATCCGGAGCTACATGAATCTACTCTTCCAAATATTTATCCAAGGACTCTCTTAGGGCCGTCCTTGCACGGAAAAGGAGGCTTTTCACGGATGGAACAGAAGTTTTGAGTACGACGGCAATATCGTCGTAGGGAAGATTTTCGTATCTGCGAAGTACGACAGCGAGGCGCTGCTTTTCCGGAAGGTTTTGGATTGCCTCGTCGATGGCCTTGGTTAGCTCAGCTTCGAGCAGTGATGAGTCCGGTCTCGCTGAGGGTTCCTCAGCTGTTTGGAAATGGGATTCTTCTCCGAGCTGATCTGCGGAAACTGTCTTCTTTCGAGAGCGTCGACGTGATTCATTGTAAACGAGGTTACGGACGATTGTGTAAAGGTAGGTGGTGAATTTGTTATCCGGTTTGTAGCGTTTCGCGTGCTTCCAGACACGAATGAAGACTTGTTGGGCAATGTCTTCGGAGTCATTGGAATTTCCCAACATCTTGCTTACCGTACCGACCACTGCGTCCTGATGACGCTCCACAAGTAGACGGAAGGCCTGATGATCACCCGATGCAATTCGTGCCATGAGGGCGTGATCGACGGAGACTTCTGTAGACTTTTCAGTGGTTCTAGGTGTTTCCTCCATCAAGAAATTGAAATTATGAATTTCGCTGAGCACCATAGGTTATTCCAACCCCACTGGTCAGCAATCGTTTCGCAGAAAGTTTATTTTGCTGTGAAATATTCCAAGCTAAGACTCACGAACGACAAAATCCATTCAACGATCTACAACGTTTTTTCTCCAGAGAGATGAAGGTGGTAGATCGAAGGGGCGGCAGACAGCGATGCCCGCATGCTTTGAACTGCCCATCAGGTAGTCGGTGATGGGACGGTCGATGATCGTCATTCGTCCTTTGCTGCGGTCAGAAGTCGCATGAGTGAAATAAGCACGTCCTTTCAGGCGGACGATGAGCCCCACATGGGAGGTATAACCATATTTCCACGTGGTCGTGATTGCGCAGATGTCGCCGTTTCGAAGATATTTTTCGGCATTGCGCACTTTGGATTTTGGAACGTGATAGACGGGAAGTTTTGAAACTTGCGCTTCAATCCTTCCCATGGGTTCGATCAACGATCTGTTGTTTTTCAAATAGCGATAGCTTTTCCATGAAACGGTCATTTCACGGATCTCACGGTGCAGACGCTCCGCACCCGGAATTCGCGAAGTGATATTGAGCGCGTATCCGCGGCGCTGATTGTCATGGAACACTTCTTCTAGGTGGTGCATGCGAGAAAGGTAGTTTCCGTCACAAACCCCGTTGCGATAGCGCTCAACTTCCACCATGTGGAGCATGTCCTGAGGCTTATAGGGTCCTGGCTTGTAAGCCAGCATTCGGGCAATCGCTAATGCATTCTCGTAAAACGTCCAGCAATCCATCCCACCAAGATTGACCACAGGCGACTCAATATGATCGTCGACTTCCAAGGTGTAGTTTGTGTAGGGAGCTCCGATCAATTCGCGGGCCACTCTTACTGTGCGATCTCCAATCGGTAGTCTGCGCCAATTCTCGCGTTCAGCTTTTGCAACCAATGCATGAAACTTGGATTCCCCTTTGAAAACCGTAGCGAGGGGCAGTCGAGGCTTACTTGGTGGAGGGACTTTTGCTTGTTTTCCCGCTGACTGCACAAAGACCTTCTTTGTGCCGTTCATCGCAATCGAATCCATCTTCGAAACAGAACAAGCTGACGTCATTATTGCCATTGAAACACAAGTAAAGGAGGCAATTTTCATTTCGGAATCATACAGGTTTCGCCTACCGAAAAAATACCGAATTCAAAAAATATGATCGACTGAAGGCTTCGGCACCGTATCGAATAAAGCAAGTTCTCGAATTACCAACCTATGATTTCTAAGACCACTCGAATCACGCTAATCCTTACAATTCCATTCGCTTTGCTTCCCTTGAAAGCTGAGCGCATCGCCCCGAAAGAGGGAGAAAGAGTCGTCCTTATCGGAAATGGCCTCGGAGAGCGTATGGTGGACCACCCGTATTTCGAAGCTCGCCTGCATCTTTCTTATCCGTCAAAGAAGGTTTATTTAAGAAATATTTGTCGGCCAGGAGATACCCCGGGGTTTCGTCCGCATCCCTCTAGGAATTCACAATGGGCATTCCCAGGTGCTGAGAAATTTCATCCTCAACATAAAGTTCACGCCGGAAAGGGCTTTCACCCAACACCAGATGAGTGGCTCAAGGACCTCAAACCAGATACCTTGATCGCATTTTTTGGTTACAATGAATCTTTCGAAGGCCCTGATGGAGTTGCGAATTTCAAAGGTGAACTCGAAGCATGGATTAACCATACCAAGGCGCAGAAATACAATGGGAAATCAGCACCACGGTTGGTTCTAGTTTCTCCGATTGCATACGAAAACCTTTCGGATAAGAGAGATCTTCCGGACGGTAGATCTGAAAATGCGAATATCGGACTCTACACCCAGGCGATGGAAGAAGTAGCGACTGCGACCGAGACGGAATTTATCGATGTTTTCGAGAGAACTCACTCATTGTATGAAACGCTAGAAGAGCCGTTCACTCGAAACGGATTTCTTCCGACTGACCGTGGCTATCGCCTTCTGTCTGAAATCCTTGTCGCCGATATTTTTGGTGTCACTCCCACCGAGTCGAAGCTCTCCGCGGCAAAGGCACTAGAAGCAGTTAAGGACAAGAATTGGTATTGGTTTAACGAATACAGAATGCTCAACGGTGTTCACGTTGATGGCAGGCGATACAAGCCCTTCGGCCCTGATAACTATCCAGCTGAGAGAGAAAAAATCCGCCAAATGACAGAGAACCGTGACCAAATGATCTGGGCACTGGCATCAGGAAAGACCTTCGATCTAGAGGCGGCCGACGCGAAGACCCGACCGCTCCCAGAGGTCAAGACCAACTATAAGCCAAGCAACAAGAATGGCGATCCTGATTACATGGATCCAGCAAAGGCTGAGGAAAAATTAAAGACGCCAGAAGGTTATAAAATCGAAGTGTTTGCCTCTGAGAAAGACTTCCCAAATCTCGCTAATCCCATGCAGATCTCCTTCGATAACAAAGGACGAATGTGGGTCGCGGTCATGCCGACTTATCCGCACTATCGTCCTGGTGATCCATTGCCCAATGATAAACTGATCATCTATGAAGATACGAATGGTGATGGAAAAGCCGATAAGGAAACCGTTTTTGCAGACAAGCTCCATCTTCCCATTGGTTTCGAATTCGCTCCGGGTGGCGTGTATGTATCACAAGAACCTCATCTTGTTTTCCTAGCAGATACGGATGGTGATGACGTCGCAGATAATCGGGAGGTTGTTCTCACTGGCTTTGACTCCCATGATACTCACCATGCAATTAGTGCATTTGCTGCCGATGCTTCAGGTGCATTCATGATGTGTGAAGGAGTCTTTCTTCACTCCAATGTGGAAACCCCGTATGGTCCTGTTCGTGGAGTTGACGGGGGATTTTACCGTTTTTGCCCACAGAAAACCAAACTTGAGCGCACGACCCAAATGCGAATTCCGAATCCTTGGGGTTTTGCTTTTGATAAATGGGGGCAGGACTTCTTGATTCATACGTCGGGCCCTTCATGGAACTGGAATCTGCCACTTTCCCTGAATCACACCTATGGAGTGAAAGCACCCGGAACGCATGACCTTGTTCCAAAAGGACAGCGAGTCCGCCCAACCTCTGGGCTTGAGTTCATCTCCTCTCGCCATTTTCCAGATGAGGTCCAAGGTGATCAACTGATCGGGAACTGTATTGGTTTCCTCGGACTCAAGCAGCACGGCATCAGCGATGATGGCACGGGTTACAAAACAGAGTTTCGCCATAATCTTGTCGAATCTTCATACGGAAACTTCAGACCAGCTGACTTTGAGTTTGCTCCTGATGGATCACTCTACATCGTCGATTGGCAGAACGTTTTGATTGGGCACATGCAGCACAATGCAAGGGATCCACTCCGCGATCACGATCATGGCCGAGTTTATCGCGTGACGTATCCATCACGCCCGTTGGTAGAGCCTGCGGAAGTTGCAGGAGCTAGTATTGAAACGCTTCTGGAAAATCTGAAACTACACGAATACCGTTCACGCTATCGTAGTCGCCGTGAACTACGAGCACACGACCCTGATAAAGTTGTGGCGGCCGTGCAGAAATGGGTGTCCGAACTAGATACATCCGCAAAGGACTATGAACATCACCTTCTTGAAGGTTTGTGGACGACTTGGTCATTGAACCAAGTCGATAACGAACTCTTGAAGCGGTTGCTTGGTTCAGGAGATCACAGAGTTCGCTCGGCAGCAGTACGCGTTTTACGATACAACTTTGATCGGTTTCCTGACGCTTTGGAACTGCTCAAACAGGCTGGATCCGACGAGCATGGCAGGGTTCGCTTGGAGGCCGCGATTGCGGCGACTTGGTATGACAAGCCGGCTGCGGCTGAGGTGGTAAAAATCGCGCAAAGCAAGGGAACTGACAAGTGGACGGAAAAGCCCTTTGCCGCAGCTTTGGCTTACCTCGAAGGCAAGCAAATGAAAGAAGAAGTTGAAAATCCGCTGCCGCCTATCCCTGCAAATCTTACTGCGAAGGAAAAAGAATCCTTCAAGAAAGGCCACGAAGTCTATTTTCGCGACGCTCACTGCGCGACCTGCCACCAACCGGATGGCAAGGGCTTAGACCCAGCATTCCCGCCGCTCTACGAGAGTATTTATGTCAGCGGAAGTCCAGAACGGCTCATTAAGATTACTCTCCATGGCCTGATGGGACCGATGGAAGTGAACGGGAAAAAGTACAACGGCCAAGTCCCAATGACACCGTTTGGTGGAATGCTAGAAGACCAAGAAATAGCTGATGTTTTGACCTATGTCCGAAACACCTATGGGAATAAAGCTTCTGCGATCACGCCGGAACAGGTGAAAAAGGTTCGCGAAGAAACGAAAGAAATCAGCGGTTTCTATCAAGTGGACCAGCTTCTCAAAGAGCATCCTCTAGAGAAGTAATTCACGCGACTACAGCCTCCGGCTTGCTCTTCTTTCCTGCGGTGAAATACCAAGCAACGAGTAGCGCAACGAGTGAAAGTAGCATCCAGAGCCTTGCGAGTGGGTCAGGGGACGTATGAAGTTCAATATTTGATGTATTACTGAACTGGCTGAACTCAGCTGTCTCCGTCGTGCTGAAATCAGCCTCACGAGTATCTGCGAAGTAAACAGCGGCTTTCAAAATCACTTCGTCGTTTTGGCTGATTTCAAAAAAACCTGGAAGTGATGGAGCGCGACCTACCTGAGGTTTTGCAATACTATCTCCATTAGTGGATACGGCTGAGATTTTGATGTCGCCATCTGATCGAGTTGCCACCGAGATCGGTTGGCCAGTCTCCAGATTCAGAGAATACGCTGCCACTTTACGGGTTCGAAGTGATTCGGCGAAGCGATGAAGAAGAACAATAAAGGCAGGTTGTTGTGTCGCATTTGAAAGCCTGAGATCAAAATTGAAACAGAGAATCTGCCGCTCGCCATTTTCTCTGAGAAAGATCAACGGACGAGTTTCCTGCCAGAGTAACACACGATCGGTCTGTAGCCTTGGGAGTTCCAAAGTCTCTCGGACTAAGAGAGCCTGCCAGTTGATACCGTCCATCAGGGGATGGGACTCAGCAATCAAACCACCTTTGAGGTATTTTCCAGCCGATGTCGGGTCTTCGACAAAAAGAATTGCATTGGATTCCGGTATAACGGGAAGCAATGGGTCATAGGAAGTGACAACAAGGTCAGAGGTCGCCATGTCGTTGGTAAATTCAGTAGCTTCTAAAGACCGGAGAAGTTTGTCGGTTAGATTCTTAAAGGCAGGGGAGGTGGAAGCAAAAAGGCTGAGCTGCTTGGGTTTCGGAGCGACCATTGGCAAGGTATCATCAAGCGTGAATTCATCTGAATTTAGCTCCAAGCGAATCTCTTCGGCTCCCTCTGGAAGCGCTGCAGAAATTGTCGTAAACGCGTCTGATTCAATATCGAACTGGCGGGGTTCAGTTTTTCCGCCCTTTGTCACAAGCGACCATGTGCGAACCGCCGTCGATGTCCCGTAATTTTTTACAATCGCCTGAAACGTCATTACACCATCAATGTCCTCAAAGGAAACTCCTGTGAAACCGACGTTATCAATCGGTTTACCCACAGCGAGAAGGCCTGCATCAAAGGGTAAGATTTCGGCAGGTGTATCGGTGAGGTAGATGACAGTCCCGTCATTCGAAACGATCGAACGAGCAAGTCGGAGGGAATAGGAAGGATCGATCATCCCTTGGGTCGGTGTGAACTCTTCTAAGGCTGTGAGCAACTCTTCGACCGAAGATCCCGAGTAGATTCGATCGGCGCCAGGGGTTGAAGGGAGTAACAGAAGCTCCATTGTCGAAGCACGTCCTTTTAGATCTGGAATGACCTTTTTCAGTGAACTGATCGCTTCATCTTTAAAGCTCTGCATCGAAGCGGACGCATCTACGACAATCGCGACACGTTGAACCGAGTTTTCTTTTTTGAAACGTGGCTCTGATAAGAACCAAGCCAGTAATAGCACCGCAAGAATCTGCATCCAAAGGGGAACCGACGGGATCAAGCGTTCGAACCGACGGCCCGAAACGGCTTCTCGTTGAGTTCGTTCAAGTAGGAATAAAGTCGAAACAGGAACGGTTATCGATTTTCGCTGTAAAAAATGAATCGCAAGAATCGCTGGAATCGCGAGTAACGAGAGGAGGCCAAGAGGATTTGCGAACATCGATTGGCAGTTTAGCGGGGCAGGGGCGGCATGAAAATCATCAACTTTCGACCGTCGAAAGAATATCTGTAATTTCTGCTAAACGGCCGACTCCCTGGTAACCACACGCTAAGTCACCAGTAGCAGGTGAAATAAATTCGCAACCATCCTGTTTCAAGCGCTCTACATTTCGTAGTGTTGCCGGATGTTCCCACATTTTGCCGTTCATTGCCGGAGCGATCAGCGTCCGGGTATCTCTCGGAAGTGCAAGGTAAACCGAAGTAAGTGGGTCGGGGGCCAACCCATTGGCAAGCTGTCCGATCATATTGGCGGAGGCTGGTGCGATGAGAAGTAGATCTGCCGTATCCGCCAACTCGATATGTCCCGGCTTCCACGAATTCTTTTCATCCTCAAGGGATACCAAAACTGGATTTCGGGTGAGGACTTGAAGGGTGAGGGGGGTGATGAATTCACATGCAGAATGAGTCATTACCGTATGGACTGAGTGCCCCTTTTTCATCAACTGGGATGCAAGTTCTGCCGCCTTGTAGGCAGCAATCGAACCGGTAATTCCGAGCACAATTTTCATAGCAAATGAATAACAGAGAAGATCAATGAATGAAGCCTCATCTCAACATCATGGAAGCTTTTTTTACCGCTGCGGTGAGCTCAGAGATATCCTCTTCAGTATTGTAGAGAGCAAAGGAAGCGCGAGTTGTGCCCGTTATTCCAAAGCGGGCCATGAGTGGCTGGCAACAATGATGCCCCGTGCGAACGGCAACACCCATCTGATCGATGAGAGTTCCAAGATCATAGTGATGCACGCCTTCGATCGCGAATGAAATTGCCCCGGTGCGATCGTCTGGCCCGAAGAGACGGACTCCCGAGATTTCAGAGAGGTGCTCGGATGCCTGACGAACGAGAGTCAGTTCATGGTTGGCAATTTCATCGAGACCGATTTCGTTTACATAGTCAAAGGCAGCAGCCAAAGCGATCGCACCCTCAATATTCGGCGTACCAGCCTCGTATTTGAAGGGCAGTTCGTTGTAGCTTGTCTTTTCGAAAGTGACTTCTTTGATCATTTCTCCACCTCCGCGCCATGGTGGCAAGGTTTCCAAGAGTTCTTTGCGGCCCCAGAAAACACCGATTCCAGTCGGCGCATAAACCTTGTGACCCGAAAATGTGATGATATCAGCGCCAAGAACCTGAACATCGATTTTCATGTGTGGGACCGCCTGCGCGGCATCGATGACGGTGATCACTCCCAAGGTCTTCGCAGCAGAAATCATTTCTCTCACCGGATTGACCGTTCCAAAAGCATTGGAAACCCAAGTGAGGGCAAGAATCTTGGTATTCCCAGAGAGCAATTTGGAAAACTCTACTTGGTCCAAGACACCATCTTCATCACAAGGGATGACTTTTAAAAGCGCTCCAGTCCGCTCGGCAAGCATCTGCCAAGGCACGATGTTTGAATGATGTTCGAGAGTAGAAATCAGAATTTCCTGCCCTTTTTCTATCGGAAGAATGTTTGCGGCTAGGTTAATTCCATCGGTGCAACCCGAGGTGAAGATGACCTCATCAGCAGATTCTGCGTTGAGATGCGTTGCCACGGTTTGCCTAGCTCGTTCGTGGGCGTTGGTGGCCTCTCTGGCGAGGAAATGCGTGCCTCGGTGAATATTGGAGTTGAGGCGTTCATAGTAGTCCCGAGAAACATCCAAGACCGCAGTGGGGCTGTGGGTCGTAGCAGCGTTGTCGAGATATACGAGCGGCTTTCCATTCACGGCTTGATCGAGAATGGGAAAATCAGTTTTAAGAGAAGCTGGAAGCATGAGAGAAGTAGTCAGCTCAATGATGGCTGCAGGACTATCCAACAGGTTAGCCAGAATTGCTAGGAAAGCTTCTCGATCGCAGCTTCAAGAGAAGGGAGATCCTCGATTGAAATCACCTCGACCTCCTTGGATATTTTACTAACGAGTCCTGCGAGGACCTTACCTGGACCGATTTCGATAAATTCGGTGTGTCCAGCTTCGATCAAGTATTGGATAGACTCCACCCAACGGACAGAGCCGGTTACTTGGGAAGTCAGTGTGGAACGAACTTCGCCCTCGTTCGAAACTGGTAGAGCGGTGTAGTTGGCCACGACAGGAATGTTGCTTTGAGAACCTGAAGAGAGCGCGATAGTCGTTTGTTGAAGCTCGACTGCTAGTTTCTCTTGGGCACTGGCCATGAGTGAAGAATGATAGGCTCCTGCCACATTCAGTTTGATGGCTCGGCGGATTCCAAATTCTTTAGCTCTCTCCACTGCTGTGTCGATATTTGCCGATTGCCCTGAAAGCACGATTTGGCCTGGCGCATTGAGGTTGGCGATATCCACCTCAGCCGCCGTTGCTAGCTCACGAACCTTCTCTTCATCACCTCCGATGAGTGCCGCCATGGCACCTTCGGTCGCTTCGCAAGCCTCCTCCATGTAAGTTCCTCGTCTTGAGACGAGTCTGAGACCATCTTCGAACGAAAATGTCCCCGCTGCCGCATGGGCCGTGAATTCCCCGAGCGATAGGCCAGCCGCTGCCACCGGACGAAAGCTAGGTAGACTTTGTTTCAAGAGTGCCAAGCCGATCAGACCATGGAGATATAACGCTGGTTGGCACTTCGAGGTAGCGGTGAGGCTGGCTTCAGGACCTTCAAACATAATATCCGTTAGCGAAAATCCAAGAGTCGCGTCCGCCTTTTCTGCCATTTCCTTGGCGATTGGGGAACTTTCGACCCAATCACGGGCCATACCAACTTTCTGTGCGCCTTGACCGGAGAAGAGGATAACGGGTTGTGTCATGGGAAGAGTCGTAAAATGGAAAAACAAAATTGGCTAGACCGTTTCTCACAATATTCGGCATCTCAGCGCGTTATCGAAAAGGTCGATTTGTAGAGTGGACAGGGTAGTGGGCAGAGGTCCATCTTGGCAAGGTGAGCGAGGTAATGATTGAGACCAAGAATCTCTACCGAAGCTACCGAATTGGCAAAAAGTCGATTGAGGTGCTTCGAGGGATCGATTTAGAGATTCAAAAGGGAGAAAAGGTTTTCCTTTGTGGGCCAAGTGGCGCGGGGAAAACTACACTACTGTATACCCTCGCGGGTCTCGAAAGACCCGAAAAGGGGACGGTTCATATCAATGATACCGACCTCTATGCGCTGGGGCGTAAGGCTCAAGCAAAGTTCCGAAATCAATCGATCGGCTACATTTTCCAGAACTACCACTTACTACCCGAGCTGACCGCTCTTGAGAACGTATCGGTTCCAGCGGCGATCGCTGGTTACGATCAAACCGACGCCGCTTTGGCAGCTTTGGAGCAGGTAGGACTGCGAGATCGAGCAGATCATCTGCCAGCCGAAATGTCTGGAGGAGAGCAGCAACGTGTCGCTATCGCTCGGGCTATTGTGAACCAACCAGCTGTTCTTTTTGCAGATGAACCGACCGGAAATCTTGATTCTAATACAAGTCAGGGAATTATTGAAATACTTATGGAACTTGCTGATAAAAAAGATGTTACATTGGTTGTAGTGACCCATAATCGAGAACTTTCCAAGGTAGGGGATCGAACTTTGATTATCGAAGACGGCAACGTTATCACTTAGGCGTTTCGATAGGTGGAGCAATCGAACGTTTAAAAATATAATTCTCTCTTTGTCGAATATTCGCGTGCGAAGCGTAGACTGCCAAAGTGGGCCTCCGAAATGCACGTACTGCCTTCTGATAATAGCAGGAGAAAGCAGTCATCGTGGCGCATTACTCGAAGTATTTCTTCAAAGCGCGTTGCTCCGCTGGGGCAAGGGATTCCTTCCAGACCCGGTCACCGCCCTGGCCGGCGGTTGCCGTGCCCCCAGAAGTGGCCTTAGAGCTAGTCTCATCAACGGTATGCTTCCCATCTTGTAGTTGGAGTAGGTCGCCTGGAAGGGATCTGGAAAGATCTTTCGCCTCCAAGGATGTTAAATCGCCCGTTTCAAGGGTATCCTTTTGATTCTTCAGAACATTCGGATCATGCCCGGGGCCACGTTGAATTCCGCCGTTTCCGGGACCTTCACCACCGTTTCCTTGGCAGTTACCTCCCGGACAATTTCCTCCCTGACAGTTCCCATTCTCGCATTCGCCATTCTCACCAAGCAATTGATCATCCCAATCATTTCCATTCGCTCCTCCATCCGCGTTATCAAGCGATTCCTTGAGTTTTTCCATGTTTTTCTTAAGCGCTTCCATCTGCTCTGGAGTGAGCTTTCCTAGATTGTTTGGATCCAGTTCAGATAGCTTATCCAGTAGGTCAGGATTCGGTTTCATTGCACCATTTTGCATCCCTTCCAACGCTTGTTCGAATTCCTCCGTAAGTTTGCGTTTTTGTTCGGAATCCAGCTTACCAGCGGCATCCGTAAGCGCTTCTAGCGCATCACCAGCTTCAGCCAAGTCTTTCTGAAGGTTGTCGATATTCGACTGGTTGGATTCCTTGAGAGAATCGGTAGCCTCTAAGGATGCATGACTGAACCAATCTTGTTCCTCCTGGTTTCGAAGTTGAGTCAGTCGCTTTTCGGTTTCCTCTAAGTAGTCCTCGTCGACCATCGCGTCCTCTGCGAGTTTCTCGAGTTGGGAATCAATTTCAGACCACGCTTGTGGTTGGCGCGATGGAGGAGGGGTGATGGTAGATTTGGCATTGATCGGAATCAATAGGCCTAGAACAAGAATTGCCAAAGCGGCGATAGGAGGAAAAACGACTCGAGGGATATGCCAGTTTAGCGAATCTGAGAGGTTTGGTGGGGCCTTTGGCCATGGTCGAACTCCAGCGTTCGCAGCTGACAGTGAAGAATTTAGATTTTTTACCGATTCAATTCTTACCAGCGCAGTTTCTGCACTTTCGAAACGTTTTGACGCAATACGGTAGATGATTGCCGCGACGATCACCAGGACGCCAAAGACGCACGCGGCAATCCAACCAGCAGGAACCGCGGGAAACTCGCGCCGAATTCCCAATGTCACGATAGCACCCAAGGAAGCTACGATGAGAAAGGGTGTCGCGAAATACTGC
Source organism: Akkermansiaceae bacterium (assembly GCA_045106015.1). Taxonomy (GTDB): domain Bacteria; phylum Verrucomicrobiota; class Verrucomicrobiia; order Verrucomicrobiales; family Akkermansiaceae; genus Luteolibacter. The sequence goes on along the minus strand of JBGCEE010000016.1, from coordinate 44,227 downwards.
AGAAACCAAGCCAGATTGATCCTTCGTGAAAGCCGCTGAGCCTGCGACATCCAATAGGCCTTATCTCCAGTTGCTTTTGAATTCATAGTCGGAGGGTAACCCGCATTAAATCATCGTGCGACACGAATTTTATGAGATTTTCCCGACGATCAGGTGGCAATCAGTAGATCCATTTCGATTCAAAGCTTCAGACGGGGGTTGTAGGTCCAACAATGAATTCCGCATTACATATATTGTAACAAGTTTGAATAAAGGAAAGCTAGAGACACCTATGGAAGCGCTTTTGTCCAGAAAACCAGTTCGTGAGGCACTTCGGCTTGCGAAATTGAGTCTATTTCGAGCCAATCAAAGCTACAGACCAATTCTGGGTGCTTCACGAATCCACGTTTTAACCAGAAATGATCGTGTGAGCGATATTTGTTGGGTTTATTTGGATGTTTTGGATCTCGAACCACTGAACAAAATGCGACGGTTGCAAATTTCCGCTCTAGGCTCCACGCCTCGCGTAGATCGAAAAACTGGTGTCCAATTCCTCTACCTCGATATTCTTGCAAAAGAACCGATTCTCCAAAGTAACAAATATCGTCAATTGGGATATCCATATCTAAAAACGGTTTCTGGAAAGCTGGATCTGCATCCCTCATCGGCATGCATGTGGAAACTCCGACCACTTCGTCACCATGCTTAGCGATCACCAAAAACACATCTGGATTTTTGGCATAATTGGCGAGGTATTTCACTTCTGCATCAGGGTCGCCATCATAGAGATATGGAAACTCTCGGAAAACCCGACAGCGCAAATCTGCTAGTTTATCCAGAAACGGTTCAGCTTGGCAGCCGCTTATCCCTTCGCACCAGTTCATTGTTTGCGTTGGACATAGCAAATTCTAGAATAGTTTCGACCCGAATTATTTGCGTTCTCCGTCATTTGCATCCTTGCACTTGGGCCAATTTGTCACTTATTAGCACCTTAGCAATAGAGCTTATGACCCGTCAAAAAATCTTCATCCTCGCTTTCCTGGTCTTTGCGCCGTTCCACCTTTCCGCATTTGCTGAGAAGGATTCATCAGAAAAGCCAAACAAGCCGAAACCTCCTCAGGAGATTCAAGAAATTGAACCAATACAAAAACAAGGTTCCGTAGAAATCGATGGTAAAAAAATTCCTTACCAATCGACTGTATCGAAAATTCATCTGAAAGACGAAAAAGGAAAACCAACGGCTTCAATCTTCTACACAAGTTATACGCGCACCGACGTTTCTGATACCACGAAACGTCCAGTCATGTTTGCCTTCAATGGAGGTCCGGGATCTTCAGCTGTCTGGCTGCATTTAGGAATTCTCGGTCCTAAGCGTATCGATTTCCCTGGAGACGGTACCAAACCTCTCACGCCCCCTGCTCGAATAATTGACAACGAACACAGCCTCTTGGATGTTTGTGATCTGGTCTTCATCGATCCAGTTTCGACCGGATACAGCCGAGCTGAAGGAGAAACGAGCGAGAAAAAGTTTCATGGATTGGATGCGGATATCAATTCTGTGGGAGATTTTATTCGGATCTGGATCACTCAAAACAAGCGTTGGGACTCACCAAAATATCTATGCGGTGAATCTTATGGTGGTGTTCGTGCAGCGGGTTTAGCAAACCATCTGCAGAGCCGTTACGGGATGAGTCTAAATGGTGTCGTCTTGCTCTCCTCTCTTCTGGATTACCGCACCGTGATGGAAGCGGAAGGCAGTCAGCTTTCGCATCAGGTCTATCTGACTGCCTTTGCGACGACGGCCCTTTATCATGGCAAAATCAAAGGCAACCGTGACGATGTGCTGAAAGCGGCACGTGATTTTGCCTATGGTGAATACGCTCTGGCACTTCTCAAAGGCAACGAGATTCCCGAAGGAGAAATGAAAGCAGTTGCCACAAGATTAGAAAAACTGACCGGCGTTTCTTCTGAGATCTGGCTGAAAAATTCCCTTCGCCTAGGTCCCACCAAGTTCCGTGCGGAATTGCTGCGTGCGGAAGGCAAGACGGTGGGTCGCTTCGATTCTCGCGTCGCATGGGACTCAACCAATTCGAGCTCCCCTTACGCAGACTACGATCCCTCCTACTCTCTCGCCTTAGGCATGTTCTCAACGGCAATGCTCTCATACTTGGGTGAAGAACTTGGTTGGAAAGAAGATCAGCCCTACGAAATTCTAACCTCAGTTTTCCCATGGAAATTCGGGGCAGAGAACAAAATCGTAAACGTGGCAAGTCGCCTATCGAGGGCTATGCGTGACAATCCGAAGATGAAAGTGCTCGTGATGGTTGCTCACACAGATCTTGCGACCCCTGCAGAAGGGATCATCTATAGTTTCAGACAAATGATGGATCTCCCTCCTGCCCTTCGAGATCAAGTCACCTTTACCGAATATGACGCAGGACATATGTTTTACCTGAACCCACCTGATCTCGAAAAAGGGCGAGACGACCTCGTTGAGTTTTTAAAACAACCGTAGATACTTAAATCCGATGCCTTCACGAGGACGTCATCAATCGACCTCAAAAGAGGGCCAAAGAGCCATCGCCAAGATTGAGGCGATGGAAGGTGTGATCGGAGTGATTATTGGACGGTCCTATGGCGGAAAGTCACTTGGGAAATCACAAACCACTGGCTCAATTCGAATTCAGCGCAAGGTGTCCGGAGGACTCAAGGCTGTGATGCAGTCGGCTAAAGGAATCCAAGAAATTTACATCCGAACGGAGGCTGACTTTGAAGACCAGATCAAGGCAGCGATCGAGTCGTTCAAATAGTGCTTCCCTAGCCTCGCCGAATTTTTGATCCACTGAAGAAAACCGTGATGCGAAAGACCTTCTTGTTTCTAGTCGTGATCTCCCCAGTAGTTAGATTGACTCGTTCCGGAATTTCCTGAAGGTGAATATCGACCATAGCTTGAAATCCGCGCTCGGAATAGATGTCGATCAGAATGGCTAACGCGATCGGATCGTGAAAAAGTTCATCCTCCGTATTGATCGTCGCACGGCCAGTCACCGCATAGCGTTTGATCACTGGCATCATACGGTTTTGGATAAAATCCACGACTTTGTTGAGTAAGTCAGGATGCTCGAACTGGTAAGAGTCTAGTCGATTGACCAATTCTTGACGGGCGTAATCGACGATCTGATCTGCCAGCGGAATGTGACGCAGCGTGTCGTATGTTTTTGGATCGAGTTCGAGGGAGCTTTGATACTCAAGCTCACGAATGATGTTTTGCTGAACCACCTGAATCGGTGCCTGGGCGTTGATGAAATGGTAATGGAAAATTTGCTTTAGTGAGACCAAGGCATCATAGGTCTTTTCTTTGAAGGTCCGGTAGCGGTTGCGCGCTAATTCTTTATCAAAATCGGTCGGACGCTCTTCTTGTAAAGTGCCGACACCTGATTGCCGAACCTCAGCATTGTGCACAAGGGTTTCTTGGCCGCGCTTCAGTTGTCTTGCGATGCTTTCGCTCTCATCGACGAAGAGAACCATAATATGGATTATTGGCTGACGGAAAAATTGAGCGTGTGGCGTACTGCTGAATTCTTTACGCAGGATCACCATCTGGTCGTAGAACATTTTCAAGCATTCGACTTGGACATTGGTTCGAGGGAACCCATCCAGAACGGCACTATCACGGAAATCTGGTTTCATCAGTTCGCGAAGGAGCAGTCTGAGCACTTCTTCATCTCCGACCATTCCCCCGCCGGCCTTGATTTCTTGTGCTTCCGGAGAGTCAAGTAATCCACTGATCACGATAGGCTTTGCAGCGATTCCCCTCACCTTGCGGATAAAGTCTGTATTCGTGCCCTTTCCTGAACCCGGTGCACCACCAAGCAGAATCAGCTCCTTTGGAAAGCGGAGGTTTTCACGCCCGACAGTTTCTTCCAATTCTTTCCATACACGGTTGAAAATCAACTGAGCATCTTTGATTTCAAGATCGGCTGGGAGCGCTGTGGCAGGTTTCTCGTTCACGGTTCGAGGATCAAAGGCTATCTCGCCAACAAGGTCCAGTATTGGTGAAGGTTTCTGACATGCTTTTCTCCCAGTCCTGATCCGGAGCAGTCCGACCTTGGATATTCGGCGCTAGCCTCTAAGCTTCTGCCTATGCCCGAGACGAGCACCTATTATTACAATCAAGCGATCGATGCAGTCCAAGCCGGACAATTGGACGAAGCTATTACTTTTACAGAGTCAGCCTTGACCGAGGATCCGCAAGACACGCTTTCATGGCAGCTCTATGTCAAGTTGCTGACTGCGGCGGGTCGCACTCAGGATGCAGCCACTGCTACAGAGAAACTACTGGCCTTGGGTATAAGTGACTCTGAGAAATTGATGATCCAAGCGAGTGAACAACTCTCTAGCGGAAATATTGATGGCGCGATTTCAAGTTATCAACAGGCGGCGACTGAAAGCCCTGAAGATCCTGATATTCATTCCAGCCTTGCTCTGGCGCTTTTTCAGAAAGGCGACAAAGAAGCAGCGATTGAAGCGGGCCGAAAAGCCGTTGGAATCGCCCCTAAAGATTCGCGAACAAACTATGCCCTAGGTCACATGCTTAGATTAGAAGGAAACATGGACGAGGCACTTGAGGCGTTAACAAGGTCAGTTGAAGCCGAAGACGACTTCATGCCTGCAGTTTATGAACAAGGGATGGTTCTTGTCGAAAAAGGCCAGTTCGAGAAGGCACTGGTAAATTTTGAAAAATTCGCGGCGGCTCACCCTGAGGATGAGAACTCTCAGAAAGCGCTAGAAAACATCCGTAGAGAATTGGGACGCACCGATACGTTTTAGTTGATCATCTCAGCTAGAATTGATTTCCACGGTTCAAGGTGATCAACGGCGACGTGAATCTCTCCTTCCGAGGAACACGGAGTGATGACAGCGATAAACTTCAGATCCGTCTCCCCGCGGTTAAAGGTTGCGTGTACGGCGCTCTTCGGAACGTAGACAGAGGAACCAGGGCCGAGCGTCTGTTTTTCTTTCTCGAGCCACTGCTCTGCCTCTCCTTCGATCACATAAATCACTTCTTCTTTGTTCGGGTGCGTATGAAATGCATGGCAGCCTCCGGGCGGTATGGTGCAATGAACGACGATTAGATCTTCGGTGGGGGTTGTTCCTGGCTTCGAATGCCAGAGATGGTCGCGGCCATCGATCGTTTCAGGTGTTAGGTCTTTGGCTTGATTGAACATGGAGATGAGTCTGATGGTTAGAAGTCTTCAGGAAAATGCTATTTACTCTGGCTCAACCACTTTACCGCGTTTTGCATGATCCGCTGAAAGTGTGTGTTCGCGTGGGATTTTTCGTCGTGGCCGTGGGTGTAGCAAACGATTTTTGCTTTCGTGTCTTTAACGACCCAAAGAGTCGGATGTGAATTAGGACTCTTTCCGTCCGGTTTGTTCTCAATGAGTGTCGTGTGCTGCTGGTTTTCAAAAAGTGTTGTGTGGTAAGACTCATCAGCAATAGAGAATGAACCGGGTATACCTGCTAGGATCGGATGCTTACCGCCGTGGACACGTTCGGTCGTGACCTTTCCTTTTCCATGACCTTTTGTCTCACCTGCCACAAACCGCTCGTTGTATCCTTTCCATGGATGGGCCCATGTTGCTGCGTGTAGAAGCAATATTCCCTTCCCTGCATCTGCAAATTGATGAAGTGCCTTTTGGAACGCTTCACTTCCCCATTGTTTGTGATTACCGGAAAATACTAAAACATCTGCCTGAGGTAGTAGTTTCAGCGCCTCGTCTAGATTCATCGTTCCGGTGACATCGGCATTCTCCAGTTTCGAGAGCGTGACGGAATCAGTGACGATGAAATCTCTCGGAAAGTGATGAGATGAACCAGCTCCAACCAATAAGACTCGAATCGTCTTCTTTCGATCTCTTGTCTCATCAAATGTCTGACCCGTTGCCGCCGTGCTTGTAGGAGGTAAATCGTTGAGACTCACATCAAGTTTATTTTTTTTGTCACCTTCAGATTCGAGACGTTTTCTATCCTCGACACTCATGTAGTAGATAATATCGCGGATATTTTTTACCCCCAGGCCTTCAAGGCCTTCTGGCATGAGTGAGCGACGAGTGTTCTCACGTTTTTGAATGTTCGATTTCTTAATTTCAGAATCCCCACCTTGGTTCCTAATGGTGAGCACCGAGGCGTTTTCAGAAACGATCGATCCAGCAATCGTCTTGCCTTCCTTCGTGGTAATATTCCATTGCCAAAAACTTGGATCAACTTCGAGATTTGGATTAATGATATGGTTGAGCATTTCACCTGGGGCATGTGAACCCATCCCAGTAAGTGCGGGTCCAACCTGACTTTCGCCCAAGTCTCCGAACTGATGACAAATGGAACAGGATGCCATAAACATGGTCTTTCCATTTTTCGCATCGCCCGGCTTGATCACCTCAGGAAGAAATTGAGAAACCAACTCTTTCTTCTCCCGATGATTCGGTCTCAATGTGTCGCTCATGCTTCTTGCTTTTCGCAATACACCGCGATCTGGATGACTGAAAAGTCGGGAAATGTCGCCTGGAGACAATTCCGAAGCGCTCATCTTTCCTTCGGCAATTAGGTTAAGCAATTTCAGAGTCGTCGACGGATTTTTCAAAATACCTTCAATCGAGGCGCTACGTAGCGGATCAGCGATTTGAACGAACGAGATCGCCAAACGTTCAACATATGCCGAATCTGCAAAAGCTTGCACAATAGCAAGATTCAGAGGGGTTGCAGTGGCTTCATCAGCCGTGATGAGGGCCATGGTAGAATCTAGAGCGTCTTGCTGCCCCAGTGAAATAAGAGCTCTCGCTGCTGCGATTCGATCCTTTTCTGGAGTCGATTTCGCTGACAATTCCTCAGAGAGGCTCTTGATCCGATTACTCACAACCGTTTTCATTTCATTCTTTTTATCGATCTGTTTGATCAATGAAATCGCACTTGGTGTCGTCTGCTGATTTTTCAAGAGCGTTTCCAATGCCGTCTTCAATGGACCGCTAAGTTCTAGGTTCTCTAGTTTTTGAGAAACCATGGCATTGAGAACCGCCAATCTCACAGCGGAGTTCTTCGGGGAATGATTCTCAGCGACACCGATGATCAATTTGGCCGCTGATTCGGAGGCCAGCATCGTGAATGCAGCAGGAACTAAGTTCTCTGCCAATTGTTCCAATCCAGTGTGATCCCTTTCTTTGAGGCAATCGATGATCACTTCCACGGCATCTTCACTTGCCGCTGCGATCAGGGCCGATTTCGTCCAGTTGTCCTCCGCTTGTGAGAACTCCATAATCAACGTCTTTCGATCTTGAATGCTCAGTGGATTCTCGAAGATTCGATAAATGGCCATCGCCCTTGAACCCGTCTCCATCAGTTTCGGCTTACCTGACTCTCTCAAGAGTCGAAGAGCCGTTTTTCGGGTATGAGAGTTTTCACTCGAGAAAGCTGTTTCAATGGATTTTGGATCATTCTTGTCGATTTTAGGAACATCGATGTGCTTTGCATTCTTGTGCTGGATTCTCCAAATCCGACCAAAATAGTGATCACGGTCTGGGCGAACGGCAGCCGTCGCTGGGTTGTGTTGAGGGCCGCGGGTGTCGTTGTGAATGACCGCTTGGTTGTAAAAATCAATCACATAGAGCGCACCGTCTGGGCCAATTCGGGTTTCGATAGGCCGGAACCATAGGTCGCTACTACGAATAAATTCCGTTTCCTCCCTACCCTCTTCTTTCTTCGTATCGTAGCTCTGTCCTTTGGGACTAACAAAGTAATGGCTGACAATATTGATCGTCGGCTCTCCCGTGAAGTAGCTTCGGTTCCATTTTTCCGGCCAAGCGCCACCTTCATAAATCGCACAACCTGAAGCTGCGGTATAGGATCCGACCTGATCGATCTGTCGGTAGGCTGCTTGCTGCCAATGCATCAAGGGATAGGTCCGTTGCCCAGAAATCATCCCATGGAAACTGCTGGTTCCAGGAATCTTCCCTTTTGAGAGCACGCTTTCCGGCAACACCGTATGAAAGAATACGGTGCCGCTTGTCGGTTGAGTCCAGAAAACCTGCCCATCGGTTGTCATGCAAAGCCCCCAAGTATTTCCACGTTTACTGGAATACATTTCAATATGACTCCCGTCCGGTTTGAAGCGAACGACTCCCGAACCAATTCTCACTTTTTGTTTCTTCTCGGAACCCAGACAAGTGACATCCCCCGCTGAATATCCATGCGTCGCGTAAATCCATCCATCCAGACCCCAACGAAGATTGTTCATCACTGCGTGAGTGTCTCGATTACCGAGACCCGTGTAGAGTTTCGTTCTCTTATCGGAGACATCATCACCATCGGTATCTTCGAAAAGCCAAATATCTGGTGCGGCAGAAACGATAACTCCGTTTTTGTGGAAAACGAAGCCAGTCGCAAGTTCGATATCATCAGCAAAGACCTGCTTTTTATCCATCAACCCATCCCCGTCCGTATCAAAGAGAATACTGATTCGGTCGAGGGGCTTACGGTCGTAGACACCCGGTTTGACAGCGCCTGAATCTTTCCAAACAACGGCGTTTGTTTTGCGCAGACCGTTGGGGTATTCTGGACTTTCCACTACCCAGAGCCGACCTTGTTCATCCCAGTTGAGATTCATCGCTTTGTTAATCAGGGGCTCAGAGGCGACTAGAGAAATATCAAATTCCGGATGAACTTCGATCTTCTCTGCTGCCACTTCAGGAGGAGTGGGTCCACCGACAGGGTATCGAAGTGCTCGTGCGAGTTTTTCTTCATCCTTCAAAAGTAGGTCGGCGTCTTTTGCCTTCCCTGCCCAAGCAATCCCTCTCAGCAAAACTGTTTCCAAAGTCTTATGCGAAAAGTTTTTATAGACGTGCCCCGGAAGACATACGAAGGCCCTGCGATGATCCGTCTCGTATGACCACATCTGTGGCTGGATGTCATAGACGTTCACTCGATTATCTTTCCCCACCTTGCCGTCCTTGGCTTTCGGCGTATAGGCAGCAGCTAGAATCTGAACCTCTGGGAGCATATCGAGATCGTAGTAAATCTCGTCGTCCAGATCGAAGTTTGACATTCCTTGGGTAATCGGATTTTCGCGATCCGTAAAATAAATCGAAATCTGGTCCTCTAAAAATTTTGTCTTACCAAATTCCCACGAACCCCCGATCACTTGCTTATACCAATCGTCATCGCGTGCCACGGCTCCTCCGTGAATCGCAACCACCCCACCACCGCGCTTCAAGTAGGCTTCGAAATTTTCACGATCCTTTCCAGTGATATTCCCAGCTTCAGAGGCATGCAAAATAACCACATCCGTTTCGGCCAGCTGTTCTGCGGTAGGAAATTCATTCCCACCGTTTGCCTTAGCACCCCGCTCATTGAGCAATTTCGTCCAGTCTTTGAGAAATGCCGGATAGTCGTGACAACCCGGCCGATGAGTCTTTTCACCAGAGCGAATGAACACACGAAGCAGTTCGTCCGCGAAAGAAACAGTGGGTAGGACTAGGAGTATGAGTGAGAAAAGGTATTTCAAGGGATCAATTGGATTTGGAGATTAGGGAAAGTAGTTTTGTTGCGCAGGCCTTGGCGAATTCTGCATCGTTGATTTCGAGGTCAAACTCTTCGACCTCATGTTTAGCATGCTTTTTGATCGAACTAAAAAGGGCTGCATCCGCATCCGGGTCGTGAAACGATTGACCCTCCGCACTAATCACGCTGATCGCCGCTTTCGGCAGCATCAGCGCGGTAGGTGCAGAATAAGCGTTGCTCTTTTCGGCTAAGATTTTCCCCAACTCGGCACACTCACTCGGAGTGGTGCGCATGAGGGTGACCTGAGGGTTGTGAATGTAGAAATTCCGACCTTCGAATTTTTCGGGGACAGATTGTAGCTCACCGAAATTCACCATATCGAGACATCCAGGTGCAACCACCACGGGGACTTTTGCCCTAGCTGCTGCGTTCATTCGGTCTGGTCCAGCTGTGAGGACTCCACCGCACAATTCGTCGGCGAGTTCTGTCGTAGTTAGATCCAGAACACCCGCAACGATCCCACTGTCGATGATCGCCTCCATCGATTGACCACCTGCCCCAGTTGCGGCGAAGACAAGAACTTCGTAACCTGCTTCTTCCAAAACCTTCTTTGCCTCGGTAATGCATTGGGTCGTATTCCCAAACATCGAAGCAACGATGAGTGGCTTGCCTTCACTCGTATCCGCCTCGGTCTCGACCATTCCGCAGATTGCACCTGCAGCCCGGGAAAAAATTATTTTTGAGAGTCGATTCAAGCCGGCAACATCCGCGACGCTTGGCATCATCGTGATGTCCGACGTTCCAACATAGTGGGCTGTATTTCCCGAAGCCAAGGTCGAGACCATGAGTTTGGGAAACCCAATCGGAAGTGCACGCATCGCGCTGCTACAAATCGCCGTTCCTCCCCCGCCTCCTAGCGAAATCACAGCATCAATCCGGCCTTCGTGCAGAAGCTTGGAAAGCAGCTTGGGTGCCGCCTTGGACATGGCTGAAACGCATTCACCGCGATCTTTCCGAGAAATGATTTCATCTAGATCAAGACCAGCAGCTTCGGCTACATGATACCTTGTGATATCCGGTTTCAGCGAAGGCTCATCTCCGGTCCCAACATCAATCAGCAAGGCATCATGACCTCGTAGACGAATCAACTTGGCAACAAAAGCATGTTCATCGCCTTTTGAGTCGAGCGTTCCAAGAACTGCGATGGTCTTTTTCATTTCTTCAATGGAATCGATTTGAATTCGCGAGTCAGCTCCTCAAGGGAACGCTCAACACTCATGCGTTCCAACGAGGACGCTCCAACAAATCCGACACAATCGGTTGCTTGGATCACACGATCTGCATCTTCTGGTGTGTTGATCGGCCCTCCGTGGCAGAGATAGAAAATGTCATCGCGAACCGTTTTGGCCGCATCGATGATTTCTTGCGTTCGGTTGATCGTATGTTCCCAACTGACCACCGCGTCCTTCACCCCTATCGAACCGCCGACTGTGGTTCCTACATGGGCAATGATCGCATCCGCCCCGGACTCAGCCATTTTCACTGCTTCCTCTGGAGTGGCGACATAGACAATGGAAAATAGATCCATCTTCCGACCCAAGCCAATCATCTCAAATTCTTTTTCGACACTCATTCCGGTTTCTTCAAGAACCCCACGAAAATGACCGTCTACAATCGTATGGGTCGGGAAATTATTTACTCCCGAAAAGCCCATGTCTTTCACTTTACCAAGCCAGTGCCACATACGTCTTCGAGGATCAGTCGCGTGAACCCCACAAATAACTGGAATCTCCTCAACGACCGGCAATACCTCATACTCACCAATTTCCATTGCGATCGCATTTGCATCACCATATGCCATCAGACCAGCAGTGGAGCCGTGCCCCATCATTCTGAAACGTCCACTATTGTAGATGATGATCATGTCCGCTCCTCCCTTCTCGATAAATTTCGCGCTGATGCCTGAACCAGCACCGGCAACAATGATGGCAGTTCCCTTATCGATCGTGTCCTGAAGTCGTTCATTGACTTCCGTGCGTGTGTAGGGGTTTCCCACCCCAGTCCATGGATTTGGCATAAGAAAACACTGGCCGAATTTCAACCTTGAGACAACCCACGATCTTCCACCATCATTTAACTCAAATCCACATTCGATAAAATTCTTGAAGACATCCGCCCCACATTCAGACATCGAAATCCTTGGAAAAGACACCCATGTTTTGGCGATTTGTGGAAACCGGAAAGGACTTCCGAAATGGCTAGAGGATTCGCCCGTGTGTGACCTCCTAAGAACCCACGGTATCAAGCACACTGGTATCATGGACGCAGCGCCTCCATACGAAATACTGCGAGTCAATCAGTCGGGAACGTTTATGATGGCATGTCTTGATGGTGAAGGTGTGGTCAGCGTGGATGGCAACTGGAAACCAATTACCGCGGGCCAAGCGTGTCTCTTGCCCCCCTTCGTGAAAAACTCATTGAAATGTCTACCGGGTCACCGTTGGCGCTTCGCATGGGTTAGGTATGACGAATCACCCGAAACCAAACCCATCGTATCATCCGTATCACCTGTCATCGGAAAGTTCGATGGACAAGGTCTCAAGTGTGCTATCGAGGGACTCCACGCAGAAGCACAGAAAGGAACGCCAGCCGCCAACCTCCATTGGTCTGCACTCGTAAATCATTATGTCATACGTTTCGCGGAGCCGACCGATCTTGATGAACGTCTCTGGAAACTTTGGAACGAAGTTGAAAAAAATCCCGCCCGAGACTGGACCTTAGATCAACTCGCCACCATTGCATGCCTGAGCCCCGAGCACCTACGGAGACTTTGTGTGAAAGAGATCGGCCGTAGCCCCATGCGCCACCTAAGTTTTATCCGTTTGAAACATGCCGTTCGGCTACTGACCAATACAGAAGAGAAAATCGAAACCATCGCAAAAGCCGTTGGCTTTGCTAGTATTCACAGCTTTTCAAAATCTTTTTCCTCATGGTTCGGGAAACGACCTTCCGACTTTCGAAATTGAGTTTTCCAAAATCGTGAACCTGAGCTTTCTTCCTCAGCGAATACCAAGCAAGCTTCCTCCGAATGAACCCTCCTTCTCTAGCAATTATCGGCGGCTCCGGCTTATACGAAATCGAATCTCTCGAGGTGATTAATCGACACACGATTAACACACCGTTTGGCGCACCTTCAGACGAAATTATCGAAGGAAAAATCTCGAATCGCTCCATCTTCTTCCTCCCTCGCCACGGGAAAGGGCATCGCTTGCTAGCTCACGAGATCAATCACCGTGCGAACATCTGGGCGCTTCGATCCCTGAATGTTCGCTGGGTCCTTTCCGTGACTGCTGTCGGATCATTACGGGAGGAAATGAAGCCTAGAGACGTGGTTGTCCCGGATCAACTCGTCGACCGCACCGGACGTAGTCACAAGCATACCTTCTTTGGAAACGGAATCGCCGCTCACGTCTCATTCGGGGACCCTTACAGCGAGGAAATGCGCAGACTCGTTCTCAAGGCTAGCAGTCAGCATACCGAACGATTGCACAGTGGTGCGACTTATGCGTCGATGAACGGCCCTGCCTTTTCAACACGGGCCGAGTCCAACATGCATCGAGCCATGGGATTTGATCTGATTGGCATGACCAATGCGCCTGAAGCACGCCTATGCCGAGAAGCAGAAATCGCTCTCGCGACCCTCTGCCTCGTGACCGATTATGATTGCTGGAATTCTGAAGAAGAAGCGGTCGATGTCGCTTCAGTCATCGCCAACCTCCATGCCAATTCTTCACTCGCGAAAAAGATCATCACGACATTGGCTCCGACCATTCCATCAAAACCCGACTGGGAAGAACACGACTCACTGAGCACTGCAATCCTCACACCAAAGGAGAACTGGCCTCCTGAAACGGTCAAAAATCTCGCACCCATCATAGGTGGGAAATGAAATCCCAAGCCTACCGATCTTGAAGACAACGTGCATTGTTATCATGACGCGTCTGCCCGAAGCTGGGCGGAATAAGACTCGGCTCATCCCGGCTATCGGAGCAGAGGGTGCAATGAAGATTCATGATCGCTTGGCACGACATACCGTTCAGCAATGTTGCTCTTACTCCAGTGACTTCGCCGAAGCCCGTCTCAAGATTTGCACTACGGGAGGAACACGGCTTGAAGCCAAAAAATGGCTTCAAACAGACGAGGCCGACTACACCGAACAATCTGAAGGAAACCTCGGCAATCGTATGTGGACGGCGATGGAAAATGCGTTTAGCGAAGGTTTCAAAAAAGTCATCATCGTCGGGACTGACTGCCCAGATCTTGACGTAGAAATCTTGAGCGAAGCTACCTCGTTGTTAGATGAATTTGATGTGGTTTTTGGTCCAGCCGTCGACGGAGGATATTATCTCATCGGCAGTAGAATACCCATCGCATCTTTATTTGAAAATATCCCATGGGGCACAGCAGATGTCTTAAAGAGATCAACGGCTGCAGCAAATAAGCAAGAGCTACTCGTAGCGAAACTCAGAATGCTATGCGATATCGACTTACCAGAAGATCTAGCTTACGCCGAGGAGTCGTTGGCAAAATCAAAGATCCATCCCTGAGCAGAACGTAGAATGCCGTTTCAGGCCAGTCGCCCGTATTCGAGCAGTCCCTGTCTTCCGCCTTCTCTACCAAATCCGGATTCCTTGAACCCACCAAATGGAGAGGTTGGATCGAAGTTATTAAAACTATTTCCCCAAACCACTCCGGCCTTCAATTGACCCGCTACATTCAAATACTTCGAGCCCTTTTCTGTCCAAATACCCGCGCTAAGACCGTAGCGAGTATTGTTGGCTTTTTCCACAGCCTCAGCAGGTGTTCTGAAACTGAGAATGGTAAGCACTGGGCCAAAAATTTCGTCCTTCACGACTTGGTGACTTTGACTGACACCACATAGTAGAGTCGGAGCAAAATAGTATCCCTTTTTGGGTAATTTACATTCCGCTTGGAACACTTCAGCACCCTCTTTTTCTCCAAGCTTCACCAGCCCCGTGATTCGCTCCAATTGGGCCTTGGAGTTGATTGCACCGATATCCGTATTCTTATCCAGCGGGTCACCGACGCATAACGTTTTGAGGCGTGCTTTCAATTTCCGAATGACCTCTTTCTCAACACTTTCCTGAACCAAGAGCCGTGAACCTGCGCAACAAACATGACCCTGATTGAAAAAGATCCCATTCACGATTCCTTCAACGGCTTGATCAATCGCTGCATCTTCAAAAACGATATTTGCACCTTTGCCACCAAGTTCCAAAGTCAGGCGTTTTTCAGTTCCAGCAAGTTCGCGCTGGATCCATTTCCCAACATCTGTCGAACCGGTGAAGGCGATCTTCGCTGGTGTGGGATGCTGAACGATCTGTTTACCCGTTTCACCTAGGCCTGTCACAATATTAACGACTCCTTTGGGTAGTCCCGCATCCAGAAGCAGTTCGGCGAACTTCATCGCCGTCACTGATGTGGTTTCTGCAGGTTTGATTACGACCGTGTTTCCCACGGCCAAGGCCGGCGCGATCTTCCAAGCCAACATCAGAAGAGGAAAATTCCAAGGGATCACCTGCCCTACCACACCTAATGGCTCTAGAACTTTGCCCGGAGCCGCGTATTCAAGCTTATCTGCCCAGCCCGCGTGGTAGAAAAAATGAGCCGCTGCCATCGGAATATCAAAATCACGCGATTCTCGAATCGGCTTCCCTCCATCAATCGTTTCCGCCACGGCAAATTCCCGTGCACGATCCTGAAGCAGTCTCGCAATACGATACAAATATTTACCTCGCTCAGCTCCATCGAGCTTAGACCATGAGCCAAAAGCCTCATCAGCTGCTCGAAAAGCTGCATTCACATCGGCTTCTCCTGCCACGGCAATTTCGGAAACCTTCTTTCCATCCCGAGGACTAATCGAATCCATATACTTCCGAGATTTAGGGGCGACAAAGCGCCCATCGATAAACAAACCATAACGTTCCTTGATCTCAGGTGATGCCGATTCCGGCGCCGGATCGAACTCCCATAAATCTCCGAATAACAATTCCCGCGCGACGGGCCGCTTGACCTTGGTTTTCATAAAATTTCTCCCCAAATACTTGGCGACGGAACACAGGCTGGCGAGAAGAAAGGCCCGTAAATAGGAGACACTCGCTTGCATTGCTCAAAGAATCTATTTTCTACGTGACCCCCCTCACCTACCCGCCTAGAAATCGTGCACAGCAAATGGCAGGAAAACTCACTTATCAGGAAGCAGGCGTGGATACTCGCAAGGCGGCGGCACTTGTCGGGGACATCAAGAGTCACGTCAAACGAACCCAACAAAAACGACAACTCCTCGGCGCCTTTGGGCTTTTCGCTGCTTGCTACGACCTTTCGGACTACGATAGCCCTGTCATTGTGACGGGTTGCGACGGAGTCGGCACCAAACTCGAGGTCCTCTTAGAAAAGGACTTGCTGGAAACGGCCGGTAAAGATCTCGTCGCTATGTCCGTCAATGACATCCTGACAACGGGTGGCGATCCGTTGATGTTTTTGGATTACATCGGTATCGCTGCTCTTGATGAAGAAAAGATTACCCGAGTCATCGCAGGAATGGCGGATTACCTCGAAGCCTGCAACTGTATCCTCGCCGGTGGTGAAACGGCCGAGATGCCCGGAATCGTGCCAGAGGATGTCCTCGAACTCTCTGGATTCTGTATCGGCTGTGCGGAAAAACCTAACCTCATTGATCCCACTACGATCGAACTCGGTGATGTCTTGATAGGCTACGAGTCGGACAGCATCCACGCGAATGGCTGGTCGCTAGTGCGGCGTGTGCTCCAAAAGCTTGGCCCTGATCGAGTCTCAGCTGAAGAACTCGATTCCTGGTTAAAGCCAACGAGGCTCTACAATGATGTCGTCGATGATCTCAAAAAATCTGGCATCAAACCAAAAGCGATGTCGCACATCACCGGCGGAGGACTTCCCGAAAATCTTGAACGCCTATTCGTAGGAATGGGGGCCAACCTTGAAATTCCTCGATGGAATCTTCCCGGTGTTGAAAAATTACTCAACGAAGTGGATGCAGAAGATCGCTTCCATACCTTCAACATGGGTATCGGGTGGGTCGCGATTGTTGATGAAAAAAATGTCGATGAAGCACTGAAAGCCGGCCCAGGAGGACACATTCTTGGGAAAATGATTGCAGAAGAAGGTGTGAGAGTGAAAGTAAAGCCGTGATCCGGACCCAACCGAGTTTGTCGCCGTTATTTACTAAAGCATGAGCGATTTTTTGAAGCACGAATGTGGGATCGCCGCCGTGCGATTACGTAAACCTCTGGCCTACTACTACGACCGTTATGGCACGTGCCTGTGGGGCATGAACAAGTTGTTTCTCCTCATGGAAAAGCAACACAACCGAGGCCAAGACGGAACAGGTATCGGCTGTGTAAAACTCGACATGCCAATCGGCACTCCATACGTCCACCGTCGACGCGGGATTGAATCCGATGCTCTGGCTCAGATTTTCAGAAAAGAGGTTAAGTCGTTCTTTAAAATGCACCGCAAGGGCAAGCTCGATAAGAAAACCCCAGAGAGCGTGAAGCAGAACTTCGACTTTGGTGGAGAAATTCTAATGGGACACCTTCGCTACGGCACCAGTGGTGAATTTGATGAAGGCTCCTGCCATCCTTACCTCCGCAGGAGTAACTGGCCAACACGCACCCTCATGGTCATGGGAAATTTCAACATGACCAACGCGATGGAGCTCAACAACACTCTCATTCAGCGTGGCCAGCATCCGGTCTTTGGAACCGATACACAGACAGTCCTAGAAGAGATCGGCTATCATCTCGATGAGGCGCATACCAATCTCTATCACGATCTCCGTGACCGCGGCGTTCCCGGAGCTGAGATACCAGATCATATTTCCGCTGCACTCGATGTTCCGAGCTTGATTGCTCAATCTGCCGAACCATGGGACGGCGGCTACGCAATCTGCGGAGCGGTAGGCAATGGAGACATGTTCGTGATGCGTGATCCTCGTGGCATACGGCCTTGCCACATGCTGGTGACCGATGAAGTGGTTGCTTTCGCCTCAGAAAGAGTTCCACTAATGACCGTTTTTGAAGCAGAAGCCGATCAAGTCAAAGCAGTCGACCCTGGCTCTGTCATCACGATCAAGGCCGACGGATCTATTTCCGATGTCCAGTTCCATACTCCTCAGGAATTTACTCCATGCTCCTTTGAGAAAATCTATTTCTCGCGAGGAAATGACCCTCAAATCTACCGTGAACGCAAGGCCATGGGCTCTGTTCTCGTCGATCAGGTCATGGAGTCAATCGGAGAATCGTTTGATAAGACCGTATTCTCATTCATTCCCAATACCGCAGAGACCGCTTATCACGGCATGATGGACGGCCTGCGACTCTATCGCCGCCAACAAGTGCACGATCAGATACTCGAAAGTGTAGAAAAGAACGAACTGACTCCTGAAAAAGTCGATGAACTCATCCTCCGCAATTGGCCTCGTGGTGAAAAGATCGCGCATAAAGATATCAAAATGCGGACCTTCATTTCCCAAGAAAAAGGCCGCGATCAATTGGTTTCTCACGTTTACGACATTACATACGGTGCCGTGAGTCCCGGGGACAATCTCGTTGTCCTTGATGACTCAATCGTACGGGGAACGACTCTTAAAAAATCGATTCTCAAAATCCTGACTCGGACCAAACCTTCGAAGATCGTCATCTGCTCCACCGCCCCACAAATTCGTTACCCAGACTGCTATGGTATCGATATGTCTGAAATGGGGAAATTCATCGCATTCAATGCTGCAGTAGCCCTACATCGTCGGTTTGGTAGGCAACATCTTTTAGACCGAGTCTATCAGGAATGCCGTGAGGAATCGGAAAAACCGCTCGAAGAAAGACGCAATCGCGTTCAAGGCATCTACGAATCCTTCACACCTGAAGAAATCTCTGCCGAGATCAGTCGCATGGTCTATCCTGAAGACACGGATTGGCATGGTGAAGTTGAAGTCATCTACCAAACGATTGAAAATCTTCGTGCTACCATCAAAGGACCTTGCGGCGACTGGTATTTCACCGGCAACTATCCAACCCCCGGTGGCTACGCGATGGTGAATCAAGCGTATATACGTTGGTATGAAGGCGTTGGAGGCCGGAGCTATGACCTTCTTTAATCCGGCTTTACAGATCCTTTAAAGGTTTCTTCATAAACTGCTCATCACGAAGTTTTCTCAGATATTCCAAGTATTCTCGTTGTGCTTCAACGGTATCTCCATCCTTCGCAGGTGCCACGCGAGAACGCTTACCGTTGTTGGCGTATCTTATCGGTGGATGATTCCCATATTTTTTCCACGGACCGTATGGAACCTGCGCTTCTTCCACAAATCTCCAGTGGACTTTAGTCCCAGATTTGATTCCAAGATAATCTCGGATCGACGGTGAGATATCGATTCCAGCAGCACCATTCTGAGTCGCTTTTGGCTTCTTTTTCCCAAACACATATTGCCAGTCATCTGTCACCCAAGGACCGCAGTCTTCCCATTGTGCATAGCAGCTACGCTTATTGACATAAATCTGCACCCAACGCCCCTTCAGAACCGTTTTACCTGGCGGTGGATTCACTCGCGAGAACCACGGAATCACTTTAGAAGCCTCCGGCTTGTGGGTCTTCCAGTTTTTTACATCGTTGTAGGGAAGAGCGATGTAGAATGGATTCAGCTTAGGGATAAACTTCTTAGGCCTGAAATCTCCAGTCCGATGATCAGCTATTCGGTTATTCGGATTGGGATCATCATATCCTCCAAAATTGATTGACCATTTCGTATCCCAAGAAGACTTGCAGTTGGGAGTTGGATTACGCTTTGTCGGTTGCTCTCCACACCAAAAAATCGTTGCCGTAATATACGTTTTCCATGGATAGAGAATTCTAGATGAAGAAGCCATCGGACGAACCGGCACAACGGATCGAGATCCAGTCGGAATGACAACACGTGGAGCTCCTCCACTCTGTGCCTGAGCTTCAAAAATCAGACAGAAAAGCAAAACAAAGACAAAGATTCTTTGGTTGGACAACGTTAGATAGTTAGGCATTAAGCAATCAGGCTTCTGTCGGGGTGAATTAAGCCTATTCTCTGTGGGCAATCAAGCGAATGCGGATACTCTCAGAAGCACGCCCAAACGACTCTTTGACGATTACTGAAATATGAATATCCGAATCCTACTCGCCCAAACCTTTGCTCTCGCCTCAATCACTTGCGCAACTCTCAGTGCCGAGGATTCACGAGAATGGAAAAACCCTTCGGGAACAAAAAGTTTTGCAGCGACATTTGTGAGCCGAGAAGGGCCGAATATCACACTGAGCAAGCCAGATGGAAATGAGATCACGTTCTCAATCGAGAAGCTCCACAAAGATGACAAGCTTTGGTTAAACCGTAACCACCCCGCCGACGGTTCCGGGCCGATTCCTAGCAAACATGCAGTATTTGACACCTTGGAGTTTGGCGATTCGAGGTCAGAAGTTGAAACAAAACTCAAAGAAAGCAAGATGGTCGGCACCGGCATTGCTGGAACATTCTTTGGCCGTACTGGCCTGAATGGGGTTTACCATACCAATGCAAAAATCGGCGGTCTTCATTGCTATCTTTTTTTTGATTGGAACGACTCGGGAAAATTGAAAGAGATCACGCTCCAGACGGAGACGAAAAAAAGCAGCCAATATACGAAAATTCTCCGACCATGTTGGAATGAATTGATCGGTCTCGTGTCTCCGATCCATGGCAAGCCCATGCAAGAAATGAAAATCGCGAGTCCAGATCTCCTAAGTGAAGGGCAAATGCTGGCCACTCACCTATGGAAGATAGAAACCGGAGGAACCGTGATGCTGGGAACCTCAAAATTGAACAATGGATATCAGGTCGTAGTGCGATTCACACAAGAAGACATTAAACCTATCAAGGTCGAATCCTAAGGCTATTGCTCGTTCAGCTGTATGGCTTGCTCAATGAGAGCCAAGAAGTCGTAACGATCAGGAACCTCATTTTCCGCAGCGGCTTCTCTTGCCAAACCAAGAAGCATTTCGTCGTCGATCACTCCATCGGTATCGTCTTTCAGCCACATTCCAAAACTACAAATCAACGAAGCGAACCGTGCATCACTCGAAACCTTTGTTTCACGATCATAACTGAGGAGAATCGGTGGGGCCTCTTCTCCATCCACTGACCAATTGATTCGACCCAAATCTTTTCCAATCCCGTCTACGAAAATTGCCACGAAAGTCTCATCCCCCTTTTTCAATAACTCGGCCGATTCATTCCCCGCAGTCCCAGCAATGATCTGGTATCCAAAGACGCTAAAGTCCGATACCACCCGTTCGTTGCGGTGGAACGTCACTGCAAGTTCCTTGTCAGAATTACGGTCTCCACGAACGTGAACAAAGAGAAGACTCGCCGAAGGCTTCCAAGGGCACTGAACAATTTCTGTTCCTATTGAACACCCACTCGAGATCGCAACTGAATTCTTCGCTTTGAGCGGAAAGGCGTTGAGAATTTCTTCGACCCGAACATCGTTTTCATGAGGAAGTTGATCTTTTTCTCGGATCGCACTGCGGATCAATAGCAAGCTCTCGTCCCCAGTGATCAATGGTATACGAGCAGATGACTCATCGACTGCCTGTATGCCCCGGCTTTCTAATTGTGAAACTCCGTCACCGCCCTTTGCCACTGACTTTTTGATCGGCTTGTTTTCTGGCGGAGACAATAAGGAAAGCAACAACAGACCACCGCCGATTACAGCCGCAGCGCCAACTGGCCAAATCCAAGCGACTGGGATTTGCCGATGAGATTTCAGTTCAACAATCTGGCCATCTCGAGTCGCCTCTTTGGCAGCACGCATGATCTCGTTTTTTTGCCTTGGAAGAAGCTGATACGAGTTTCCGCCTAAAGCCTCGGTCAAAATCGCTTGCCTCTTTTCGATCTCTGTAACCGCCAATCTTAAAGCAGGATCTGACGCGACTTCATGGTCTAGTTTGAGAGTCTCTTCCTGAGATAACTCACCCAAAACATAGGCCGACAATCTGGTGTCTTCTTGATGAGGTTTCATATCAAACCACTTCTCCTTCCGGTAACCATTCTCGAACACGCTTCAACCCCGTGTGGATCAAAAAGCCAATATTCCCCTGCTTCAATCCAGTCACTTTCTGGATCTCTTTGTAGCTCATGCCTTGCTGAAATTTTAACAAAATAACCTCTTTCTGGTTTTTAGGTAGTCGATCCAAAAATTTCATCACATTTGCGAGTTTGTCATCATGCGCGATTTGTTCATCGGGAGGAATATCGGATCCGGCCACTTTCTTCCACTTGATCTCATCAATAGGCTCGATTCGCTTATCTTTTCGCAGCACATCCAGACATCGATTCCGGCAGACGGTGAACAGCCACGATTTGAGATGGTCACGAACTTTGTCCGGTTTTTGGCGGCACAAGCGGATAAACGTATCCTGAACGACATCTCGCGAACGATCGAGGTCGTGTAGATAGGTCCTTGCGTAGCCAATAAGTGGAGACTCAAATTCCGAAACAGCGCCTTCAATAAACGCTTCGAAATTTTGCGAATCCTGTCTTTCCATCCCTTTAGAGTCACGGTCGTTGTTAAGAACGGCTCGACTTTGGGTTTTCTTTGGGAAATTTTTCCCTTCCTGACTCATCGGATGAAATATCCTAGATGTTCTAGTTCAAGGGCCAGATCGACATTGTTCACGGTGACATCCTCGGGCACTTCCAACATAATCGGAGAAAAATTAAGAATTCCCTGAATCCCACAAGCAACCAGACGGTTTGTCACTTCCTGAGCAAATCCAATTGGCACACAGAGAATCGCCAGCTTCACCTCATTCTTCGCGATAAATACCTCCATTTTGGCAACATCGTGAACAGGAATCTCCAATGCGCGGGCCCGTGCTTCCGTTGGCTTTGCATCGAATGCAGCGATCACATCGAAACCCTCTTTCTGAAATCCTCCATATCGCAGCAAGGCAGATCCGAGGTTTCCCGCACCCACCAGAATGACCGGTTGCAAATGCTCGCGCCCTAACGCGGCACGGATCGTTGCAATGAGTCCAGCCACTGGATAACCCAAGCCTCTGGTTCCGAATTGACCGAAATAGGCGAGATCACGTCTCAACTGAGCCGGCTTAACTCCTGCCACCTTCGCTAAGGTCGTGGAACTCACAGTTTCCTGCCTTGAATCACTCAGCTTTTGCAAACAACGATGATAAATCGAAAGACGATAAATCGCCTTTTTTGGAATATCCAGCCTGTCGATTTTTCCCGGTTCCGAGTCCACAAATTCCTAAATCAGAGATTTTCCGGATGCTGTAGAAGCCCGGCAACTTGCTTAAGCAAGACCCCTGCGCCCCCTCCATCAACAACTCGGTGGTCAAAAGTCAGCATGAGTTCTGCCTCAGTCGCTGGGAGAAAAGTTTCCACCTCAGCACTCCAGACGGGCTTCTTACGGCCAGCACCAATGCCTAGAATCAGAGTCTCGTTTGGTAAAGGAATCGGAGTCCCCGTCGTCAGTCCGAAAGTCCCGAAGTTCGTTACGGTAGCGATTCCACCTTTGGAATCGTCTTCGGTGAGACGCCGATGTCTTGCGCGATTCACCAAATCATCGTAATCAGCTACCAGTTCCGAAAGCGACTTTTGATCGACTTCGCGTAAGGCTGGAACGACCACACCGTCTTCAACTTGGACAGCAACTCCAATATCGAAAGAACGAGGATGCACGACTTTCTCTCCAATCAAATATCCCGCCGTCATTGGATGATCCTTCAAGGCTAGTGCGAAAGCCCTTAACAAATATAAAGTCAATCCAGGCTTCGGCGATTGATTTCTACGATGCTCAAGAGCCCTATCGAGAAGAACAGGAAGACCAACCGTAGCCAACGGGCGTGTCCAACTACGTCTCATCGCATCGGCAACTGCCAATCGCATCGGGGATGCAGAGACTCTTGGCCACGATTCGAGATAATCGAGAAACCGTTCTAAATCCTCGACAGTCACACGTCCTCCTGCACCGGTCCCAGCTACTGCCGAAATATCAGCTTCCCGCAGCCCCATGTCGTTCATGCGCGCTCTCATCCGTGGCGAAATATAATGAGCGCCCATCACACCGGTCGGAACAGGAAGTCCCTTCACACTCGGTATGATGCTTGGATCTTCCTCATACGTTTCGCCATCAGTTGCAAAGTGGAGATTCTCTTCGTCCCCTCCCTTTACTGCATTCTCTTCCTCTCGCCTTTTCTCTAACGATTCGAGAGTATCAACGCCAGTTCGCTCGATTTCTTCCTCCGTCACTTCGAGCATTCCCAAGAGCGATCCGACTGAATAAGAAATTCCCTCGACCGCTTTCATCTCGGAAACCACTCCATTGCAGAGAGTCGTCACACTCATGACCGCCTTATTGGTTTCCACTTCGATCACATCTTGATCGGCTCTCACCTCTTCACCGACTTTCACACCAAGACGTATGACCGTTGCCTCGGCGATCGATTCTCCAAGTTGGGGCATGAGGATGGGAACAGTTGGCATGGCTAGAATGAAAGAAGTTTCCGAAGTGAATCGCAAATGGATTCGGGCGTAGGTCGGTGCGCAGCCCAGAGTTTTGGATGGTATGGAACAGGAGTATCACGCGAATTCAAACGTTGTGGTGGCGCATCCAAAAGATGGAAACCTTCTTCGGTCACTCTGGAAACGACTTCGGAAGTGACTCCACCCCATGGAAATGCCTCGCCTAATGCCAGTAGCCGTCCAGTCCGCGCTACCGAGGCAAGCACCGTATCCAAATCTAGAGGCTTCACTGAGCGTAAGTCGACGACTTCAATTTCCCACCCATCGGCCTGCAAGCGATCTGCCGCTCTAACAGCTTCATGAACCATTGCGCTGTAGGTCACAACCGTCGCGTGTTTTCCAGGTCTTGCAATTCGTGCCTGACCAATCGGTAAATGATCCCCATTGATCGATTTTGATTTCAGCCAGCGATAAAGAAATTTGTGCTCACAATACAGAACCGGATCATCAATTCGGACCGAATCAATGAGCATGTGATACGCATCTGAGACGGTTGCAGGAGTTACAACAATCAGCCCAGGATACTGCGCATAAAGCCCCTCCATACTTTGGCTATGAAATGGGCCGGAGCCTGGAGTGCCCCCAGAAGGCAATCGCACCGTCATGGGTATTGGCATACCTGTGCGGTAAAAGTGAGTCGCTGCCTGATTGATAATCTGATTGAAACCGATTGACGAGAAGTCAGCGAACTGCATTTCAATGATCGGACGCATCCCTTCAATCGCAGCACCAACCGCCAGTCCGATCATTGCATCTTCGGAAATCGGACTGTCGTAAACACGATTAGGAAACTCCTCAGCCAATCCCTTGGTTGCTTTGAATGCTCCACCAAAATTCGCAATGTCCTGCCCGTATAGAAACACTCGCTCATCATTCCTAAGCAAATGTTCCTGCGCCTCACGGATGGCATCAATATAAGTTACGCTCACGATGGATTAAATGGAAATTTGGTTGAAAGCGCCGTCCAGTCTTCCTTGTAAGGGTCAGGTAAATCTTCTTGTTGGGCTTGGGCGACGGCCTTCTGGACTTCTTCGGCCGTTTGTTCCTGCCAACCGAGAATTTCTTCCACAGTGGCGAACCCTCCATCAACGAGCTGACGCATCGCCACCTCGACACAGTCTCGACCGTAGTGACCAGATTTTGCATTCCCTGGAACGTAGGACCCATCATCATGTTCTCCATGCCCAGAAAGTCGGAGTAGGTGAGCAACAACCATTTGAGGTCCACCGCCTTCCCTTGCTCGTTTCACGGCTTCTCCGATGACTGAAGCACAGGCAAGTAAATCAGTTCCATCGACAGAGAAACCACCGACCCCATAACCTCTTGCTCGTTCAACCAAGTCACCACAGGCAAATTGTCGGTTGTTTGGGGTCGAATAGGCGAACTGATTATTCGCAACGACCACCACCATCGGCAATTTTTCCACCGCTGCGAGATTCAGTCCTTCATGAAATGCACCTGTCGAAGTCGCGCCGTCTCCAACGCAGGTGGCACCAACACAACCGTCCATGTTTGCCTTGATTCGTTTCGCAAACAAAATACCCGCAATAAGTGAAACCTGCGCACCCAAGTGTGAAATCATCGCCGGCATTCCCATCTCAGGTCGTCCTCTATGGATATTGCCATCACGACCCCTCATCGGACCTTCCTTCGATCCGAGATAAGTTCTCGTGCAATCAATCAATGGCTCACCAAATGCTGTACGTCCCGCCTGGTCACGAATCAGCGGTGCAAAACTATCTTTGCCCTGAATGAGAGCTGTTCCCAGACATCCACTAATCGCTTCTTGCCCCTTACCTAAATAAACCCCACCAACGATTTTTCCTGCCTTGTAGAGGCTCGAAAGCTTGTTTTCCAATATCCTCGCTTTGAGCATCGATTGGAAAGCCGAGCGGAGAAACGAGCCACTTACAGGTGAACTCGGTAAAAATGCTTCTTGGTCCGCTTCAGGCACGCCGAAGTCTATATCGGCCTGCAACTCTACTGCAACCGCTTTTCGCACTTCGAAGCATCGTTTATGAAACGAAATTTCAATGCAAAAGACTCCTGAAACCCCTGTTTCTACCAAGGCACCTCAGTTTCCGGATCGAACCGCAAATCGGTAGGCAAAGCCTTCATGCTTTCGAGTGGCCGAAGATCCGTTAGAAACCACCGCTTTTTATCAGCTGCCCTTCCTTCTTCGGTATCTTCGCATCGCTGAACCATCGCCTTATAAAATCGGTCCGCAGACTTGGGATCTCTATTCGCGATCCAAGTGCCTGCCGTATTGTAGAGCCTTGCAAGTAGTGGATGGTTCTCAGGAAGTGCTTTCCCTGCTTCCCAAGCGAGTCCGGCAGCTTGGTATCGGTAGTGAAATCGCTTCTGAATATCAACCGAGTGTTTTCGTATTCGAATCATCTCATCGGGTGAAACGGGAGGAATCGCCCGGTGTTCAGGGAGTTCCGAATTGACGAATTTTTCCAGTTCCCAATCAAACGTCCATCCATCTCTCCTGGTTCGAGCAGCAATCCAGGAATTGACTGGAAAGCTCCATCGATACACCCCGCCATCTGGCTCTCCTTCCGTAGAAAAAAATTCGGCACCGTAGTGACGGTGCATCAAGGCCTGCTCCCAAACAACTGCCGCATGTGCTTCGCCCGAATAAGTACGATCCCTTCGGGCACGGTCGAGCGCGACGTAACGATCAAATGTCGCTAACAGATCGGGAGGCACGAACTCACGCGCCTCTTGAAAGCGACCTTCTCGATTCAGACGTCTTGCCAAAACCCAGCGTAACCGATTTTCATATTGAGAACCTCTACCGTAATTCCGAACGTTCGGACCCAATTTATCTCCCGCTTCAGGCAACCACTTTGGAGCGACCTTTTTGACGTATGTCTTAAACGCTTCGGTGGACAATACATTCTCTGCAACATAAGCCGCATCCTTTTGATAACCAGCCTTCGTCAAATTCTCCAGTGCAGCCACATACTCTCCTTGCGAAAGCGAAACCACTCCCATCTCGGCGAGAAGTCTTGAGTCGCTGAGCGACTGCAATTCTCCACCTCCATCGAACCACCTTGCTTCGCTGTAGCAATGAACCGGATCCCAATTATTTTCAGCAGAGCGCAAGCGTATCGCTTCAGCAAGACGCTCTCCAGCCCTTTCGGTATCACCATCACGAAGATCAAATTTCGCCTGAAGCCAGAGGGTTTGCACATCCTTCTTCTCAGCTAGATTCAACCATCTCTTCGAATCTTCATACCTACCGCAGGAGTAAAGTGCCCACGCCATATTTGATGCGCCTTCAGTTGCGCCGTCCTCCTGCTTTTCTAGGGCTTTGAGCCAAAATTCGTATCCAGTTTCGGAAGGCGATTCCGGTGCGACCATTGGAATGCGGTTATCCATTTGCGCATGCAGATCGAGATTCATCAATCGCCTCACTAACGGATCGCTCGCTGCCCTTTCGAGTTGTTCTGTGTCTTTCGAAGAGAGCAATAATGAAGTCGTATTTCTCAGATCCAATGCCGCGGTCTCTCTTCCTTGCGAGAACGCATCATAGAGCAAATGAATTGCAGCCACGGGATCATTGATTCGAGGTGCACGCCAAGCCTTAGCAGCAGCCCTCAGGCCAAGGATATCCATACCTCCAAGCTCAGCCTCCTTCTCAACCCTCGCATACCAGTCCATGCACTCTTGATCATCGGTTGAAGTCTTGGCGAGCATCCACGCTGCCCAGAGCGCTCGGAGTCTCTTTTCCTCGGCAGGCCTAGCCAGAATATGCTTCCAAAGTTTCCTTGCTGCCTGAGTATCTCCTATCGCATACAATCGCGCAGCTTCCACATAGTCTGCCACATCATCCGGAAATTCTTTCCCGATCGGCCTAACATTTAAATTTAAGTCTTCGCCCCCGTGATTAGGGAAATCTCTCATCGAAATATCTTTGAGCGGCTTAAGTAGCTTGGTTCGCACTGTTGTATAGATTTCGGAACGACGTATAATTTCTTCCTCTTCGATTCCCTTTGTTTCCCAAAAAACACCAAGCTGTCTAACCTCCAAAGGAATTTGCTCTAACAGAGATCTCGTATTCCCTGCATCAACCCCCTTTCCAGAGTCAGCTGTTCCAGCTATCTCGTTGAGTTGGTTCAAATAACTAACGCGAGGAACGGCAAGTGCACCTTGTGGATCTCCCAAGATCGTCTCTGGAAAAAATGGGCCACAGCCAAGACCCATCACGCAGAGCCCTGACCAGATTCCAAATACTTTTCGAGTTTGTGATTTCATCATTCGAAATTCCAGTCGAAATCCTGTTTGCCTTCTTCCAGTCTCAACCATCCCAAGGCTATTTCTTTTCCGGGATCGAGCCAAGGCCAGACATCATCACGAAGTGAGAACCGAACACCCTCGCCAATTCGCTCGACTTGATAGGCTCGGCTTCCGTCTGCTAACGCCACCTCTCCATCGATAAAAATCTTTCGTGGCAGGGCAACGGGAAACGCGTCGTGATTCACCACGGTCAGATCCCGTGCACCGTGCCCGGCTGTTGCTTCCAGAACAGCAGAAGATGACAAAACCTCCCCATGTATTACGGAGCGAAATGTCTTCAGTGGCCAATTCCTTCGATCTCCTTGAACCGGAAGCCGATACCAAATCAAACCTGTCAAATCCTTCGGTCGACTTTGTTTCCACTCACTTACTAGCCGAGCGCTCTCCACTGGATCAGCCAACGCAAAGGATCTCTTCCAAACTTTCGAGTTCATCTCAGTAAGATCTTCGGAAACAACATCCAGCACCCTTCCCTCACGATCGAATCTCACTTCACATCCATAAGTTGCCATGGCGATACGAAAAGGCACTCCAAGTTTTGAAGCCTTCTCCGCGGCAATTCTTGCCTTACTCCGATCAAAAAGTACCGGTGCCTCATCAGGACCCGATGGCAAATGAAGCGAATGCACCTGCAATACCCAACCGGCACGACCTCTTACCAATTCGCTAAAATCATTTTCATCCAGCCACGATGGCAAAGCCGTAGGCAGCACCGGAATATTTCCACAAGCATCCTGCAAGCCATCAAGCAAACTCTTGTAGCCCTTCAGTCGTTTCTGTGGACAATCAAAATCACACTGAATTTCTGAAGGGCTCAATCTAGCGACCTTCCGAAAGACCTCAGCAACTTCTTCGGTGCGAGTCGGCGTCCAGTCGATCCCCGATGCCGAAGACCCAATTCTCACGACCAGCCCACAACCTCGTCTAGGAATTTCATCGATGAACCACTGGGTGGAAAATCCTTCCCCATCCCAGCGCATCTCTGCAACTCGTACGTGCAGTTTCGAGACAAGACCAACGGCCTCATCCATCGCGGTGCGCACCGCAGGTTTGCCCGCAGCTTGCCACACGTACGCTTCGACGGTCAGCGGTTCCAAAGACGCTTCTCGGCAGCCCTGCAATAGAAGTAAGGCAACCAAGAACCATTTCATCGGAACAAACTAGCTGGGAATGAGGTCTTTGACAGCTTCCTTTTCTTCAAGCAGTTCGTTGATCGTCGCATCAATCTTGCCTTGGGAAAATTCATTCACTGGCACTCCTTGCACGACTTCCCAAGAGCCATCCGCATTCGTCCGAATTGGCATCGACGCCATTAAGCCTTTTTCAATCCCATAGGAACCTTCAGAACAAATGGCAACCGAATGCCAATCACCTTCCGGAGTTGGCGTGATGAGACTTTTCACCGTATCCAGAGCGGCGTTTGCAGCAGATGCAGCAGAAGATGCGCCGCGAGCTTTGATAATTGCGGCACCACGTTGCTGAACGGTTTTGATAAATTCACCTTCAAGCCACTCGGTATCACTGATGACTTCCGTGACTGCTTGACCTTTGATTTTTGCGTTCGTGAAATCCGGATACTGCGTCGCAGAATGATTTCCCCAGATACATAGATTCGTCACATCGGAACAATGGACTCCTGCCTTCTCCGCAAGTTGGCTCTTTGCACGGTTCTCATCTAGGCGAGTCATCGCGAAGAACTGATCATTGGGCACTCCCTCCGCATTATTCATCGCAATGAGTGCATTGGTGTTGCACGGATTTCCAACCACAAGGACACGCACGTCTTTTGCCGCCGAACGCGCAATCGCTTGGCCTTGGCCAGTGAAAATCTTGCCATTGATACCGAGAAGATCAGCTCGCTCCATCCCCGCCTTACGCGGAACGGATCCGATCAAAAGAGCCCAATTCGCTCCAGTGAAGCCTTCATCGAGATCAGTAGTTGCAACAATGTCGTTGAGCAAAGGAAACGCGCAGTCCTCAAGCTCCATCACCACGCCTTGGAGTGCCGGAAGACCCGGTTCGATTTCAATCAGGCGGAGGTTTACTGGTTGGTCGGGACCGAAGACGGAACCGGAAGCAATTCGAAAAAGGATGGCGTAGCCGATCTGTCCTGCGGCCCCTGTAATGGATACGGTAATTGGTGTTTTCATGAAGAAATTTTGTTTCGCCCGAAGATTAAACTCCTCCCCTTTCAAGTGGCTAGTCGAATATGATTATTTTCGAAAGTGATCCCAGCCACCCTGCAAATCATCACCTTCTCCAACTTCCACCAATCGCCCAATTCGTGTCAGCTCAAGTTCGGGGAACTCCTCTTTCCAAGCAGAAATCATTGTTTCACCGTTTGGAATCGTGAACAAAAGCTCGAAATCCTCTCCGTCACACAAAGCCTCCTGAATCAAACACCCAGGAGATATCGGCAATCGCCGCTCATCAATCTCATAGCCACATCCGCAAGCTGCAGCCAAACGTGGTAAATCGCTCGCAATCCCATCAGACAAATCCATCATCGCCGTTGGCCTGTAGTTCTTTACCAACCAACTCGATTCGCGGACACGAGGAGAAAAATCGAGATGCTTTCCTTTCAAAGATCCTCCCAATCGTCCCGTCACCCATATTTCATCGCCAAGCTCGCCTCCGGATCTTGTGACTAGCTTGCCACGCTCCACACTTCCCGTTGCTGAAATACTCATCACCGCAGCCGAGCCTTCTGGGACACGACAGGTTTCTCCACCCGCTAACACCGCATCAAACTCACGCAAACAACGCCCCATTCCCCTGTAGAAATTTTCAATCCATTCCAACGCCATCGAACCGGGGACCGCGATTGTCACGAGAAATTGTTCAGGCACCCCACCCATCGCAGCAAAATCAGAAACGACCCGCGCCACAGCTTTCCAGCCAACCCGATCTGCCTCAGCTTCGGAACAATAATGCACGCCTTCGACAAGCGCATCGGTCTTCAGTAACAGCAACCGCTCACCCCCGTTGTCAATTACCGCACAATCGTCCCCGGGTCCTGCGAGTCTTTCTCCAGTTGGGACAAGCGCCACCAACTTTTGGACCAAATCATCCTCGCCGATATTCTCAAGATCGGTCATGACGCTGGAACATCTGAAACCAATCCAAAGCGAACCAACATTTGAACAATCAATGTCGCACTATTAAAACAGAAATGAGTAGCGATCGGCGCCCAAATTGATCCGGTAGCCTCATAAAGTGCCACCAGTAAGAGGCCGAAAATAAACAACGGAACCAGAGCTGCAAAATTCCCATGTGCCGCCGAAAATACCAAGGCCGTGCAGATCGCGGCAACCCAAGGCCCTGCAAATTTCTTAGCCGCGGGATATAAATACCCCCTGAAAACAATCTCCTCACAAACCGGAGCTACGATCGCTGCCGTGAACGCCATCAAAACAAGAATGACCATATCCTGCTCCTCCTGGAGAATCTTTACCGTATCTTGAACCTTTTGAAGACCCACATTCTCTAGCAGTTCCATATAGCCAACGGCATACAAGCCAGCGAACACGGCCCACATGGAAACCACAGCAGCAGGTGCGAGCAGGAATACCCACGGCCACTCTTTCCAAGATAGCCCCAGCCAGTGTACCGGTTTGATTCGACTCAACACAGCGATAATCGCCAGACCTGCCAGAAAAAACTGCAATCCAATATTAAAAAATAAAGCAAAAGCGGTGATTTTCGGGAGCTCCTTTTCCATCGAAACAACAGCATTGCTCGTCGCCATCAAAAAAAAGAAACCAGCAATCGCCACAATCCCAAGCAGGTCACCATTTCGATAGGGCCAGATGGCAACCTTACCAAAAGGCATCGCCGGTGGCTGCACACTACCACCACCGAAACGATTCATATGCCGAAACAGAACCGCCCCGAAAAACAGGAGTAAAGCCAGTCCATAGAATACAATAACACCAATTAATGTGGGATTCTCCATACGATGTGCCGCAAACGTAGACCCCATGAAAAACATCGCCACAGTAAAATCTCGGTTCTTTCACCATTCTAAAATTTACTTTCGTTCCCAGAATTTCCGAACTATAGCTCCTCCGTGAGCGCTTTGTTCCGTTGCCTACTATCATTCTGCATTTTTGCAGGAATGGCGGTGGGTATCGTCCACACAAATGGGCATCACTCAGATGATGAGTGCACACATACGCATTCCAGCGAACACCAAGATTACGGCGGTGAAAGCGGTCCTCATGAGCAAGACCACGATAGTGACTCTCAAGACACTCCACATCATCATGATTGCTGTCACTACCCCAGCGCGGATCGCCCCATCATTTCGCTAGATATGCACTGCTCTCTTGTCGCTCATCTCTTGGAAATTTCCACAGAGCACATGATCGCTCCAGATGAGCCCTTGTTCCTTTTGGACAAGCCCCCATTGATCTGAGGCTAGATATATACCGGTCGAAACTCGGCTGAAATTCAATTGCAAGCGCACCCATTCTGCGCCGCGAATCGACCTATCGTCGTTCCCCACGATCGCCTTCAAGCGCGATCAATATCTAGATGAAAATCATACCCATGAATCAAATACTCAAAGCTTTTGCCTTCCTCTCAACCCTTCAAATACTATCGGCCACTCCATCGGAGATCCTATCATATAAGAGCATTCCGTCACGAGTGCGAAACAGCAATATCGAACTCGCTGCCGCACGCTTTCGCATCGACGAGGCGGTCGCGATGGCCAGCCAAGCTGGGCGCCTTTCCAATCCAAGCTTGGATACAGGAATCGATCACAATATACAATCCGCCGAAGGCCGGATTGAAATCGGACTCTCTCAAAAGTTCCCAATCACCAATCGCCTTGGCTTAGAAAAAGAAATCGGCCTGACCGAGGTGAAAGCAGCCGAGGCAGAAGTCCGAAACGCCGAACGGCTCCTCATTGCAGAGGCTCGTCAAGAGTTTGTTAGAGTCCTCTCCATTCGTGAAAGAAAAGAGCTGCTAAAAAAACAAAAGCAGCTGGCAGCCGATCTGGCCGAATTCATTTCCGGGGCATCAGTAAGAGGTGAAATATCCTCACTTGATGCCGCACAAGCGCGCCTAGCAGCCCTCAGAATCACCACAGAAGAGCGCAGACTAGAAACCGAAGAAACCGCCACCCTCGGCAGACTGCGACCGATTGTTGGGATTGCAGCGGGGAAACCTGTTTCGATTTCGGGAAGCACTCCCTCCTTGGAGCTTCCCGCGCTCACTCAAAGCGATCGGCCAGACCTCACCGCAGCGAGAATAAAACTTCAAGCAGCCAATAGCGGAATCGCCCTCGAACAAGCACGCAAACAAGAAGATCTTGAGGCATCCGTTTTCGCCGCAGGAGAAAGAATAGATGACGCACCCGTAGGCTTGCGGAACGAAGGCATTATTGGGATCAAACTCTCCATCCCATTTCCATTTTGGGATGACAATCAGGGCGCAATCGACGCAGCCACCGCACGGCGTAATCGGAAGGAACAAGAGATCAATGCCCTATCACGAGACATTCAACATGAAGTAAAAACCGCATTCACGGAGATGCAACAATGGGCAGCACTAGTTTCGGAACTAGATAAAAAACTCCTCCCTCTAGCAAAGGAACAAACCAATTTTCTCGAAACAGCCTATCGAAACGGCCAAGGCGATCTCCAAGCTGTATTGGCCTCGCGTGAGCAAACGCTCGAACTCACGGCTTCAAAACTCGATGCCATCCGAGAATTTCAACTCGCTCGTATCCGCTACCAAGCGGCAAACGGCAGCCAATTCTAACACCCATTCACCGATTTTATGAAAAGTATTATTATCCTCGTCTTCCTCACCTCTCTTCTTTTTGCAGAGGACACCATCGTTCTAGACGAAACCGGTGTGAAAAACTTACGCATCAAAACCGTCATCGCAAAAGAGACCGATTTTGAGGAGACCTTCTTCTCCATAGGTCATATCGAGGCAATCCCCAATAACATCGCCGCAGTCAGTAGTCGAATTTCAGGCCGCATCGTAGAACTCAACGCAACTCCCGGTGAATTCGTAGAAAAGGATCAAGAGGTAGCAAAAATCGAATCCCGACAACCTGGAAACCCACCACCGGTCATATCATTGAAGTCGCCGATCTCCGGACTCGTCACGCATCGTGAGGTAAGACTCGGCGATCCTATCAGCCCAGATACCCACCTTATGGAGGTCACAGATCTCAATGAAATGTATGCCGTAGCCAAGGTTCCTGAACACCTCGCTGGAAAAATGAAACCAGGCACAAAAGCACACATCCGCGTGATCGCCCTACCCGATGAAGACTTCGATGGTGAACTAATTCGCTTTGGAACTAGTGCCGATGAAGAAAGCGGCACGATCGATGCAATTTTCAAATTACCCAATCCAGGTCACAAAATCCGCACGCAAATGAGAGCTGAGTTTTCCGTCGTGCTAAGCGAGAGACCCAATGTCCTAAGTATCCCCCGTTCCGCCCTCCAGGGAGAGTCCGCAAACCGCTTTGTTTACATCAAGCACTTTGACCTACCCAACGCATTTATCAAAACACCCGTAATCATCGGCGAAATGAATGATCGATATGTTGAAATCATAAGTGGCCTTTTTCCTGCAGATGACGTTGTCACCCGCGGTGCCTATTCTCTGTCCTTCGCCGGTGCGAGTAGTATCTCATTAAAGGAAGCTCTGGATGCTGCACACGGGCACGAGCACAACGCAGATGGTTCAGAAATAGCGGATAACCAAAAGTCCCCAGAAAATCATGCGAAGTATACGAACGATCACCCCGTCCACACCAGTTCGCTCTGGATATATTCGACCATCCTACTCGCACTCCTGCTAATCGCTTCATTGTTTAGCAATCGTTTCGCCTCGCGTGACTAACTCTACCCCTCTCTTTCTATGCTTAACAAATTGATTCAATGGTCACTCGCTAATCGCGCATTGATTATCGGCCTGTCGATTCTGGCAATGGTCCTAGGTTTTCGGACCGCCACACAACTTCCTGTCGAGGTCTTACCCGACCTCACAAAACCAACCGTCATCATTCTGGTCGAAGCTCCAGGATTGTCCCCAGAAGAGGTGGAAACTCAAATCACCATCCCTGTCGAAAGCTCGCTTATGGGCGTCGCAGGGCTCACACGCTTGCGGTCAAACTCGGACGTATCGCTTGCTCTCATCTACGCGGAGTTCGACTGGGATACCGATATCTACCAAGCGCGAGTTCTCGTCCAAGAACGTCTCCAATCCGCCCGTGAACAACTTCCCGAAGGCGTTGAACCTTTCATGACTCCTGTCGCATCGCTGATGGGAGAAATCCTTCTCGTCGGCGTACGGTCAACCATCCCTCAAGGCGAACCCAACCATTTGGACCCAAGCGAAATCCGAACCCTAGCTGATTGGACTATTAAAAGGCGGCTTCAAACCATTCCTGGAATTGCGGAGATTTTGAATATGGGTGGTGGTGTTCGTCAGATCGAAATTCAGCCAGATCCCAACCGCATGTATGCGAACAACGTAAGCTTTGAGGAACTCGAGGACGCCGCCAGAAACGCCGCGACTCGCACCTCTGGCGGCTTCCTCAATTCTGGTCCCACCGAAATCATGATTCGGAATCTAGCAATGACTGTGCAGCCAGAGGAAATCTCAAAAACCATCGTCAAGAAAATCAATGATCGACCCATTTCCATTGGAGACGTCGCAGAAGTCGTATGGGGTATCGAGCCGATGCGGGGAGATGCAACGATCAGCATCGCACCCGAAAAATCTCCCACCTACGGAGTGATTATGTCGATCACCAAAGCTCCCGGTATTGATACTCGAGAACTCACAGCAGAGATCGAAAAAGCTCTCAACGATCTCAGTTCTGCCCTTCCTCCTGGAGTCCAAACCACCACTCTATTTCAACAAAAAGACTTCATCGATCATGCCATCGGAAATCTAACAGAAGCCATACGTGATGGAGCAATCATGGTGACGATTGTGCTCTTTCTGTTTCTTCTGAATTTTAGAACCACATTCATCACTCTGATGGCA
Source organism: Akkermansiaceae bacterium (assembly GCA_045106015.1). Lineage (GTDB taxonomy): Bacteria > Verrucomicrobiota > Verrucomicrobiia > Verrucomicrobiales > Akkermansiaceae > Luteolibacter. The sequence continues at coordinate 7,710 of JBGCEE010000016.1, read as the reverse complement.
ATGCCGATGTCCTTCGCCATCACTCTTCTCGTATTCAAATTTTTCGATATAAGCGTGAATTCGATGACTCTCGGAGGACTGGCTGTTGCAATTGGTATGGTTGTCGACGATGCGATTGTCGATGTGGAAAACGTCTTCCGGCGACTGAAAGAGAACGCCACCAAGACACACCCGCAGCCAAAGCTTCAAGTGATCGCTAAAGCTTCAGGCGAAGTTCGAAACTCCATTCTGTATGCAACGGTGCTGATCATCCTCGTCTTCCTTCCCCTCCTCGGACTCTCAGGAGTTGAAGGCAAGCTCTTTGCGCCAATCGCCATCGCCACCATCGTTGCAATGATCGCTTCATTTGTCGTTTCGCTGACCCTCATACCTGTTCTCTGTTCTTTCCTTCTTAACCCAAAAGCGAGTTACATACACAAAGAAGGAAAACTTGTATTGGTTCTCAAGTGGCTTCTTGAAAAGACCCTGCTCCGCGCGGCCCTTGCCCAACCGGTGATGGTCCTGATTGTCGCCTTTGCACTACTCGTCTTGACGTTCTCCCTTTTCCCAAAAATGAACAAAGACTTCTTACCAAAGTTCCAAGAAGAAACAGCGCTGGTAGCTGCGACCTCTGCACCCGGCACATCTCTAGATGAAATGAACCGAACTTCAGACGTGATCGAACAACAGATTCTCGCCATTCCCGAAGTTCGTAAAGTGGGGCGCCGCCTCGGTCGCGCCGAACGTGGTGATCACGTGGTCCCCGTCTCCACTGCTGAGTTCGATGTCGATTTCCGAGATAACAGCGATGACGTAAATTCCCGCTCCCGTGAAGAAATTCTCACTGAAATTTCCGAGCGAGTCAAAACCGTTCCGGGAGTTTTTGCAGTCGTCAGTGGACCTCTCGCCGACCGGATTGGCCATATGCTCAGCGGGGTCGCCGCACCTGTTGCCGTGAAAGTTTTTGGTCCCGACCTTGAAGAGATTCGCAAAATCGGCGTCGATATCCAAAAAGTTGCGCAAGGAATTCCAGGTTTCGAAAACGCCAAACTCGACCAAGCCTCTTCCATACCGCAACTGCGCATCTCACCAAACCGCGAACGCTCTCTCGCCTATGGAATCACCCCAGGCAGAATCAATCGTGAAATGTCCACGCTCCTTGGTGGTAAAAAACTTGCCGAACTATTCGACGGACAAGTCTCAGTGAATCTTGTCACTCGCCTTCCAATCGATTGGCGTGACTCACCACAAAAAATTTCCGAGATCCCCATCCAGGTCTCAGAGAAACAGTGGATACCCTTGTCACAAGTCGCCGAGGTGCGGGAAGCGAAAGGACCGAACGTCATCTTCAGAGAAAACTCCCAACGTCGTTTTGCAATTGGGATCAAACCCACAGTCCGCGACGTATCGAATCTCGCCATTCGGCTCGAGCAAGAGGTCAAAGAACATGTTGAAATGCCTGAAGGATATTTTGCCAGTTTTGAAGGGGAATTCCTCGCCCAGCAACAAGCGACTCAGCGTATCGGGATCTACTCATCCATCGTTTTTGTAGCCATTTTCCTTATGCTCTACGCCTATTTTAAGAGCGCTTCGCTCTCTCTTCAGGTCCTCGTGAATATTCCACTAGCACTCATGGGAGGTCTCGCATTTACCTGGTTTAAACTCAACAGTATCTCCATCGCAACCTTAGTGGGTTTCATTGCAGTCGGCGGGGTTGCTGCACGAAACGGAATTATGATGGTCTCTCATTACCTTCATCTCATGCGACATGAGGGCGAAAACTTTGACCGGAAAATGATCATTCGCGGAACCAAGGAGCGACTCGTTCCCGTGATGATGACAGCTCTTTCCGCAGGTATTGCACTCATTCCCTTCGTCCTCGCTGCAAACGAGCCTGGAAAAGAAATCCTTCACCCCGTAGCCGTGGTGATCGTCGGGGGGCTCATTTCTTCGACCTTCCTAGATATGGCCGTAACCCCAGCCATGTTCTGGCTATTTGGCAGAAAAGCCGCTTCTAAATCCCTGGAACTCCAATCGGCTGCGTCCCAATAACTCAAAACTCTCTCATTTGAATAAAGCAAAAACCAAAACGTCCTAACCAATATGAAAATAACCAACGTCACACTAACTGCAGTCGCATTACTAACTCCGTTCCTATTCGCCGATGAAAAAGGCCACGAAGGTCACGATCACAGCGACCATGGAGATAAAGCGCACGAACACGTAAAAAAGATAGCTGGCCCTAATGGCGGCCGCGTCATCGTCGCAACAGAACCGCATACCGAAATTTTCATCACTAAAGATCGCAAGGTGAAAATTACTTTTCTTAGCGATGACAACAAGGCAATCACCCCCAAAGATCAAACCGTTTCAGCTATCGGTGGCGACCGCTCGTCGCCAACTCGAATGACGTTCGCAATCGAAGGTGATTCCATGATCTCGGACAAAGCTTTGCCAAAGGGAAATATGATTCCACTCATCCTGCAGATCAAAACCGCTGCCGAAGGCGATTTTGTTACCGAGAAAATGACCGTCGACCTCTCAAATTGCCCGACCTGCGAGTATCAAGAATACGCCTGCACCTGTGATCATGGTCACAAAGGCCACGACCATGATTAATGATTGCTAGGCTTTTGCCAAGGCACTGCCAATCTCCTTCACGCGGTTGGCGGTTTCTTCATCGATCAAATCACCATCTTCCGTAAACGCTTCATGCGCTTTGCCTAGACTGTATTCATCCTCAAGGACCTCCACTTTCATATTTCCGAGGAAAGGTCGAAGAAATCCGAGGCTGCGCGCACCGCCATAACCACCTGGTGAAGCAGAGAGAATGGCTGCTTTTTTTCCCGCAATAGCCGCCAAAGGGGCTTCGTCTTCAGAGTCGGCTCTAGACACCCAATCAAATGCATTTTTCAAAGCTGCAGTGATCATACTGTTGTATTCTGGCGAGGCAATAAGCAGCGCATCGGAATTTAGAAAAAGCTTCTTTAAATCCTTGGCTGTCTGTGGCTTACCGTTTTCTTTTTCGAGCTCCTCGTCAAACAGCGGCATTGGATAATCTCTGAGCGAAATGACTGCCACATCGGAACCCGCTTCAAGCGCACCCGCGGCGGCAATGTTTACCAATTTCTGATTTAACGAATCCGTTCTCAGACTTCCGCTAAAAGCTAATATTTTATTCATGTGTTCAATCGTTTGTTTTATTTAGAAATGGATAGTCTGTGTAGCCCTGACCACTTGACCCATAAAAGGTTGAAGGATCCGGTTCGTTGAGATCTGCTGAAATCCGAAATCGCTCGACAAGATCGGGATTTGCAATGGCGAGTTTCCCAAAAGCTACGGCATCTGCCTTGCCAGCAAGAATGGCTTCCCGTGCTGTCTCAGCGGTGAAATTCTCGTTCGCGATATACACCCCACCAAACGCTTCTTTCATCGCAGGACCCAAAGGTGCGCCTTCATAGCTTTCTCTCGCGCAAATAAAAGCCAACTTGCGCCTCCCTAACTCCTCGGCAGCGCGAATGAACAGCTCTCCACGGTCACGATCGCCCATATCGTGAGCATCCGCACGCGGGGCCAAATGCATTCCTATCCGATCGACATCCCAAACCTCGGAGACAGCCTCCACGACTTCCAACATGAACCGCATCCGATTTTCGATACTCCCGCCATAAGCATCCTCTCTCAAGTTCGTCGAACTCTGAAGAAATTGATCGATCAAATACCCGTTAGCACCATGTAGCTCAATTCCATCAAACCCCGCCTCCTTCGCGCTCTTCGCTGCATGCTGATACTGACCCATCACCTCACGAATCTCATCGATCGAGAGAGCTCTTGGTTCCTCAAAACTCTTCTCTGGCCGAACCAGACTCACGTGCCCGCTCGGTCGAACGGCGCTTGGTGCAACTGGCTTTTTCCCATCCAGATAAATCGGATCAGACATCCGGCCCACATGCCAGAGCTGTGCGAAAATTCGCCCACCCTTCTCGTGAATCCCTTCGACGACCTTTTTCCATCCTTTCGTCTGTTGCTCTGACCAGAGACCCGGAGTGTTCGGGTAACCTACCCCCATGGGGTCAATCGATGTCGCCTCAGATAGAATCATCCCGAATTCACTTCGCTGAGCGTAATATTCCGCCATCAGATCATTTGGAATGCGACCTTCGGAAGCGCGGCACCGTGTCAATGGGGCCATGAGGATCCGATTGGGAATCTCGATTGCTCCCAACTGAAGTGGCTTGAACAAAATGTCGTCTGGCATGAGGTCATCTAGTGACTCGCAAAGACCATACGTCAAAGAGTTTCCCACCTACAGAGGCAAAAATTCGTAAGAATCAGAAATTAGAATTTCGCATTCGCTGAAATTGTACCACGGTCCACCCATGGCTTCGTTCCTCATCACCTGCTGCAACGCGACTTGCGCGATCCCAGAGGCGCAACGTGAACTTTTTAAAGGCTCCGAGGATTTGGTCACCTCCCCAGAAGGTTGGGAACCCGGCTCCCTAAATTTGGCCCAAGGCCTCGCCATGAAACTCAGCACCCCACTCATCCACGGGGACGTCACAAGGCTTTTAATCAATCTTGAGGAAGTGGGAGACAAACAATGGAGTCGTTTCTCCAAGAAAATCCCCGAGGGATCAAGATCCAGACTTGGCGATCGACATAACCAGAAATTCAAGCACGCCATTAAGGGTCGACTGGAAGAGGACTTCAAGCGCAACGACCTCATCATTCACCTCGATATCCACACGGCACCGATTGCCGAGGGCAAGATTCTCTTCGAATACACCGGAGATTCATCTGCAAAGACCTTCGTAGAAAAAGTCATCTCGAGCATGCCTGAAAAGGAACTAGACCTTGAAGCCTGCTCTCTCACGAAGCCAAACGGTCTAACCAAGTGGCTCCTCAATGAAGATCATGATGGCTCGCTCGGTATCATTCGCATCACCGTCTCCCAAACCTTCTTTTTAAAATCCATCCCCCTTCGTTGGGAGACCGTAAAAAAATCTCTGATCAAATCGATTGCTTCGACGACAATCTGAGACCCACGAGTCCTACATTTCTCAAAACCATTCTTTTGAAGTCCGAACCTCGTCATTGGCTTCGAGAAGCCATCTCTACACCTGAGTTCGCCGAACGCCTAGCACCATTTGCCAAGGGCGGTGGTCTCGTCGTGTTCGATCATGCGGAAGAAGCCTCTCATTCCTTTTTTTGCTCTCTCTCCTGCACCGCCTCCAATGACATTGGAAGAAAGCGTCATTGGATCATCCACGAATCCCCTCGCCAACGCGAACGCCTCGCCACCGAACTCGAGCTATGGGGCATCACCGCTCTCGTCCTTCCCGACTCTCCGCTTAACCCCAACGACGATCTTCACGAAATTTCCGATCCTGAAACTGCTGCCGAATGGTTCGCGATTTTGGAGACGCTGGCCACCTCGGATAGCTTCACCATCCTGTGCGGCTCTGAGTCATTCGCTCAATACGCACCATCTCCGAAATCTCTTCTCTCGAACCGCACCCACCTAAAGTCGGGCTTGGATCTCGATCCGACCGCCTTCGCGGAAACCCTTAACGAACATGGCTACCAACGCCATCCCACCGTCACCGCCCGCGGGCACTTCGCCATACGCGGAGGAATCCTCGATCTCTTTCCCTTTCAATCCGCTCGGCCGCTTCGCCTCGAATTCTTCGATACCGAACTCGAATCCATCCGCGAGTTCGACATCAACACCCAAGCCTCAACTCGAAAAATTCCAGAGCTCAACATTCTCCTAACAGAACCCCCTGCCGTCGCAACCATCGCCGATTACCTCGCCTCCGCCGACACCCTCATCGAAATCCAAGCAGCCCCCCTTACCCCGGACCGCGAGCTTCAGCTCGCCCCATCAAGCCAAGCACTCAACCCGAGTTTCCTCATCACCGAAAGCACTTCTACCGATGAAGAAGACTTCAGCCTCGCTGCCTACGCCTCACCCCTCGGTACCTTCGATGCCGGCGACTTCGTCCTCGATGAACTCCGCCGCGAAACTTTTTTCCGCCAGCTCAATGAGTGGCAGCGCGAACAGTGGACCATCGGTATCGTCTTTTCCACCAAGGGCGAACTCGAACGCTTCACCGAACTCTCCGGCAAAGACCTCACCCGAGACCTAGGCCTCACCCCAGTCCTTGGCGAACTGATTAGCAGCTTCACTCTCCCCGCCACAAAGCTCGCCGTCCTTTCCTCTTCCGAACTCTTCGGCCGCTACCGCACTCCCGGAGCAGCCCGCCGCTCCACCGTAGAAAAAGCCCGAGCCATCCGCGCCCGAGCCACCCTTGACGACATCGAGGAAGGCGACCTCGTCGTCCACTACGAATACGGTATCGGGAAATTCAAAGGCATCGCCCAGGAAGACGAAGGCGAAGAACTCCAGATCGAATACAAGGACGGCTCGATCCTCTCAGTCCCCCTAGAGCAAGCCCACCTCATCGGGAAATACGTCGGAGTCGGCGGAAAAACCCCAGACCTCAACAAACTCGGCAACGCCACCTGGCAGAAAAATCGCAAGCAGGCCGAGAAATCCATCCTCGATTACGCCGCCCGCCTGCTCCGCATCCAGGCCGAGCGCGAGTACGAGCAAGGCCACGCCCACCCGCCGGACACCCGCTGGATGTTCGAGTTCGAGCAAAGCTTCCACTACACCGAAACGCCAGATCAGAAACAGGCCATCCTAGACACCAAGCACGACCTCGAGTCGCCGAACTCCATGGACCGCCTCATCTGTGGCGACGTCGGATTCGGGAAAACGGAAGTCGCCATTCGAGCCGCCTTCAAGGCCATTACCGGCGGAAAACAAGTCGCCCTCCTCTGCCCCACCACCGTCCTTGCGGAGCAACACTGGCGCACCTTCCGCGAACGCTTTTCCGACTACCCGATCCGTGTCGACCTCCTCAACCGCTTCCGCAAACCCGCCGAAGTCCGCGCCACGATCAAAGGCCTCGCCGACGGCTCGGTCGATATGGTCATCGGCACCCACCGACTCATCTCCGGCGATGTCGCCTACAAGGATCTCGGCCTCGCCATCGTCGATGAGGAGCAGCGCTTCGGAGTCGCCCACAAGGAGAAATTCAAAGACCTCTTCCGCCAGATCGACGTCCTCACCCTCTCCGCTACCCCCATCCCTCGCACCCTCTACATGGCACTCATGGGCGCGCGCGACATGTCCACCATCGACACCCCGCCCCCCAATCGCCTCCCCGTCTCCACCACCGTCACCGCCTACGACGAACGCATCATCCGCGATGCCATACGCCGCGAGATCAAACGCGGCGGCCAGGTCTTCTTCCTCCACAACCGCGTCAAAACCATAGAGATGGTCCACAAAAAAATCAAAGAACTCGTCCCCGAAGCCCGCGTCCTCGTCGGCCACGGCCAGATGGAAAAGCACGACCTCGAGAACGTCATGCACGCCTTCGTCAACCACGAGGCCGACGTCCTTCTCGCCACCACCATCATCGAGACCGGCATCGACATCCCCAACGCCAACACCATCCTCATCGACCGCGCCGACCGCTTCGGCCTCGCCGATCTCTACCAGCTCCGAGGCCGAGTAGGCCGCGCCGGAGAAAAAGCCTACGCCATCCTCCTCCTCCCCCGGGAAATGATCACCCAAGGCGACGCCCGAAAACGCATCCACGCCATCAAGCAATACACCGCCCTTGGCTCCGGCTTCAAAATCGCCATGCGCGACCTCGA
>JBGCEE010000015.1:0-7043 GCA_045106015.1 Akkermansiaceae bacterium | reverse complement strand
AGCATCACTATCCTGCCGATACATGCGGTAGAAGTGACGCATGTTTGTCCACGAAGCAAAGTGCCTGCCCGGTGTTTTTGGGTTCTTCGCCAGAAGCTCCGGACTCATCGGACGGATCGACGGCTCACGCACATCGCCTGAATCAAATCGGTAGGCATCCGGCAGCTCCGTGTTGGGCTTTTCAAACAGGAGACTCAGGTCCTTTTTCAACCTTCCCGTCCGCACACTTGCCACCACGCCTTTGCCGTGTGCACTCACATCGAAAAAGTGTTTCTGCAGGCTTTCACTTTCACCACCCGCCGCTTGCATCGTCTGCAAGGATACCAAGCGTTCGGGAAGCCCTGGTTCTGATCCTAAAAACTCAAATCCTTCCAATTCTCCCACGGCGATCTCTCCCGTATTTCCCTGAGAGCTCTCCCACTCTGCCGCTGCAAGATCTCGAGACTGTTCTGCCAGCTTCACCTTGGCTCTCTGATTTTCCGAACCAATCCACCACGCGTGCCTTCCGCTTTCTCCCACATCGATCAGGTAGGCTTGGGTCACTTTGTCCAACTCGTCTCCGGGTTGGGGATTTTCAGGATCAATCCCTGTGGTTCCCTCTCCCAATAAAGTCACCAACTTTGATGAGTCCAGACCCGCCAGCGTCTTGGGAAGATCAAGGTTGCTTTCCATCCCTTCTGGTAACGACAGAAGCCAGCGCCTGAACATCGCGCTTCTGCCTTTCGAATAGGTGTCTTGAATCGTCAGTGTCCCACCGTCCGGGCGAGTGTATTCTCCGTTGAGCCATCCACCCCACGAATCGTAACTACCCAGCCACCTCGATTGGGCGACTCCGTCCATCACTTCGGTCTCGCTGTTTGCATCGAGTATGGCCGATTCGGCACTCACTCGCATATCCGGGCCCATTTCTTTCTGCAGTTCTCCCAACGCCATCATCAGGGCTAGGCGTGCGTTGGCACGCGCTTCAAACATGGCGTCATTGTACGAGGCGGAACGCAGGGTGACTGTCGAGAGCGACAACATTCCCAGTGCGAGCACTCCTAACAAAACCATCAGCACCAAAGTTGAGATCAGCGCAAAACCTCTTGCTCGAAACGTCCTACAACGAAGTTTGATCAGATTGTTTTTCCCTTTCATTGGCTTAAGTAGATGTACCTCCAATGTAATGACATATTCTGAAAATACCTTCGAGCGTTTTTTTGAACTTTTTACAGCATTGTCGAAATCGAGTGGATTTTTTGGGGTTCGAAAAAATTGGCTACGCGATGTCAGGTACCGTTTCGGCAATTCCATCCGCAAAACGGTCTAGCGAAAACTTCGGATCGTATGGAGCCTCAACTTTCCGGTATTTGGATCATGGTAAAAGAACACCATACTTCGCGCCGCTTCGTTGAACCGCCATGTGGAACTGAAGAAAGATTGAACCTCTTCGCCTTTTCTAAAATAGATCTTGGCAAAGCAGTACTTCCGATTGCCTTTAGTTTTGGTTGGACCAGGAGCAATGAGTTGATTCGCGTTGGGCTTTAGTGCGAACTTGCTGGTTCCGATGCTACCGGCGACATCCACCTTAGCAGCATTGACCAGAAGGTATTTCCCGCCACCAAAACCATCGGCGCCGCTTTGCATGGGAACGAGTTCAAACCCATCGGCGTCATCGCGCCCTTTGCGGATAACAAGAATTAGCTGATTTTTCGCACCGTTCGATCGGGCCTTACCCCAGTCTTTGAAAACAAAATCTCCATCTTCATTGGTGGACGACTCACCCAAAACCCACATCGAAAGAACTGGAACTTCGTAAGTCTCGGATATGCTGTTGGTGGGAAGTTCCACCTCCATGGTCTTTCCTTCACCGAGAAACAATTCAACCGGCTCTGGGCTTGCCACCTTCGGAAACGAAACGAACTGGAGTTTGACGGTAGGAGCCTGAGCATGGGCAGGCATGATGACTGCGGCCATACAGATCAGCAGACGGAAAAGGCCAATCAAGTGCTTTGCTAAATTCATGGACGATGGATTTGAAGGCTCAAACGTTGCGATGCTGTTGCATAGCATCATACTTCATCGGCATTCAGCCAGCGGAATCTGATGATGCGGAACTGGCGGCCATATTGCTTATTGGCATCGGAAGCAAGTTCGCTGTGTTTGAGATGGGCATCATCTGCCGCGTCAACGTAGTCGGGAGTTCTTTGCACAACTGCTTCACACCAAGCACGGGCAGCGACGTTACCCTCAGTATCGAGGCTGTCGCCGTAGGCGCGGATCACAAAGGTATCTCCCCGAGGCGTGAGAAGTGAGCCCATGTGCCTGAGAATATCTGCTTGATCCACGTAAGGCGTACTACCGTAGGCAACCGGACCTTGCAGTGCTTCGGGGAACTCCGCGCTCATCGCACCGATTTCACCATCCATGCGCCGACCCGTGGTTCGGAAGGCCGCGTTTATCGAGACGCTCTCGTCGTCAAGCGCTGCCTGTAAGGGTCCTTTGAGCGCAGCTCCACGGTCGCTCGAATCATCTTCCAGCCGCCGGTTGATAAATTCCGAAAGGGAAAGAAACGGGCCACGCTTCTTAACCTGCTCGACCATAGCCGCAGCAAGTTCTTCGATCTCCAGTTCGGAAAGAACGCGTGAACTCGTCCACTGTTCCGGCGGGTCATTGGAGTCTGCGCTCAGAGCGCTGCTTTGAATGGGTTCACCATTCGCCAGCATCCCTGGTCCAGAAATTGTGCCATCTGGGGTAGCGCTTGATAGTGACGAAGCCTGATTTTCTAAATGAACTACTGACTTATTGTTCAAGCTGGAAAAAAATACTTTCCACGCGTCAACGGAAGTCGAGTTCACGTTGAACGGACCCGAGACCATGAGATGAGAAGCAATTTTATCTGCAAAGCCATCCTCGTAGATGTCCAATTGAGATTTCAGAACATCGAATTCATCCGTGCTCAAGTTGTTGGTGTAGGGAATGAAGCGCCGATTCGGCAACAAACCGTCAGAGAAAAAGAAGTCTTCCGCAATCTCCACTGCCGTTTTTCCAGATCCACCGTAAAGAGGCACAGCACTCAATTGCGGTGTCACCGAGGAAAAGAAAAACTCATCCCAAAGCGCCTTGTTGGCCAAGTAGGAGTGGTCGGCGTAAGTTCTCTCTGGAGGATCGGAAGCGTCCGTATCCGTATTTAGCAATTGGGTGTAAGTGGTGAACGCCTTGTCTGCCGGGATGTTCGGGTGGGCATAGGAATTGCCGATGGCTTGGAGAATATGGGGAGCAAGACCTCCCTGCCCAGTCGCAGTCACTTGTCGGAAATCCCCAGCAGCCGGTGCGTCTCGAACCGTCCCTGACGTCCAAGGACTTCCAACCGTCAAATCGACATCAGCAGTCGACATGACAGGTGCGTTAGCAAGGCTGAAACCACCCAGATGCGCACTGCTGAGGCTAGCAATGGATATTGGCGGTAGTGCCGGGAGGTATTGTTGAACGACATGCGTGGCGCCGTCTTCACTCGTGTATCCACCCCCATAGAAGCCACGGCTATTTCCATCGTCGTGAAATGCTTCATCGAGACTGTTGATTTTGTTCACCTGCCATTCCCAGCTATAATCGTAGAGCGCCGACCTACTATTGTCGGTGATTTGTGGAGCACTGAGGATACTGCCATGAACAAAGGGTCGGGTGGTGGTTCTTCTTCCGGCACCTGCACCTCCGGCATTCGATTCGTGCTTCTCGCAGCCTGCCATCATGAAAAAGTTTAGTAAGGCCTTGGCTTCGCCGTTTTCCGTGGCAGCGATGAGATCACTTCCCTTGATGGCGTTGGTCATCCCTTCGTATGCAATCGCCTCCCCATCGGGGAATCCGGACAGCATCAATTGCTGGTTGAAGGCGAAGTTCGGCGAGCTGTTCGGATTATCACCTCCACCAAACCGACTGATGAACTGATAGTTTCTGAAATGTGCGGATCGACTCGTCGAAAACCCAGAGTCGCTCATCCAGAAATGAAAGCCACTACCCCGCACTTCATTTGCATTGGAAATCGCACGGGACCTAGGGCTTTGCGCCTCGGGAACGATCTCAAGATCGATTCGATCCGAATCCCCGAACACCAAATAATAACCGGAATAGTTCGGCGTATGGAGCTGGGGAACATCGATTCCACTCGGAACCGAGGATTTCGCTGTGACGTAAAATCCATCCGGAAAAAACTCTTCCGCCTGATAGAGCGGCCTGTTGCCAAAAGTCGGACTTCCACCGCTTTCTAGGAAGTTTGCATCATTGATAGGGATAGAGAACATCTTCACCTCTCCTGGCTGAAATACAATCGGGCTATTCCTAGCGAACTGAAGCTGCATGATGTACGGTCCGAGTGAGCGTGCCCGCCCGTCTCCGGTCGACTCGTTACTGATCGAGTAATTCAGATTGAGATAATTCGTTTGGAATTCTGCCGGGCTTCCGTCGTTCCGGTATTTTTTCCATCGCAAGGCGAAAGGAGGAAAACTGACCTTCATGATCTGCGAGGCACTGGTATTCATTACCAACGGCAAGTTGCTTGGATTCCACAAAGAGACAACGGGCTTGACGCCGAGCATCATCTTATACTTGTCGCTTCCTCTCAACACCTTCCCTTTTGAGGCGGTGAAGTCTCTCTCAGCTTGAGTGATTTCCTTGGCGCCCATTCCCACCACGAACTGCACCTTGATGGGCACCGGACTCCGATAAAGCGATGTGTATTGGCGGAGAAATTTTTCACGATCATTATCGTTACCATAATCCGGAACCTTCACCTGCATCACTCGGGAAGCATCAGCGTTGTGCTCCACACCTCCAATTGCACCAGATACTTCCCAGTCAGTATTTTCATTATAAAGCTGATAATAAGCACTGAGATCTTGGATCGGCACCCGATCTTCACCCTCATCGTCGAACCGATAGAGCATGAACTCATCTCCCGTGTCTTCGAGCTTGATCTGCCGCTCGAGTATCGCTGACAAATCCCGCTTCAAGCCGCCTTCACGCACATCCGCCATGACGCCAAAACTATTCGGGGTCGCATCATGGAAATTGCGCTGTGAAATCTTGGGAGTGTCGGCATCCAGTGGCGGATCTACGTTGATAAGATCCAAAGATCTGAGAGAAGGAATGATATCGAGTTGAAGCTGGTCGGTCATTCCTTCCAAACCGGAAATCTCCGAGTTACCCATCGCGCTCGGAGCCTGAGAACGGTAGACCTTTTCCGCCTGGCTGAGTGAAGTGGAATTTGTCTCGTAGGAATCTGCCATGATTCTTGCCTTCTGACTTTCATCACCAACCCACCATCCGTATCTCCCGGTGACCGAATCGTCCGATGACAAACGGGAAACCAAAGGAACTGTCACGTGATCTTCCGCCGAGCTATCTTTCCCTAGCGACCCATCTTCAACGAGCGTGACCGAGTTGTCGTCCTTTTCAGGACTAAGATTCGAGGTAAGACTAGTCGAGATCGAAGAGAGCTGGCTTGCATTTCCTGGGGAAAGAGAGACAAGCCACGACCGAAAATGATCATTTTTGTTCCCATAATCCGGCCGCATCGAATTGTCAGAAGGGCCATCTAGCGTCTGATGGTGACTTTCTGCACTCGGGTATTGAGGATTTACGCTATCTGGGACTGGCCCAGCGACCCACGAATCCCAAGCACCCGTCCATTGGGGATGTTCCACAGTTGCTGCGTTCTCAAGAATGGCGCCGTTTGCAGAAATACGTTGGTCCGATCCGAGCTCAGATTGCAGCCTGCCAATCGCAATCATCAGCGCCAGCTTGGCATTGCCCCTCGCCTCGGAAAGAGCTGAACTTTGCGCGTTTGACCGCAGAGCCACGCTAGAAAGTGACAACAAACCAAGTGCTAGAATACTCAGTAAGACCATCAACAAAACGGTCGAAACCAAGGCAAATCCAGGAGCCTTAGAAGCCCTATAGGCCGGCCTAAGTAGAGTTGACTTGGTTTTTTCTGCTAACATATCGAGAGTTTGAAATCGAATAATGTATTCACAATGTCACTGCAAAAAGACGAAGGCAATCAAGAAATTTGAGATGGCATCACTGCCATCTCAAAACTTCCGGTGAAGTTGAGGCACCTATTTGGCGCCTGGGATCGCCCGGAGCGTGTAGAAGCCGTCCAAGTTCTTCCAGGCCTTTGGATCGCCGAAGAGTGAAGGCACATCGGTGATCTGAAGATGGTAGACGCGATCCAGCCACTTGTCTCCTTTGCCAAACTCAGCGAGATTCACCTTCACCGACTGACGGTCTTTGCCAAATTCGACCGAAGCGATCGTCTCATCACGCTTCTCACGCTGGGGCGATCCGTAGTCCGGTAGATTCGTGTAGAACCAAGATTTGGATTTCAGGTTCTTGAGGAAATCCTCTTCGCTCACTCCTTGAGCAACCGGTGTGGTAAGATCGATTTTGAATCCACCAGATGTCGCCGTGATATTTTCCATATCTGTCGGCTTAGTCGAACCATCATAAGAGATTTGTTGGAGACCTGACTGGCTTCCACCTCTTGCGCCCCAGCCACGGCCAGTTTGACCAAGCAAGAGACTCCCATCCGGAAGGAACGCAGGACGCATGATTCCGGAGGCAAGACCGCGAGCAAAAGGAATGACTGCACCTTGATCTTGGCCGTCCACTTGCTCAGTCGTGACACGTAAGAGTTGCGAGAGAGTCTGATCACCGATGAACATCTGGCCTTCAAACCCTCCAAATTTTCCGTCGGTCAAATCCCATGCGGGACTGCCCGGTGAGTTGGCAATGATTCCATGAGGAAGCCAAACCGCACCTTTCCGGAGTTTGTCTTTCCACGCATCGTAGGTGAGCTCTTTCGATTCCGGTTTCATTCCCGGCAGCGAGACGAGTCCAGAAATGTGGCCGTAGAATTGATCTTTTTCCAAGGGCACAAGCTTGGAAGAACCAACATACTCTCCTTGGTTTTCCGCATACCAGATGCGCCCATCTGGACCGACACCCAAGCCGGCAGGACTGCGTAGACCCAAAGCGAACGGTTCGAATTTACCTTCAGGAGTCAC
>JBGCEE010000014.1:0-35449 GCA_045106015.1 Akkermansiaceae bacterium | reverse complement strand
CGAGGGGACTAAAAAGCCGATCGGGTGACGCTCTCCTTGAGAACCTACCGCGACCGACTGATCGTCTCTCGCGCCTCCGCTTGCCGCGGCGACGCGCGCAAACTACACCAACTCATCAGAGCACGTCAACTCGTTTCGTGGTTTTTTTTGAGAAATCTCCTAATTCTCCAACTTACTTAATATCAGCAAGTTAACTATTATGTCCTCAATAAAAACGATCTTTCGCCGAAATAAAAACGAGAAATCACCAAGAAAACCCACCGGTTTACATCGAACCAAAGATTCATCTACTATAAACGTCGTAGTATAGCGCTCTACTTATTACAGTTCTCATTAAAAAGCGTTTCTTGAAATCTCATCGAAAAGGCACAAATCTAGGAAACAACCTTCAAGTGAATGCCAAAAATCGCACTTCTCCAATCCACAACGTTCCTAAGCCAAGAATCGGCATTTTTTCACCATGAGAAACTGATTCGTGATGCTGCTGCAAACGGGGCAGAAATAGTCGCAACACAGGAGCTTTTTCTCACTCCTTACTTTTGCACTACGCAAGACACCAAAAACTTCGACCTCGCCAGTCAAATCCCAGATTCGACCACCGACCGTCTCGGCGAACTCGCGAATGAACTGAATCTAGTGATCATATCATCACACTTTGAACAACGAGGACCCGGTATTTATCATAATACCGCCGTTGTCCACGATGCGGACGGCAAGCTCTTAGGCACTTATCGAAAGGCACATATTCCGCAGGATCCAGGCTTTGAAGAGAAATTCTATTTTACGGAGGGGGACAGTGGATGGCCCGTTTGGGATACGAGGTTTGGGAAAATCGGAGTCCTTATTTGTTGGGATCAATGGTATCCCGAGGCAGCTCGACTCATGGCACTCGGTGGCGCTGAATTACTTGTCTACCCGACAGCGATCGGCTGGCTTCCTGAGGAAAAGGACGAACTTGGACACGCACAACATTGCGCTTGGGAAACGGTCCAAAAGGGACATGCCGTAGCCAATGGTTGTTACGTCGCTGCAGTCAATCGCTCGGGTGTTCACGATGGTACGGAGTTCTGGGGTCAATCATTCGTCGCCAATCCATATGGCGAGATCGTAGCAAGGGCATCCGTGGAAAATGAAGAAATTGTTTACCAAGATATCGACTACGAAAAGGTTGAGGATTTCCGCCGAATATGGCCGTTTTTCCGCGATAGACGGATCGATGCCTATCAAGATATTACCAAACGTTGGAAACAATAGTCTCAGGATGAAGAACACCCAAAGAACCCTCGGCTTTTGATTAGATCGGCGACTTCTTTCGGCACCATTGTTTCCCAGTTTTCATCGCCATCTCCTATCTTTTCTAAGACGTCTCTCGAAAAAATACTAAGGACCTCTGGATCGTGATTGTCCAAATCAACAAAACTCCCACGATCCGCCAAGTATCCGTATAATTTCTCCAAACCTGGGGCGACTTTCATTGTGTCCTTCGTAATCGTTTTTCCAGACGCCGAATCTAGCAACGGATAGACGAAGAGCTTGAGATTGTGCTTAAAGAGCCTGCCAAAGCTTTCCAAAATACCACCCGGAAGTGCCGAATAATACTTTTCGTCAAAAAGCTCAATTAAGGAAGGCACTCCCATAACGATGCCGATTCGTTTTTTCGTTCTCCACGAGAGATATGCTGCCAGCCGATAATACTCAAAATAGTCCGAGATCAGGACGGTCATCCCACACGCAGCGAGAAGATCTGCACGCGCCAGAAAGTCACGACGATCAACATCTTTACCACCAGCAAGTAGGTTTCGCATGGTCAGCTCGAAAATCGGTAAAACTTCTTTCCCATCCATCGAAGGATCTGCCTTAATTTTTTCGAGGGCACATTCCAACATATCAAAATTCACATGTGTCGGCGGTCGAAAACTCCCCCGCTCCACAACAACTGCTTTCTTATATAGTGCCTCCGAAGGCTGAAGAACCTCTCCGTCTGCTCCAAACATCGCAGCACCGCTCAAGCCTAACTGAACAAGTTTCAGCGCGATCAGGCGGTTGTCGACGGCTCGAAATTCAATACCCTGAAACTCGATCATATCGATTTCGATACGACCCGTTGTCAGTTTATCTAAAAGACTTTCAACCAGGAGCTCTGGCTCATGATGATGAAAAAAGCCACCATAAAGAAGGTTAACGCCGACGATTCCTAAGGCCTCTTGCTGCAAGGATGCTTCGCTATCGAGCATTCTCACATGGATCATGATCTGGCTGGGCTCGTCGTGAGGACGTGATTGAAATTTCAAACCCATCCAACCGTGGCATTCATTGCCTCCTTGGTAAGATCGCGCGACCACAGTATCTGCAAAAGCAAAAAATGCCGTGCTGTCGCCTCGCTGAGGACTCAATCTTTCGACGTTTAGCCCGAATTCACGATCCAGCATCGCCTGGCAGCGAGATCGCGAAACATATCGGTCACCTCCACCATAAATCGCATCGCTCACAATCATGTCGTATGCCGACATACTTTTCGCCACAGTTCCCGCGGCAGCTCCGACACGGAAAAACCAACGAACAACCTCTTGCCCAGCCCCGATTTCAGCGAAGGTGCCATACCATCGTGGATCAAGGTTTATTTTTAGTGCCTTTTGGTGAGTATCGAGTTCGGGATCTTGCAACATGAGAATATGGTTTTAAAAATAATAGTATTAGAACAATGCATCGGCTCTCAATAAAGCCTGACGAAAGGCGAGATCCTTACAAGCTCAACCAGCAGTCCATACGCCAATTACTGTTCCTAATCCCGGACTAAAAGAGCTTTCTTTCAAATCTTCAAGAATCGAAATCACCTCCCAAAACCGCTGCTCGATATTCATGCAGCATATGAGGCGAGCAAGATATTCTCATCCTTGCGTTAGGCCCCGAGCCAAGGCATTAATTCCATTATGAAATTTCTCATCACGACTCTCGCCTTCCTATTTACTTGTCTCCTGCAGGCGAAGGGAACGCATGCAACGGCAACTTGGGTTCTTGAAAGCGCTGAAATCAAAAAAGGCGCTCCACTACGGACGGTTATTAAAATGAAAATTAACGATGGCTGGCATACCTATTGGGAAAACCCAGGGGAAGGAGGTTTACCCCTCTCGATTGACGCGACGCTTCCAAAAAATTGGACCTTGGGAAAAATCCAATATCCTGCACCAAAACGTTTCAAGACCGGCGAGTTACCTGGCTTTGGATATGAAAAAGAAGTCGACTTCCCCCTCACCATCCATCCACCGGCCAATTTCATCGGCAAACTCCCAGTTATTAGCGCGACGGTTTCATGGCTAACCTGCGATGACGAAAGCTGCGTTCCCGGGGATGCTGAACTAAGCTCAACGACTGCGACAACTGACGTCGAGATCATTCAAGCTTCCTACGCTGCAGTCCCAAAAAAGATCGAGAAGGCCAATCTCAAACTATCATCTTCCGAAGGGCTCATCACTCTAAGACTCACCTTACCGGTGGATTCAAAAGTCGACCCCACCCAATTGGAAGGTTTTCCAGCCACCGAGAATATTATCGATCCGGCAGCAAAGTTGAAATTTGAAAAAGCAACTGACTCCAAACAGGCTTGGATAGCCACTGCGCCTGTGAGCGAGTATTTCTCGAAATTACCCAAGGCTTTTAAGTTGGTTCTCGCAAAAAAAGGCGGAACTAGCTACGCGATCTTCTCAAATTGATTTCAGCGAGTCCTTCACATCCTAGAAACTTCATATTTGTGGGCATTCCAGATGCGTAAAACGGCGCGCAACTGTTCTAGACCGTTTTGCGGATGGAATTGCCGAAATGGCTTCGTCAGCCCGAAACGCTGCCTGGCATCGCGTAACCAATTTCTTCGAACCCCAAAAAATCCACTCGATTTCGGCAAGGCCATTTGGAAACCGGTCTATATCTCGATTCCGCTGAGGCTAAGTTTGTATTTTAGGAGATTTTCGAAGAAATCTACAGTTTTTGAGATAACTTCCACAATCTGGGACGCTCTCCTTGTGTTCCCAGACTGAAAACAAATAAAAAAAATGAAATCATTAATTACAGCCACAGTCATCAGTGCATTCGCAATTTCAACTTCTTTTGCCGCAGAAGTTGGTAAAGCTGCACCAGCGTTCACTGGAAAAAATGTTGAGGGAAAGGCAATTAGCCTCTCCGACTACAAGGACAAGATCGTTGTTCTTGAATGGGTCAACTTTAAGTGCCCATTCGTCGTAAAGCATTACTCCGGTAAGAACATGCAAAAGCTTCAAGCAGACTACACCGCGAAAGGCATCGTCTGGCTCACCGTCAATTCATCTGCCGAAGGAAAACAAGGCTACTTAGAACCTTCGAAGCTTGCCGAAAAGGCGACAGCGGAGGCAAGTAAAGCAACCGAAATTCTTGTCGATACCGACGGCACGATCGGGAAAGCATACGACGCCAAGGTTACTCCCCATATGATGATCATCGCAAAGGACGGCACACTTGCATACTCCGGTGCAATCGACTCAAAACCTTCTACCAAATCGGAAGACATCGCTTCTTCTGATCCTCTTTTCGCAAATGCACTCGACGCTGTCATCGCTGGCGAAAAAGTCGAGAACGCCAAAAACAAGCCATACGGCTGCGGCGTGAAATACTAATTTATCGTTGTTACTGTTGTGTTTCGGAGGAAACCGTCGCTCTTTTGAGCGGCGGTTTTTTTCTTAGTGGAGCCTACAGATTTCTAATTCGAATGAAGTTTTCCATCATTGGGGATTGTGCTGGGCAAACCAGTCATAGCCAGCAAACTCACCATATGTTTAGTAAAAAAGAGCTTTCAGAAGAGCAGATTTTGGAAATCAAATCTTGGGCCGAGCAAGGCGCTCAACTTGCTGATATTCAAAAGAGAATCCGAGCGGAAATGAAGTTTCCTGTCACCTACATGGACACGAGATTCCTTATTCTCGATCTCGGTATCGAATTGCAGGAAGAAGAGAAGGAGGAGCCAGCTCCTGAAGTCCCTGCAACTCCGGTTCCGACAGGAAAGACCACTCTCACAGCAGACAGCGTCGCACTACCAGATTCCATTATCAGCGGGCGGGTTGAATTCAGTGATGGTGAGAGCGCCATCTGGAAAATCGACCAAACAGGCCGTCCGAGCCTTGATCCAACAACCCCAGGCTACCAACCATCTCAGGAAGACATCCTCGAATTCCAGACCCAACTTAGAGAACTCGTCGAAAAGTCAGGAATGTAAGACTACAAAAAACCGCGAAAGGAGTTCAATCCTTTCGCGGCATTCAGAATAGAAAACTCAAGCCCCAAGATGGTGCCTCAAATTGGCTTTGGAAGCGGCTTCTCCTTTTTGCGGAGTGCACGCCTCATCTTGGTTAAAGCAGAATTTTGAAGCTGACGTATGCGCTCGCGCGTGACACCAAATTCACGCCCAACTTCTTCGAGGGTCAGCGGTTTTTTACCGTTTAATCCAAAGCGTTCATCGATGATTCGCCTCTCACGGTCATCGAGAACTGAAAGAAGGCCGTCAATTTCGCCATGCAAGTTTTTGTCTGCAAGCATATCAAGAGGATTCTCAGCACGGTCATCACTAATGATTTCTCCGAACTCAGTCGCTTCACCATCATTGATTGGTGCATCGAGTGACGTTGGGCGCTGTGATGCCTGTTTGAGCATCGCGAGCTTGCGACGCGGAAGACCGATTTCCTCGGAGAGCTCTTCGTCAGTAGGCTCGCGACCGAGTGATTCTGCCAACATGGAGGAAATGCGACGCATTTTCGCGATCTTGTCCACCATGTGAACTGGGAGACGAATCGTCTTCGACTGGTTGGCAAGGGCACGCTTGATAGACTGTTTGATCCACCATGCTGCGTAGGTAGAAAGTTTTCCACCCTTCTCTGGGTCAAAGCGTTCGACGGCTTTCATAAGTCCGATGTTACCCTCAGAAATAAGGTCGGTTACTGGGAGTCCGTAGTTGGAGTAATCTTGAGCAATCTTGACGACAAGACGCAGGTTTGCTCGGATCATGTGGGATCTGGCTTCACCATCGCCATTTTTAATTCTTTCGGCGAGTTCGACTTCCTCCTGCACTGTAAGCAGTGGTGTTTTGGAAATCTCCCGTAGATAAAGCTTTAAGCTGGAATCTGATTCGTAGGCCATAGTTTTAATAGTTGGTATTTACTCTAATAAGCGTCTCGGGAGGGAACTTTATTCCATATTTCTTCGAAAGTCACTATTTTTATACGAAAATTTTTTCGTGTATTACTTTTCGTATTTTACTATTTTCCCACAAAGGTCGAATCGATTCGATAAACCGTCGACAGGCTGGCGCCACCACCATCCACGTCCGATCGAAGCTCAGTCAAATAATGCCTTGCTGACGCAGTTCATCGCCCACCTCGTCGTGCGCAGGAGAGCCGATGCCAATATCCCTAATTTTCTGGATTTTTCTCCTTACCCCGAACTTACTTCTTGGCCCTGTGATAAGCCCTGCAACTCCGTCCACGGCAAATGGAAGTAGTGCGGCAACTCCAACAATACCCAAGGTAATTCCAACCCCTCGGCGAGCATTTCCGTGCATCATATCGCCAATCAGTAACCCAGCCGAAGCTCCAAGAATCACCGGAGCTGCAAGGGCGCTCCCCTCAACCCATACCGGAGTCGTTTCTACATGCTCATCTGCCATACCCCTACCGTATACACTTAGGCTGACCCCGACAACCCAAGAAAATTGAAAGAATTTTTATAAATCGAATCTTCCAAATCGTTTTTGATGAACTAGCGTTCTCGCCGATGCCCTCTCCTGAAAATACTTACGCTCTTATTCTTGCTGGTGGTTCCGGCACGCGCTTCTGGCCACTAAGCAGAAATGACAAACCCAAACAGCTTCTCGACTTGTTTGGGAGCGGCACGCTTCTTGAGCAAACCATCAATCGGTTGGCAGGTCTTGTTCCCACCGAAAATATTCTAATTCTGACCAATTCACTACAAGTAGAAGCCGTCCGTGAAGTCGCTTCTATGTTGCCGAAAGAGAACATTTTTGCCGAACCTGCAAAGCGCGATACTGCCCCCGCCGTTGCACTCGGAATAGGCCTAGTTGCCGCTCGGAATCCGGATGCTGTGATGATGGTCCTACCCGCCGATCAATTGATCAAAGATACTCACGCTTATCACGCCGTCATGGCCGATGCCTTGGCTGTCGCGGAAAAATCCGACGGCCTAGTCACCATAGGCATCCGTCCGACATGGCCCTGCCCTTCCTACGGATATATCGAGAGAGGCGGTCGAGCAGCCATACAGGGAGTTGAATGCGAACATCCACCATTTGAAGTCAAACGCTTCCGCGAAAAACCGAACCCAGAGCTAGCCGAACAGTTTTTAGAAGCAGGCGGATTTTCTTGGAATGCCGGCATGTTTGTCTGGTCTCTACCAACGGTAATCAAACAACTCGCGAGTCATTCGCCCGAGCTCGCAGCTTTTGTTTCGGAACTCCGAGCTAGCAAAGACATCGCGGCAACGGTTTCTGCTCAGTTCCCAAAACTCACGCCGATCTCCATCGACTATGCCCTCATGGAGACAGCTGACCGCGTGTTGAATATCGAAGCGACCTTTGACTGGGACGACGTCGGTTCATGGGTGTCCATCGCAAAATACCTCTCCGATAATGGATCTGAAAACAGGACCAATCAGCCAATCTCTCAAATCGATTCCGAAAACAATATTATTTTCAATGACACAAGCGACACGCACATCGCCCTTCTAGGAGTCGATGATCTGATCGTTGTCCAAGCAAAAGACGCTCTTCTCATCGCCAATCGGCACCAAGCAGATGCGATCAAAAAGCTCTCTGATCTTTTGCCAAAAAATCTTCTTTGATCCTCCATTTGTTGGATTGCAAAGGGATCTGGCCGAAGCATACTTGTCTGATGAGATTTCTCTTGCCGATGCTTGCTGGGCTTTTGGCATTGTTACCGCTGCAGGCACAACTGGCATCTCAGGATGTTCGCGCGGAACTTTCAACGGAGAAAAGAGAGAAGCTGGAAGCACTGCGAACCATTGCCTTACCTCTGGCAGCTACGCTTGGAACGATTGAAAACTATGAGGCTGAGCTAGAAACAGCATCTTCCGACTACGCAAAGGAAGAAATCAGACAAAAAATCAAAGCTGAAAAGGAACGCTTGAACGCACTTCGTTCGAATTTCAGGGGTATCATTGGTGGGTCTGAAGAAGCCGAATTTAGTGATGAAATTCCGGCAGACAATACTCTGCAGAAACAAATCAGTGAACTCGTTCAGCCCGTGCTCAGCGCTATGCGTGAAGCAACAGCGGAACCAAGAGAACTCGACGCTCTTCGAAAAGCGCTAGAGACAGCCAAAGCCAGAATTGAAAAATCTAAGACCGTTCTAGAACGAATCGAAAAGCTGCGGGAACTAACTGAGAACGAAAGGCTACTCAGCGAACTCGATTCTGCGGAAGAAGTTTGGAATGATCGCCTAGCACGGGCAAAAAGCCAAGAAGCTGTAAGTGAGGTTCAAATTGAAGAAAAAACAAAAGACCAACGGTCTCTTTGGGAAAGAGTCTCGGTTGGCTTCAGTGAGTTTTTCAAAAGCCGAGGAATGAATCTATTTCTCGCAATCTTCGCTGGATTCCTCGGCTTCATTGGCACAAGAAAATTATACTCCTGGCTTCGCAAGGTCAGCCCACCGCACAAGTCTAACAGGAATAGTTTTACCACAAGGATTTCAGATATTCTAGCAATGCTGCTCGCGATTATCGTCGCACTTTCGGGCATCATACTCGTGTTTTACACTCGCGGCGACTGGCTACTTCTTACCTTGGTTATCATTTTTTTACTCGGGGTCGCTTGGACTGGAAAAACCGCAGTTCCTCCGTATCTAAATCAAATAAAAATGATCCTGAATCTCGGTTCAGTCCGCGAGGGCGAACGAGTTATTTTCAATGACCTCCCCTGGAAAGTATCTCAACTCGGATTCTATACCACGTTTACCAACTCTCGATTGGATGGAGGGAAGTTACGCGTTCCGATCAGTGAAGTGATGGACCTTATTTCGCGGCCTTTGGCAGATCGTGAGGTCTGGTTTCCAACCGAAGTGAATGATTGGGTCAAACTATCCGATGATACCTATGGCAAGACCATCACTCAAACTCCGGAGCAAATTGTTGTCCTTAGACTTGGGGGCAGCATGAAGACCTACTCAACAGTCGATTTTCTTTCTCTTGCCCCAGAGAATCTTTCCCATGGTTTCCGCATCTCAGCCATTTTTGGAATCGACTATGCCCACCAAGAAGAATGCACCGGGAAAATTCCGGAAATTTTCCAGAATTCAGTTTCGAGGGCCTTGATCGGGGAGTTCGGTAAAGATTCCGTTAAGTCGGTAAAAGTCGAGTTCGCCTCCGCATCTGCTTCTTCACTCGACTACGAGATACTCGCTGATTTCACGGGAGAGACTGCCTCAAAGCTGAATGCTATCCGCCGACGAGTTCAAAGCGCCTGCGTCGATACATGCAATGAACAAGGCTGGATCATTCCGTTCACCCAAATCACGGTTCATCAGGCGGAAGATGAATAGGAAACCAGCTTTAAGAAATTTTTAGCGCGTCAAAGAACGATACCTCAGCTGAACGCGCATCGTTTTCACTTCGAGCATGAATTCGAGCTACGATCTGGCCTTGAGAAACCGCTTCTCCACATTTTACTAATCGGTCGAAGCCAACAGCCATATCAACTCGGTCCTCTGCTCTCGCTCTTCCAGCACCAAGCTCAAGAGATGCTTGCCCAATACAGCCAGCATCAACCCCAACAACTTTGCCAGTTTTCGCCGCAAGAACCTCTCGAATCACTGGAGCTTGGTGAATCTGCGAAAGCTGGCTCAGACTCTGAACATCGCCACCTTGCGCCTTAATCAATTGGTGAAATTTTTGTTTGGCTTCACCTTCCAAAAGCAGTGCCTCAAGTTCACTTCGAGAAACCCCCGCTACCTTCTCACTAAGGTCGAGAACTATTTCACGGAGATCTTCTGGCCCCTCTCCATTCAAACATTCAAGCGCTTCAACAACTTCTAACGCATTACCGACGGAACGCCCAGTCGGTTCGTTCATATCATGCAGCAGCGCAGTCACCTCCACTCCCATTTCATCACCCACCGCAGTCATCGAATCCGCAAGAACTTGAGCTTGTTCTTTCGTCTTCATAAACGCACCACTGCCGAATTTTATATCCAAAACCAAACGCTCGAGGCTCTCTGCCATTTTCTTCGACATAATTGAAGCCGTGATCATTGGTATCGAAGGGACTGTTCCAGTAACATCCCGCAGAGCATAGAGCTTCCTGTCGGCAGGACAAAAACGATCCGTCTGCCCCATCATAAAAAAGCCAATATCATCAAGTAGCGACGAGGCCTCCTCCATCGAAATATTCACTCGAAAGCCAGGAATCGACTCGAGCTTATCCAGAGTCCCACCAGTAATACCCAACCCCCTACCGGAAACCATCGGCACCCTACAACCAGCGCTTGCCAAGAGTGGTGCCAGAACTAACGAGACCTTATCACCAATTCCACCTGTGGAGTGTTTATCAACAACAGGCGCTCCTACCGAGTGCCTAAAAACTTCGCCGCTTTGAATCATCGCACGGGTAAAAGCTGCGGTCTCCTTTGCGGACATGCCTTGAAAAAACACCGCCATCGCAAAGGCTGACATCTGGTAATCACTAACACTTTCACCAACAAATCCCGAAATCAGATCTTCAATTTCGCTATTGGACAATTCATCACCATCCCTTTTTTTCGCGATCAATGTCGGCACATGCATACGCCACCGATAGAATCTGGAATGAGATTTGCAAGCCCCTGGGTTAGAAACTGACTCCCAAATCTAACTCTCCACGCTCAGGGTATTGCCACAGTGTTTACAGTATTTAGCAGACGGATCATGGCCTTTCCATCCGCATTCTCGGCAAGTCCTCGCATCCATTCGCAGGGAACGGTAGTAACCCATCCCAATTTCCGAGGTCATAATACCTGCAGGAACCGCAATAATTGCGAATCCACTCAACATGATAAAAGAGGCTAGAACTTTCCCCATAATGGTGAGTGGTGCCACATCCCCATATCCAACTGTCGTCACCGTAACAATCGCCCAATATACCGACTGAGGAATCGAAGAAAATCCTGAGTTCGTTCCACCCTCAATAAGATACATAAGAGTTCCTTCAATCGAAACGAGAATCAGCATAAAGAAAAGGAATACTGAAATCTTGGGGCCGCTTGACCTCAATGCACTGACAAGAACATTCGCCTGGCCGAAGTGGTGCGCCATTTTCAAAACTCTAAACATTCGCAGTAACCGAAGAATTCGAATAACCATCAAATACTGAGTTCCCACAAAAAATAGCGCCAAGTAGGTCGGCAAAATCGAAAGTAGATCAACAATTCCGAAAAAGCTAAATGCGTATTTTTTTCGATTCCTAACAACTGCTAATCTCAAGCAATACTCAGCCGTAAATACTAAGGTGAATATCCACTCCAAGTAAAAGAAGAGCTTGGCATGTCCCGCTCGAACACTAGCGACGCTCTCGAGCATCACCACGCAAACACTCGCTCCAATCAATATCAAGAGAGTAATATCGAATATTTGAGCGATCCTTGTATTGGAAAGAAAAATGACCTGCCAGACTCTCTCTCGCATTGAAACATCAGCAAGCGGCGCTTCTCGCAGACTCTCCTTTTCTTCTTCAGTCATTTCATCGATTTGCACAAAGCGAGATTACTCTTTCATCGATTTGGTGATGAAATCTCTCTATGGTCATTTCATCTGACCTTGGAATTCAAAACAGCATCCCCATGACCTTGACCACTGTGATGCTGAAAACCACAATCAAGGAGACGAGGAAAACTTTAATTGAGAGTTCGATGGAAGAGCGTGTCATAACACCCTCGAAGTAACTCTTCTCATTTACCCAGCCAAGCACAAATCACATTTCCAATCATGAAAAGTAGACGTCTCATTTTTAAAAAACACGGAAACCCTACCGAAGTCCTTCAATTGGATGATTATGAACTCCCTTCTCTCAAAGCAGGCGAGATCCTCTTGGAAAACTTAGCTTCTCCCATCAATCCCGCCGATTTGAACTACATTGAAGGCACTTACGGTATAAAACCAGAACTTCCAGCAACTGCAGGGATTGAATGTAGCTCCAGAGTTTTAGATAGCCGATCGGATCAATTCTCAGAAGGTGACTTGGTCATACCAATTTCAAAAGTCGGGGGTTGGTCAAAACATGCGATCACAACATCCTCAAATCTCATTAAAATCGACCCCACGATAAATCACCTCCAAGCCGCTATGCTGAAGGTAAATCCCGCAACTGCGCATCTTCTCCTTACAGGATTTTCAACTCTGAATCCAGGTGATTGGGTTACGCTAAACGCATCCAATTCTGGAGTCGGACAGTGCGTCGTACAACTCGCCGCAAATAGCGGAATTCAAACCATTTGTTTTCTGAGAGACCCTTCAATTGGGGCAGAACTCCGAGCACTAGGAGCCTCTCATGTCTTTCAAGACAGTCAGGAAGGATTCCAAGAAGCACGCAACATACTCGGCAAAGACAAAGCGAAACTCGCATTCAATGCCGTAGGCGGTGATAGCGCCCTTCGTCTGATGAAACTTCTTGATTCTGGAGGAACTCACATCACCTACGGAGCGATGGGACGAAAACCACTCACGGTTCCAAATGGCCCACTGATCTTTGGTGATATTTGTATTCGCGGACTTTGGGTGACCAGATGGATCGAGAATACTGATTTCACATCGCTACAAAAGACCTATGACTTTCTTGCAAAGAGAGTCATAGACGGCGCCCTTGAACAAAAAATTGACTCTAGCTTTGAAATTTCCAATTTTACGAACGCTCTGGCACGACTCACCGAAAAAGAACGAAATGGAAAAGTAGTCTTCCAGTTTTGAGCTTCAGATGAATTTCAAGTTCTTCGAATTTCAAGCTTTTCAAGAACTTTAATTTGAGTTAAATATGCGGCATGAATCGCGATTTACCAAGGAAAGATGGTTTCACGTTAGTGGAAATGACCGTCGTGATCATGGTTCTCCTGACGCTGATCGGTAGCGGACTCTACGTTTCCAGACAATACGGCGACTGGGAGGCAGGTCGGACTGCTTCAGAAAATCTCCGCACTGTATATGCTGCTCAACGTATGTATTTAGCCGATAATCCCACAGCAATCGTCACCAATATCACCGAAGCGCAAATCATTCCATATTTAGCAAACCGAGGAACGGAACTACCTACGATTGAGACACTTGAAGGAACAATCTTAAATATCCGAGTGAATAGCACGCCACCAACAATTGATGATGGCGCTGGTGGGACCTACGATCCTACTGGTCCTGGTGATTCACTCTGGGACGTTGCAGAATGAAACGGCAGATCATATCCATACTTATCGCATGCCTCTCAGTAGCCTCAGCTGCTGAATTCAGGCATGTAGGAGACTATTTGCTACAAGCCCATTTCAAAATGACGGGTGCGACGCTTACGCCGATCCCGATGAAATCGATTGCATTTCGCGTCTATACTGACGGGGTCAGTGTCCGTATTAGTCCAGAAGGTGAAGAAAAATCTCATACGACCTTCGAAATATATAGATCAGATGGGATAGGAAGACAACGCACTGGTTCGGGAGCTTTAGAAGTTATTCCTGGTATCCAAGCATCTTCAAATGCAGGTGACACCCTTCGCCATCTACGTCTCTCAAAGCAGTCGCTAACAATCACAACTTTCCCGGGAGTTTCCGACCAGACGATCGTGAGCTACGCAGTCGCCGCCGTTCCCAAAAGTCCAGATACTGCCAAGCAGCCATGAAACCGCTCCCAGAAGTAGAAAACTCACAATCCGCTAGCAGGGAAATTCCTTCACTGCCAATGAATTCGCCCTCGTCTTCCTTTTCGAAGGCAAATCGGCGAGCGTCAACCTGCACTGTTCAAAGGGTTTATCCTTGGATGCTCTTCGCAAGCACAGCAATTGCTGCCACATTCTGCCTAGCATACATCACCAAGCCCGTGATCGTCACAGGTCCAACACTACCACCTAGCAACAGCACATCTCCACAATCCGCGGCAAACGTCGATGCCCATTCGACCAACTCTCCCATTGAAAAAATCTTACCGGATAATTCCAAGCTACCAGGTGAAAAACAGCTAAGCCCCCTAATGCCACACGAATCTGGACTTCCACTCGCTCCACTCTCGGTTGGTAAGAACTATGAGGAAACGAATATTCGTATGCAGCACATTCTCGATACTGAAAGCCCTTCAGGAGATATGGACCGCATTGTCGTCGATGTTCCGGCACTCTACGAAAGCCGTAATCTTCGCTGGACCCAAGAACAGGCAGCACAAGCTCGTTCGCTTATGGCCCGCTTAACTGAACATCAGCAAAAGACACGAGAACTGCGCGATGAGGGAACATTGTTACTCGAAGACTGGAATCAATTGATGGAGACATCGATTCCAACACAGGTGTTAAGAGCTGACAGTCCATCAATTCCTTCGAATCAAATAAACCCAAAAAAACCGGTTTCTCCAACCTCCGATAATTCGGTCAACATCCAACCAATAAAGAACTGATGATGAACGTATTTCGCCTTCTCGCAATCACCTTGGGCGTCAGCCTGCCGTTGTTCGCTCAAAGCCCAGTCAACAAACCTGAGGACAATCTTCCAGGACCTGATGAAGTCCAGAAGGCCATTGACGAATTCAACCGCCTCAAACGAGAAAAAGATAAAAACGGAAACGAAGTCACTGTCGTTCTCGATCCACCGGCACTTCTTGAATCCACAGATATTGCTGAGGAGAATATCTTCGACCCAATTAGCGAACCTGAGACCAATCAAGAATCTAATCCCGAAAACAAAATTCCCGAAGAAACACCTTCCCCAAACGTCGAAATCACAGAACTTCCGAAACCGGAAGATATCGAACAGATCAATGAGTCTCACCCAAAGGTACGGGTTCAAAGCATCAGAAAAGGAACTGGAAAAATTGAGCCCGAAAATATCAAAGTCAGATCGACGTTTCCTGTAAAACCACTTTCTCAAATCCCATCGGGCTGGACAATCGTCCCAAATAACTCTGCCCCTGTGTTCACTCAGGAAGTTGAAATACGACCCGGCACATTCATTTCATTAGACATCACCCCACATGTGATGATTCCGCAGGTCGATGGACTAAATAGCTTCGCGATACTAGAACCCGGCTACGAATCTGAAAAAGGATATCGTCAGGAAAACACGGTTTCAGCCGTCCTTGAGCAGTCCATTAGCCAACTCGATCAGGATGCAATCAGAATCGGCAACGTTCTGTCCGATATGAATCGCCTTCTAACTTCTCTACCGAAGCAAGAAACTGAAAAACAAGAAACTGACAAACCATGAAATCAACACCGCCATTTATTTGTGGGCTCTTGTTGACTGCAATGGCCGCAGCAGGTCTGAGCCACTACTGGTCCATAGAAACTTTCATCGCGGATTATCCCTCCGCTCCGGCTATTCGATTGGCTCCAACCATACCGAAGGATTCTGAGCGGGAACCACTCGCAAAGAATATTCTCGCAGCAGATGTGGTTCCTTCAAATTTAGAAAATGCCGCCCAAAAAGAATTCTTCAATTCCCTTCTAGCTGAGCTAAAAACTCTCAAGAACGAAAATAGAGATCTTAGAGACCTGATGGGCGAAACCAATCGAGATGTAATGAAACTCGCCTTCCGAGTGGATACTCATTCAGAGTCCTTCCGCCCTCTCCCTGCCAATGAACAGCGAGATGATACATCATTTGATCAAAATTCCAGCGACTTTCCCGGCGTCCTTCCCCCTCGCGCAAGTCCCGTTTATCCTCTCGGAGAATAAAAATTGAACGAGTTGATTGACCGAGACATCGTATACTGAGTCACCGATCAACTCATTCAAATGCTTCGATTCCTTTGCGCCATCATCCTCTTCTCGTCTGGGGCAGATTCAGCTCCAGAATGGAAGCAGGCGCTGTCTAAATCTGGAGTAGGTAGCCATCCGATGATCGAACCTTCGCGGCTCGATTACTCACTCAGCTGGAAAGGTATGTTGAAGGCAGGCGCGCTAACTATTGAATTTGCACCCCAAAACATCAAGAAGTCGGGATCGTTCGTGATCAAATCTTCAGCCTCCAGCAAAGGTCCTGCTGCATCTCTTTTCCCTTACTCGCACAGCTATTGGTCGGAGATTCATCCGAAAAGCCTAAAATCCAAATACTTCCACGCGATCGAAAGCGATTCGAAAGAAAAAGTTACGACCACGAACCGTTATGATCAGTCTTCCGTCAAAATCGAAGAATCTTCCACCGATACAAAATCAGGAGCGACAACCGTAGAAAAAATCAACTTTTTACAAGGTCCAGCTCGAGATGTTTTCTCAGCAATTCTCTACGTGCGTAGTCAGAAACTAGATGTCGGTGACGAATATAGGTTGTTAGTGCTGCCGTTCAAAAGCCCTTACCTCCTTAATATAAAGGTAGAAGCCAAGGAAAAGCACATGTCCACGGATGCGATTCGTATCAGTTTCTCCTTAAAAAAAATTGATCGAGACACCCTTGAATTCGTTCAATACAAAAAATTGAAGAAGCCTGTCAGATTATGGCTCTCTGATGATAGCGAGCGTGTTCCACTGGAACTGAGAGCCGCAGTCTATATTGGAGACGTGAGAGCTGTTTTGACCAAACATACTCAATTCAAATAAGATGGAAATCGAAGTACAATCGCCTGAGGAGATGATGGATCTAGGCGAAGAAATGGCTAGCACGACATTATCGGGAGCGGTGTTTGGTTTAGTTGGAGAAATGGGCGCGGGAAAAACCCATTGGACCAAAGGCTTTCTTAGAAAGAATCAACCTAAAACGGCCGTCACTAGCCCAACTTTCAGTATAGTTAATGAATACACCGAAGGTGAAATACCCGTCTATCATTTCGACTTTTATCGTCTGAATTCAGCAAACGAATTACCATCCCTCGGTTGGGATGAATACCTAGAAGAACCAGGAATCATCATCTGTGAATGGGCCGATCGCTTTCCAGAACTCATGCCTACAAAGACACGATGGCTTGAATTCAAGCACTGGAAGAACGGCAGTAGACTCGTAACATCGTCAAGTAAGCCTCAATGACGCGGCTCAATTCAACAGGCCAGAAGCCGAGCTTACAAGATTGCTCCCAGTATTTATCGCCGTACGGCCAGCCGCCATCGGAAGACCTCCAAGGCCACAAGAACTTAACATTCCGAAGAGAACGAGAGCTACGATGAGACGAACGAGTTGTTTCATTTCAGGAGGAGAGTCTTAAAATCATCATCTAAGGTCAAGAACAGGGTTTTAACCAAAGATCGAAGTAATCGGTCTACCCTTGTCCGCAATTTTGAATGGGCGTTTGGTCGGAGACATTAAAACAAGATCGTGAGGAAGACCGAGAGCATGAGCAATCGTTGCGTTGAAGTCCTGCACGCTGACCTCGTCATCTTTGACTCTGGCCCCTGTTGAATCAGTTCTACCATATTTCATTCCACCTTTCACACCTCCGCCTGCGAGAACGCAACTGAATGCACTTGGATGATGATCACGGCCATCGTTATGTTCGGTCTTGATCGTAGGTGTGCGGCCGAACTCCGTCGCAACCACAACCAATGTATCTTTCAGCTTACCCCGCGCTTCGAGATCCGTCAGCAATGCCGCATAGGCTTGATCAAACTCCTGGCACCGACCTTCAACAGCCGTGAAATTATCATAATGGGTGTCCCAGCCGCCTAGTTGAACCTCTACAAACCGAACATCGTGCTCGACCAAGCGTCTCGCCAGCAAACAACCTTGGGCAAAGTTACCAGATCCATACAAATCACGAGTCTTTTTATCTTCTTTGCTGAGATCAAAAGCTTTGAGGTCGTCCGAATTCATCAGCGCAATCGCTTCACGATACAATTCTTCATATGCCTTCACTTCGGTATTGGGAAAGCGTTGGTGAAATTTCTTATTTAGCTTATCGGCGAGACTCAGTCGGCGAGAAAAATCCTCTTCTGAAACCTCTGAAGGACGCTCTGAATCCTGCAAACCTTCGTCGGGTTTACCGATTGGAGCAGCGGAATATTTGGCCCCAAAAAATCCCCCTCCGATCATATCGGGATTACTATTAATCGCAACAAAGCCCGGAAGCTCCGGATGCAAACGACCACCAAGCTTCAAAACCCAAGATCCCAGTGCAGGATGATTGATCGTCCCACGTTGCGAATAGCTATGGTGCATGATGTAGGTCCCCTGCTCGTGAGCTCCTTGCGTCGAATTGAGCGAATTAATCACACACATTTTGTCGGTCACTTCTGCCGTCTTCGGCAAAAATCCACTAATCTCGACGCCGGCCTTACCAACGATCGTTTTCGTCGGACCCATTACCTCTTTTTTCTTTGGCTTCGGATCAAAGGTATCCAAGTGGCTCATGCCACCTGACATATACAGATAGATCACATGCTTCGCCTTATTCCCTTTCGAGGCACCTTCAGCCGCAGCACTTGCAATAGACGGGCCTAGCATGGGGAAAAGATGGACGCCCAAGTAAGCTCGGGCAGCATTTACCATGAATTGCCTACGAGTCGGTTCGTCTGCCTTATTGATGAATGGAGTCATATGATTGGTTCGTGAGAGTTATTGTAGGAATAGAAATTCAGAAGACATCACAAGGGCAGAAACAATATTTCTAAGTCCATCATCTCCTTGCGCTTCAAGCTCTTCTTTCATCCACGAAATTTCTTCTTGGGAGGGTGGACGACTCAATACGGCAATGTAGACGCGGCGGATTTTCTCTTCATCAGAACTAGCGTCTGAAATCATTTTGAAGAGGTGGGCACTTTCGTTGTTTACCAACTGCCTTTGAACATAGCCGTTCATCATCGCAAGAACTTGGCCAACATTCGGCTCCTTGCTAGCCCCCTCAACAACCTCGCGGTCGGATGCACCAAAAAGATAGAGCAAGTGGTCCCTCGGTGCAGGTGAAGGCAATTCAGAAGCTCGCACCGGAGCGTCTTTGCCGTATTTTTTAATCGATGTCATTCCCATGGTCATCGAACCTTTTTTCGACCTCTCACCGGAACCTTTCACCTTGTTGAAAAAGTCCTTAAAATACTTCCGAAGTTCCGCCTCAGACTCTATGGCCAGTACTTCGTTGGAGAGTTGAATCATATCCATTTCACCAACCAAAACCGGCTTATTGCCCACATAAATCCGATTGTCAGAACTACGAACGGCTTTCTTATCTGGATCACCACTAGATAGTGTGATCAGAGAGTCCCAAATCTGTTCTGATGAAAGTCGTTCAATTTTCCTGCCGTGAAAATCATCACCACCAACAAGTGTTGACCGCTTCGGATTCGTTTCAAACTCAAAGGTCTTTGTCAGCATTAAGATGTGCTGAAAAGTCTTCAAATCGTAGTTAACCTTCTGCATCAACCCTGCAAGATGGTTGGTCAGATCGGGATAAACCGTTTTCGAAGGTTCAATATACTCGTCTACTGGTTCGTAAATCCCTCTGCCCATCATTCGCTCCCACATACGGTTCGCAATGACCGAGGAAAACTGGACACCCGTCCGGTTTACGATCCAATCGGCAAGTTCGCCTCGCCCCTGCCCCTCATCCTTTCTATCAGACATTCGGACAGTCTTTCCGAAAGGTGTTTTTGCGCCCAACATTTCACCTGGATTCCCATCGCGATATTGATAATCGTGCGGCAACTCGATACGCCCCTTCCCAGTCCCAGCCAAGGACATGCCATAAACACGATCCCAGAAAAGTTGTGCCACTTGATACTCTCTCCGCTTTTCCTCTCGATTGTCTCTCACCTCCCGCCAAAGGTCTCTCATCAGGTGCTTGTTCTTCTCTCCTTGCCCGTTCGTAAAGGCCGCCAGATGGTAAAAATCCATTCGCTCGGTATCGCCGAATGGATCATCGTGGCACTGAGCACATTCCATTCTCGAACCGAGGAAAATCCGCATCGTATTCGCCAAATTATCCAGAGGCATTCCTCGATCTATGGTATAGTAGCCAACAGCCGCGGTCTTCGGATCCCAGCCATTTCCACTACTGCTAACTAGCTGCGTGACAAGCTGGTCCCAAGGCATGTTATCGTCCATCGCACTTCGAATCCAGTTCCTGTAAGGTTCGTTGTTCGCCGTTCCTGAGCGGTTATCTCTCAAACGCAATAAATCAAAAGCCCAGTTGGTCATCGAACTCGAATAGCCATCCGAGTTCATGAGGTAAGCTACCAGTTCCTCACGTTTTGCTTCATCTTCTATTTCCAAAAATGCAAGTGCCTCTTCAGCCGTCGGAATCCTTCCAATAGAGACCAAGAAAGCTCTGCGCATGAAGGTTGCATCGTCTACCACACCTGGCACCGGAAGCTTCTTCAATCGATAGAACCGAGCAATGCGCTTATCGATTTCCAGAGCCTCTTTTTCAAGAAATGCAGGATCGACCTCCGAAGCTCTCAACTCGTTTGGTGACACCAAACAAGTCAGTAAAAAAGCACCGAAAATTAGTAGTTGGAGTTTCAACATCAGCGTGAAAGATAATCCTTTTTCTCGCTAGGTCAACGATTCAGTCGCATCGAGACCACGAGGCAAATTTTCAATTCCCAGTCCTCACCGAGAAAAGAAACAACAATACCAAACCCGTATAGCTCTGTGAATAACTTGGAGAAAAATCCAACAATTTCCAAACAATGACGAAAGAAACCCGCAGAAAATCAAAATTGTGAATAACTTGCTGCCAAGTTATTCACATCTGACTACTTCATCGCCTTTTCCATCAGACTGTTCATGCGGCCAATCATATCTTTTGCATCTTCAAGAAGTCCTGCGGAAATCAATGCGTTATCGAGCATTTGCATGGCAACGAGTTTAGCAACGTCAGGCTGCTTCTCACGAGATTCGGAGAGCTGTTTGATCAGCGGATGACGTGGATTGATCTCAAGCTCAACTTTCACCTCATCTTTGAAGTTCTCGTCCATGGCCTTCATCATCTGACGAACTTGCGGACTCATGCCGTCCTCAGGAACAAGAGCAATGACCGGGCTATCTACGAGACGCTTACCTCCTGCCACGTTCGTGACTCTTTCTCCAAGCTCCTCTTTCAAGAATCCACAAAGGCCTTCAAGCTCCTCTTCACTGAGGCTTTCCTCATCAGAGTCCACATCGTCGAGATCCACTCCAGCGTGACGGATCGACAAGAGCTTTTTACCATCAAACTCACCCAGAGCATCCACAACGTACTCGTCGACAGCATCCACGAAATAAATCACTTCTAGCCCGCGCGCTTTGAAAGCTTCAACATACGGCCCACTCTCAATCTGGTCACGTCCCTGCCCGACAAGATAGTAGATCTTTTCCTGACCTTCTTTCATGCGAGCCACATAGTCTGTCAGGCTACAGACTTCTCCGCTCTCGGTCATTGAGCTTTCAAAACGAAGCAATTTTGCAAGCGCCTCTTTGTTCGCGAAATCCGTAGCAATACCCTCTTTAAAGTAACGCTCAAATTTCTTGTAAAACTCACGATATTTATCCGGATCGGCTTTGGATTCCTTTTCGAACATCTTGATGATCCGCTTACTGATCACCGCGTTGAGCTTCTGGACGAGGGCACTATCTTGCATGGTCTCCCTTGAAATATTCAGTGGCAGGTCCGCGCTATCGACGACGCCTTTCACAAACCGCAACCAATCAGGAAGAAGCCCTTTCGGCTCGGGATCAATTAGGACCTTTTTACAATAAAGAGCCACACCGCCTTCAACCTTTCCAAACCCCATTTTTTCCGGATTATCCCCGGGAGCAAAAATGAGCGCATTAATCGAAATCGGTGCATCAGCAGCAAAGTGCAAACGGTAAGTTGGCTCATCGAAGCCCTTACATGCGAACTGATAAAACGCTTTGTATTCTTCTTCCGAGATTTCGGATTTTCCCTTCAACCATAATGCTTCGACTTCATTCACACGCTTGTCATCAAGCATGATCGGGAAGCCAACGAAATTACTGTATCTTTCAATCAGACCTTTTACACGTACCTCTTCGGCAAATTCTTTACTTTCTTCATTGAGATGCAGGATGATTTTTACCCCGCGCGGTAAATCCTCAACTTCCTCGATCTCGTAACCCGTCTTCCCATCGCTTTCCCACCTGAGATTTTCGGCACCCTCTTTCCAAGATCTCGTCAAGACCTCAACCTTGTCCGCGACCATGAAAGCCGAATAGAACCCCACCCCGAACTGGCCTATTAATCCAGCCGGGCTTCCCCCACCTTCTTTCAACTGCTCTAAAAACGCTTTTGTCCCAGAGTGGGCAATTGTACCGAGATTCTCGACCAACTCCTCACGTGTCATGCCGATTCCACGGTCCGTGATCGTGACTGTTCCAGCCTCTTGATCCATTTCCAGCGTGATCTGAAGTTCATCTCCTGCATCTTTGAAATTTTTCTCCGTCCCCTCGAGATGACGGACTTTTTCCATTGAATCAGAAGCATTGGAAATCAGCTCTCGCAGAAAAATATCCTTGTCGGTATATAAAGAGTGAACAACCAAATCCAGCAACTGTTGGATCTCAGCTTGGAAAACGTGTTTTTCGGTAGTGGCTTCGCTCATAGTCGTTGATGATTTAAAGATAAAATGTGTCGGGCAGCGACATAGCGCGTCTCACGCGGTTTTGTCAAAAAAAACAGCGTGAGTTCGTATTTACCGATTTCCAATCAATTCCTCTATGAAAGGAAGGTCCGCCTCCGCCCAATCCAACCCAACAAGCTCCGAAAGCTCTAACCAACGAATCTCCTCATGCTCCAAGGCATCCGGCACACCATACGCAATCTCGCAGTGAAAAGCCCTCAACCGAATTTCCACGGCACCGTCGGCCCATTCCACACAACTTTCTAACTCTTTTCCAATCTTCACATCAATTGCCAACTCTTCCTTCAACTCCCTCGTCAAAGCCTCACCCCCAGTCTCTCCAGCATCAATTTTCCCACCGGGAAACTCCCATTTCCCGCCCAAATGCTTCTCAAAGTTCCTCCGACACACCAAGACCTTGCCGTCTTTACCACGCACAATTCCGCAAACGACCTCGACCATAGCGGAGAGTCTCTCAACGGCTCTCCCAATAGTCGATAAAACATCCCGTGCGGAAACAACAGTAGAGATCGATTAAGAATTCCTATTTTTCATTTTATCGGTATAGTCTGCTCTGCAAGATTCTACCCAAAAAAAACGTAGATTGAAAAAACCTCGTTCGAGACGAGGTTTCACCCGCGCACAATGAAAATCCTCGTCCGAGCCATCTTTCCTGTCCTCATCATCGTGGTCGGTGTTATTTTGTGGAAATGGCTTGGGGTCCCTGTCGAAGAGCCAGAACCCGAAGTCGGCATACCTCAAAAACTTAAAACGGAGAAAGCAGATCTTAATCCAGCACCCTACCGAATTACCTTGGAGACACAAGGCGTCGTCAAAGCCGAACAAGAAACGACCATCACACCACTCGTCTCGGGAACGATCATCAGAATTCACGAAGGATTTCAGGATGGTGCATTTTTCAAAAAAGGCCAAATCCTTCTCGAGCTAGACCCAG
Source organism: Akkermansiaceae bacterium (assembly GCA_045106015.1). Classification (GTDB taxonomy): domain Bacteria; phylum Verrucomicrobiota; class Verrucomicrobiia; order Verrucomicrobiales; family Akkermansiaceae; genus Luteolibacter. Next base: position 11,756 of record JBGCEE010000014.1, on the reverse strand, counting down.
CTGACAACAAAACTGCCGTTCTAGCCGCAGAATCGAGACTTGCACGCACTGAGGCCGAACTGATTCAAGAAAAAGCCCGTGCTAAACAAGCACGCCTGAATTGGGAAGATATCGGCTACGATGAAGAGCCATCACCCTTGGTGCTTAGAATACCTCAGCTTCGCGAGTCAGAAGCAAATGTCAGTGCGGCAATCGCAGAACTCGATCAAGCACGCCGGAATCTTGAGCGAACCAAAGTCAAAGCACCGTTTGACGGAAGAGTGAGTGAACGCCTTGTTGGAGTCGGTCAGGCCGTCGGTGCCACCACACAACTTGGAAGTATTTTTGGAACCGATACCGCAGAAATCCGCCTCCCACTGGCACCATCTCAACTTCCGTTTGTAGACCTCCCTGCCGATAACGAAGATTCGCCCGTAGAAGTATGGCTCACAGACGCTCTCGGCGACCCTTCAGGTCCTACAGAGCATCAGTGGACCGCAGAAATCGTTAGAACAGAAGGCACACTGGACCCAGATTCACGAGAGCTCTTCGCCATCGCTCGCATCCAAGATCCCTTCAGCCTGAAGTCAGACTCACCACAACTTCGCATCGGCCAACCATTGCGAGCTGAAATCTCCGGAATCACCCTAGAAGACGTCTACGTCATTCCCCGAAATGCCGTCCGTGGCATGAATCGAATTTTCCTAATCGAAAAAGAAGATCCGAAGATCAAGAAAATGGACATCACACCCGTGTGGTCAAACGATGAAGTCATCGTCGTTCGCAACGACCTCACCCCAGGCGACTGGCTAGCTACGTCTCGCCTGCCCTACGCTCCAAATGGAGCACCAGTCGAGATCATCACCCCGCCACCGACCGACCAAGCAGTAGGGCCGGCTGGTGAAAATACTCCGGGCGAATCCTGACTGCGCGGTTGCTCATTTTAGTTGAATACAGGAAGTTCCCAAGGTGCTCCCAATTCACAAAATCGCCGATCCGATTCAAAAAGCCGTTTCGGCCAATGATCGTATTCTCCTAAGCGCCCCTACGGGATCAGGTAAATCGACCGAAGTTCCAGGTCTCATCGCAGACCTTCCGGATATTCAAGGCCGCGTCATCGTCATCGAACCACGCCGCATGGCAGCTCGCCTGCTCGCCAGCTATGTCGCCAGCCAGCGTAAGACTCGATTGGGAGACGAGACAGGATACGCTGTCCGTTTTGATACAAAATATTCCTCAGACACACGCATCCTCTATCTCACGGATGGTATCTTTCAACGCATCCTTCTGGAAAACCCGACCTTAGATGGCATCGCAGCCGTCATCTTCGATGAATTTCACGAAAGAAGGCTCGCCGGTGATATCGCCCTAGGTCGCTGCCTTGATATTCAGGAAAATCATCATACAGATCTTCGCTTAGTTGTCATGTCTGCAACATTGGAAACCGGACGCCTAGAAGATTTCATGCAGCCAGTCACCAAGCTCGAAACTGGTGGACGCACCTTTCCCGTGGAAATTCTTCACCGACCTCACCGCCCAGCACAAAATCACCGCCAAGCAGGTCCACGCCGCGAAACCCCCATCTGGGAACAAGCAGCAAACCTTACAAAAGAAGCATTAGCTCTCCCCGATCCTGGCAACATCTTGATCTTCATGCCTGGCACACATGAAATCCGACGCACAATTGAACAAATTTCCAACCTCACCATTGCAAAATCTTACGATATCTATCCGCTTTACTCAGGCCTCCCACCCGCCGATCAGGAAAAAGCAATTCGTCCCTCTGAACGGCCCAAAGTCATCGTTTCTACAAATGTCGCAGAAACCTCTTTGACCATACCGGGCATACGAACGGTGATCGACTCCGGCTTAGCTCGCTCATCATCTTTCGATCCTCGCCGTGGCATAAACACCCTACTCATCCAAAAAATTTCGCGCGCAGCCGCAGATCAACGAGCAGGTCGTGCTGGCCGCACAGCCCCCGGCCGCTGCCTCCGCCTCTGGTCCAATACCGACCACGCACGCCGTGATGAATTTGAAAAACCCGAAGTCCATCGAATCGATCTTGCCGAGGCGAATCTGTTACTGAAATTTTCTGGAACCAAGAACCTTCACCAATTTCGCTGGCTTGATTCACCCACCGAACAATCCGTCGAAAAAGCAGAAACCCTACTCCACGAACTAAACGCAATCAATCAATACGGAGAGCTCACCGAAATTGGTCGGGAAATGGCTACCTTGCCACTCGAACCGAGATTCTCTCGGCTTCTCATCGCTGGACTTCAATACGATTGCCTTGCTGAGGCAGCATTCATCGCCGCCGTAGTTCAAGGAGAGGGCATCTTTGCAAAAGGAAAATCAGCCACTGGCCGGAAAGACTTTATATTCCCTGACGATCCCACCGACTTCGCTGGCGAATTTCGCGCCTTCGAATCAGCTGAAGCCATGAAATTCGACGCACGCCGACTTTCATCACTAGGGATTCATGCTCGTGGCTCAAAGGACACAGCACGCATATTTTCCAGACTTCTGCACCTCTTCCCAAAATCAGCAAAGCGAAACATTGATTTCCAAATGAATCGAGAAGCTGTCGCCAAATCCATCTTCGTTGCTTTTTCAGATCAACTCGCCATCCGACTCTCGAAAGGCAACCTCGCCTGCCGCCTCGTCGGCAACCGAAAAGGGAAACTTGACGACCAGTCCTGCGCACGTGATGCCACCGCCTTCGTCGCCTGCGAGATCACTGAAGTCGAGGCAAGGGAAACCGTCACCCATCTCCGCCTCGCCACCTCGATCGAACTCGCATGGATCGAAGAATTGTTTCCGGATGACATTCAGATCATTGATGGAGCAAACTACGATGAATCTCGTAGAAGAGTCACGAGACTACATCAAAAAAACTTCCGCGACCTTACACTCGAATCCATTGAATCAGACCAAGACGTCCCGCTAGATGTAGCCGCAGAAATCCTCGCCAAGCGCGTCCTATCAGGAGAATTAGTCATGAAGAAGTGGGATGCACAGGTGGAACAATTCACCCATCGACTCACCTGCATCTCCAAATGGATGCCGGAACTGGGACTACCAACTTGGACCGAAGACGACCGAATCGCAGCGATCTCCCAGATCTGCCATGGAGCAATCAGCTACAAACAAATCAAGGATGCACCTGTCTGGCCGGTTCTCAACGACTGGCTCTCACCTCACCAACGCCACTTCCTTGATCAGCACTGCCCGGAACGTATTTGCCTCTCCTCAGGTCACTCAGCCAAAATCACCTACGACTCAGAAAATGACCCATTCTTCTCGGCTAAACTCGCGCAACTCATCGGCACCAAAGCCACCCCGTCAATTGCCGGAGGCAGAATCCCCCTTCTCGTCCATATCCTCGCCCCAAATCAACGCCCATGGCAAATGACGAAAGACATCCCCAACTTCTGGCAAAACGGTTACCCTCAAATGAAAAAGGACCTCGCTGGCCGTTATCCAAAACATCCTTGGCCCTAACTGCCACCCCAAGGCGAGGCGGAATCCTTCCGCCCAACAACCCAGTCTCAACCCCTCCCAATGATCAGCGGCAACTCGGCACTTCTCACTCCCAACTCCCCCTGCCTATCCTGAACTATGAAATGGAATCATATCCTCTTCGGAAAATGGAACTGGAAACGCCCATTCATTTCCCTCGCCTCGATCTACGCACTCCTCGCCATCAGCGCCTGCTCTTTTGCCGACCGTATCATCTTCCAACCGCCAAGGACCAACTATGGTGAGGAACTCGAGGGGCTCACCTTGATTCATTCCGAAAACGAAGACTCGATCGCTGCCATTCACCTCAAAGCACCGAAAAACGCTCCGACCATCATTTACAGCCATGGAAATGCTGAAGACATTGGCCAAAATTTCGAACTCTTCCGCGAATGGCGTAGCCAAGGCATCGGCGTCATCGCCTACGACTATCCGGGATATGGCCTCTCCCCTGGCAAACCCACAGAAAAGTCCACTCAACAAGCCATTGAACGCGTCTGGAACTACGCCATCGACTCCGGAATTGCCGCCACTTCAATCGTGATCGTGGGGCGCTCAATTGGCAGCGGCCCAAGCGTATGGCTCACATCATCCACCAAGCCCGCTGGTCTCATTCTAATCTCACCACTCAAATCTGCTTTCGCCGTCGCCATGCCAATACCAATCCTACCTGGAGACCGTTTTCCAAACCTAAAACGCATCAAAAAAATTGAAACACCCCTTCTCGTCATTCACGGTGTAAACGACAAAGTCATCCCAAGCTCTCATGGGAAAGCTCTTTACGAAAACTCAGCAGCAACCAACAAATCCCTTATAGAAATTCCAAACGCTGGACACAACGACCTCTTCTATGTCGCGGGTGATGAAATCCTCAAAGCGACTTCTGATTTCATCAATCAAGTCACCAAAGACGCTTCAGCGAACTGATCCCTCCTAAAAATCACTCTTCGCTTCACTCTTCCCTCTTCAGCCTTCATTCTTACCCAAGCGTGTTCCGTATTCTCATCCTACTCTCGATCCCCCCCATCATCGTTACGTTTGTCATACGCTGGTGGTTTGGCATGCGCGTGCTCTCAGCAAATCGCCGACGTGAATGCAGCTGCAATCTCCAAAAGTGGGAACAAGCTTGTGGAGACCAACACATACCCGAATCAAGAAACGCCGATGCATTTACTTTCGGCGAGCAACTCTACCAATCCGCTCTCACGGAATGGAAAAAACAGGATAAAAAGGCAGCCGTCTCACGCGAAGGCGCACGTCGTTTTGGAATGGCAGTTCCTCCCCTCGCGGCCATGGTCGCAATTCTCGGCCTCATCGTAGGCCGTATACCACCGGTTGCCGTGCTGGCTATTTTCCTAGTAGCCATCGCACTTGCATCTGTCATCACCTATCTGAGCATCGCTCCCGAACTGAACGCCATACTAAAAATCTCCCGCCGCGTCCGCGACAAACATGTCTTCCTTCGCAGCGACGACGAAGAAGCCGTCATCAAAGTCGCCAACGCTCTCGCCTGGAAAAAATCCGCCCCTCCCATCTACAACCTAATTCAAAGGTAATACCTCCTCTCACTCTTTAAAAAATCAACCATCAAACCTCTATGGCCATCATCATTGTCATCTCACTCTTTCTTCTCTGGAATCTCGAATTCATCGCCACCCTCCTCAATATCAAAACCTTCCCCAGCTCCCCACCTCCTGAGCTCGACGGGCTGATGGATCAGGAAAAACTCGATAAAGCTCGCTCCTACCTCACCACAAATGCCCGCTTCGATCTCATACGCGCTACCTTCTCCCTAGCACTACTACTCGCTTTCTGGTTCCTTCATGGCTTCCCCTTCGTCGACAATCTCGCTCGCTCCATAGCCGGAAACGAGATCCTCGTCGGCATGATCTTTCTATCCCTCCTATTCGTCGCTCAGAACCTCATCTCTCTGCCATTCGATTGGTATGAAACCTTCGTTATTGAAGAAAAATTCGGCTTCAACAAATCCACTCCATCCATCTTCATCGTCGATCGTATCAAAGGCATCGCTCTCGCCGCTATTATCGGACTCCCTCTCGTCGCAGGCATCCTTTGGATCTTCAATGAGGTCCCCAACGCCTGGCTCTGGGCATGGGCATTCGTCACCGTTTTCCAGCTCCTTCTTACCTACCTTGCACCCTCTCTCATTTTACCACTCTTCAACAAGTTCACCCCCATGCCGGAAGGCGACCTAAAAGATGACATCCACACCCTTGGTGAAAAATGCGGATTCCCCCTTGAAGGCGTTTTTGTCATCGACGGCTCCAAGCGCTCCACCAAAGCAAACGCCTACTTCACCGGATTTGGTAAGCATAAGAAAATCGCCCTCTTCGACACTCTAACAGAAAAATCAACCAAACCCGAACTTCTGGCCATTCTCGCCCACGAAATCGGCCACTTCCGCCTCGGCCATATCAAACAACGCATGGCTGTCGGAATTCTCCAGATGGCTCTCGTCTTCTTTCTCATCGGCCTCGCCACCAACCCAAATGGAACCTTCGCTCGCCTCCTTCACGATGCCTTCTTCGTCGGCCCCATCTCGCCCCACACCGGACTCGTCTTTTTCACCATCTTGCTAGAACCCGCATCGAAACTTCTATCCATCCTAGCCAACGCATGGTCCCGCAAACACGAGTTCGAAGCCGATGCCTACGCCTCCGAATCCACCGGCACACCCGAAGCCCTCGGCACCGCCCTGAAAAAGCTCTCATCCGACCATCTCTCTCACCCCGCTCCCCACAAACTCCGCGTTGTCCTAGACTACTCCCACCCCCCCCTAGTCGAGCGCCTCCGAGCCCTCGGTTCTTAAAACGTATTTGTTTTCCAATCCCAAAAACCCTTCCCCGATGAACTACCGACGCTGCGGCGACTCCGGCCTACTCCTCCCTGAAATCTCCCTCGGCTTCTGGCACAACTTCGGCCATATCGATAATTTCCAAGAGTCCCGTGCCATCATGCGCCGTGCCTTCGATCGAGGTATCACCCACTTCGACCTCGCTAACAACTACGGTCCACCGGCTGGTTCCGCAGAAGAAAACGTCGGTCGCATCCTTGCCGAAGACTTTGCCTGCCATCGCGATGAACTCATCATCACTACCAAAGCTGGCCATTACATGTGGGACGGCCCATACGGCGAATGGGGCTCTCGTAAACACATGCTTGCCTCTCTCGATCAATCCCTGAAACGACTCCGCCTCGATTACGTCGATATCTTCTATTCCCACCGCCCGGATCCAAATACACGATTGGAGGAATCCATGTCTGCCCTCGCCACAGCAGTAAACTCTGGAAAAGCCCTCTATGTGGGCCTTTCCAAATACCCGCTCAAGAAGCTCAAAAAGGCAGTGAGAATTCTCAAAGACATGGGCGTTCGTTGTGTAGTCTACCAACCTCCCTATTCAATCTTGGACCGTTGGCCAGAGACTCAAGGAATCTTCGACTACCTAGTGGAGAAAAAAATCGGCTGCGTTGCCTTCTCTCCTCTAGCACAAGGTATGCTGACACCGAAATACTGTGATGGCATACCCACAGACTCACGAGCTGCGCGCAAGGAAGGCTTTCTAACCGAGCAGGAGGTCACCAGCCAACAGAAGAAAATCCGCGCACTTCATAACATCGCTACCAAAGAGGAAATCGCCATCCATCACATGGCCCTCAAATTCGCACTCCGCCCAAAAGCCATTACCTCGGCCATTATCGGTGCTAGAAATGTCAAACAGCTCGACGACTCCCTTGCTACAATGGACGCATCAGAATTGTCCACCCATACTCTGAAGGCCATCGACCGCATAGCACCGACTACAAAGAAGAAAGCAGCCAAGAAATAGAACCGAAAAAGGGCCACCCTTTCGGATGACCCTTCATATTCTTTCGATTTTTAGAGGATCAAAGAGCACCTGGCGCTTCACCGCCACCGCCACCGCCTTTTCCACCTTTGCCGCCCTTACCACCTTTTCCACCTTTGCCGTCTCTTCCTTTTTTACGCTTACCGTCTTTCCCAGCACGACCCCTCGCACCTTCGCGATGCTTCATGGCTTTGTGCATTTCAGCTTTCTCGGCTTTGCTCAACTCGCCATCACCGTCCTTGTCGAAGCGCTCAGCCATTTTTGCTTTCATCGCTTCGTGCGCCGCCTTCTTCTCATCGCCGGTGAGCTTGCCATCACCGTCTTTGTCGAATTCTTCGATCATCTGCTTACGACGCTCTTCCCGCTTTGCTTGGTGAGCCTCTCTCGCAGCCTTGCGTTCACCCTCGTTCAGTTTGCCGTCACCATCTTTATCGAACTCTTTAACAACTTCAGGAGGAAGCTGCCGCTCAGGGCGCTGCTTTTTCCCCTCTTCAGCTTGAGAGATTCCCATGACACTCATGGATACCAAAGTAATAATCAGTGATTTCGTTTTCATAATGTTTTTTAGTTGGTTTTTAGATGAGGATTTTTGTTCTCACTGCCCATAGAAACACGTCTCTTTCGGAAAAGTTGCGACCTTCTTTGAAATAATTTTCGAGAAAGGGTTGCCAGCATCCCTGAAGGCGTCTTGCATTCCTTAAACAAGTGGCAAACGACGTCTCCAAAACACCCCCAAGTAAAAGAACGGTTTTCTTCCGCCGTGGCTTTAGCACATTGCTGCTCTGGGGAATTGTTGCCGCTACATTCACCTCCACCATCCCATGGGCCTACCTCGGCCTCATCACCGCTCTCATTATCATTTCCACCCTCGAGTATTTTAAAATGCTCAAAGCTGCAGAGACTCCCTGTTTCCCGCGCTTTGGAATACTCATCACAATCCTCTATTGCAGCGCAACCGCCTACTTTTTCCTTAAAGGTGAAACTCGAATCCCCTCTGGCATTGAAACTTTTGCCATCTTCCTGATCGCTGCGGGCAGTTTCATCCTACAACTCCGCCACCCGATTAGAGGCAAAGAACCGCTCCTAGCTGTCGCTCTCACCCTGCTTGGCTTCGTCTACGTTGCCTTCCTGTTCAATTTCACCACCAAACTCTGCTTCGGCTTACCCGGTGATTCCGCAGTGCCCGGCGCACTCGTCGTCCTTTGGCTCCTAGCTGTCACAAAATTCACGGACATGGGCGCCTACATCACTGGATCTCTCATCGGGAAAAACAAAATGATCCCCCACGTCTCTCCCGGAAAAACCTGGGAAGGCTTCGGCGGGGCCATCTTCTTCGCCCAACTCGCCGCCTGCGGAATTTACGCAATCGCACCAGATCAACTATCCGCCCTCCACTCTTGGCCCCACGTCATCGCTCTCGGATTCCTACTCGCCGTACTTGCCGTTGTCGGCGATCTCGCGGAAAGCATCTTGAAACGCTCACTCGGTGCGAAAGATTCTGGCAACATGCTACCAGGCATCGGCGGCGGACTAGACCTTATCGATAGCATCTGCTTCACCGCACCCGCACTTTGGTTCTACATCATGTGGGTCATCCCAAACCTATCATGAGTTCTACAGAGAAGCGCCGCGTCGTCGTCCTTGGATCGACTGGTTCGATCGGTCTTTCCACCCTACGCGTCGCAACCTCTCTTCCAGATCAGATTGAAATCGTCGGTCTCGCCGCCCATTCCAGTGTCGAAAAAATCGCGGAACAAGCGCATACAACTGGCGTCAAAAATCTTGCGATTTACGACGAATCGAAAGCAGAAACACTTCGTTCACTAATTCCCCCAGACGTCACCGTCCATTCAGGACCTACCGGACTCGAGGCCCTTGCCAGCCTCGAAGAAGCAGACATTGTCCTAGTCTCTATCATCGGCACGGCAGGCCTCCATCCTGCCCTTGCGGCGATCGAAGCGGGGAAAGACCTCGCTGTTGCCTCCAAGGAAATTCTCGTCATGGCCGGCGAGGTGATCACTGAACGGGCTAGAGAAAAAAACGTTCGTATCCTCCCTGTCGATTCAGAACACAACGCCATCTTTCAATGCCTCGAAGGCCACCGCGGCCCCGACTCAGAAGTTTCACGTCTTATTCTAACCGCATCCGGTGGGCCATTCAGAAAAACGCCCAGCGATGAACTTTGGAACGTCACTCCAGAAATGGCCCTAAAGCATCCAACATGGGATATGGGACCGAAAATCACCATCGATTCGGCAACACTTTTCAATAAGGGCCTCGAAATGATCGAAGCCCGCTGGCTTTTTGGAATCCGCATGGACCGAATCGAAGCCATCATCCACCCACAAAGCATCATCCACTCCATGGTGGAGTTTTGCGACGGCTCGGTCCTCGCCCAACTGTCACAAACGGATATGGGCTTCCCCATTCAATACGCCCTCACATACCCAGACCGTCTTGCTGGCACATTGAAACCTCTCGACTTTACTGAAGTCGCCAAACTCGAATTCTCCACACCGCGTCTTCAAGATTTCCCAGCCATCAAACTAGCTAGAAGAGCAGGTCTCACCGGTGGAACCCTACCCGCCGTTTACAACGCCGCCAACGAAGTCGCCGTGCAAGCCTTCCGTAACGGAATCATCAAGTTCCCCGAAATCTGGCTAACCGTAGAAAAGGTCATGGAACGCCACGACCCCATACTCTCGCCATCCCTAGAAGCGATTCTTGATGCCGACTCCGAAGCACGAGAAACCGCCAGTTCTATCCTCGATTCCTAGTGATTTTCAGCTTCAACACAAAAGCTCTCGCGAATACAATCTTCTCCTCCAAAAATCCTAACAAACCCCAAAAAATATGACCAAGAGTCGCCGTCAGTTTCTCAAATCTTCACTTGCAGCAGGTATCACTCCATTCATCTCAGGAGGTATCGCCGGAGCTCAAATTATTGGAGCCAACAATCGGCTTCGACTCGCAGTCGCAGGACTTAACGGAAGAGGCAAAAGCCATATTGACGGTTTTCTCGGAATAAAGGGAGTCGAGATCGCCTACCTCATTGATCCCGACAAAAACGTTTTGGCCAAACGCATGGGGGAACTTCGGAAGAAGGTCGAAGCCAAGGGACTACCATTCACAACCAAAGGAATATCAGATGTTCGTGAAGCCCTTGACGACAAAAACCTCGACGCCCTCTCAATCGCCACCCCGAATCATTGGCACTCGCTCATGACCATTTGGGCAGCCCAAGCCGGCAAACATGTCTACGTGGAAAAACCAATGAGTCACGATATCCAAGAAGGGCGTATTTGTGTGGAGGCTCAGCAGAAATACGGAATCGTCATCCAGCACGGAACCCAACGCCGCTCAGACGCCGGCATCGCTGGACTTAGCCAAGCGATTCGCGATGGAAAATTCGGCCGCCTGAAAATCTCATACGGATACTGCTGCAAACCACGCAACAGCATCGGAATGGAAAAAGTCTCCACTCCTCCCGACAATCTTGACTGGAACCTTTGGAGAGGTCCCGCCGAAATCGACAACTACCACGGGAATTACGCCCACTACGACTGGCATTGGTTCTGGAAAACTGGCAATGGCGACATGAATAACCAAGGAACCCACCAACTCGACGTGGCTGCATGGGCTCTCGATGCGGACCAGACCAACCCGGCCCGAGTCATGGCAATTGGCAACCGCTTTCAATGGAATGACCAAGGCGAGACACCCAATACCATGATGGGCATCGCCGAGTATCCGAACGGCCAATCGGTCTTCTTCAACGTGAGAAATGTCAACTACAAGGGCTACCAACGACAGGTGGAGAACGAATACTACTTCGAAGACGGCGGAAAAATCGTCCGCAATCTTTACTACCCGGCGGGCTCAAAGCAGGGCGAAAAAATCGATCTCCCAAAAGGAAAAGTCACTCCGGGCGGCTGCTGGGGTAGCTTCGCCACCGCCTGCCGCGAGGGCAAACCCGAAATGGCCAACGGCAACGTTTTAGAAGCTCACTACGGATGCGTTCTTGGACACTTGATGAACAACTCTTACCGCCTCGGTGAGCAAGCCCCCTTCAATGCCAAAGCCGGAAGCTTTGGCGACAACAAGGACGCAGCTGAGCATTTTACACGCCTACACGACACCATGGCCAATGGAGTCAAAATTCCAGAAGACGGTTCTAACTACATCCTCGGCCCATGGCTCACTTTCGATCCGAAAACCGAGAAACACACGGGACCACACGCCGCCGCTGCCAATGCACTTCTCAAAGACCCTCAACGCAAAGGGTTTGAAACACCCGAACCCGGAAAAGTCTGAACACGCTCTAGGAAGCTCTACTTCTCCCGCCTCGTCAAAAAATCACCCTCGAACTTGGGCTATCATTGGAAA
>JBGCEE010000013.1:0-121201 GCA_045106015.1 Akkermansiaceae bacterium | reverse complement strand
CCCCAGCTTCCACCACGGGCGGAGTGTTTGGCTCAGGACCATCAGAGACGACCAAAGTAATGGCAGTGCCCACCGCCACGTTGCTACCGGCTGCCGGTCCTTGGCTGATAACAGATCCAGCGGGAACCGTGTCATTGTAGGATGTAGTAATGGCTCCGACTGTGAGACCCGCCCCCGTAAGAGTTGACTCGGCGCTAGCCTGAGCCAGTCCGGTGACATTCGGCACGGTAATCAGTTGCGCCCCGAGTGAAACGACTAAATTCACCGACGATCCCACAACTATGCTACTGCCACCACCAGGATTTTGGCTGATCACGTTTCCGGCAGGAACGGTATCGCTGTAAGCACCGGTACCCGTGCCAATCGCAAGATTCGCTCCAGCGATACTGGACTCAGCTGCGGCTTGAGACAAACCAACCACGTTCGGCACGTCTGCCATCTGCTCTCCAAGCGAGACAATGAAGTCTACCGAAGATCCCACTGGGATTTGGGTGCCGGGAGTCGTCGCCTGACTGATGACATCTCCGGCAGCGACGGTGCTGCTATACTCAGTACCAACGTTACCCACGGTAAATCCGATCGTTGTCAGCGCAGACTCAGCCGCACTTTGCGGGAGACCGACGAGATTCGGCACAGCGAGAAGCATTGGCTCCACCGTGATGGTAACCTCGTCCGAAGTCATATCTTTGCCGTCGTTTGCTGTAAGGCGAAGCGTGTAGGTGCCTGCCGTATCGAGGCGTGCTGAAGTATCTACGACGGATACGTCATCGAAGCTAACCGAGCCGGGGCCGGAAACCACGCTCCACGAGGTGGTGAGAGGATCATTATCCAAATCACTGACGGTTCCATCCAAATTAGCAATAGCCCCAGGCAAGTCCTGAGCGGCTCGGAGGAAACTACCATCGCCCGGATCCACTAAAGTCTGCCACGCCGTGCCGCCGGCTGGATCGTAGCCAATCCCAACGCCGGATGGTGGACCACTACCACCAGTACCGTTGGAAATCCGGATCTCAATCGTGTGCCAGCCAGGTGCTAGGTTCAGATTCGAGGTTGAACTACGCGTATTCCACGCATCATTGGAGAGCACGAGCACGCCATCGATCCAGATCCTGACCTTATCATCAATATGTTCCGTGAAGCTAATTTGCCCATCCGCATCGTAAATGCTGCCTGTGTAGACCTCAGTCGTATTGCTCGCGATTGAATTCTCCGTTTGGCTTCCTACATCTAACAGAATCTGCGTCTGTGGATTCGGCGTAGTGACGTTGACATTCCCCGGCACCGTTCCGTAGTAGAGCCCGGGCACCGGTGTGCCGCCTTGGAGCATCACTGTCTGATCCACTCCGGCATCCACAACGGGTGGGTTGTTCGGCCCAACCGAACCTTCGCCAAGCCCTGACACGACCACATCATCAATGTTCCAGCCAGAGAACTGCCAAGAGCCGTCCGTACTGCCCATCACCCAGCGGATGTATACGGTGGCCTCACCATCCGCTACGGCTGAGATATCAAAGGTCTGCTGCGACCAAGCAGAGTCAGTGACCTGACCGCTATTGGACCAGATTTCGGTCCAATTGATTCCGTCGTTGGATACGCGAATGCCAGCGTTGTCGTACTGGTTGGTTTCCACATTCAACCATCGATAGAAGGAAAGTTGAACATCGCTGATCCCCGAGCAGTCAATCGCCGGAGTGGTGGCGTAGGTTTCGCCGAGGTTATTCTCGTAGTCGCCAGACAAATTGTAGCCGATCACTTGGCTACCGGTGTTTCCGGTCGTGGGATCAGCATTCCCATACTGTCCACCGCCTCCTGTGGGAGTACCGTAGGCCCAGTTTCCCTGCAGCGTCCAACCCGGATCGTTGCTCATGTCGGAAGTGTAAAGATCAACTTCGACTAGGTTCTCCACCGTAAACGAGCCATTGCTGGTGTATGATTGACCACCTCCACCAAGAAGGGAAATCCTGATTGAATAACCACTCCCGTTGGGAAGAGAAGCTGGAACACTCCATTCAAACAGGCCGTCGTTGGCAGTGCTGGCAGCTAGGGTCTGGACCAGCAGACCACCTCGTAGTAGATCGATTTGGACCGATCCACCGAGGCTGGAAACCCAGGTGATGTTGAAAGAGCTATTGACGGGCAGCACTTCATTTCCGTTCGGAGCGGTGACTCCGAAGACGGGTTCGTCATCGACAATCGTAAGATTGGCCGTGGCGGTGCCAGAAATGGCAATACCTCCGCTGGGATTGGAAAGAGTGACAAAAAGCGTCTCCTCATAGGGCTCGCTCGTCCCGTCGTTGATGATGGGAATTTCAATCGTCCGGGCGCCATCCTCTCCGTCGGCCCAAGTCAGTGTGCCACTGGTGGCGGTGTAGTCGGAACCGGCGACGGCAGTATCATTCTGCGTGGCATAACTAACGCTGACCTCACCCGCGTTGCCCGCCAAGCGGTTTACGGTAATCGTCGCGATGCCCGCGTCTTCATCGACCGAATAGCTATCGGCATCAAATGACAGAGAGCCAACAACTCCGATTCCACTGATCAGCAAGCTGAAATCCTGAGCACCATTCGTCAAGCCACCCGTGTAGGACACTTCAGCCTGCCAATTGCCTGCCTGTTGAGGGGATGCGACCAGCACTTGCTCAACGTTGTCCGTATTGTTGACACCCGTGGTGGCGTTCTGGCTCATTGATGCCTCGGTCCAAGTGCCAACAAAGGGCATCACGAAAGGGAGATGATGAGTCGTCCCGTCCGGGGCAGTCAGTTTAAGATTCAGGTTATTGACCAGATCCGGAGCCCGGTCGTTGTGAGTATTCTCTGCCGTTCCGGCGGGATCGTTCCAACAAAGCGTCGCTCGGATGGGGGAAATGCCATCCCAAGAAAACGAGTAAGTCTCGCTTGGCTGAGCATCCGAGACTTGGCCTTCGATGATGCCGTTTAAACCCGGAAAATCCGCCTCTCGCTGAATTTTATCCGCCGCCTTCTTGGCATCCACTAATCCCCAACCATAGGTATAGTCGGGTCCGGGATTCCCGATATCGCTGGCCGTATGAATCAGCAATCCACGAAGGGTGCTTCCACGCATTGCGTCACCGTCAAACAGATCGCGATAGAGATCTACCAATAGGGCAGCACTGCCAGTCGCATTCGGCGAGGACATACTTGTTCCGCTCAATGAACGATAATCCGTATTATTTCCGTTGTCGGACGAGTAAAGACCCACACCATTGGCGACAAGATCGGGCTTGATCCTACCGTCATCCGTCGGCCCAACAGATGAAAACGAAGCGAGGGTCGATCTGGACGGATCGCGCTGGCCGCCGCTGACCGCATCGTTTGCGGCACCAACCGTGATCAAGTTCTTGGCGACACCGTGATCACCAATCGTATCAAAACCACCACTGTAGTCTCCGTCGTTCTGCGGGTGAATCGAGCGATCGTAGGCCACGCTTGCGCCGCCGATCGTGCAGGTTTGTCCATTCCCTGGTCCGTCATTGCTCTCGTTTCCAGCGGACCAGAAAATAACGTAGTAAGGAGAGTTGTAGACCAGCGAATCCAGATTTCTAGACATGCTGCTATATTGGCCGAAATCCGCATCGTAGGCATTCTGATCGGTTCCGGTTCCGGTCCATGTCCAGACCCCGTTGCTATTGCGCCAACCATAGCTGTAGCCGTAACTGTGATTCGATAAATGGACCTTCGAATCCAATTGTCCGAGGCCGAAAGCCGCGGCTGCGGTCATCTCGCTGGTATCGGAAAACCAATCGTAGGACTCGATCAGCGACTGTGGGGCCATTCCTTTCGCGTTGGGAACGACGCCGAAAGCACCAACGGTTCCGCCGACATGAGTGGCATGGTAGTTCGAGGCAGCACCATCTCGAATATTGACCCGCGAGCTAGGCCCTTCATTGAACTCCTGATGAGTGCTCAGAACTGAACCGCCATCCCAGACACCCACCATAATTCCATCTCCATCCAGAGAATAAGGTGAGGTTTGGAGGAGATTCGCCCCCGTGGAAATCGCGGCATTAACGTTTTTGGTTTCGAAGTAGAGCACCTCACCATCATCATCCAGGCGAGCCACTTCGCGCAGACCGCCGTCTGGCAATTCCTCTCGTAGCGGCAGACCCAATTTTTTCGCAGTGGCAATTGCTACCGCCAATTCACGTTCCTCGGCTTCCTTCATTCGTGCCACCGCCTGTATTCTTTGCTCCGGATCCGTCCAATCGACTCTTGGATCCGCGAAAACATCCCCTACCTTCTCGGTCGAAGCGACCGCCTTATCGGGGACTGCTAGCGGCTTGGCGCCCTGTCCATTTTGACCATTATCCGTGGTTTCATCTCCCGATGTTTCATTGCCCACCGTCGAAACAGCATCGGCGTTCGAGCTCTCCCCCGGAGTGTTGCTTAATCCTCCCTCGTTGGATTCTATTGCCGTTTGAGCTCCGGCTTCATCACTTTGGAGGCTCGGGCGAGTTGATTGCTCGGCGACCGCTTGATTCGCTTTTGAACTGCCAACTCGATCGTTGGAGCGGATTGTAAAAAAGCAAAGGAGGGCGACCAATCCAACGGCAACTAGAATTCTAGGCGCGTTGATGATGCGAACAGGTTTGACTCGATTCATAAGATTTTTTGGGTGATTTTTAGCAGGGTATAATCTGACAGAACTATCGAGGGGTGGCAAGTCGAATCTTGCCGAACTGAACGGTGATCTATGGTCACTTTCGTCAGAACACTATCCCAACAAATCTCGCACCATCGAAGCATCCAGCTTCCTAACTACATCAGCGTCAGCAAGTATGCCATCTGCCAGTTTCGCCTTCTCGATTTGAAGCCGGTGGATTCGTTCTTCAACGGTTTCTTGACATAACAATTTGTGCACAAAAACCGGCTTATCCTGGCCGATCCGATACGCTCGGTCCGTTGCTTGCGCCTCTGCGGCAGGATTCCACCAAGGATCGAAATGAATCACCGTATCCGCCGCTGTTAAATTCAATCCTGTCCCTCCGGCTTTAAGCGAGATCAGAAACACTGGAAATTTACCCGATTGAAATTGTTCGACCAGTTGCCCTCGATCTTTCGAGCCACCGGTCAATTTAAGATAGGCAACGTTTGTCCGGATGAGGTGTTCTTCGATCAAAGAAAGCATCGTGGTAAATTGAGAGAAGATAAGGATTCTACGCCCTTCCTCAATCAAAGTCGTCAAGAGCTCGCTCAGGAAATCCAGTTTTGCCGATTTTTTGACTCCGGCTGCGAAATCCGCCGGTAAAAGCCTTGGGTCACAACAAATTTGTCGCAGTTTCAACAAGGCATCCAAGAAAACGATCTGTGATTGCTCGATACCTTTTGCCGCGATTGCCTGTCGCACTCGCTTGTCCATCGTCGCCCGCACGGTCTCATACAAGTCCTTTTGCTCAGAGTGCAACTCGATCAAATGGACCATTTCAGTCTTGGGCGGCAGTTCTTTGGCCACTTGGTCTTTCGTGCGTCTCAGCACCAGCGGTGCAATCCTTTTTTTAAGCAGAGCATTCTTGTCTGTATCCCCCTCATCTTCGATCGGTTTGCGGAAGTTTCGATTGAACGCATCTTCTTTTCCCAGAAAACCCGGAACCAAAAAATGCATAAGACTCCAAAGCTCACCGAGATGATTCTCCACTGGTGTTCCCGATAGACACAACCGGTGGTTTGCAAGCACACGACATGCCGCCTGAGCCACCTTAGCCCGGGGATTTTTGATATATTGAGCTTCATCGAGAATCATCACGTGAAATTTAAAATCCAACAACCGTTCCACATCCCTCTGAAGTAGTGCAAACGAAGTGATCACAAGATCGGCGTGTGGCACTGAGCGATAATACTTTTTCCGATCCGGGCCGTTGAGAACCAATACTCTAAGACCCGGCACGAACTTCACCGCTTCAGCTCGCCAGTTCGGCACCACGGATGTAGGCGCCACGACCAATGAAGGCTTTCCTCCATTCCTGCCACTCGCTTTTTCTGCCATCAAATGGGTTAGTGTCTGAAGCGTTTTCCCGAGGCCCATATCGTCGGCTAAGATCCCGTGAAGACCATGTTTTGAAAGAAACTGCATCCACTGAAATCCTGACTTTTGATAGTCCCTCAGCGTTGCCCGAACCCCTTCAGGCTCGTCCATCCGATCCAGCTTTGAAAAATCTTCCAAACGTTTCCTGAGTTTGGCGACGCCTTTCGGATTTTCGATTCCTAGATCACCGAGTTCTTCCAATGCCGCTGCATCCAAGGCATGCACCTTCACATTTCCAAAAAATTTCGGATCCACCAACGCCGATAGATGCCGAAGAATTTTCCGAACCCTTCCCGATGGGAGCTTCAGCGCGTCCCCATTCGGTAATGGCGCATACACATAACCTGTATCTGGACGCTCCAGTGTTTCTTCAAGAAAATCCTGTTTCAAAAGCTCTGCAAGAATCGGAAGCAGATCATGTCGCTCACCATCCACATCAAACCCAACGGACAAACTGAACCATCCCCCATCCGAATAGTCGCCATCGATTCCTTCTTCTCCTCCGTCGCCGATCAAACGACTCTCCCACTTCGCCGGATCTGCGTCGTGGACTTCGTGTCCAACTCCTTTTTCAAAAACAACCTCCCAACCTGCGCCTTCAAGCGATGCGGCATACTCACCACGAAACTGATGCCAGAACAGATCGACCGCCACCCTACCTGGATCGGGAAACCATTGATCTTCGAGATCGTCCTCACCTGCCCGTGATTTCATGCTCATCAAAAACCTCCACGCTGGATTCGATCGCATTGAACAGAGCCCCGTCTCCCGAAGCTGCCGGATCGCTCTCATCTCCGCCGGTGTTTCACCACTTCCAGAAAGGAGTTTTATCTCAACCCCATCATCGACAAAAGCCTCTGCAGAAACCCATTCCTTCACCTCTTTCTCACCCAAGGATTTCAGTAAGAGCTTGGTTGCCCGACTGGTCTCCCCTCGCTTTACAAGCAACTTAAAAATAAGCTCACGTCCTTCGAGATGCTCCTTCTCCGTAGGTTCAGGTGGCTTGGAGATCTGAAGTTCCAAATTCACCGCTTCGTTCGCACTTCTCCCAAAAAGCCCCGCAATTTTTTTCCGCTTCGCCAGCTTGCCAATCGTAGCAAAACCATGTTCACAAAAGCCTCCCACCTCACATCCACAAGTTGTATCAAACTGAAAACTCCCCCCTTCTTCCCAAAAAGCACCCTCAACTTCCTCTCCCAGGACTCCTGCGGAAAAACAGGTCTCTCCATCACCTTCGTCTAACCTGAGATTCTTTACCTTGGAAACCAACCTCGACCCAAGAGCGCGCACCTCCTCATCAAACCGCTCCACCCAGCCACTATCCGCCAAGTATCTTTCAAGTGCTTCCGTATTCTCCACCTGCCAGGAAATCTAAAGCGCCCTCTCCCAAGCGTCCATTCGTTTCACTTGATCCTTTTCGGAAAAGCAAAGCTAGTGCATCGGTCCGGAAGTTCGTGTGCAAAGGCCGCGAGACATCTTTTACAAGCAACGCAGATCGCAAACTTCGTCGATCCCCTTCCTTTATCGTTTGCACAAGAACTTTGGGAGCGGTGCACTAGCCGCGTTTTCTCTCGAGCATCACCAGCATCAGGAAACTGAGTATCAGATTCAGTTCCTCTCGAAGTGTCATATCGCCGACCTTCTCGATTCCAAATCTTCCCTCCCAGAACGCCGCTTGCTTCGTCAATCGCATCGCAGGTTTCCCATCGGATCGAGTCGCGAGATATTTTGGATGGAACAGATACCCAGAGGCCATGCCAATGATCGGAATCCCGCTAATTAGGCCGTCCATGAACTTCGCTCCTGGGTTCTCCTCATGAATCGAAAAATCAGGCACATTATCCCCAGGGTTAAAAACTTCGTAATGCGCCTTCCAGATCGACTTCCAACCCTTCCGCCCTACCGATCCAATCGGCTGACCGGATGCATCTGTCGAATCATATCTTGCTGACCAATCGATGACTTTGTTCGCTTTGATATCTGCAAGATGAGCTGCTCGGGACTTGTCTTTGAAAATTTCCACATGCTCGCGGAACTTGAACATCTTTTGCTTCGTATAAACCACCGTCTTCCCAGAAGCATCCGTCACAGTCGCTTGACTCGCCAAAGCCAGAATTTTGAAGCTCAATGTGAGAGGATACTGAAGATTTACCAGATGCTGGGAAACATCATCCGCAGCAGGAGCAACAGGCTTTTGATCAAAAGGAACGGTATGCGGATTTACGGACATGCATGAATAAGCCTCTCAAGCGAAGCGAACCCAAGCCAATTCATCAATTTACTCATAAGAGTTCATCCAGCATCACGCCAGCGGCAATCACCCCAAAGCTGGAAGTCACATGAGTTGCCGTGCCGTAACCTGTCGCGCAGTTCAACCGCATGTCAGCATGCTCGGGTTTCTCGCAAGACACCTCACCATCTTCTCCGGGGTATATCGGCGACTCATCGGAAAACACTGCCGATATACCCATCGCTTGCGGTTTCGACTTCATCGGCACCGATGGAAACCCATGATACTTGCGCAAAGTCTTCCGGAGTTGATGAAGCAATGGATCTTTTCCAGAAAACGCAAGATCACGCACGCTGATCCGAGTCGCATCCCTTTTACCACCAGCTCCGCCACATGTTACAACTGGCAGTCCACGCTTTTTACACTCCGCCAGAAGCAACGCTTTGTGCTTCATCGAATCAATCGCGTCCACCACTCCATCAACCTCTCCTCCCAACACCTCTTCAATCGTTCGCTCGGTGAAAAAACCTTGGATCACCTCCACCTCGCACTCGGGATGAATCGCCCGAACTCGCTCCTCCATCGCCGCCGTCTTCTGCTTACCGATCTGTCCATCCATCGCGTGCAACTGGCGATTTACATTCGTCACGCAAATCTCATCCAAATCCACCATACGAATCGCCCCAATTCCCGACCTCGCAAGAGCCTCCACCGTCCAAGATCCAACCCCGCCAATACCCACAACGACAACTCGTGACTCAGCAAATCTCTCTAATGCCTTCACTCCATATAATCGTGCAATCCCCCCGAACCTATTTTTGACCTCTTCGCTAAGCATCTCCTCCGAAGCTTCCAACTTGCAGACGAGGCTTTCAACGTCCATCTCTTCCTCGTGCCAAAAATTCTCATTACGCTGGGCGACCCTGCAGGGATCGGCCCAGAAATCATCGATGCAGCAATCGCCTCGGAACTCCTTCCCACGGATTGTGAATTCGAAATCATTGGCGATCGCTTTGCTGGCATCCCGGGAAAACCCACGCGCGAATCGGCCAAAGCGGCATTTGATGCTCTAATCAAAGCCACTGAGCTTTTAAAAAATGACAAAGCAGATGCAGTCGTGACTGGCCCTGTCTCAAAAGAGGGCCTGCAATCCGTTGGTTTTCCTTTCCCCGGCCAAACGGAATTCTTCGCTGAAACCTTCGGAGTCGATACATACGGAATGATCCTCACCGGCCCCTCACTAACCGTTGGACTCGCGACAATTCACAATTCCATCGCTAATGTCCCTCGACTACTCACCCAAGAGGCCGTTTTCAGAATCGGTTCTCTCACCGCCGACTTCTTACGTCAAAAAGGAAATCTTTCGCCAAACATCGCCGTCTGTGGGCTCAATCCTCACGCTGGAGAAAACGGTGCTTTCGGCAACGAAGAAAAAACCATCATCGCACCTGCTGTCGCTTCCTTGAATGAAATCGGCCTCGCCTCCTTCACAGGCCCCTACGTCCCCGATGCCATTTTCCGAGATGCGGTTATGGGAAAATTCGACGCAGTCCTTGCCATGTATCACGATCAAGGCCTCATACCCTTGAAACTTCTCGATTTCGACGAGGCGGTAAACGTCACCGTCGGCCTGCCCAAGCCCCGCACCTCTCCCGATCACGGAACTGCTTTTTCAATCGCTGGAAAAGGTGAAGCCAATCCCTCCTCAATGATCGCCGCAATACGACTCGCCTGCGAACTTGCCTGACTTCAACTCCCAGCTCGCTCGCCTCTGTAGAGAACTCCGAACGCCACCCAACACACGGCAATCATTCCGGCTAGCACCCACCAAAAGGTCGCCCATCCCTCTCCGTTCTCATCCACGCAAACAGCTCTCAGCCAGCCACAGAAAAATGCTCCAATCAGCGGACCGACTCCAGAGGCCATCAGACTCAGAAGTCCCTGCGCTTGCCCCCTCATTTCCACCGGAACACGGCGGTCAAGATACACCTGTGCGGTGACGAAGTAGAGAGTGTAGCAAACACCGTGAAGAGCGACCCCAGCAAAATGCCAACCAATCACCTCCGTAAAGCCTGCATATCCACTCAGCCCAAACCGAAGCACCGAAAGCCCAAGCGCCCACATCAGCAATACTTTGAGGCGAAAGGTGACCATCAGGAACCCAAGCAAAATCATCGCCGCAACCTCACTCCACTGAGCTAGAGCCATGGAAGCAGTTGGAGTCTTATTCCCCAAGTCTTTGAACAACTCCGGCGCATACATGTAGAACGCCGCCAGTGGCACTGCGAAGAGGCCGGTCACAGAAAACAAAACCGCATGATCCCGATTCTTAAAAAGGCTGAAGCTATTCAGACCAAGCGCACTTTTCCATGATTTCCCGCTACCCATAGGCGGTGTATTCGGCATGGTGAAGGCCAATAATCCCGCAATCATTCGTGTCAGTGCCGCCGCGTAGCCAGAGATCGGAGACGCATCTGAAATCAGTAAGTAACTGGTAACAAAGCCCGCCCCCATCCACCCGAAGGTGGCACCCAGCCTTACCAACGGAAATTGCTTCTTCCTATCGTCGAGGTGCGTGAAACAGATCGTCGCGACCAGACCCCACGTTGGTCCAGAAGCCAATGCATACAATCCGATACCCACTAAAAACCAGCCAATACCAAAGCCTAGATCCAGAGCGCAATAAGCCAGTCCAATTGCAACCGCCGCAGCCAACGAAC
Source organism: Akkermansiaceae bacterium (assembly GCA_045106015.1). Lineage (GTDB taxonomy): Bacteria > Verrucomicrobiota > Verrucomicrobiia > Verrucomicrobiales > Akkermansiaceae > Luteolibacter. Next base: position 110,211 of record JBGCEE010000013.1, on the reverse strand, counting down.
TCCAGCCCATCATCTTTTGCGCCGCAACCTTTTCGTCTGCGATCGCCCCACCAATCACCGGAGAAATCAACGCGCAGATTGGTGGAATCGCAAACACCCAAGCAACCCACTGACCATGACCCTCCGCATTCAAAACATTCGTTAGCGTAGGCACCCAAAAACCCGGCGCCATCCCATGGAAAAAAAACAGGATCCACAAGAGTCCAAATTTCCCTCTGCGATGATCCACATTTCCCACACACTCTGATGTCCTAGCGCAGTCGGACTGGCAAGAGTTCAGTTCGACCATTTTTGAGAAAACGATCTAAGCGAGAATACACCTTGCACATCGATCAGCCTCAGCCAGTCGAGGCTTTGAAACATCGGTCGAATCGCCATTCAAGAAATAGCCCTGTGACTTTAGAAGTTCCAAGCCCCTGACCACTCGCGATTCAGACTTCAATCGAGGTACATCGACGATCCCAACTCGCGCACCTCCAGTCAGTGCCTCGTAGACCATCGATACAGAGTCTTCCGTAACCCAAACTTCAGTCGCCTTAGATAGTCGATCTGCCAACCAACCCGATGGGGTATCCTCATGCCGGCTCAACACCAAGCTGGGCAAATCGCTGCCAAGAGCCGTTCGAAACGAATCCGGCGTCCTTCTTGAGTCCACTATTTCCCACTCTCCCTCTTTGGCTATTTCTTCAATTTGCAGAATTAGATTCTCCTCATCGTATCCGTGACTCTTTGAAGGACCACCCACCAAGATAAGATTCCCTGACCTTTCACCTTCGCTTGGAACGACCCGGTTCAAGGCTCCTTTACTAAGGATGAGCCCCCTTCGATCGGGGCGCTTATCGAAGTCATGTTCCGGAGCAATACACCAATCGAACCAGGACAAAGGTAGTCCGGGTTTCATAAGTACAACGCTGCAAGCTCCATGCTCCCGCGCAACGGCAAGGAGAGGCAGGTGCGTTCCATGCCCCGCGCCAATTACAAAATCAGGCTTGGGCAACTGGCGGCTCTCTTTCAACGACTGCCGGACTCTTGAAAAAAATCCACCGTGTTTATTCAAGACGATGATACTTGTTTCAAATGCCTCAATTCGCCCCATCGCCTCAGCAAGCCCAAGGGACTGATTTTCATGTCCCAGCTTTCCATCGCTGACGATCAGTATATGACGGGAATCACTCAATATGGGAAAAATGCCGTTCTCATCTGGACATGGCAAAAGGAAACGACAAATTCATCGGGAAGTTCTTCCCTACTCTCACCTAATGTTGCGAATTCTAGTCATACTCACCGCGTTCTTCTTTACCGCCTACCCCATCGCGCATGCCGAGAGCCTACCCCTCGTCGAAACATCTGAACTCAAGGAGTTTTCGGAGCTTGCAAAGGAACGTCAAAAACTCATCAGCATCGCGTTTGAAACCGGTAGGGAAGTCGCAGGAATGCCATACAAATACGGGGGAAATGGACCTATTGACCAAGGGTTCGACTGCTCAGGAGCCATGTATTATGTACTACGGAAAGCAGGCCTAAAGCCTCCCAGAACTTCAGCCGATCAATATCTTTGGGTGAAAGAGCATTCAAGAATTCATCTAGTAGCCAATGCCGCAACAAAGCTTGATCACCCAAGTCTTCAAGATCTTAAACCAGGCGATTTGGTCTTCTGGACCGGAACTTACGAACCCAACGATGGCCGAAAGGTCAAAATCACCCACGTCGGAATGTTTCTTGGCCACGAAAAAAAAGACGGTCGAGCCATAATGATCAACGCGACCAACGGAAGATCCTACCGAGGTAAAAAGGGCAATGGTTACGGAGTCTACGACTTTCGAGTTCCGCGGAAAGGTAGCAAGAGCAGAATTATCGGCTACGGAACACCTCCCGGTCTTATCAAAAAATAAGAAGTCAGCGCAGCTCACCCTTTACCATGGCCTGATAGGTTAGATCTGTTTCCATCAGTTCTTCGTGACTTCCATCGCTAACGATCTGGCCCTGCTTGAACACAAGAATCCGATCCGCGATTCGAATCGTACTAAACCGGTGAGCGATAATCAGTGTCGTCCTACCTTTTACCAACTCCGCCAACGCCCTCTGAACCATGGCTTCACTCTCGGTATCCAGCGCACTTGTTGCCTCATCCAAAATGAGAATCGGCGCGTCTTTTAAAAACGCACGGGCAATTGCAATTCGCTGCCTTTGCCCACCCGACAAAAGGTCGCCCCGCTCTCCCACAGAAGTCTGATATCCCTCAGGCAAACTCTCAATAAAATCATGAGCGAAAGCCTTGCGAGCTGCTGTCTCAACCTCCTCCTTCGTTGCCTCAGAATTACCGATTCGAATATTTTCTTCGAGCGTACCGATGAAGAGAGCTGGCGTCTGGGGAACGACCGCAATCTGTTGACGTAAATCACGTTTTTTGAAATCTCGGATCGAAATTCCATTCATCCGAACATCTCCTTGTTGAGGGTCATACAAACGAGGCACCAGATGGGCAAAAGTGGATTTACCCGCTCCGCTCGGACCGACCAACGCGACCACTTGCCCTGCCGGGATCTTTAAATCCACACCGGAAAGAACCGGTAAATCGTCGTAGGCAAACGTGACATGATCGAAAGAAATATCGCCGATCGGATTGGGCATCGAACGCGGTTTCAACGGATTCGGAATGATATCATCGGAACACAAAATGTATTCGATTCGCTCGACTGAGGCCTTTCCTTGCTGAAAGAGTGAGTGGATCGCTCCAAGTTTTTTCAGAGGTTCGTAAGACATGAATAAAGCCAGGCCCAAGGCGATGAATCCATCCAGAGTCATTCCTGCCTTCACTCCGAAATAAAGCGAAGCAGCAAACCCAGCAGCAGCAACCACCTCAATCGAAGGCGAAATGATCTGGCGGTATTTCACAACCTTCATCGTCAGTCTGAAAATTTCTGCGACGCGCTTCCTGAAACTCCTGATCTGATCTTCCTGCAGATTGAACGCTCGAATTTCGAGAGACGACTGAAGACTCTCAGACAGTGATGCCGAGAGATCTCCACCTCGCTTCTGCAATGCTCTGGCCCTTCCCGCTAGCTTTTTGCCGGCCATACGAATAAACATGATGCAGATGGGAACGGTAAGCAGCGCGATGAGTGCGATGAATGCCGCACGATCCTGCCAGGCCATATAGCCAACATACCCAAGCGCGCAGATCAGTGTCGCGGGTTGCTTGATTAGATCGTTCGATGCTTGAGAAATGACCTGTCGCAACATCAGCGTATCGGTGACGACACGGGCTAGAAGATCGCCCGATTGATTCTTTTTAAAGAATGCCAGCGGCAGGGTCTGGAGCTTCTCGAACAGATCCACGCGAATCGCCTCCACCACGCGGAGTCCAGTATACTGAATAAAATATCCATTCGTAAAACCAGCGATTGCACGCAGAAAAAAGACGGCCGGAATCCACATGCAGGTGTAGATAAGCAGTTCATCACGTGACACTTCACCCAAGCGCTCGTTGAGCCATTGCACATACCAGCCACCTTCAGCAGATTCGCTATCAAACAATACGGGAAAGACCACCTTGGTCATCAGCGGCAAACCCAAACCGGATGCAACAGCGTAAACCAAACCGGCAAGCACACCCACTGCAAAGGCCGCTTTGACCTTAAGAAGATGCCTGTAATATGGCAGAAATTCCTTCAAATTCTTTAGAAGCAGTCTTCCCCGTTGCCCGCATGATCGCAAGCAGCGAATATTGTGCGAGTAGATGCTCTCTGCTCGCTTAGCTAGCGGATTTCAGTCTACAGCTCCAGCATCAGACGATGCGGATTCTCAAGACCTTCCTTAATTTTGATCAAGAAAGTCACCGCCTCTTTGCCATCGACCAAGCGATGATCGTAGCTCAAAGCAAGATACATCATCGGGCGAATCACCACTTCACCATTCAAGGCAATTGGGCGCTGTTGAATCGTGTGCATCCCAAGAATTCCACTCTGAGGAGGATTCAAGATCGGAGTACTGAGAAGTGAACCGTAGACACCACCGTTGGAAATGGTGAACACGCCCCCCTGAAGGTCTTCGATGGAAATTTTTCCAGATTTTCCTTTGGCCGCGTAATCGAGGATATCTCCTTCGATCTGTGCGAACGACTTCTCATCGCAGTCACGAAGAACCGGAACGATCAATCCCTTCTCTGTTCCGATCGCGACGCCGATATCATAGAAGTGATTTTCAATGACTTCGTTGCCTTCAATACGTCCGTTGATGGATGGCACGTCTTTCAAAGCTTGAGTCACGGCTTTCACAAAGAATGACATAAACCCGAGTTTCACCCCGTGTTTTTTGACGAAGTCTTCCTGCACACTTTTCCGCAGTTGCATAACCGCAGTCATATCCACTTCGTTGAAGGTTGTTAGAATCGCCGCAGTCTGCTGGGCGTTTACCAGATGCGTTGCGATCTTCCGGCGAAGCATCGACATCTTCTTACGCGTGGTCCGGCCCTCTTGTGTAGCCGGTGCGGGAGTCTTCTCAGCTGCCGGGGTAGTCAGAACTGAAAGGTCCGGTTTCGGTCGGGAAGCTTCTTCAGTTTTGGGAGCTTCTTTTGTCTCTGCAGCAGCTTGGGGTGCGGCGGGTGCCACGGATTTTTCTGAAACGGGAGCACTACCAGCACCTGGATTCACCCTTGCAATGACGGTGCCAATTTCGACTTCTTCACCCTCAGGAACAAGAATTTCGATTCTTCCGGCAACGGGCGACTCGAGTTCATTGGAGACTTTATCGGTCTCCAATGTCACAAGCGTATCTCCTTTGGCAACTTGATCCCCGTTCTTGATTCTCCATTCGGAAACATTGGCCGAGGTAATTGACTCACCCGCAGCTGGAACCTGAATGTCCACCGGCTCACCAGATTCTTGCGAGGCCGGCTCTACTTGAGGCTCTGGAGTCTTCTCGGCGGGAGCGCTTGCTTGAGTTGGTGCGGCTGCTCCAACTGCTGACTCCTCAATCTTCCCGATCAACTCACCAATCGGAACTTCTTCGCCTTCACCGACGATGATCTGAAGCACTCCGTCGGCTTCGGCCTCAAGTTCGTTGGATACTTTATCGGTCTCCAAACTGGCGAGAGCTTCACCCTTCTTCACCGCGTCTCCGCTGTTCTTATACCATTTCGCGATATTTGCGGAGGTGATGGATTCGCCGGCGGCCGGCACTTTAATTTCAATAGCCATTGTAAAAAGTTTTCTGATGGAACGTTAGATTTCGAACGCTTTTGCAAGCAATGCTTTTTGCTCACGATAGTGCATCGCCTTGGAACCTGCAGCAGGGCTCGAGCCAGGTTTGCGGCCCGCATACATCGGCCACACGCCGAGGGTCGCTTGAAGTTGTGGGGAAACGTAGGTCCAAGCTCCCATGTTCTTCGGCTCTTCCTGACACCAAACGAAACGCTCGATATTTGGAAACTGCCCGATGATCGCTTTGACCATATCGCTGTGGAACGGATAGAGCTGTTCAATCCGGATGATTGCCACATCCTTGATATCGTTCTCTTTCCGATAGGCAGCGAGGTCGTAGTAAACTTTTCCAGAACAGAACACGACACGTTTCACATCCTCTGGTTTTTCAAAACCGAAGTCGTCTGGAAGAATCTCTTGGAAACACGTTCCTTGGAGGAAATCAGCCTCCGTCGATACTGCCTCGGGTCGGCCAAGAAGGCTCTTCGGAGTCATCAACACAAGGGGCTTGCGGAAATCACGGTGCTTTTGGCGACGGAGTGCGTGGAAATACTGAGCAGGTGTTGTCAGATTTCCCACGATCATGTTTTCCTCGGCACAAAGCTGAAGGAAACGTTCAAGACGCGCACTGGAATGCTCTGGCCCCATCCCTTCGTATCCATGAGGCAGCAGCATCACAAGATCTGAGGGCGTTTGCCATTTGGATTCGGCCGAAGAAATAAACTGATCGATGATGACCTGAGCACCGTTGGAGAAATCTCCGAATTGCGCTTCCCATAAAAGAAGCATGTTCGGGTAAGAAAGCGAGTAACCGTAGTCGAATCCAAGCACGGCGAATTCCGAAAGCAGAGAGTTGTAAACGCAGAACTTCCCTTGTTCTGGAGACAAGTTTTCCAGAGGGATATAGCGCTCCCGCGTATTGTAATCGTAGAAAACCGCATGGCGCTGTGAGAAAGTTCCTCGGCGGCAGTCCTGACCCGACAGACGAACCGGCGACCCCTCAAGCAGAAGCGACCCGAAGGCAAGCGACTCAGCGAATGCCCAATCATACGGTCCACCTTTTTGCAGAGCATCGACACGCCGGGGAATAAAACGCTTCGCCAACGTTGGGTTCAAACTGAAATCCTCGGGCACGGTTGTCAGAACCTTGCCAATTTTCTGGAGAAGCTCTCCATGGATTCCCGTTCCGACTGGCGCATGGGAATAGGGCGGTTGGATGACAGCAGTGGATCCACTGAAGACCGTCCGATCCCCAGCTTCAGAAAGCTCGACCATCTTCTTATGACCCTCTTCAAGTCGATCCCAAATCGCCTGTTCAAGCGCATCTGCATCTTCTTGGCTTAAGATATTCTCAGCGACAAGCTGACGCTTGTAAACTTGACCGAAGGTTTCGCGAACGGCGATTTCTTTCGCAACGAGTGGCTGAGTGAATGCAGCTTGGTCGGCTTCGTTATGGCCTTGGCGGCGGTAGCAATACATATCGATGACGACGTCTCGACCAAATTTCTGCCTGAATTCTAAAGCAAACTTCGCTGCCCAGTAGAGCTCCATTGGCTCCTCACCGTTGACGTGGAGAATCGGCGCTTCGATCATTTTCGCAACGTCGGTCGCGTATGAGGAGGAGCGCGCATCAGCAGGCATCGTGGTGAAGCCAATCTGATTATTGATGATGATATGGATCGTTCCACCCGTGCGGTAACCCGGAAGCTGCGATAAGTTGAGCACCTCCGCCACCGAACCCTGACCGGCAAAAGCAGCATCTCCGTGAATCAAGATCGGCAAGACTCGCTTGCGGTCGGTCGCCGCACCGTCATCGCCGAGCACGCGCTGACGAGCCCGCGCCTTCCCTTCGACCACTGCATTAACCGCCTCCAAGTGACTTGGATTCGCCGCAAGACTAACTCGCACATTACCTTCGGGAAACTCCCGCACACTTTCGTATCCGAGGTGGTATTTCACATCCCCGTCACCTGCCACAAGCCCTGGCTCATAATTTGGCGTGAACTCGTAAAGTAGGGTGGTCAGAGATTTACGAACGAAATTCGCGAGCACATTGAGACGGCCTCGGTGGGCCATTCCCATCTCGATTTCTAGCACATCTTGTTTCGGACAGGTTTCAAGAAGTGCATTAAGAAGAACCATCGTCCCTTCGCCGCCTTCCAGTGAGAATCTCTTTTCTCCCAAAAACTTCTTCGCGAGAAAGTTCTCAAATGTTTCCGCTTCGAGCAACCAGAGCAGAGAATTGATCTGCATTTCAGGCGTTTTTTCGGGACCGTTTGCCCCGTGCTGCTCAATACGTTCGCGCACCCAATGACGCACGGTCGTATTGTGGATGTGCATGAACTCGAAGCCAATTTTGCCCGAATAAGTCCGCTTGAGAGCTTCGACCATCTTCTTAAGCTCCATTTTTTCTCCTTTAAAGAAGAAAGGATTGGAAGCCTCCCGAGTCATCTCATCCTCAGTAAACTTATATTCACCCAACGAAAGCCGTGGATTGACCTCTGGATCATCGTCGAGCGGATTGATCTGCGCCTGTGTGTGGCCCAACGTGCGGTAATTGTAAACGAGCCCAACGACTTTCCCGTTAAACTCAAGATCCACACCACCTTGGACGCCCACCTTACTAGATGACTCAGAGCCTTTTTTCTTCGATTGGGCTACCCCGAGCTCAAAACCTTCGAAAAAGGAAGACCACGTCGTTTCCACAGACTTCGGGTCCTCGCACCACTGGGCATATTTCTCGTCTAGCAAATCCGCGTTGAGTCGCGCCGAAACCGATGAATTCATGACTTTTTTATAGAGGCTGGCGCAATTTACAGGAAATATCCGCTTGGCGTTCCGCGCGCAGGGATTAGTTAAAGGTCTCTAAGGCTTGCGTCAACCTTTGCAGCCTGAAAATATCACTTTACCAAGCACCGAATGATCCAAGTCAAAAACCTCTCCAAACGCTACGGACGCCATGTCGCGGTCCAAGACATTTCTTTTTCCGTAGCGAGAGGCGAAATCGTCGGGTTTTTGGGGCCAAACGGAGCTGGCAAAACCACCACCCTCCGAATGCTTACCGGATACCTCCCACCCTCGGGAGGATCGGCCAAAATCGCCGATTTCGACATCTTCCGGCAGTCCATCGAAGCACGGAAACGTATTGGCTACATGCCGGAGAACGTGCCTCTTTACGATGATATGCGGGTCCGTGAATACCTTTCGTTCCGAGCGAAAATCAAAGGACTCTCCAATACAGATTCTCGTCGCAGAGTCGCTCACGTCATTGACACCTGCGGCCTTCAGGACGTGCGCAGAAAAATGATCAAAACTCTCTCAAAAGGCTTCCGTCAGCGCGTTGGACTCGCAGATGCCTTGGTTCACCAACCCGATCTCCTCATCCTCGACGAGCCTACCAATGGTCTCGATCCGATCCAGATTCGCCAGATTCGTGAACTAATCAAACACCTCTCACTCAACCATACCGTTCTCATTTCCACCCACATCCTCTCGGAAGTCGAAATGATCGCCAGCCGAGTGATCATCATCGACAACGGTCGAATCAAGGCCGCAGATACCCCGCAGAACCTCGTATCAGAAATGAGGAAAGCCGGAAGGGTGCAATGTGAGATTCTCGCACCCGCCGACATCGCCACTCCCATCCTCTCAGGACTTCCCAACGTTAAAAAGGTCACCTCGGAAAAATTGGAAGAGGGCTGGCACTGTTACACGCTCTGGTCAGATTCCGGAACCGACACCCGCCAATTTGTCAATGCTGTCGCCATCGAAAACAACTGGGCCCTTCGCTCATTGTTCCGTGACCTCGCCACCCTCGAGGATGTCTTTGTGGAACTGACGCGAAAAGACTAAGCGATTTCTACGAAAATTTCTCCCAAACGGCATACGGATGGCTTTCTCTAATCGCCAATGGATGCAATCCTCCTAGCTGTCGCGTTTTTCTTTGGGCTCATTGCCCAGCAGTTCAGACTCCCACCACTTGTCGGGTTTCTGATCTCAGGGTTTATCCTCCAAGCCTTCGGACACAGCGGCGGTGCCGCGCTCGGAACGATTGCCGAGCTCGGAGTCACTCTGATGTTATTCACCATCGGGGTAAAACTCCGTGTCCGAACCCTTGCCCAACCCGAAATCTGGGCCGGCACTTCCGTTCATACCCTCTCGGTCGTCGCCATCTTTGCCCTATCGCTACTCGGAGTTGGCACACTTGCCGGAACCGCCGTCGGAATCGACTGGCAAACCGCCCTCCTTCTCGCTTTCGCACTGAGTTTCTCCAGTACGGTGTTTGCCGTGAAAAGCCTGACGGAAAGCGGGGACATGGGCGCAATGCATGGTCGAGTCGCCATCGGCATGCTCATCATGCAGGACATTTTTGCCGTCCTTTTCCTCACTTTCTCAACCGGAAAAATCCCCTCGATTTGGTCCATTGCCCTACTCGCAGCTCTACTCCTCGGCCGCAAGTCTCTCGGCGCGCTGATCGGCCGCTCCGGCCACGGAGAAATGGTCACCCTTTGCGGACTTTTCCTCGCTCTCGTACTCGGAGCAAAAGGCTTCGAAATTGTCGGACTCAAAGCAGATCTCGGTGCTCTGTTCGTAGGTATCCTGATCGGATCACATCCAAAAGCAAAAGAAGTTAGCAAATCCCTCATGAGCATCACCGACCTGCTGCTGGTTGGCTTCTTCTTACAAATCGGACTCGAGGGCTCATTCACCCTCAAAGGCATGCTTTGGGCACTTCTTTTCATTCTGATTTTGCCGATCAAAAGTCTTCTATTCTTTGGAATCCTGACGCGCTTCCGACTACGTGCTCGAACTTCGTGGATGGCGGGCATCTCCCTTTCCACTTACAGCGAATTTGGCCTCATCGTCATGGCTCTCGGAGTCAGTAAGGGTTGGCTTTCTTCGGAATGGTTGGTCGCGATGGCGATGGCACTTTCCATCAGTATCTTACTGGTTTCTCCTCTCGGGCGCCGTGCGGAAGAACTCTACGACCCGATCAGCAATTTCCTCAAACGCTTCGAAACCAAAGGCCGTCACCCGGGTGATTTACCCATTCGAACCAACGGTGAACGCATCGCCATCTTCGGCATGGGACGCGTTGGACTCGCCGCCTATCAGAGCCTCAGCCATCGCTTCCCCGGACAAGTCCTGGGCTTCGACCGAGACCCTAAAGCCGTCGAACTACACCAACAGGCCGACCGCAATGTCCTTCTCGCAGATGCCACCGATTCGGACTTCTGGGAGCGTGTCAGTGTCCGTGATAATCTCGACCTCGTGGTCCTAGCGATGCCAAAACACGGTTCCAATGTACAAGCCGCAAAAACTCTCAAACGCCACAAGTTCGAAGGCGTCGTAACGGCCACCGGAAAGTTCGACGACGAGGTAAAACAACTCCGCGACTTCGGGCTTGATACCGCATTCAATATTTACTCCGAGGCCGGCCTGGGCTTTGCCGAACATGTCTACAAAGTCTTTTCCCAACAACGCCCCGACCTTGCGAGCTCTTGGAGAAAACAGCCAACCGCAGACGACGAAAATAAAATCACTTGGCCTCGCAGTCCCAAGACCACAGACGAGACAGGCTCCTCGAATCCGGGAACCTAGTGCATCGACTGGCTGATTTACATGCGCAGATTTAGAGTTAGGATCTCTAACCACAATCTTTCTTATGCGAAATCTCTTCCCTCTGTGTGTTTTCCCACTCCTAGCCGTTTCTTCACTGACTGCTGAAACCTTCCCCGCAGCCAACGGACTGGAGCGCTCCCTTGTCGCGAAAGAGCCTCTCCTCAAAAACCCTATTTCAGTCTCCGTTGATGTCGACGGCACGATCTACGCGACTGAAACCACGCGCCGCAAAGCCGCCGACCTCGACATCCGCCAATACTTCAAACATGGCTGGGTGCCCTACGATGTCGGCCTCACCTCGGTCGAAGATAAACGCGCTTTCTTCCGCGAACGCCTCGATGGGACCAATAAGTTGGTCAAAGACCACAATAAAGACGGCAAACACGACATCACCGATCTGACGATGCTTTCCGAAAAAGTAATCCGTCTACGCGACACAAACGGAGACGGCGTGATGGATCAATCCAATATTTTCGCGGAAGAATTTAATACTGAAGTCACTGGAATCGCGGCTGGAACACTCGCATGGCGCAGTGACGTTTACGCCACCATCGCTCCAGATGTCTGGAAACTACGCGACACCGACGGCGATGGAGTTGCCGACCAACGCCTGTCTCTCGCCCACGGATTCGGCGTCCATATCGCTTATGCTGGACATGATATGCACGGACTCATTCTCGGCCCCGATGGGAAACTCTATTGGTCCATCGGTGACAAAGGCGTGAACGTCACAACCAAAGATGGAAAAAACTTCTACGCACCCCACGAAGGCGCGGTTCTTCGCTGCAATCCTGATGGATCCGATTTCGAAATTTTTGCCCGTGGCCTTCGCAACCCGCAAGAAATCGCCTTCGACAAATACGGAAATCTCTTCTCCGTAGACAACGACTCTGACCAAAAAGGCGAACGCGAACGATTCCTCCACATCACCGAAGGTTCGGACACCGGATGGAGAAACTACTACCAATACCGTAAGTCAGACTACAACCCGTGGATGGCGGAAAACATCTGGGAACCTACCGGTAAATTCCAACCCGCATACATCACTCCCACCAATGAAAACTACTCCGACGGACCCGCCGGATTCGCCTACAACCCCGGCACCGCACTCAACGCCAAATACGAAGACGCCTTCTTTGTCACCGAGTTCCCCAAAGGAAATCTCCGCTCCTTCAAAGTAAAACCCAAGGGCGCAACCTTCGAAATGACCGATGAGCACATCGTCGATTCCGGCCCGAAAATTGTCGGCATCAGTATTGGACCAGACGGCGGACTATACTCGGCCGATTGGTCCGGCGGCTACCCACTCAACAACAAAGGCGCAATCTGGAAGATCGACGACCCGAAAGAAGCCGGCTCCAAAATCCGCAAGGAAGTCGCGTCCATGCTCAAGGAAGGGCCTGCAAAAATTTCCACCGAAGAACTCCTCTCACGACTCTCTCACAGAGATATGCGCATCCGCCTTGATGCTCAATGGGAGCTAGCTAAACGCGAACCCATCGCTGAACTCCACCGAGTCATCACTTCATCAAAATCCGAGCAACTTGCAATCATTCACGCCACATGGGCCTTGTCCCAAACTGGGCGATTCTTTGAAAAAATCTTCCACCACCTTATCACTTCAGAAAACCCCGAACTACGCGCTCAGGCAGCGAAACATGCCGCCGAAACCTCGAAGGGTCGTATCGCTCTGCTCACGCGAGCGCTCGCCGACTCGTCACCTCAAGTCCGCTTCCATGCCGCCACAGCGATCTGGAAGATCGGCGACAACGAATCCATCGACTCCGTCATCACCATGCTTGCGGAAAACGATGACCAAGATGCCTACCTCCGCCACGCCGGTGTGCTCGCACTCACAGCCTCCACTGCCGAAGAAATCGCCACGAAGACTCTCGAACACAAATCCACAGCGGTCCGCCTAGCTGCCGCTGTTGCCTTCCGTCGTCTCTCCTCACCCCTCGCCGCGGAACTTCTCGCTGACCCTGATCCAAAGGTCGTTGCCGAAGCCGCAAGAGCCATTTTCGACGATCCCGCCATCACCTCCGCTTACCCTGCCCTCGCCGATCTGCTCCGCACAAACCCGAATGCCAACCCTCCAGCCATCCGCCGCTCCATCGCCGCAAACCGCTATCTTGCCAATGCCAATTCAGCAACCCGCCTCGCGAATTTCGCAGCCAATGACAAGGTTGCAACTGACCTTCGCCTCGCCGCTCTCGAAGCCCTTGCCTCATGGGCTCAAGCCTCCACTCTCAACCCCGTCGACGGCCGCCATGATCCTCTCGAACCCGCAGATCCCGAAATCGCAAAAGCGGCCTTCATGGCCAACGCTCCACAACTCCAGAAAGATCTCAACAAGGAGGTTGCTAGTGAAACAGTAACCGTTTTGAAAAGCCTTGGGATTACCAGTGATCCAAAAGACTTAGAAAAAATCGCTCTCAACTCTAGCGCTAATCCATCAGAACGAATTTCTGCATTAACCGCCCTCCAAGACGCAGCATCTGATAGAATCACCAAACTTTTACCTATGATCCTGAAGGATCAATCTTCTCACGAATTGCGCATCCATGCGGCCAAACTTTTAGCAGAACAAAGCCAGCAGAAAGTTGTGGATTATGCCGCGATGGCAATCATGAAATCCGAACAAATCGAAGAACAGCAACAAGCTGTTCTTTTGCTTGGAAAGATGAAGAGCCGTGCAGCGAAAGAACTACTCAAAAATTACTCCACTCGATTTGGGAAAGGCGAACAATCTCGCCCATATCTACACCAAGAATTCAGTGAGGCGATTCCAGGATTTTCGAAGACCATCCCGAAACACTCTGCCTCACTCATCGGCGGTAGCATCACTCTTGGAGAGAAAATCTTCAACGAACACCTCGCCGCCCAATGCACCGCCTGCCACCGCATCGGCAAAGACGGCAGCGAAGTCGGCCCGCCCCTGACCGACGTTGGCAACAAAGGACGTGAATACATTCTCGAGTCTCTCGTAAATCCCCAAGCGAAGATCACTCCCGGCTACGGAGCCATGGCATTGAAAACCAAAAACGGCGTATCCATAGCCGGAACACTCCTAGAAGAAACCAACAAAACTCTCACCCTTCTTCTTCCAGACAAGACCAAACAAACCATCAACCTCGACGACATCGAAACACGTACCAAACCCATTTCCACCATGCCGCCCATGGGAAACATCCTCACGGATCGAGAACTGCGTGATCTCGTCGCCTACCTCAGTGGCCTAAAGAAATAATCAGCCCTCGGACTTTACATCTTTCTCCTCATGCCATCGCAAGCCGGTATCCATCCCTCGCTGAATCTCAGCAATCACCTGCGCCCCTAGCAGAACAATCAACGCCGCCGCCTCCATACTAAGAAGGAGAATAATCGTCGTCGCCATGGAACCGTAGACAACGTTCACAATCGAAAGTGAACTGAAATACCAAATCAAAGCGGTCCTTAAAAACTCCCACAAAATCGCTGCAGTAAACCCACCCGAAAGCGCAAGCCGAAACGAGATCCGCGTCACTGGCATAACCTTGTAGAGAGTGGTAAATAGCAAGACCACACCCACAAACCCAGCGATGTGTAATCCGCTGCTCGCCAGCCAACCCATCTCAAAACCAAATCCTGCAATGCGGTAGATTTGACCGGATGCCGACTCGATCAGTGCCGTGATCGACGTGATAACGATCAAACCCACTGCCACCAAGCCGATGAACAGATAAGGAATCAGCGCAGACACCCAGAACTTCCGTTTAATCGGCGGGATCTTTGATTTGAAAATCACCGAAAATGCATTCTCCAAAACTCGAAACGCCATCGAGCTAAAAAACAAGAGCACAAGCACCCCTATCCATCCCGCAAGGAACCGCGACTCAAGAAAGCTTTCAGCCGCTTCAACAAGGACCGGAGTCGCTTCTGGATTGATCAAGCTTACCTCGGTCTCGATTGCATCTAACAACAGATCCCGTTCGTAAAATTGCGAGAAAACCACCACCAACACCGCCGTTAGCGGAACAATGGAAAGCATCGCGTTGTAAGCCACAGCACTCGCCAGCAGGAGCCCGTTATTCTCGAAGAAAAAATCACGCAGCACCCTTTTACTAAAGGTCAGAAACTGAGTCGCAGACACCCGCACTAAGACAAGCATGCAAACTTTAGACCGAAAGGTCGAGTGGAGGATGACCCAATGATCCCTAAGTTGCTTTTTTCCGATTCACCACGAAGATCGTGCAGAAAATGTCTTCTCTCTCAAACAGCCTCATCATTTCCACCGCGATTCTGTTTAGCTCCTGCACCTACGTGAGTCTTGCTGGGGGAGATTCGAAATTCAGCACGAAAAAAGACGTAAGCTACAGTCCTGCGGACTGGCCAGAACCATTGGAGGCGACTTTTTACCAACCGGTTTCCAAAGAACCCACTCCCGCAGTAATCCTCATACATGGCGGCGGCTGGAACAAGAAAGAGCGCCGTGGCGACATGCATGGCATCGCAAAAAATCTCGCGCAACATGGTTACTTCGTAATGAACACAACCTACCGACTCACCCCTGATTGGAAGTTTCCAGCCCAGAAAAAAGATATCGATCAATCCCTTGCCTATCTCCGAAAAAACGCCAAATCCCTGAACATTGATCCAAATCGTATCGCTACCTTTGGCTATTCTGCCGGTGGTCACTTGGCGGCACTCACTGGCCTTGACCCAAAAAACAATGTGTCAGCGATCGTAATGGGAGGAGCACCATCCGACCTTTCCTTTTGGCCAGATGGCAGGCTCACCGGCCTTTTACTTGGAGGTCCTCTAAAGGGAAATGAACCGATCTATCGAGAGGCCTCGCCGGTGAACCATGTGCAGGCAACCAGCCCTCCGGTCTTCATTTATCATGGGGACGATGATACCTTGGTTCCAATCGAGCATCCAAAAGCCATGATAAAAGTCTTAGAAAAAAACAATGTGGAGCACGACATCTATTGGGTCGAGGGGCGCGACCACATTTTAACCCACTTGTTCTCCGCATCAGCCATTCCCAAGGCGATCGATTTCCTCGACACTCATCTTGAAAGGGAGCGTTCCGAATGAACTTACGAACCTTTTCGCGGTATCTCCTAGCGATCTTTTTTGTTGTCGCAGGGCTAAATCATTTCCGCGACCCAGAGCTGTATCTCTCGATGATGCCACCATGGCTACCCGCCCCGGAATTATTGAACTTCATCAGCGGCGTGGCTGAAATCGCAGGAGGAATTGGCATCCTAATTCCCAAACTACGCAAGGCCGCGGCAATCGGCCTAGTTCTTCTCCTCATCGCCATTTTCCCTGCAAACATGCACCTCGCAAACAACGGCTGGGCGGAAATGAATATCCCTCGCTGGGTCCTGTATGCACGACTTCCCTTCCAAGGCTTTTTCGTCCTATGGGTCATCTATTCTGCCGGTTGGCTCAGGAAGCCTTCCAAAAAATTCGCATGTGACGGGTAGCATACGCTCGGATTGGTGCTACGATCTCCCATGACTTTGAAAATCGCCATGCAGACGATTCCCCTGATTTTACTGGCTGCCCTTGTGGTCGCCATTCTCATCCCCGCCTGTGCTCCAAACCCCAATACCTCGGCACGAGTCGACGAATACAAGAGCATTCTATCGGAAACCAAAACAAGCTCTACTGCCAGTTCAACCGCTGACTCCAAAAGCGCGATCGGTGCCTTTTCCAACTACCTGAAAAAAATTGACGACAAAGACTACATCGAAAAAAACACCCACAAGGTGTATGCGAAAGACGCCTATCTAAACGACACCCTGGTGACCCATCGCGGCCCCGAGGAAATCAAAAAATACTTCCTCGCAACGGCGGATACCATGGAGCAATACGAATTAACCATCGATGATACCGCCTCATCCGGATCGGAACACTATGTTCGCTGGACGATGATCTTTACCGCTCCTAAGCTCAACGGAGGGAAGCCCATCCACTCAGTCGGTATGAGCCACGTACGCCTCAACCAACAAGGACAAGTCACCATGCATCAAGATTTCTGGGATTCCGGCATGAACATCTACGGGCAAATTCCAGTCCTCGGAGGTGCCATCGAAACTATCCGCCTCCGCTTCGAATAGAAATTCTTTCCGTATGTATTCAAGAGTTAAATCACTCACGACTCTCATCGGCCATTGGTGGGACTCCGACTACCGAGCACCCGGCTCACCGGACCCTTCCACTCTACCTGACAAAGTCGATTGGCAGCGCACGATTCCTTTCGTCATTCTACACCTTGGCTGTTTCGCCGTCATCTGGGTCGGAATCAGCCCAGTGGCCGTGATCGCTGCAGTCGCCCTGTATTTCATCCGCATGTTCGCGATCACCGGGTTCTATCACCGCTACTTCTCACACCGGAGCTACAAGACTTCTCGCACTTTTCAGTTCATCCTAGCCGTAATTGGAAATACCTCAATGCAACGCGGCTCTCTCTGGTGGGCAGCGACTCATCGTCATCACCACAGACACTCGGACGAAGAAGAGGATATCCATTCACCCCGCGTCAGCGGATTCCTTTGGTCGCACATCGGCTGGCTGACTTCGAAGCGAAATTTCCCCACGAATTACAAAGCCATCCCCGATCTGGTGAAATTCCCAGAACTTGTCTTTCTCAATCGCTTTGACCAAATCGTCCCGCTCGCTTTCGGAATCGTGATGCTCGCCATCGGTTGGGCTCTTGAGACCTTCCTCCCCTCACTCGGGACGACCATGTGGCAATTCTTCATCTGGACCTTCTTCATCTCCACGACTGTCCTCCTGCACGGCACCCTTTTCATTAATTCGCTAGCTCATGTCTGGGGAAAGAAACGCTTCGAAACCGAAGACGACTCACGAAACAATTTTTTTCTCGCCCTCATTACCATGGGAGAAGGTTGGCACAACAACCATCACCGTTTTCCCCATTCCACTCGCCAAGGCTTTCTACCCCATGAAATCGACCCGACTTTCTACATTCTGAAAGGTTTGGAAAAAATGAGGTTAGTCTGGGATCTCCGGCCTGTCCCAAAGAAGGTAATGGAAGAGGCAAAGCAGAACCCTTCCTTCTAATTCTTGAGGTATCTCCGTGACTGAAAAACCATCCATCGCGATCATCGGAACCGGTATTTCAGGACTGGCTTGCGCCCATTTTCTGCAAAAAGATTACGAAGTCACACTCTTTGAAAAAGACAACCGGATCGGCGGTCACTCAAATACAGTCACGGTCCAAGAACAGGAGAAAAGCCTCCCGCTTGATACTGGCTTCATGGTCTACAACGAAGTCACCTACCCCCATCTCACTCGACTTTTCACGGAACTGAAAGTCGATACCAAACCCACAGAGATGTCATTCTCGGTGCAACACATCCCCGACGATGTCGAGTTCAATGGTGGGTCAGTCAATCTCCTCTTCGCCCAACGCAAAAACATCCTTCGGCCTCGATACTGGAAAATGCTACTCCAGATCAACCGCTTCAACAAAGAGACCGTCGAGGAACTCGCCAACCCGCGCTTCGGCGATCTCTCACTGGCGGAATATGTCGACGCACGGAACTACGGCTCCGACTTCCTTCACTGGTATCTTTCTCCCATGGCCGCAGCTGTCTGGTCCTCACCCCCCGAGCGAATCCATTCCTTCCCAGCCAAGACCCTCATGCGATTCTGGCACAATCACGGTTTCCTAGGCCTAGACACCCAACACCCGTGGCGGACCGTGGTCGATGGATCGCGGCAATACGTCGAAAAAATCACCGCCCCGTTCTCAAAAAACATCGTAAAAAACCTACCAGTTCAGTCCGTCGATTCAAATAACAGAATCACCTTCGCCGACGGTAGCGGCCGTTCGTTCGACCGAATCATTTTCGCCTCACATGGCGACCAATCCGCAGCTTTACTCGAATCTTCCACTTCCCTTGAAAGTGAAATTCTCACCAACTTTCGCTATCAACCTAACCGAGCTATCGTCCACACCGACACTCGCTTCATGCCTCGAACCAAACGCGCATGGGCCTCATGGAACTACCGAGTCGAGGCCTCACCTGATGGCCAAGCCGTTCACTCCACCCACTACTGGATGAACAATCTTCAAGGGGTTTCTGAAAACGAAGACTACTTCGTATCCATCAATCCCTCTTCGGAAATACCCTCGGAAAAAATTCACCACAAATTGGAATACGAACACCCCATCTTCACCTCAGCAGCAATCGCTGCGCAGGACAAAATCCCAGACCTCCATGCCGTGGGCCAAGAAACCGGACGTTTCTACTGCGGCGCATGGCAGCGCTACGGATTTCATGAAGATGGCATTTGGTCCGCGCACCAGCTCTGTGAACGCATCCTTGGCCGTGATCCGTGGAAATGAAAAAATCAATCCCATGCCTTTATGAATGCAAAGTGATCCACTCAAGGATCTCTCCAAAAAAACATACCTTTTCATACCGGGTTTTCATGCTCGCCTTCGATCTCGATCAATTCCCAAAGACTCCCCTCCTCTCCCGAAACCGCTTCAACCTCTTCTCCATCGACGATCGGGACCACATTCAGGAAAAGCCTCAAGAATCCACTCGAAAAAACCTACTCAAGTGGCTTTCGAACAATGGAACCGAAGTCCCATCTGATGCAAAGATCATTCTCATCACCTTCCCAAGAGTCCTCATCTACTCTTTCAATCCCGTTTCCTTTTACTACGTCTATAGTAAATCAGGCGAACCCCTAACCGCCATCGCGGAAGTCACAAATACCTTCCGCGAAATGAAACTCTTCCCCCTAGGCAAGCCAGACAAGGAAGGTCAATTCGACTGCTTGATACCGAAAGAATTCTACGTATCCCCTTTCTCCGACCCCAACGACTCATTCCACTTTCGTCTTGGTCAACCCAAGATGAATTGGCCGGTTGCCATCGACAACATCACCGAGGGAAAACCAACCCTCATTTCTTCCATCAAAGGCGAACAGCTTAAGCTCACTGGAGCTCGCCTAGCATGGTTCGCGATCAAATACCCCTTGCTTTCCCTCCTCATTATTTTCCGCATTCATTTTCACGCCCTCTTGCTTTTTCTCAAAAAGGTTCCCTTTTTCCCTAAGTCCACAACGATTCAAACTTCATCGAATACGAATTAACATTCTAAAAACCGCCCGATGACTTCAACTACCACAGAATCCACTGCAACTGTCGTAAGACAGACTGAAAGCCGCTCGCCTGAATCGATGCCGGAGCGTGTGGTATTGTCACTGTTTAAAAAGTTTCGGCTCAGCGGACTTCAAATCGATTACCCAGATAAAACATCCATCCACTTCGGCGAACTCGGAGCCCCGATCACAGCGATCATCATCCTTAATGACCCTGACGAGTTTTTTAAACGCTGCTTCTTCTATGGAAATGTGGGCATGGGAGAAGCCTACACAGACGCCGTCTGGGACACCCCCGATATCGCGGCTGTCATCTCATGGTTCGCTCTAAACATGCACGAACTCCAAGGAGACGAATCCGATTCCACCACCCTACCCGGAGTCAACCTTCTGAAAGTCGTCAATTGGTTCCGCCATCTCAAACGCTCCAATACCGTCGAGACGTCCCGCAGAAATATTTCCGAACACTACGACCTCGGAAACGAATTCTACTCAAAGTGGCTCGATGAGACCATGACCTATTCGTCCGCTCGCTTCACTTCAGAAACACAAAGCCTCTCCGAAGCCCAAACCGAAAAATACGACGCCCTTTGTCGTAAGCTAAACCTTAAACCTTCCGATCATGTTCTGGAAATCGGCTGTGGCTGGGGAGGCTTTTCCCAACATGCAGCTGAAAAATACGGTTGTAAAATTACCGCCGTGACCATCTCTGAAGCTCAAGCCGAATACGCACTCAATCGCATCAAAAATGCAGGCCTTACAGATCGTGTCGAAATTCGTATTCAGGATTACCGCCATATCAGTGGGTCTTTCGATAAAATCGTTTCGATCGAAATGCTCGAAGCCGTTGGCCATAAATTTCATGATTCCTTTTTCTCAAAGTGCCATGAAGTCCTCAGCCCAGAGGGCCTCCTAGCCGTCCAATACATCACTGTCCCAGATTGCCGCTACGATTCATTAAAAAAAGGCGTCGACTGGATTCAGAAAGTCATCTTTCCAGGCTCCCTCCTACTCTCGGTCGGTCGCATCAACGAAGTTCTCAATAAAACCGGGAATCTTTTCCTCCATCATCTAGAAGATCTTGGCGCCGACTACGCCAAGACCCTCAGTCAATGGCACGTCAACTTCAACGAACGCCTAGATGACATACGCCCGCTTGGCTTCGACACACCATTTATCCGGACTTGGAACTATTACCTCAAATATTGCGAGGCAGGATTCAACACCCGCAACATTTCCGTAGTCCAAGCCATCTACACCCGTCCGAACAACACCTCACTACCGGGGTATGGAAACCATTTTATCGGGCAGGAAAAATGAGCGAACCGACTTCCATAGAGAAATCGGAGCCGCCAACTTCCGAGAAGCCATCTCGGTTCCACAGGTGGATCAAACAACCCATCATCAATCAACTCAAGCAAGGTATCACACCTGAGAAACTCTCGTGGACCATCGCACTCGGCGTGGTTTTGGGAATCTTCCCCATCATGGGCACAACCTCCCTCGTCACTTTCATAGCAGGGTGGCTGCTCAAACTCAACCAGCCTGTCCTGCACCTCTTCAACTCCATCGTCTATCCACTTCACCTCGCTCTCATCCTCGTCTTCATACGCCTCGGCCAAGCAATCAACGGCGTCGAACGCATCAAATTTTCTATCCCGGAAATGCTCAACCATTTCAGAGAAGACCCCACCCAATTCGCCCGCGACTTCGGCATGGCCGCCCTCTACGGCATCCAAGCATGGGCACTCGTATCCATCATTCTTGTTCCCATCCTCTACTACGTCTCCATCCCTCTCCTCAAACACCTCATCCCAAACAAGAAGGAGGCCACCCCATGAACGCTTGGACGATTCTTCTTTCGATCTTTATCGTCAACCTCCTCATCTTCACCGCTGCATGGGCATGGTGCGTAAAAATTAGAAACTTCTCTCCGGTCGACGCGTTCTGGGCCTTCTGCATCGGACTCAGCTCCGTATTTTTCCTACTACTTCAGTCGCCGAATACGAAACAAATCACCGCAGCCGTCCTCATAGGCATCTGGTCGGCACGACTCGGATATCACCTCACAAACCGTATAAAAAAACATCACCCAGAAGAAGACTCACGCTACATCAAGCTCCGAAATATTTGGGAAGGAAAGGTCAACTCGATGTTCCTTCTGTTTTTTCTAGGACAAGCCCTCTCAGTTTTCATCCTCGCCCTCCCTTTCTACCTCATTGCCTGCGATCCTGACCCGACCTTCGACATCCTTTCAACCATCGGCGTAGCTGTGACCATCATCGGACTCATCGGTGAAACCTTATCTGACAAGCAAATGTCCGCCTTCAAAGCTACCGACCCTAACCCGAAATCCGTCTGCAAAAAGGGTCTCTGGAAATACTCGCGCCATCCAAATTATTTCTTCGAATCCGTCATCTGGTTCGGGTTTTTCATTTTTGCCCTCGGCTCCCCGTGGGGCTGGACCACCATCTACGCCCCGGTCATCATCACGTTTCTTTTACTGAAAGTCACCGGCATCCCCCCCACGGAGGCATCTGCCGTCAAACGCAAGGGCGATGCCTACCGCGACTACCAACGAACCACCTCACCCTTCATCCCCCTCCCACCAAAAACTTCTTCCACTGATCGCTGATCACTCAGCACTTCTCACTTCATCATGAACACCAACGACCTCATCGCATCCGGTAAAATTCCTGATAAGGCCATACGCCTTGGAATTCGCCACCGCCTCGCCAACACCATCGAACCCTTCGAAAAACTCGATCCCGAAGACCGCCAAGCCAAACTCATGGCACACGTTGCCGAGCTAAAAACCATGCCGGTCGCCATCGCTACAGACGAGGCCAACGAGCAACACTACGAACTTCCCACCGCTTTTTTCAAACGCTGCCTTGGTCCCCACATGAAATACTCCTCCGGCTATTGGGACGAGGGAGTCACAGACATCGCAGAGTCAGAAGCGCGCATGCTCGAGATCACCTGCCAGCGCGCCGAGCTTTCGAACGGTCAGCGCATTCTCGAACTCGGCTGCGGCTGGGGATCACTCACCTTGTGGATGGGGAAACATTACCCAGAATCCAAAATCACCGCCGTCTCCAACTCACGCACCCAGCGCGAATACATCATGGCCGAGGCCGAAAAGCGCAACCTTACCAATATCGAAGTCATCACTGCCAACATGATCACCTTCGAAGGTGTCGGCGAATCCCTCTTCGACCGCTGCGTCTCCGTCGAAATGTTCGAACACATGAAGAACTATCAAATCCTCCTCGAGCGTATTTCAAAATGGCTCAAGCCGGATGGCAAACTATTCGTCCATATCTTCACCCACCGCGAAAACGCCTATCACTACGCCGCCGAAAGTGAGGACGACTGGATGGCGAAATATTTCTTCACCGGTGGTCAAATGCCTTCCGATGACCTCCTCCTCTACTTCCAAGACAACCTCCGTATCGACCAACACTGGCAGGTAAACGGCCAGCACTACCAGAAGACCTCAGAAGCATGGCTCCAGAACATGGACGCCCACAAGGACGAGCTCTTTCCACTCATCTCTGAAACCTATGGCTCCAAAAACGCCGTCAAATGGTGGACCTACTGGCGCGTCTTCTACATGGCCTGTGCCGAACTCTGGGGCTACCGAAAAGGCCACGAATGGATTGTATCTCATTACCTTTTCCAAAACGCAAAATCATAGGACCTAACGACTCTGAATTGAGATCGCAATTGAGGCTTTTTGTAAAACAATCGTAAAACTCGCCAATACTTGTAGATATCGGGGAGAATAGACGAGACTTTTAAAGGAATTTTTGTCAATTACTGGCATTGATTTTAAAAGTCCTATGATCCACCTGAAATTTCTCCTCCCTCTCGTTCTTCTTGCTGGCATCGCCTCTTTAGATGCCGCCGAACCACCCGCAAAGGCCCTCAAATACCATCAGGCACTTACCAAGCGCCCTTCGAACGAAACTCTCTTCGACCGCTTTTTCGGTGCTTGGATCGATGAGCAGGACATTGCTTCGCTTGAAAAATTCCTCACCTCCCGTGCCAAAGAAAACGGAGGCCCTGACCTTTCCATCCTTGCACGCTATCAACTTCGCCGTGGAAACGAAGGACAAGCCCTTGAAGTCCTAGGGCAGGCCATCGCTGCGCAACCCAAGGATTTCTCTCTTCCCATGGAGCGTGCCAAAATCCTCCTACGCCGACTCGATTTTGAAAACGCTCGTGAAGACCTGAAAACCGTCGCCGAAGGCGCAACCGACAACTCCTCACTCGAAGCCTCAAAACTCATCGGGCGCTCGTGGCTTCGTGAGGGAAAAACCGAAAAAGCCATCGCAGTATGGGATGCCATACTTGCAGAAAATCCCGGCGACGAGGATCTAATGGAAGACCTCGTCGAATCTGCAGCAACAGAGGGCGAAACCGACCAAGCTCTTGTCTACATCGATAAACTCATCGCCGCCAGTTCCGACGCCTATAAGAAAACCCTACGCGAACTCCGGCGCGGCGACCTTCTAGCCCAAGCAGGCCGCAACGACGACGCACTCAGCACCTATTCGGCGACTCTTGAAAACGTCGGTGAAGGTTCATGGCTCGAACGAGAAATACTTGCTCAAATCGACAAATCCTTCCGCAAACAAGACCGCATCGATGACCTGAAAAACAAACTCATCGAACTCGCCGAAGCCAACCCACGCCGCCTTCTCATCCACCGCCAGATCGCTCAGATCGAAGCCGCACAAGGCGACACCGATGCCGCTGTCGGCCGTTTCCGTGAAGTCCTCAAACGCAGCCCAGGCAACCGCGAACTTCGTGAAGAATTCGTTCGCCTTCTCACCGATGGGGAAAAATACGTGGAAGCCGCCGAAGAACTAGAAAAGCTCATCAAAATCGCCCCAGATGATGCCGGCCTGTTCCTTCAAATGGCAGACCTACGAAATCGTGAAGAGAACACAGAAGCCACTCTCGCCGCCCTAAAAGAGGCACGGAAACTTCTCGGTAGTGACGAAGCTTCCGGCATCCGCATCGCCGGCCTGATGTTCCAATACGAACTCCAGAATGAAGGTGAGAAACTTCTAAAAGACCTCTCCAGCGAAGAAGGCTCGACCGTCGCACCTTCCGAAGCACTCGCTGCTGAATATGCTCGCACCAACCGCAAACCAGAAGCACTCGAACTACTCAAAACCATAGGCAACTCGGACAATCTCGATACCGTCCTCCGCGCCGCTGCCTCAATTTCAGCCATAGCCGAAACAGAAACGGCACTCAACATCCTCTCAGCCAAATCAGAAGACTTCGGCAACGAACCTCGCTTCCTCGCTTCGATCGCCCAAGCAGCCCTCGCCGCCAAGAAACCTGAAATCGCCGTCGAAAACGCCGTAAAACTCGTCCGAATCACCAACCCCGCTGCCGACCTCTCGAAGAGCATCGGCCTTGCCCTTCGCTCCATCGCCGCTGCCGACCAGTCCACCCAGTGGCGTGAAACTCTCGAAAAGCAACAAGAGCGCTCCACCCCTGAGACCTGTCTGCTTGCCGCACTCGCGGACTCACAAGCAGACTTCGATGCCGTTTCAAAAATCATGACCGGCGCCAGCGACCCAAACGCCATCCGCTTCCATGCCGCCATCCTTGACCGACGGGGAGAACTAGACAAAGCCATCACCGTCCTCTCATCTTTGGCCGAAACCGACGAAGGCCGCAAAACCTCCTACTTCAAGGACATGACCGATCTCCAGCGTCGCGCTGGGAAGATCGATGATGCTCTCGCCACCATTGAACGGTGGAAGCAAAGTGCCCCCGGCGACAAAACATCTTGGGTCACCCAAGGCAGTGTTCTTCGCGAACAAGGGCGCCCTGAAGAAGCCGTAAAAGTTGCCCGTCAGGCCGTCGCTCGGTTCGGCGAAGATCCAAATCTTGCCGCAACCCTCGCATCACTTCATCAAGAAGCCGGTCAGATGCGCGATGCTGAAGCGATCTACTGGCGTCTTTACGACGAATCCGAATCCCCTTCTGACCAAATCCGCTGGGCTGCCCAACTGGCAAAACTCTCCCAACAAACAGGGCGCACCGAAGACCTTGAGGAGAAACTCCGCGAACGCGCAAAAAACAATCGGCGTTCCATCGCTCCCATCCTCGCACAAGCCGAGCTCGCCCGTGTCACAAGAAACGAGGAAAAGCGTCGTGACCTCCTTCTTGATGCCGTCCGCCTCCAACCAAAGGACATCGACCTCCGCCTCCAAATCGCGAATCTCGAAGAGCAAAGCGGCAACCCGGATCGCGTGATCGCCATTCTAGAAGAAGCCGCTGCCGTGGATGCTTCAGGTCGCGTCCGCAGTGCTCTCGCACAGGCTTATCTGCGCCAAGGACAGACCATCAAAGGGATGCGTGAAATGCGCAAGATTGCCGGAAAAAAATCCGACGACCCACGCTCCATCGAACGAAGTGCCGCCACTCTCGCGGGCTCGGGTTTGTATGAAGAAGCCATTCTCTTCCTCCGCGAAGTCCTACCTGAAGGCGGTGACTGGCGCACCCAGTATTTACTAGCCATCATGCTCGAGCACGACGGTCGTGAAACCGAAGCCATTCCCATTTTCCAAGCCCTCCTACAAGCCTCTGGCGAAGTCGAAGGCCTCACGAAACAATCGACAAGTCCGTATTATCGACCCGCTGAGTACGAGCCAGAGGTTCGCAAAATTTTCGAACTCATGATGAGCGGTCAAGCCGCCTACGCCCATAGCAATCCAAATTCCCGAGGTGGTTACTATGGCCAAACCAGCGCAGCTGTCGGCCCCTTCATCCTACCTCAATCTCCAGAAGCTGTCCAAACCCTGTCTCGGATCCATCTCGCTAAACTCAAAGCAGGAAACATCGAAAATGCCGACTTCATCACCGAGCTCATCGCGGTGAACCCTATGCAACCCGATTTCCCTGCCCTATTGAAAAAATATCCCAACCAGCCCGGCCTGTTGGAAATCATCCTGCTCTACGCCGGACAAAACCGGAGAAATTCCCCCGTCGATCACGACATGATTCGTGAGGCTCTCTCGAAAAAAGAAAAGATCTCACCCTCCAATCGTTTCCGCGCTGACCTAATCATGGCGACAGCTCCCGGCGCCTCTGAAAAGGAATGGCAGACACTTACCCTTTCCACTAAAAAGGCCGTTGAAACGGCTGATCCGAAAAGTAACAACTTCGTCCAAATCGCCTACCAGCTATTTCAAATCCTAGCTGAAGGAGGCCCAGAAATACCTGAAGCACAGAAAACCGAACTAACCGAAACCTTACTCAAGATCGCTAACAACGAAGAGTTAAATAGGAACCAGTTTGCAGGATTTAGGTTGATGGTCATCAGCGCCCTAGGCACGACTGAAGAATGGATCGAAGCAGCGAATCAAGAGGTGGCAAACTTCCAAAAAGAAGACTCGAGCTCCCAACAAAGCAACACCGTAAACTACCGAAGCTACCGCATGAGTGTAAATCCATTTATGAATCGTAGCAACCCCTTCAGCCTCCCAAGTCTAGAAAGCCTGCAGCTCAAATCCTTACCAACTCAGGTAATGGGTATGATTCAAAAACCCAATCAACAGAGAAACTACTATGGATCTGGTAATAATGCCGTCGATTCTAAAGAATTAGTCAAACAGATTGATCGAATTGAATCGCCCGTACTCAAAGCCTACGTCGCCATTCTTGCTGAAGATGAAGAAGCCGCCTCAAAAGCGCTTTCTACGGAACCATCCAAAAAAGAGAGAGCTGATATCAACGCTCTGCGCGGCCTCAAAGCCATTGAGAAAAAGGACTACGTAGCTGCTTACGGCTATTTTGAAAAACTCCGTTCAGCCCACTCGTCCAATCGACAGTTCGCCGCCGCACTCAACTACAACCTCCTCGCCATCGCATCCGAGATGACTGAAGAAGAACGCGTAAAGCGCTCCGAAGAGCTCCGCGCCCTACTGCTTCAGGCGCGGCGCACGGGCGGCACAAAAGGAGCCCCCATGTTGGCGAGCCAAGCGGAAAAGCTAGGATTCCCAAAATTGGCGAAACGTTTCCAACCCACCACCCTGAAAGCCACCGCTGGGATCACCAACCGCGGCGGCGCAACGTTCGGAACCAAATCTTCCCGCTCATCCTCATCCGGCGGAAACGCAACCATCGAGAAGATGAAAAAATTCGCACTGGCTGGGAAACACGAAGCCGCCGCTCTCGAAGCGCTCAATTTGATTCGTGCTGCAAACGCGAACCAATACAACCGAAGCTATCAGATGCGTGAAATCCGAGAGGCTATCACGCCCGAGACCACCAAAGAACTCTTCAAACTTGCCGATCCCGGCGAATCCAAAAGCCTCACCAAGCTCAAAGAATACGCAGATATTTCCTTGGAATTTGGAAAAGAAGACCGAGCTCTAGAAATTCTGCAACGCCTCCACAAACGACGCCCAGATGATGCCGTTGTTGCCGGCAAGCTCGCCTTCCTTCTCCCAAAAGAACAACGCGAAAAATCCATTGAACTCATCGCAACGGCAGCCAGCGATCCAGGATTTGTCCAATTGGCCGCAATGGCCGCCCAGAACCTTGCTGCAGATGAAAACAATGAACGCACACTCGCCTTTTTCTCCATCGTCGCGGACTGGCTATCTGAGGCCGATCCTGAAGCCCTCAAGTCAACCAATCTGACGTGGATCACCTACAATGCGAAAGAATTCTTCGACGGCGATTACACGAGAAATCTCCAAGCTCTCGATGACACACCGAAACAAGACTTCAAACCTAGCGAAGAATACAAGTCACTCGTCTCAATCGCCGAGCGTCTCGCGTTAGCGATGATACGCTTCGATTCGATCGCCGAAGAAGGCTTCAGACTTCTCAGATTCTCAAAAGCTTGGGAAATCGATGCAGAGACCATGGATACCCATGCACGAACCGTCTTGATGGCCGCACCGGCCACTCTGGGCAGCCAGTTCAACTACCACTCCTTCTTCTCCCTCAGAACCGGAAACGGCTCTTCTAGCAGCGGCGACTCCCTTGAAGAACTTTCCTCCATTGGTTGGATTGGCGACCGACTCGCAGTCGAAAAATCGGAGAAAATTTTACCTCCTGAATTTCTCAAAGAACTTTCAGAAAAAGACGCTGACCTAGGACGCGTGGTCTCTGCTCTGGCGAATACGTCGAATCTTGAAGACGTGCGCGAGCTTTGGTCCTCCAACGCCCTTCAGAAAATTTCCGGACCATTCGGGAAAATGCTCAACAGCGCGGTCTTGAACCGGGCAAGTACGGTAGAAGGCGTAGATCGATTCTTTCTCGAGGAAGTCGAAAAAATTAAACCCGGCTGGGTGATGCAAAGAGGACAAGGCTCTTATGAAGCCTCTTTAAATCTATTGATAGCCACCCTAAAATCGGCCTCTGCTGGTAACGCCAAGAGTCTATCTGAAGCTTGCAAAGCCATTTCCAAAGCAGTGCTTGGCGACAACTTCGACATCAAAGACTTAAACGACAACATGAGAGGTTACCAAGCCCTCAACGTCATGGAAAATCTCTTGCAAGAGGCTAATCTCAATCCAATCACCGCCGTTCGTGTCTACAACACCTTCTACAAACTCGGAATACCTGTCGGATCTGAAGAGTATTCCGTTTTGCAACCGTTCCGTCAGGAATTGATCAGTAACAAAGAAGCGGCTGTAAAGGCATTCGGATCTTATGGCTGGCTCAACGATACGGAGAATTGGAAACCCTTCGCCGCCATCTTTGTCAAAGCCGAATACAATGGTGGGCAACCTTCCTTCAGCCGCGAAGAAACCTTTCTCGTCCCAAAAGCACTATCCTACATGAACCTCAGTGTTTCGCGTAGTGATCTCAGAAAACATCTGGAAAACCACAAACCGGCTACCTTCGGTAGTCTCATCACCGCTGCTAGCCTCAGCAGTGGAACCGATCGAACCAAACTCACTGGAAAAGCCTTTGCCCTCGCAGCACCAAAGATCATCAACATGCCACCGGAGCGAATTGAAGCCTTCTCCGTCGTCGTCTCGTGGCTCTCCCCTGAGGAATTAGCAAAACTTCCGCCAGTTTTCCGCAAGAAGGCAGAAACCGCCAATGCCGCGCGTCTTGAAAAACTCAGAGATACTGCAGATAGCTTCATGAGAAATAACATGAATGCCAACCGACACGGTCGGAGCCTTTTCAGCAGCGCACGAACGCTGATCGAACAACTGGCTCCACTTGATCTCGATAAATCTGTCGAACTTTTTCTAGCTGTCGAACGCCACTTCACCGAAGGTCTTGACCGAGGTGGAAGGCTCTCATCTTACACTTCCAACGGACTACAAATCATTGAGCGAGATGAGGCAATGAGTAGGATCCTCAATAGCTCGGAGTCCACGATGCGCGCGAATCCAAGCGTAGCACTCCAATTCCTTTCTGCCGTCAACTCGAAACCAGAAGCGCAACGCTTTAGCTTTGCAGATTCGGGCAGGCCTCTTTTCTTTCAGGTCGGACAATCCATTTATGAACAAACATCTTCAGCCTCGAAGAACAAGGAACCAAAATGGCTTCTTGCCTCCCGATCAATCGCTGAGATGCCTGAATCAATCCGACAAGACGCAAGCTACGCTTTGGCCGCCTATGTCATCGGGAACAGCAGCTTAGCCAATCGTGTGAGACTCCCGAGCGATCGTGACGCGCTCAAGAAAATTAAGAACCTTTCCAAAGAGCTGATCGATCTTCGTTCGTTCAGTATCGGCGTCAGCGGATGGGATAAAGACACGCCTGAAGGACGCCTTACGACTTCGAAACTCTTTGCCTCCATCGCATCCAATTCCACCGTCGCTGAAGTAACTCGTTTC
The DNA here is from genome assembly GCA_045106015.1 of Akkermansiaceae bacterium. Classification (GTDB taxonomy): domain Bacteria; phylum Verrucomicrobiota; class Verrucomicrobiia; order Verrucomicrobiales; family Akkermansiaceae; genus Luteolibacter. Next base: position 79,412 of record JBGCEE010000013.1, on the reverse strand, counting down.
CAACTGCTCGCCATTGCCATCCATGCAAGACCTAGGATGCTGGACAATCCGACGATTGGTGAGGTATTTGCCACATCCTTCGAAAACTATGCTTCTAAAGAACGAAGCGTAGTTAATAGCCTCGGGTTCTACCCAGCCATATCCATAGGTAAAATTTCGCCTACCGAGACCAACAAACCGTTTATCCAACGTATCAACAAAGCCTTTTGGGATAATGCCAATGCCTCCAAGCCCGGCGGTCATCCACAGATCCCACCGGCCTTCGGGGACGAACTATTCCTAGCCGCCGCAAAGTCAGGTGACACAAAAACAGCGAACAAGCTACTCAGCGCAGCAAAGACGACCATCGAGGGTGACACACCCTTGATTGCCTCTCTTATTTCGAGCGGTCAACACGAGCTTGCGAAAAAACTACTTCCAAACCCCAATAAAGCTCTGAAGAACGCACCAAGCGCGCAAGCCTACACCAAGGACTTCGAAAAGCACTTGGAGGAATTTCGCGAAACCGCCGGATTCGATCCTGTTAGCTTGCTTTATCTCGAAGCGAAGCTGATGAACGCCCCACACGCTAGCGACTCCAAGCAACCAAGCGAAAGTGAACTTGAACGTGAAAAACGTCTTGCCGCCGCATACAAGGCAAACCCACCAACAACAACCTTGCTCCGCACGGAAATCCTCTCTTCGCTGATTAGAGACTCTCACAAGGCAGCCATCTTACTTCGCGATGAAGTCATCGCCCTCAGTGAAGAACTAGATCTAGATCGAGCCCTTCAGGATTGGCACAAAGGAACTCATAATGGAACAGATCCAACACCTCGCTACTACCTTGCGCCTGCTGAGTGCGTGATCATTCGACAAGCGGCCTTTCTACGCTTCCTCGACGGTGACGTTTCCGGCCTCAAGAAGTTGGCAAAAATCGCCGGCCAACAATCGTTAAAGCGGGAATACCATCAGAACGGAACTCGGGATGCCGTCGAATCCTTCCTCGCACGCGTGAACATTTCTGCCCCACTGTGGATTTGCGAAGCGATACATCTTAATAAGACCGAAGGCTTCAAGGATGCTTTCGAACCCTTCGCGACTCTCGCAATCGTCGCAGATAAGCGCGAGGAGTTCGATACATGGAACCAATGCATGCCCTTGGCCATCGCCGAATTTTTCGCCTATTGGAACAGCGATGGAAACCAGTTCGAAGAGCTTCGTAAAAAAATCAAACGCAACGCCAAGAGCCTCGCCTACTTCAAGGAACGTTGGAGCATCCTCCAACTCACTAAAATCGGCAGCAAACATCGGATGTGGAAACGTGAGATTTTCGCCGAATCACTCAATGACTTCCTCATCACCGTCTTCACTCGAAAAGAAATGGACCCATACTTTGGGCACATACAGAGATGGATCACCCTCACCGCGAAGGATGCAAAACTACGTTCAGAACTCCTGGCCATCTCCAAAAACCCACCAGAAAATACAGCCCCTTCTGTCCTCCCTCAGCTTCTCAGTTTCCGTTCAAAGCATGAACTGGAAAACAAACAATTCGATGCAGGAATCGCCAGTGCCCGCGCAGCAGTCGCCGCTTGCCCCGATCAAGGTAAATGGAAAGACGTTCGCTTCAGAATGCGTCTCCCTATTGTGGAGAAACTCATTGCGGCAAAAAAAATCGATCTAGCCAATGAGGTCTATTCCGAATTCATCACCGAGGATTTCAACGAAAATCAGAAAAAGCGTTACAAAGAACTAGGTCAAAAGTTGAAAAGATAATCCGTGAAATTACTAAAAACTGCCCTCCACCTCTCACCGCTTCTAGGCCTGCTCGCGCATGCCCAGCAACCAAATGAACCTGAGGAGCAAAACACTCCGCTTGTCGAAGAGGCCAATCCCGCTGCACCTCCCGCAAACGCGCTGAAATACCACGCCGCACTGCGAAAGAATCCCCGCAATACTACGCTCTTCTCTCGCTTCCATGACAAGTGGCTTGACGAACGATCCATCGATTCATTGACGGAGTTTCTTACCTCAAAAGCCAAGTCTGGCGATGGCGAAGATCTCACCCTTCTAGCCCTTCATTTTCTACGCCGTGGAAATGAAGAACAGGCACTCAATACGCTCAACAGGGCGATCGAAAGGCAACCCTCCGACTCCCAACTTCTCCTTGAGCGAGGGAAAATTCTCTTACGACGTTTGGATTTCAATTCCGCGCGCAAAGACCTCGAATCCGTTGCCGAAGAAAACGACGACACCCCTTCCATCGAAGCCGCAAAACTAGTCGGAAAATCTCACCTTCGCGAAGGCAAACCAAACCTAGCCTTCGAAGCATGGGAAAAACTTCTCAAAAAACATCCGGGTAACGAGGAACTGCTTGAAGACCTTGTCGAACTATCGGCCGCTTCAGAACAACTACCACAAGCGATCAAATTCTCGGAGAAACTGATCATCACCACCGTTGACCCGTTTAAGAAAGCCCAACGTAAAATCAGACTCGGAGAACTCCTTTCCGATTCCGGAGAGACTGATAAGGCCGTCGATCTCTGGGCAACCACACTCTCAGAAACTGGAGAGGGTTCATGGCTAGAGAGCGAAATCATCTCTCAAATTGCAAAGTCATATCGACGCCGAGATCGCATCGATGCCCTCACTTCAAAATTCGAAGAACTCGCTACCGCGAACCCTCGGCGACTTCTCATCCACCGCGAACTCGCAAAACTCGAAGCCACTTCTGGTGAAATCGACTCTGCGATCGGACGCTTCCGAGAAGTCCTCCGACGCTCTCCCGGAAACGCAAAACTCCGCGAAGAATTCATCCGCCTACTCATCGATAGCGAGCGATTTGCAGACGCTACCGCCGAATTGGAAAAGATGATTTCCCTATCACCCAATGATCCCGAACTCCATCTCCGCAAAGCAGATCTCGCCAAACGTGAGGCAGAGATCAATCCAGACAATGACGATCAAGTACCTCCTGCTCAGATCCTCGCCTCGCTCGAAAAAGCACTTTCAGTTCTTCCCCCCGGCGAACCATCGGGAATCCGCATCGCCAGCCTCATGCTCAGCTACGATTTTGAAAAAGAGGGTGAAAAACTCCTAAAAGAACTCTCTTCAGAACAAGACGCCACCTCCGCTCCCGCTGAGACTCTTGCTGCAGAGTATGCTCGCACCGACAGAAAGGAAGAAGCTCTAACCATCCTCAAAGATATCGCGAAGTCCTCTGAAGTTGAAACCATCCTCCGTGCCGCATCCTCAATCGTTTCACTTGGCAAACCAGAAGCAGCCTTCGAAGTCCTCGCATCACGCCTCACCGAATTCGATAAAAAGCCCTCATACCTCACCGCATTTGCAAAAGCCTCTATCGCTGCAAAGAGAACAGAAGAGGCCATCGAACCAAGCATCAGATTGGTTTCCCTCTCCAAACTCCCACAGGAAATCATCGATTCCACACGTCTGGCTACCAACGTCATCACAGCAGCCAAAAAAAGCGACGAAGTCATCACATCCCTCAAAGCAAAACCCAGTAGAAAAGAACCTGAAACTTGTCTGCTCGCCTCACTTCTTGAGAAACAATCGAAGTCGGCAGAGGTAGACGCCCTATTCGCGGACACAACCGAATCCACCCTCCTACGCTTTCATGCATCCTTGCTTTCCCAACGTGGTGACTTCTTAGCCGCAATCGCTGCATTCAAACTCATCGAGAAAACCGGTGCAGGAAATCGTGCCTCATACTTCAAAGAACTCTCCGAACTACAAATCCGCGCCAACCTCCTCAATGAGGCACTCGCCACCCTAGAAAAATGGAAAGTTGCCGCACCAACCGCAAAGACTCCATGGACGGTGACCACCCGCCTTTTATCCCAGACTGGCAGAGTCCAAGAAGCCATCGAAAACACCCGAGGCGCTCTAACGCGCTTCAGTGATGATCAAGAAATTTCCAGCACCCTCTCTCAACTCTATCAATCCAGCGGACAACCCTCCGAATCCGAGCGCATCCTCTGGCGCCTATACGACAAAGCTCCCGATACCACTGCCCAATCCAACTGGGCTTCACGCCTCGCACAACTCGCCCGCCAAACTGGCACCACATCAGAACTCAGAGAAAAATTCGAAGAACGCGCGCGCTCCAATAACCGTTCTATCGGTCCAATTCTTGCCCTTACAGAAATAGCCCGAGCCGAAAACAATCGAAAGTCCATCCGCGAATACCTCATCCGCGCCGTCCGAATCAAACCCACCGACATCGGTATTCGCCTTCAACTTGCAGAAGCCGAGGCCCAGGCCGGCAACTTGGCCGAACGTATCAACGTCCTTTCGGCAGGCCTTTCCAACGATCCCGACGGACGGTTGCGCTCCTCCCTCGCTCAAGCCCATATTTCCAATGGCGATATCATGAAAGGAATGCGTATCCTCCGCTCCCTAGCTGGAGAAAAAGCATCAGATCCACGCTCCGTCGAGAACTTAGCCATTTCTCTAGTTCGCGGCGGAATGGTCCACGAAGCCATTCAATACCTCCGCGAAGCCCTCCCCGATGGCGGCGATTGGCGCACACGCTTTCTCCTCGCATCAATCCTCGAAACCGATGGTCTCGAAGCGGAAGCAGCTACGCTTTACATCTCCCTCCTAGATGCCGAAAACGAAATTCCTGGACTTCAAAAAAACGGTAGCGGTGCCCATCTCTCTCATCACTACTCGAGGGGTTTATACCTACCGATGGGCCATCAACTGAGGCAATTTCAAAATCAAAATGGCAGCACAGCTCAAATCACTCTAACCGATTTGATCAACGCAATCATTCTCGAAAAAACCTCTCGATTGCAGACAATAACAGGCAACTCCAGCCAGCTTCCCTCAACTCTCCGACAACTGAAGATCACGACTCAAGTCAAACTCGCCGCCCTCGCGAATCTCTCGAATGCAGATGTCTCAGAAAAAATCAAATCTACTGAAATCGAAAATATTCATTTCCTCGCAGACGCCTACCAGATCCTCCAATCGGACAACGAAAGTCGCCTCGCCCTCTTTCGAAAGCATCCGAACCAACCTGGGATTCTCGACTTCATCCTCCAGTATGGCCTTCTTAAAACCCCAAACTCGGAAACCCTCACTCTCATCAAACGCCTCGTTCGTGATCCGAAAATCAATCCAAGCAATCGGTTCGCCATCGCGACCATACTCACTCAGTCCGAACCGAAGACGGAAGAAAACTGGCAAGTCCTAATCACTGCTGCAAATGAGGTCCTCACCAAGGAACCTCAAAAAGCTAGGAACATCTGCTCTCAACTTCTTCTATTCCTTTCTTACCAAAAGGAAAAATTCGCGGAATCTCAGGAAGCCAAAATTAAAGAAGTTCTCCTGCGCTATATTGACTTCGAAGAAACCAAAAAGAACCCTTACGACAATTTCAGGCTAGGCATCATCGCTATCGCCGGCACACGCCAGCAGTGGATCACGGCGGTCAACGAGGGTATTTCTCAATACCGGACTCTTCGCAAACAGGAAAGCTCGGAACAATCGGCGACGAGACATTCTTCAATCGGCTTTGCCTACCACGGGAGCTATCAGGGCTTCAATCTGAATCCACCCAGTCTATCAACGATCCCACTTGTCTCCATACCTGCCAACTACCTCCACATCACTCCGCATGTGGTAGTCCCCAATTCAAACACCATCGCCTCCACAGAGCTAATTGATGATCTGGATCGCTTCGACTCACCCGTATTCCGCGCATACGTAGCTCTTGGCACGGGTAAAAAGGAGCTAATCGAAAAACACCTTGCCGTTTCACCTCCAGAAATTGAAGAAACGGACTTCAAGCTACTCAGAGCCTATGCCGCTCTGGGGAACGAAAATTTCACCAAGGCAATTCGCCTTTTCAATGCACTAACCGAAGAGGACGAAAAAAATCCACGCGTTAAACCTTGGGCACAGTCTGCAATCATTGCCACCGCTCTGAAAATGGAACCAGCCAAGCGCACAGAATTCGAAACCGAACTCCGCTCCGTCCTCGTCTCCATGAAAGCAATGAGCAAAAATATCCAGAACCCTTACCAGCAATCGCCTTGGGGAACTCATTCATACCAAGTCCAGACGAACACACGCCTCAGCCAACTTTCAAAAATTGCTGAGAAACTCGGCTTCGATGATCTAGTCGAAACCACGAAAGCATCAAATATCTCCTCCCGTGCAACGACTGGCAGATACATCCCGAGTACTTTCCAACCTCGCCCAGCGGTCATCACCCCCTCCCGCCCTTCAAGATTACGTTCCCGCCCATCCAATCCACTCGATCGATTCAAACGCTTTGCTCGCGATGAGAAACACACTGCTGCCGCAAGAGAACTCCTACTCATCGTAAGAAAAAGTCACGCCAACCAAAGCGACCCATCCCATTCCTTCAGGCAATTATCCAAATCCATCAACGATGAGATTCGCACAGAACTCATTTCCATGGCCGACCCCGGGGAAAGTTCGAGCAAAACCAAACACATGGAGTTCATTCAGATTTGCTTCCTTTTAGGAAAAGATGAAGAAGCTCTAGTCCACCTAGAAAAGTTGGCCTCTGATCGCCCCTTTGATCCCGAAGTGAACCTCAAATTAGCGTTCTCACTACCCAAAGAAAGAGTCGATGAAGCTAGCAAGTTGCTCATCAAATTCTCTGGCGAGCCAAGCTTCGCTAGAGTTGCGCAACTGCAAGTTCAGAAGCTTTCCAATAACCGAAGACAACCAACAAGCGACCAAGATATTCTCTTCTTTTTCGAACTCATCACTCGGTTCCTTGAAACCGTTCCCCCTAACGAAAATCCACAGCAAACACTCAATTGGACAACTTCTCCCTGCCACTCTTTTTTCTCGGGAAACTGGTTATCTGATCGCCCAAATCTGTTCAGCACTCCAAGCAAAGACACCAAGCCTAAAAAGAATGCAGAGGCCCACGCGAGAATTGCAAACCGTATGGCCCTCGCGATGCTCCGCCACCCACTTCTTGCCGAGAATGGCTTCCGCCTAATCAATCATGCAACCTGGAAGAGAAGCGACGAAGATATGGATGCTTGGGCCCGTCAGGCTCTACTCCAGACTTCACAGCTCGACTTCAACTACTTCGCTATCCGCTCCAGCATACCGGAAAACCGATCCTCCGCAACTTGGCTGGCCTCACGTCTAAACGATTCGAAACAACCCGAAAAGATCATCCCAGCAGACTTCCTCGCTTCCATTGAAAAACAATGCCCCGAAACTCACAAACTACTCGAATTCTTCGTAAAAGGGTTAAATCCCGAGGTTCTAGCTTCACTCTGGAATCCCAGAACTCAACAAAGATCAAGAAACCCAAATATCAAGATCCTACGTGATGCTGCATTAAAAAAGGCAATCTATGACAAAGAGGCCCAAAAATTTTTCATCGCTCGAATGAAAGCGATTTCCGAAGAGGAAAAACCAAATCCCTTGATTCACCTTCAGTTCTTACAAGCCTCCCTCAAATTCTGCGAAGCACTCGACCAAGCCGAAACTGAACAAGTCTGCAAGATCCTAGCTAAACTATGTTTTACCAAATCAGAGAGCAACTCTCGCCCGACCCATTTCGCGCACGAAATTTTCAACAACTTTTCGGCGGATCCCGTAACGATAAGTCACATCATTCGAGCTTTTGATTCACCGGACACCCCTATCGGAAGCCTCATAAACACCCGCAGCTCGGTTCGAGCTAGCAACATCAAGACTCCCGAAGCAGCTATTGAGATCTTCGAAAAAATGGGTCTATTGAATGATCTAAAAACTTGGGAACCTATCGCAACTTACACAATCCAAAACACCAACGTATCGGGTGTCACAGAAACCACCCCAACACGAATCGTTCTCGATAGATCAATCGGAACCCACATCAGTAGGCACGCCAATGTAAGCAAAATCATTCCCTTGCTCGAAGAACGCAAACCCAAAACCTTCGGCGCATTAGTCACTGCTGCATCCCTCGCTTCTAGCAAGAAACGAGACGAACTACTCATCGAAGCCTTCGAGTTGGCAAAACCATCCCTGAAAAAATTCTCTCCGGAACGACTTGATGATTTCCACCTCATCGCACTCGACCTTCCCTACCACGCGATTGCCAGCCTACCTCCCTATCTTCGCGAAAAAAACGAAGCAGCGCAAAAACAGAAAATCGAAACCTACGTCGCCAATATAGATCAACAACTCACCGCGCAGTACATCCACTCAGGCCGAGACCTACACGCCAGTACCAGAGGACATCTCACCAGACTTGCTAGCATAGATCCGGACCGGGCTGCTGAGCTCTTTCTCAAAATAGACGATTACTCGGTGAAAAACCCGCCAGCGAGGAACTCTAGTCGCATCAATAGTAGGGAGCAGACTCTGGAACAAATTCTCCAAACCATCTCATCAGCACAGTCTTCAGATCCAACTGCGCCAATCCGCTTTTACACCGCCATCCGAAACAGCCCGATTGGTGATCGATTTGGCATTTCCACCGGATCTGGTAATAAACCCTATTTGACCTCCGTCGCGTCCAGCCTCGCAAAACACGACACGGCACAGACGAACACCTCGGAACCTGCCTGGCTTCACCCGTGGAAGGCTGCAATCAATCTACCCGAGAAATTCCGTCAAACCGCCATTGCAGCAGCCATCTGCTCAGAGCTGGACCAACAGAAAATTCCAGGTTCTTACAAGCCCCTTGATACGGTGAAACACACCGATAAGACGCTACGCAAATACATCCTCATCTGTATCGGAATCCGTTCATGGCAAAACATTGATGAAGAGCAGAGAACAGAAATCGCCAATTCGTTCGTTTCAGTTCTCCGCGATTCGAAATTTTCACAAGATGCCCGCGACCAAATCGCACTTACAGCCTCTTACAGAAATCCTCAAATCCTAACCGACCCAAGAATCGCAGAAGCGGTCGCAAAGACCTATGCAAGAATTTCAGAAAAAGACCGAAGCGTGGTGGATGCGATCTTCATAGGCATTCTCAGTGCAATACAAACGATCAATACCGATGAAAAAACGCTCCCACACCTGCGACTCATTCATGACTCCTTCTGGGAAAATGCAAACGCTCCGAAAAACGGTGGCCACTTCGCCATTCAAACAAATTATGTCGAAAGCCTTTTTCTTACGGCAATCATCGTAGGTGACGAAAAAACAGCAACCCGCCTTTTCCCAGAATTCCGCAATATCCGCTCGGGGCATATTGCTTCAATTGTGAAACTCATCTCACTTGATTCCTTCAACTTCGCCGCATCCCTGCTTGCCGATGAAAACCAAACTTACCAGTCTAACAACTCATTAAGATATACTGAGGAACTGGAGAAAAAGCTCATCTCTTTCCGAGAAACGGTAACCAACGCCGACCGCCTCCTTCGCTTTGAATGTGAACTTCTTCAAATCCGCGATGCCAAAGGAAGAACTCCAACCTCCTTATCCACTGCTGATCGCAGGTCCGTACTTGTAGAGCGTTACATCAAACACCCTCCCGAGACCGCTCAGGGACAACTTGAGGCCTTGGGAGCACTTGCCACAGACCGAGACCCAAAACTCCGTCAACTCGACTCACAAGTCATCGAGTTCACAAAGTCCCTCGAAGCCTCAGAAATCATCCGTAAAATGCACGATTCCAGTCCATCTCAATTGGAATCAAAAAATAATAGACTACGCTGGAAATTGCTTTGTAAATCGGCATTCATTCAACTTCGAGCAAACGATCCAGCCCCGCTCATCGCCCTTTGCCAAGCAATCGAAGAACTAGCGACCCAGCCAGAGGATCGAAGCTCTTCCGTTCTCTCCACTCTCCTCCCACAGATTGAGACCCACCTCGCACCCACGCTCTTTTGGCTCGTTTCGGTGCAAAAGACCGAATCATTTGCTTCGATCGTCGATCCGCTTGCCGAAATGGCAGTCGCCCTTGCGAACATGCCGAACTTCAATCGATCTCAAATCTATCCGTTTTTCTCAGCCCTTGAGTTGGTCGCTTACTGGGAAGGTAAACCCGAAATATTCAAAGCTGCGATCTCCCAAGAGAAGCTCAAGGATCAACGCTTCGTCCGAAACTTCATTGGCAACGATTCCCCACTCTCTTTTATTTTGAATGTCCAACGCTTCCTTGAATCAGAAGATAACATTACTTACATGGAAAAATACAAGGAGGCCTTCACCCACGCAATCCTCAGGAAAGACTCCGTCGCCGAACTCCTACTCAGTGATCCGCTGTATGTCCGTGGCCTGAATCTCTACGGATTCAACGACCAAATTCAAAAACTCGCAAACACCCCACCAAAAGATATCAACTCCGGTGGACTAGCGTTGCTACATTTTCACAAGGCGATCCTCGCCGATAAAGAAAATGAGCCCCAACAAGCGATCGAGTCTCTCAGAAACTCCCTCAAAGCAATTCCCGAAAACGACGTATGGAGAACCCTCAACATTGCTGCAAAATGCAGACTGGTCGAAATGCTCTCAACAAGTGAGGATGGCGCTGAAGAAATGACGAAGCTGTTCGATTCCATTTCAGAAGAAAATGTGCCACAGCTATTAAAGACCAGTTATGAATCCGCCCGCCGGGCTATTCCTCGCGGAAAAGCAGAAGAATAAAACACGATGAACAAACATCCAGAAATCGAAACGCTCGCCCTTCAAGTCGCGAAGCGGCACAACACTTTTCTCATTCGCCGCATCACAATCGTTACCTTGCTGGCGATCTCATCCATCGCGATTCTCACATCCCTGATCTGGGTCACCCGTGGGTATTCCGTTCCATGGTTAATTCCTTTCACCCTCTTGATCATTGGCATCGCAAGCGCCACCGCCTACTTCCTTTCTAAAAAGATGGATATGTCAGCCGCGGTTCTCGAAGCAGACCGCCACTTCGAGCTTAAGGACGGCATCACCACAGCCCGCCACCTTTCGGAAACATCCTCCGAAGCGGCCGCCGCTGACCTTCAGTGGAACTGGCTTTCTCCCCGTCTCTCTAACTGCGACCCCAATACCATCAATCGCCCCTTCCCTACCAAACTCGCATCCGCCGCTGCCCTAACGGCCGTCGCAGCAGCGATTCTTTGCCTTCTTCCACCTTCCGATTCAGTTCGTGCCGCAGAAGAACTCGCCGAAGAAACTCGGGAGCGTGTCGCCGAATCAAAAGAACAACTCCAAAAACTCATCGAAGAACTGGACAAAGAAATCGTCGCCCAAGGAGAAAAGGAAGGCCTCGATATGGACGAGTTCCGCAAGATGGTCGAAAAAATTGATGAGACCGGAGATCGTGCTGAAGCTGCCCGGCAGTTTGCTCGTATCGAACGAAAAGTCCGTGAAGCCTCCCGCGGTCTCGATCAGAAGCGTGACGAAGAGACCCTCAAGCTTGCCGCCAAAGAGCTCAAAAAATCTGAGGATACAGAAGCTCGAAAACTTGGCAAAAAACTTGATGAGAAAAAGCTCAAAGAAGCTGCCGAGATGTTGGAAAAACTCGCTGCGAAAAAATTCGATCCAAAGGACATAAAGAAAAATCCAGCTCAGAAGAAGAAAGCCTTGGATGAAGCGAAAAAGGACCTAGCCAAAATGCGTGCTGCCAGCAAACGCCTCGCTGCAGCCGGAAAACAACGCCAAGCCGCCCGCCAAGCACAAGGTGCAGGAGCTGGTGCAAAAGCACAAGGAGCCGCAGCAGGCGCCGGTGGTGAGGGAGCTGGCGAAGGCAAAGCCCTCGAAGACATGCTCGCAGAGCTCGACGAAGCCGCCGAAGAAATGGAAAAAAATCTAGAGGAAATGGAATTTGATCCCGATGCCGAATGGGACGATGAAGCCGGTGAGAAAATGGCCGGAGCCAAAGGCGCTCTTGGCAAGAAACTCCGCAAAATGAACGGCAAGCGTATGGCAAAAGGAAAACTCGACGCCCTCCGCGCCGCCCTCGCACAAGCCCAAGCCTTTTCCCAAGGACAGTCCCAACAACTCGGCCTTGCAGGCGCAGGCGGCAAGAAGCCGGGAACGGGCTCTTCATGGTCGGAGCGAAAAGAACGCGATGACTCCCAGAAAAATGGTGCTCTCGCCGAACTCAAAGGTCAGCACGGAGAAGGCCCCTCGATTAGCGCGGTTGAAGACTCTGACTCGGGAACCGGAGTTTCCACCCGCAGAGGCACCGCGAAAGAGCGCGACTTCGCCCGTCAGATGGAATCTTTCGTCCAGCGCGACGACGTTCCAGAATCCCTTAAACTCGGCGTCCGTAATTATTTTGAAAACCTTCAGTCAGCCACAACCGATTGATCCAATCTCTTCCCATCATTCGCCCAAACATTTCATTTTATGACCACCACCGCAACCGATCCCGCTCTCACTCATTTCACCGAAACCTTTGAGAAAATCCGTTCATCGGTTTCGACGTTTATCGTCGGCCAACAAGAGATCATCGACGATGTCCTAATCGCCATCTGCTGCGGCGGCCACGTACTCCTCGAAGGTGTTCCCGGTTTAGGAAAAACTTCTCTGATCAACACCATCGCACAAGCGATCGATGTGGATTTCAAACGCATCCAGTTCACCCCTGACCTCCTGCCTAGTGACGTTGTCGGCACTCAGATTCTCATGGACCGCGATGGCAAACGAGAGCTCGTTTTTCAGCAAGGCCCTGTCTTTTGTAACATGCTTCTAGCCGATGAGATCAACCGTGCGACCCCAAAAACCCAATCCGCTCTGCTTGAAACGATGCAAGAAAAACGCGTGACCGTCGCCAACCAAACTCACGCACTCGACCTACCGTTTTTCGTCATGGCCACCCAGAACCCCATCGAAAACGACGGTACCTACCCTCTCCCGGAAGCACAGCTCGACCGCTTTTTCTTCAAGCTTCAAGTCGGCCTGCCTTCCCATGACGAGTTCAGCCAGATCCTTGACCGCACCGGTGGCAATTCTCGCCCTCACGTCGAAGCAGTCGCACACGGCCAAGATATCGTCAAAATGGGTGAAACCCTCCGAGATGTTCCCTGCGCTCCGGAAGTCCAAGATTACCTCGTGAAAATCGTTCGCGGGACCCACCCCGGTGATGATTCCGCGAAATCGATCAACAATTTCGTTCGCCATGGCGCATCACCTCGTGCCGGCCAAGCCATGCTCGCTGCCGCTCGCGCTCGCGCACTTCTCGACGGGCGCTACCACGTCGCCCGCGAGGACATCGATTCCGTCGCACTCCCCGCCCTTCGCCATCGCCTCATTCTTTCTTTCGAAGGTGAAGCTGAAGGCATCAAGCCAGACTCACTCGTCACTGACGCGATCAACGCCGCCAAGTAGGCCTCTTTCCGCATTCCTGCCGACTTCCTACATTGACGCTCTGAATCGATGTCAGAATCCCTCACCGATCCCTCCTTCATTTCACAACTGGAGGCCCTGAACCTTCTCGCGCGACGCGTCTTACGCGGATCATTGCAAGCGGACCGCAGAACTCAACGTCGTGGCACGGGCATCACCTTTGCTGACTACGCCCAATACAATCCCGGCGATGACTACCGCGCGATCGATTGGAAAATCTACGCACGCACCGAAGAGTTGTTAGTGAAACTCTTCGAAGTCGAAGAAGATACCACGGTCTACATCCTGTTTGATTGTAGCCGCTCAATGGCTTCAAAATTCGGCTACGCTCGCCGCCTCGCCGCCGCACTCGGATACATCGCCCTCAATGGCATGGACCGTGTCGTCGTTCATGGCATGGCAAACAAACTCTCAACCATCGTCGAGTCCGCCCGGAGCCGAAGCCAAGTCTTCTCATTCCTTCGCGATTTAGAAAATGCCGACACCTTCGGCACCGACACGGATTTCAGCACATGCGCCCGCACCTTTCAGGCAAGACATCGCAAAAAAGGTGTGGTGCTTGTTATTTCCGATTTCCTCTTCCCCGCTGGCTATTCAGAGGGCATGAAATTCCTCCAGTGGTCGGGCCACGATGTCTTCGCCCTTCAGACGCACGACCCCGCCGACCTCGAGTGCAAGTGGCTAGGTGATCTTGAAATCGAATGCGTAGAGACCTCCGCCACCCGACGCGTGACCATTTCCGAGAAAGAAGCAAAAGCCTACCGCGAATCCATCGCCACCTGGAACGAAGAACTTCGCACCGAGTGCTCACGCCGTGGAATCGGACTCGCTAGCACCACTTCTGATGTCCCCTTCGAGGTCGTGATTCAATCGATGCTACGAAAAGGAGGACTCGTCGCATGACCTTCGGATTTCCGGCATTCTTTTGGGCAGCGCTGTCCCTCATCCCTCTCGCAGCCGTCTATTTCATACGCACCCGCCCACGCAGGCAGCCAGTTAATACCTTCTTCCTGTGGCAGCGCGTATTTCAACAGAAGGCCGCCAGCTCCCTCTTCCAGAAACTCCGCAATCTTCTTTCACTGCTTCTGCTAGCTCTGGCATTCCTCGCTGCCGTTTTTGCCCTAACCCGCCCTCGCTTTGACAGCGGCGAAACACCTGATCTTCTAATCATCATCGATCGCTCCGCCTCCATGCAAGCCACGCAAGATGGAGAAACCCGCCTCGATCTAGCAAAAGAAAGAGCCGAATCATGGATCACTGCATTGAGCGGCTCCCAACGAGCTGCCATCGCCTCGGTTGCCGATAAACTCGAATACCATGCGAACCTAACCACTCGTTCTCGCCGTCTCACCGAAGCACTCGATTCCATCACCGAGTCAGAGCTTGCCCTTAACCCAAACTCACTTGGCGAGCTCGCGCTACTCACCAACAAAGATGCCGACGCCTCAACACGGACCCGCATTCTTTTCCTAACCGACAGTCAATCACCAGAAATGCTCGTCCCAGACGGAATCGAAATCGTCAACGTCGGAGACGATTTGGGAAACATCGGCATCACGGCTGCGGATCTTCGCTGGGACGCTCCCGGAAAAGCCACTCTTTTCACCACCCTGAGCTCCACCTTCCCTGAAGATCGTGAGATCGAAATGGAAGTCATTTCAGCCAATTCAGATCAAACCCTCGCTCGACTTTTCACCATTAAAGTCCCCGCGAACGATCAAGCGAGCGAATCCATCGCCCTAGACTCCATCGATCCCGGCGCATGGCTGCTGCGCGCGAACACCGAAGACTCACTCGCTGCCGACAATACAGCTCCAATCGGTCTTAACTCACCGCAAGCCATCCCAGTCCAAGTGAAGGCGGAAAATCCATTCTTCTTCAATCAGGTCATATCCGCCTTCTCACGCGCCGATTCTCTTTTCGAACCCATCGAGGATTTCGCCCGGCTCTCCCTATCTCAAGGCAATCCACCCGATACTGAAACTGCCGTGATTTTCGCGCCAGCCGGTGAGTCCTCTTTCTGGGAAAACCTCGGCAGTGAGCTTCCACCTGGCCCTCCGGAAATCCTATCACCCGATCATCCCCTCCTCGCTCGTGTTGATCCCACGCTTCTCACCTTCGATGGCGCACGCGAACTCGAAGCCCCTGAGGGAGCCGTTGTCGTCCTGACTCATACGAATGGAACACCCCTACTCTACACTCTCTCAAAATCAGAAAAGTCTGCCGTCGTTTTTAACTTCGACCCCTCACAAAACGATTTTTTCATCTCGCCTTGGTTCCCCGTTTTTGTCCATGACGCTGCGGTCCTTCTAACAGGTCGCGATAACTCGTTTCCTTCTTCAGTTGCCACTGGCACGGAAGTGGAAATCCCTGGCACCGAATCCTCCGGCAATTCTTCCATCCTTAAAAACGGAACCACAACGGAACTCGCATTCAAAACCCCAACGCGAATCCAAACGATTGGGAACTACTCCCTCACGCGGAACAACACCACATGGCACCTCGGCGGCTCACTCCTCTCACCCGGTGAATCTGGACCTCCTAAAGAGAATGCTTCAGCCCCAACCTTTCAACCCGCCTCCGGTTGGCCCCTCGCTGCATGGTTTCTCCTGGCTGCCTCTCTTGTCATCCTTGCCGAAGAACTTCTCTACCAACGCCGCAAAGTAGGATAATATGCAACTTTCAACCCTACTCCCACTCTGGCTTCTAGCCGCCTGTGCTTTTGCCAGCCTCTACGCCTGGAGAAAATCTCTTGTAGACCGTTCCCCAGCGAAAAAATGGCTCGCGCACGGCCTCCGAATCGTTGGCTGCATCTGCCTCATTCTCGCCCTGTGCCGTCCTTACTGGCTCGCAGGTAGCGACAACCTACACATCGTTCACCTCGTTGATATTTCGGAATCTGTCGATCCAGGATCGATCCGCCTCGCCGCTACTGACATCGAAGAGGCCACTTCAAAGCTACGTCCATCCGACCGCTCCACGATCCTCGCCTACGGTAGTGGCCTCGCATTTTCGAGTCCCACCGACCTGCGAAAAATCGCCGAAGAAGCTGAAAACGGCACAGCCAATTCTGCCCTCCGGGATTCCAGTGCCTTACCTGAATCCCTCCTCGGCTCGCGATTGGTTTTTGATGCGGAAATGGCAAGGCGCCTTGTCGTCTACTCCGATGGTTCTCCAACCACTCCCGGCACCGCCCGTGCCATGGGAACACTTCGCGACGAAGGCATCGATGTTCGCTTCCGACCGATCGATGGATTAAAACGCCCAGAAGCCGCTGTCGTCGGTTTCGAACCGATGACAACGGTCGCCTACCGCGGTGAAATTGTT
Organism: Akkermansiaceae bacterium; assembly: GCA_045106015.1. GTDB lineage: Bacteria > Verrucomicrobiota > Verrucomicrobiia > Verrucomicrobiales > Akkermansiaceae > Luteolibacter. The sequence continues at coordinate 62,795 of JBGCEE010000013.1, read as the reverse complement.
CGTATGCGGCTCACTCTGCGCGCAAACGAGACCATGAAAGCCACCGCTCGTGTCCTTCAACGCGGAGTCGCAGTCGCTTCCACACCGGTGGAGCTCGAGGCTGGCAAAGACGCAACCGTGAATATCGATGTCATGATGACCGCTTCTGGGGAAAGCCGATGGGAGGCAGAACTCCTCGCTGAGGAAGACTGGTTCCCCATGAATAACCAAATGTCGACTACCATCACGGTCAAAGGAGAACCGCGTATTCTCGTTCTCCACCGCGACGAAAAGCAAATGCGCCCGCTCGCTCGCGCCATGAAAAAGCAAGGGCTCGATTTAGAGATCCGCGGCGAACGTGGCCTGCCCGACGCCATGGCAGAAATGCTCGCCTTTGATGCCGTCGTCCTTGCTGACGTTCCAGCCACATCACTAACAACACGCCAGATGGAACTTCTCCGCCGCTATGTCTCAGACTTCGGTGGTGGCCTCGCCATGCTCGGTTCGGAAAATTCTTTTGGCCTCGGTGGATACTTCCGGACCCCCGTCGAAGAAGCTCTACCTCTCACTTCACGATACGAAAAAGAGAAACAAAAACCGAGCTTAGCGATGGTCTTAGTGATCGATAAAAGCGGCTCCATGTCTGGACCACCCATTCAGTTGGCACGCGCATCTGCCAAAGCCGCTGCCGAACTACTCGGAGCGCAAGATCAAATCGCCGTCGTTGGGTTCGATAGCAGCACCCGCGTCATCCTTCCCATGACGGGCGCGTCTGACAAAGGCACAATTCTTGGCTCCATCGATTCTCTTGAAGCAAGCGGAGGAACCGATGCCTATCCCGGAATGGCCAAAGGGCGTGAACTACTTCAAAACTCCGTCGCAAAGGTCAAACATATGATCGTGCTTTCCGATGGCCAAACACCAGACAACGATTTTCCTGGCCTCGTCCGTGACATGCGCGCTCAAGGCATGACCGTTTCCAGCGTAGCGCTCGGCGACGGTGCTGCTAAAGGTTTGATGCAACTCATCGCTCAGGAAGGGGGCGGTCGTTACTACGAGACCAATGACCCAACCAACATGCCACAGATCTTCACCAAAGAGACCATGCAGGCCTCACGATCTGCGATTAAGGAAGATCTCTTCGGCTCCGTCGTCACCAATGATCACCCCGTCCTCGCCGGCTACGAAAAATCCGATCTACCTTTCGTCCTCGGCTATGTCATGACACAACCGAAGCCAACGGCACAACTACTCCTCGCAGCAGAAACCGGTGATCCACTCTTGGCCATTTGCCGATACGGCCTGGGCACTGGCCTCAGTTGGACCTCCGATCTTTCCGAAAAATGGGGCGGCGAATGGTTGAGCTGGGGAAATGGTCCCTCATTCTGGGCCCAAGTCTTTCGAGGTATCGTCCGCAAAGAACAGTCGGCAGGACTTTCAGCCACTGGCTCAGTCTCTCGCGAGAAATGGCAGGTCGCTATCAACCGACGAGATGAGCTAGACAATCCAGTCAACAACGTCACGTGGGACGCACGCGCGATCGATGCAGAGGGCGCTGAAGTTCCCGTTTCCGTTCGTCAAACAGGAGTCGGCCGCTATGAAACCATCGTCGACCTCGTCGGTAGAGATCGTGTCAATCTCAGCCTCCGCGATACCGAACACTCCTTGATGAAAACCCTCGGTTGGCAGCGTGACTATCCCGCAGAATACCGCCTAGACCGCATTCCTGAACCAACTCTTGAGGCAGCTCCTCGCTTCGATCCTGAAGCAGCCCGTGAAGACCTCCCTGAAACGGATGTATACCAAGACGTCAGCCATTGGTTCGTATTTACTGGCTTTACCTTTCTCGTAGGAGGCGTCGCGATGCGACGTATTTAGACCGATTGCATCAAATCATTTTCGTGCTATCATCCTTCATGAAAACGATGATTTACCTCATGATCGGCATCTTTGCTGTTTCAGTCGGAATGTCCCAATCCGCTTCCGAATGGGAAAAGAAAGGGCTCTCATTTGAGGCAAAAGGTAAAACTCGAGAGGCGCTCAATGCATTTTTGAAAGCCGAAGCTAAAGCCCCGAAGGACGCTGAAATCCTCGTGAAAATCGCTAAGCAATACGGCGACTTGATGCCATCACTCTCGGGTGCTGCCAAAAAAGATGCAGCGAACAAATCACTCCAATACTCACGCAAAGCTGTTACCGTCGCTCCAAACAATTCTGACTCACATTTGGCTGTCGCCCTTTCTTTGGGCAAAAGCACCGAATTTATGGGAAACAAAGCCAAGCTCGAAGCTTCACGTGAAATGAAAACTGCTGCGGAAAAAGCTTTGCGACTGAACCCGAAATCTGACTACGCCCACCACATGCTTGGCCGCTGGCATCAGGAAATGGCGGGAATTGGAGGCGGCACACGCTTGGTCGCAAAAATCGTCTACGGCGGCATCCCCAAAGGCTCTTATGAAACCGCCCTTGAGCATTTCAAAAGCGCCCGAAGCATCAACCGGAAGCGCCTCATCCACCAAATCGAATACGGTCGTACCCTCGCTCTGATGGGAAAAGATGATGAAGCAAAAAGGGAAATCACCAAGGGACTGGCCATGCCAAATCGTGATCCCGATGATGCCGACGCGAAAACCAGAGGTCGTAAGACCCTGAACGACATTTAGACCGTTTTGCGGATGGAATTGCCGAAATGGCTTCGTCCGCCCGAAACGTTGCCTGACATCACGTAGCCAATTTCTTCAAACCCCAAAAAATCCACTCGATTTCGGCAAGGTCATTTGGGAACCGGTCTAGAAATCGAACTCTGCCTACTAGCTGGCCATCGCTTCCCACGCTTCTCGGAGTTCGTCGATACTCTCTCCGAGGATTTCCATATCGAACTCGTGAACATCGGTTCCGGTCCCAATATCTCTTAGCAGAAGCACCGTTAGCTCTCCCCCCAAGTGTTCACGAAACTCATCCAAGCCGGTGAGCACTCGACGCCTTCCTGTCTGATCCGTCCAATCCAGCGCTGGATGGTAGGCTCGTAGGCCAAGAGTATTCAAAACTTGCAGAATACGCTGAGATTCACTCTCTCCAAGCAAACCGATTTTATGCGAATAGATCGTATCAAGAGCCAAACCAACCACCACTGCCTCCGCATGGCAGAGCTGATAATCCGTTAAAGCTTCCATCTTGTGAGCTGCCCAATGGCCAAAATCCAAAGGTCGGCTAGATCCTGTTTCAAAAGGGTCACCTCCGAGCGCAATATGCCGAGCATGAAGCAACGCAGAACGTTTCACACATTCCTCAAAAACTGAACGATCATGACTAGCCAAAAGAAAGGCATTTTTTTCAATCCATTCGAAAAAGCTCTGATCCTTTACTAACGCGACTTTCACCGCCTCAATCAATCCGGCAATACTCGCTTCTTCGTCTTGAGATTCTAGGAAACGAAAATCATTGATCACTGCAAAAGGAACCGAAAATGATCCAATCCAATTCTTCTTCCCGAAGCCATTGATCGCGCTCTTCACCCCCACTCCGCTGTCATCTTGCGAAAGAGTCGTCGTAGGGAATCTTACCAAGCGAACCCCACGGTGAGCCGTCGAAGCAGCAAAGCCTACCGCATCAAGAAACGCCCCACCGCCAATCGCCAGAACGTAGGAATGCCGGTCGACATGACAATCATCGATCGATTTCCAAATATTTCCGACCAAACCCTGATCGGCCTTACAAGCCTCTCCACCCGGAAAAATCTTCACCCCTCGGTAGTCAAATCCTAGGTTTGTGAAGTAGGCACTGATCTGATCTGAAAGACCTCTCCAAGCGGTAGCGACGGATTGCTCTAAAAACACCAAAACTCTCCTACCACCGCCTTCGCTGAGAACTTCAGCAAGTTCGGTGTTACCAGCTTCAAAAGCACCTCTCGTGAAAATCACGCGGTGTTTGAACGTAACGGGTATTTCGAAATCGTGGCGATCCATCGGCTCTTCTCGCGGGACGGTTAGGTAATCCCTTTTACAGCATCTGGCCACCTTTTCTTTCCCCGTTTTCATTGAATGATTGAGATTCCCCCAACCTATAAAGACCTTTTAAGCTCAGCACATGGCAAAGGAAATCACTCTATACGAAAGCCAATGGCTCGGCCTTTATCGAAAGGGGCACTGGGATTATGCCCGCCGACCCAATTCGGATGCCTGTGTCGGAATCCTCGCAATCACGGATGAACAGGAAATTATCTTGGTGGAACAATTCCGAGTTCCTGTCGGGAAAAATGTTATCGAAATCCCTGCTGGACTCGTCGGTGACGAACCGGAATTCAAAGGAGAAACACTCGCTCAAACCGCTGCCCGTGAGCTAATGGAAGAAACCGGATATCACGCTGGAAGAATCGAACTCAGCCTATCTTCACCCACGTCCGCAGGAATGACTCCCGAAATCACTCACCTGTTCTATGCCACAAAGCTGACAAAAAAAACAGAAGGTGGCGGCAACGACTCCGAACAAATCACCGTTCATAAGATTCGTATTGATGAACTCAGAGGCTTTCTTTCCCAGAAACAGCAAGCTGGGCTTCTGATTGATTTTAAAATCCATGCCTCGCTAGCCGCTGCTGGAATCTGTATCTAAGTCGATTCAATCAGCAAGACTACGCTGGATTCCCGCCGCGTCCGTTAGGTGACTGATCTCATCCGGAATCGTTTCGCTCACCCAAACTTTCCGCCCCTTTGGGTCTTCCAGCGTCATGTGGAATCTCCACTTCCCATCGCCGGTAGCCTCGGCCTCCACCTGATAGGTGCGCTCACTCTCCGTCGGCGCAAAGATCCGATCAATCTGCTTCATCGCCAAAAACGCATCTCCGCGCCCCTCTCCCATCAACTCTGTAACCTGCTTGGCAAAGCGATCACCCAACTCCGGCCTGCCACCCGGAACCGCGGGAAGCACGATTTTCACCGTACCATCTTGAGCTTCTTCTGATTTCATTTCCGAAACTTCTACTGCGCGAATCGCCTCGTGCGTCTCCTTCCAATTCTTTTGGAGCTGTGCTTTTTCAAGATCTGTCACCTTCAGGAGACGCTCAACCAATCCATTGTCCGTGAAGAGACTTCCTCCGATTCCTCGAACTCCGGCCGCAGCACTCAGTTCACCCAAGAACGACAACGGAACCTGTACATCACGAATCTCGTCTTCCGTCTCCGAGTCCGCATCCGGTCGATCCGATTTTGTCTGGAATATGGCTCGATCAGAACGTGAGTCGCTCAAAGTTCCAGAAAAACGCCGCACTTTCTCCGAACTCTCTCCTACTGAAATTCCAGAGTCATCGAGATCCCGGCCACCTGTATTCCAGGGATCGGGCAGCAAAAAACCAATTGCCAATCCAATGGCTCCGAATACACACGGCCATAGAAAATTTCTATTCATCTTTCATTCACTGAGTTTTGGAGAGCTTTTCGATTACTCAAACTCTATAGCAAAAGGTCTATTCAAAAATCAAATATCCAATTTGTTCCGTTGTGTGTTTGCGCTCGGAATCCTTAAGCACATCCTCGTCAACCCAAGTTCGAATATTCGTTGGGGAGATGGCTGAACTTCCGCCCAGCACTGCCCAACCGCCGTCCCCCCCATCCATACCGCCGATCGAAACCGCAGCGGCCGATGCACTGCTTAGATTTCCGCTCAAAGAGTAGGAATAAGGATTCGTCGAATTGTCGATTCCGCGCACGTTGTCGCCACCAATACCTGCTTCGTAGTCAACGCCACTAATCGAACCAGATCCTGATTCGATCACAATGTAGCCAACTGTTTCATCCGCCCGCGACGTATTCGAATCTTCTCCGATGTGCTTCCCAACATTCAAGTTCGTGGCATTCACAGGATTTCCACGGGCATTTCCCATACTCCAGAAGACCGACCATTTCGGATCATTGGCACTCATCACTTGGCCGACTACAATAGGGCTAATATAGGTGTTTTGAAAACTCCTCGATTCGGCAACCCAACTCCCTTTCCGAGCGGTGACGGTCGAGGTGTATTTCACTGCCTCCATAGTCACTCCATCGACAGCTTGAGTGTAAATCCCTTCATCAACAGCGATGATCGAAACATCGACAGTAACCGGAGCGGTCTGACCATCGGTTCGATCAATTTTTAGATCAAATCCAGTTGAGGTCACATTAGTAATGCGGGTCACCACTGGCACCTGCGAGTTATCCGGATAGATCGGCGTCGCGATGATTATCGGTGAATTGTAGGTCATACCAAGATCAACGGAGGTCCAGTCCGAACTACTTACTGAGCTGACAGTCGTCCGAACCAGCTTCGGCGAGGAATCGATCCCAAGCGAGACAACGAGGTCAACCGCAGAGTTGATCGGCACACTAGCACCAGCGCTGAGGCCTTGGCTGATCACATCTCCCAGCGGCACCGTGTTGCTAAATTCACTAGTCACTGAACCAACGCTCAATTGAGCTGCCGTAATCGAGGAGCCAGCTACTGATTGGCTAAGCCCAACAAGGTCGGGAACGTTTACCATCTCAACTCCAAGAGATATCGTAAAATCAATCGTTGAACCTTCAGAAAGTTGACTTCCTGAAGCAACACCTTGGCTAATTACATCTCCGTTCGCGACACTATTACTATACTCCGTCGCAACCGTTCCAACCGAGAAACCAACCGAAGCGATTGAAGACTCGGCGGCCGATTGTGTGAGGCCAATTACGTTTGGCACCGTCAGCATCAATGGATCCACGGTGATCACCGACTCGTCCACAATAGCTGTCGCTGTATCCAGCGGGTTACCTGCAAGATCGCTGATTACTACCCCAGCGCTCACCTGCAATTGCAGCGTACCCGCCTCCGTCGGAATAACATTCACTTCAAACACACCTGCATCCGTTTCGGTGATACTCTCAATAGTGATATTCGAAGTTCCAGCATTCGAAAGATCACTAGCTTCGAAGGTAGCTTCGTCAATGTCTTCACTGAAACTTAGAGTATACGCCACGACCTCATTACGAGTCACTGGATTACCTTCACGGTTATCAACGATGTCACTTACAGCTAGTAAAGGAGCTGTCGTATCGGGAACAGGATCCACCGTAATTGTAACTTCATCAAAGACAGTATCAGTTCCATCAGCAGTGGTCAGTCGCAGGACATAGGTGCCTGCTACTGTGAAAGTGGCATCCGTGCCGACCGCACTTGCATCGCTAAATTCAACTGCTGCGGGCCCGCTGACTACCGTCCAACTCGGAGTGAGAGCATCGTCATCAGCATCGGATGCCGTTCCAGCAAGAGTGACCGTCACGGAGATATCATCGGGTCCTTGAGCCTTGTGCGGATGCTCGGCTTCCAACAAGTTGTCTGTTCCCCATTTATGGGCCAAGAAACCTTCCATGGACTGGCGCTCGGCCAAAGTTAGTGCACGATCAAAGACAATAAACTCAGCGAGGTCGCCCCCATAAAACCCGTGTCCGACGACATTACTAATACGTCCACCTCCTGACATCGTCGCAATCAACCCAGCATTACTAGTCGTTCCTTCAGAAAAACCGTTCGCAAATATCTCCTTACTTACTCCAGGTTGCCAGACGAAGTTAAGAAGGTTAGTTGCACCCGATTGATGATTCGAAGAAACCGTTCCATACCAATCATTTGCCCAGTAATTCATTCGATATGACGAACTACTGCGATATCCGACATGCAAACTGTTAGATCCGGAACCACCGTTGGCAGCTCCGTAGATATCTGTATGAGCCGTCGTTTTCGTCACGACAAAAACTGAGTGATCCACCCCCGCCATGAAGTCGAGGTCAACATTAAGGAAGTCCGAAGAGCCATCAAAGGTAAGAACGTCCATACCATTCAAACCACCGCTGGTGAGCGTTGGCTGGTTCGTGGCCGTGGTCTGGGTGGCATTGCGATTGTTTCCACTCTTATCACCCCACTCTGCAACTTTACCAGCTGCCAGCGTGATGCTTTCCGTATCGCTTGCATCTAGCCACAACGCCGGCACAAGCGATTCCGGAGACCACGAGTTACCACTCAAAGCAAAGGTCTGATCTGAACCTGCATCAACGACGGGTGGATTGTTCGGAGCTGGCCCTGAAGACACCAGCAGATCAACGGGTGCCCCAATTGCGACGCTACTACCTGGCGCCACTCCTTGACTGATGACACTCCCCATAGGAACCGTCTCGCTGTATGAGTTATTGACCGCTCCAATGCTAAGACCAAGTCCAGTAATAGCGGCCTCAGCAGCTGACTGGGTAAGTCCCACTAGATTCGGCACAGAAACCATCTGAATACCTAGGGAAACGACAAAATCGACCGATGATCCAACGACCGCGTTGCTACCAGCCGCTAGGCCTTGACTGATGACATCTCCCGCTGGCACGGCGTTGCTGTAAGAAGTCGCAACTACTCCAACTGTGAGACCTCCTCCAGTGATCGCTGCCTCCGCAGCCGACTGTGTTAAACCTACCAATTCCGGCACAGGAACCATCACTGGTTCAACCATGAGAATCGTGTCATCGGCAATCGCCGTCGTCGTATCGAGAGCATTACCAGCTGGATCAAGCACCTCTGCCCCAGCAGAAATGGCGAGCTGCAAGCTACCGATACTTATCGGTGTCACATCGACACTAAAGATCCCGGGCAGAATTTCTATAATTCCATCGATAGTTATCTGAGCGCTCCCAGCATTTGAGAAATCTCCCGCCTGAAGAGTGGTTTCATCGATATCTTCGGTGAAACTCAAAGTATAGTTCACGAGTGTGCCGTTTACCACATTGGAACCTGCTTGGTCATCAATGATCTCTGAAGCAAGGAGACTCGGTGGCGTCGTGTCTGGGGGAGTAACAGATGCTAGGAACTCCACTGCCGCGAGTGCCACAAGATCGGTAGCACCGGCATTTGAGAAGGAGTAGGTTGCCGCACCCGCGGTCGAGACCACGCAGCTACCACTTGAAAGAGAAACCCAACGACTTCCTCCGAAGAGATCGGTTACCGTATCCTCCACTAGCGGAGCCTCGGCAACTAGGTTTGGCGCACCGTTCCCACCATTTGGTCCAGCATTAAGAATCCCAGCGATCACGAACGAGTTATCTGCCGTGGTAGCCAGATTCACTGAAGTATTGGCGGCAATTGCGCTTGCACCGACTCCTGGGGCCGTTCCATTGAGCTGATAGATCGTATAAATTGTCCGATTGTGGTTATCTTGATGCACAACGATATCACCCGCAGCACCGGGATCATCTAGATAGAAAACTGCAACAGTCGGAACACCATTATTTTCCTGTGCCGCTTCCGTGAGAGGAACTCCGCCATAGGTCACTCCGTAGAAATTACCACCGGGATTATTTGGGAATCCATGTTCTCCGCCAAGCACGACGACCAATTTGTCCGCAGCACTTGCGTCATAGGCTGCGGCAATGGTTTTCAGACCCGCGCCACCCAGGCCTTGCCCTTCAGTGAAACTGACAATGCTCACATCGCCAACCACATCACTCACACCAATCACGGTATCATCGGCAATGCCTGCTGTGGTCTCTAGAGCATTTCCAGCCACGTCTTCGAGCAGGGCTCCCGCAAGCAATTGAAGCTGCAAGGTTCCAACACCTCCAGGATCCACCGTCACTTCAAACACGGCAGCATCCGTAGTGGGCGAGACGCCTAAAATCACCGAAGGCGCACTACCAGCATTCCCAAAATCGTCAATTCCGATGGTCGATGCATTCATCGGTTCACTGAATGCCACCATGTAAACTACAGGTGAGGACAACCCAATTGGGCCACCTCCTCGATTATCGATGATATCCGCTGACGCTAGTGTCGGCGGAGTGACATCTGCCGGTGCCGAAGTAGTTGCGCTCACAGCTACGGATGGATTGCCAACGTATCCGGCGGCATCCCTCAGTGTTACCGTGTAGGAGTAAGTCGTGGATGCATCCAATCCATCATCGGTGAAACTTGCGGTGGTTTGCCACCCACTGCTTGAAGCTCCTGGGCTTCCAGAGGTTTCGGTAAAGAGATACTCAACTGGTCCAGAGGGATCACTACCAAGGGTCGCGGTCATCGTGATCGAATTACTATCCGCTGCAGTTGGTGCTAGCGCGAACGAGGCTGGATTCGGCACGGGTGGCAAGTCGTCGCTTCCCGTGATGAGGGCCTGCATTTCTTGCGCCATGGAGGCACCAATCAGGCAATAGGTTTCCGCATTTCGGTTCCAGTGATAGCCTTGATTTGACGGAGAATCTGAGGCCTCGCGCCAGAAATTCCGCGTATCAACCACCGCAACATTCCCCGTAAAGGCGGGATACTTACTCGCATCTTCCATCGCAAGTTGTGCGGCCATCAGTGAAAGCGCACGCGGATGGGTATCGCTCCAACCGGTCATGCCAGTCGTCGCAATAACGAAAGGAAGACTGGGTGCACCGAGGTCCGAGCGCACATCGTCGATGAAGTTTTTCATGTTCACCTCATACTGATCGTTGTGCGCCTGATTCACGCGATCATTCCATCCTTGATGCCAACCAAAACCTGCCAGTTCATAACCACTTCCAGAATTATACTCGGGGAAGTAGGTCGGTAAATTTGAGAGCACATCATTCACGTAGCTCATCATCTCCTGATAATAGAATCCCTGTTCACCTGCCGCAGTCGGCGGATTCACGCTCCAACCCGAACTCGGTGGACGGAAGTCCACTGCGAGACTCTTACCACCCCAAGCAGTCTTAATAATAAGAATCTGTTCACCGTATGCCTCACCGAGCACATGGCCAAACTGCAGTTCCGGCCCGATCGTTGTTGCCTTAGCTCCGTAGCCTGCCGAAAGACCACCTTTGAGAAGTGTCGTGCCACCACGTTTATACCAGATCCATGCATCATCACGAACTGCCCAGTCCTGCCCGCTCTTGAGATGACCGTAACCCGCAGGGTTGCTATTTACCAGTGACTCAAGGGTCCCCGGAGTACCTAGCGGATTCATCTCGCCATGCCCCTCCATATTCGACTGACCGGCTAAAATGAAGACTTTCAGCGGCGGAGCACCTGTGCCCTCAGAAATAACCAAGCTTACCGTCGAGCCCTCTTCAAGCGTGGTGCCCGATGTGGGGTTCTGGCTAATCACGTTACCCTCAGGAACGATGGGATCGGTCGCTGTAGTAGTACTACCGACCACAAGACCAGCAGATGTCAGCGCGGATTCCGCATTAGTCTGTGCCAGTCCTGTAACATCAGGCACGGCAATCATCGCAGGACCCACATCCAGCGTAAGATCATCAGCAATTACAGAAGAAGTATCCAACGAATTACCAGCAAGGTCCTGAATCACTGCGTCAGCCGCTACGGCCAACTGAAGGGTTCCTTGGCTAGTCACCAAGACCTCCACACCAATCACGCCAGGAGATAATTCGGACACACCAACAATCGAAATCATGGCGCTACCAAGATTGATAAAATCATCCACATCGAGAGTGGCAGCATCGATAGGCTCGCTGAAAACGAACGTGTAGTTCACAGTAGAGTTACGAGCCACGATACCTCCGACGTGATCGTTCAAGATATCACTAGCGATGAGAGTCGGTGCTGCGACATCGGGCGGAACACCGACATAAGGAAACTCAACTGTACCAATGGCAAGCAGGTCACTACCACCTGCATTGGAAAACGAATAAGTATCGGAACCAGCAGAAGCCACCAAAGCACTGCCTGTCGAAAGCGAAACCCATCGACTACCCGCATAGATATCCGTTGCCGTATCTTCATTTAACGGGGCATCTGCGCTCAAATTCGGCGAGCCATTTCCACCGTTCGGACCGGCATTCAGGATACCCGCGATCACAAGGGAATCACCGGCTGTCGTCGTGAGGTTCACCGCGTTACTCGTCGCCTTGCTGGTGGCTCCCACTCCGGGTGCCGTTCCTGTGATCTGATAGATCTTGTAGACGAAGCTGTTGTGGTTGTCTTGGTTGACGATAAGGTCACCGGGAGCACCCGGATTATCGAGGTAGAAAATTGCGAGAGTGGGAACACCCGATTCCTCCTGCACAGCTTCGGTCAGTGCTGTTCCAGCGTAGGTCACAGAGTAAAAGCGACCTCCCGTGTTTCCAGGAAACCCGTGCTCACCGCCGAGAACGACCACCAATTTATCCGCACCGCTTGCGTCGTAACCCGCAGCAATGGTTTTGTTTCCAGCGCCTCCTGCCCCAGAGCCCTCAATTGAGGAAACGACTCCAATACCTTGGGGCGTTTCCGTAATCACAATAATGGTGTCATCGGCAAGCGACGAAGAAGTATTGAGAACATTGCCAAAGAGATCCTCAAGAACCGCACCAGACTTCAATTGCAATCGTATGTTTCCAATGCTGCTGGCAGTCACGGCGACTTGGTAAACTGCTGCGTCACCCGTGGCAGCCACGCTGTCGATACTAGCCGAAGCCGAGCCAATAATTTCAAAGTCGTCCACTCCAATGGTCGTGCCATTCATCGATTCACTAAAGCTCACGGTGTAAACCACCGATTCGGAATCGAGGATAGGCCCGCCACTACGGTCATCGGTAATGGAGGAAAGTGTTGGTGGCGTCGTATCGACGCCTGAGCCATCGACCAACAGGAGTGAAATCGTTGCATAGGCCTCCGTGAGTTCACGGGAATCAGACATCGTAACCTCGAAGACATAAGCTCCCGGACTACCACTAATTTCCACTGTGGTATTCGCCGCTGCGGCATTTCCATTTGGCGTAAAGGTCGCAGCACCAGGTCCGGAAACCTGACGCCAAGTATAACTGCTATCACCTTCGGCGGCATCAATAGCCGTTACACGTAGGACCGTCGATGTGGTTGGGAGAGAAAGCGTCGTATCATCGGCTGTCGCAGACTGAATACTCTTCAGCGCCATCAACGGCGAGGGATTGGTATCCGCGTTGATGGCATCAATCGCCTCTTGCGCGGTCTGCGAAGTCTCATTGATCGCTACAAAAGTTTCGAGGAAACTGATTGCATCAGGATCTGGCTGAACGGTGTGAACTCCTCCGCCAAAAGTACCAAGAAGCCGCAAGGGTTCGCGGCGGCGGCCTCCCGATTCATCTCCAGCATAGACCATAACTGCTGGAACACCTTCCGCGATGTCGTATTTTTGAAAGGCCTTAACCCCACCGTTGCGAATACCATTACTGAACATCCGATCTGCAGGTGCACGATCAATAATCGAATCTGCGATCGTTCCAGAGAGAGCAATCACATCCTCGTAAGGAAGATTTTCATAGGTTTTGGCAAGCGTACTCCGGGCGATACCGACTGGAGTGTGAGCCATCGCGCGAATTGCAGGATAAAGTAGGTTTCGATCAACACCATCCGAACTATTCCAGAGAATACCCTTGGGGCCATAGGCGTTACCGCTGTAAAAAAGAACCATCCCGAGCTTGGCATGGGCAAACTGTAAAGGATCCTCTTCAACCATCGGATAAAGCGGAGCTGCGGTGGAAGCGGCAGCTGCGAGGATTGTATCGACCTCCGCCATCTTCGCACTGGTTGGCAGGTAACGGATCGCCTCACCTGCTGCGTAGCGCACATAGTTTTCGGCATCCGTGAGAAGTGCGGCAAGTGGAGCAGCCGAGGAAGCATCTCCGATTTCGCCAAGCGCAAGGCAGGCTCCAGCGCGTTGATGAGCTGAGGCGGCTACATCATTTGCCATACCAGTGATCTGTGTCAGTTCAGAACCACTGACGCTACGATTGCCAATTTCCTTAGAAGCCAGCTTTCGCACCTTCGGTGACCAATTGCCGAGATCAGAAATCAATTCACTATTGCTTCGGCCACTCGCCTCGTAGTCATCGGCTGCGATCGCTTCTGAGACCTCATTGTTGCTCAACCAGCGAGCTGTATCATGACCTTTACCCGTAATACGCAGCTTGCGATGCGGAAGTGCGTAGGTGAGCAAGGCAGCCGTGCTCATTTTAAAATCGTGGTAGGAGGCTCCGTTCTTCGGCCCCTCCCCGTTCAGGCAATCGTATTGAAATTTCCAGTCCCAACGACGGCTGAGGTCGAGCATCCAGCTGATTCGCGAAAAGTGAGCCGCAGCAGCTTCCTCGCCACCCGCAGCAGCACCAAGTGGGGCCCAGAGATAGTTGAACCAAGCGCCAGTGTGTCCGAGCTCACGCTCGTTTGCAGCTGCGGTTGCCATCTTGGAGAAAAATTTCCCTTCCTCGACTCGGTCGTTCTGCAGGGTAAAATAGAGAGCTCCAAGACCACTCTTACCATTGCTTTCGTGCGCTGCATATGGCTCGTGTTCGCCATACGGGATCGAGCCTTTCCCGACATAGTAGGCAAAGAATCTGCTAGAGGTTTCGATCGCTGGATCCAGTTCTGGATTGGTCAGTCCACATTCTTTCGCCAGAAGCACACCGAGGAAACAAGGCATACCAGCCGAGTTGACCACCCCGTAAACGCCTCCCATTGGACCATTGGCACTACCATCCTTCTTTTTCTCTGCGAAGATATGGCCGACCGTACCGAACAGACTTTGATTCTTGGCGATATTCACGGCGTAGGCCTCAATCGCTGGAAGCACTTGGGTGTCTCCGGTCGCCAGATAATATTCTGCGAGAAAGACCAAGGTGTGTCCGCGCTGCCATGTGATCATCGAACTGGCATCACGATCATCGGACATCAGTTGGTTTATGGTCGCCTGCGAAGGGACCAACGCACGAGCTTCAGCCTGCGCCTTCGCTGCATAAGTAGCATTGCCATCGGCAAGCAGAGTGATCGCACCAAAGGAATAACGCCCAGCCGTCTCATTGTTGTAAACGTATTGCAGCCCGTTCTGAAGGATCACTGCGGACTTGGGGCAATTATATGGAGCAGTCGCCGAGTAGGCACCGAGAGTTTGTAGAGTGAGGCTCACGGTTGTCGTAGTCCCGCCTCTCCAACGAAGTAACTTCAGGGTGGCAGGGTTACGCGCTTCCGCGTCGGCAATTGCATAGGCAAGACTCTTACGTGCATCATCACCGAAATTGACTGGATTTCCTCCCGTTCCATCCGCCCCTAAGATGACATCATCCACCGCAAGAATTCCAGCAGCAGGCGAGCCCGCATCTACCGCAGTCACAAGAATCTGGCGACTCTCTCCAGAGTTTTGTTTCACATGATAGGCCCAACCCCTCATCCCAGTCGGACCGAGATTAAAAGTGATCGCAGGATCTTCATTTGGAACCCCACCAGCCGTCAGGTCCGGCGGCGCGGCCATGGTAGAGTTTGCGAGAACGGCAATCGTTCCCAGAGTGGCGATAAAAGGTAGGCGGTAGCGGGTTTTCATAATGGGGTGAATTGGGTTTTGGGTGTTTTTTGAACGATTCAAATAAAGGGTTTGGACTAGGCAAAATGAGAGACAGCATCGGGAGTAACATCTCTCAGGCACCCCTTTGAAACATGGGGTAAAACAGGAGCCTTGAGCTTCTTGGGTAAGAGCAATCTCGCTCCAACTCTAACGCATAAGAGCCTGCAAGTGGTAGGAGTATGAATAGATCGCTTCCGAATCGTGGAATTCAGCCGACTAAAGAAACACTCATCTATCATCCAGTATGGATTATCACCAACTGCCAAAAGTGACGAGAAATTTCTGTTGATTTCACCTATTTCTGTGCTCAAAAAACTGAGCAAGAAGGAAATCAGAAATCAAAATCGTCGATATTATCTTTTGTGAACGCAAACGGTGTTCCCAAAATAATACTACCTCCCTCAACGCTTAATTCGCCGAGTTTTCCAGCCTCGAAAGTCTCCGCACCTTTCTCAAGTTCACCCTTAGCCAATGCGACACCTGCTTGAACGGCGAGATAACCAAGGTCTTCTGGACTCCAAAGAATAATTGCCTGTGTCGTCCCATCTTTGACGTACGAACGGTTTTCATTCGGCAGACCGAGCCCAACCACTTTCACTTCCCCTTGTTTCCCCGCCTGCTTCACAGCCTCTGCAGCACCCGGAACACCTGGTGAACAAACCGCAACAAACGCTTTGAGTTCTGGGTTTGCACTCATCAAATTTGTGGCTTCTTGCTGAGCCTTATCTTTCTGGTCGTCACAAGGGCGAATCGCTACCAGTTCCATTTTGGGATATTTCTCTTCAAGCCTCGCTTTGATCGCATCGACCCATTCGTTGAGATTGGCCGATGTTAAGGTCCCAGTAATGATCGCAAATTTTCCCTCACCACCCATCTGCTCTGCAGCAGTATCGATTAGCTTCTCTCCAATCCCTTGCGCTGTTGCTTGATTGGCAAAAAACGATCTGGCGTCCGGTTGCGCATCTGCATCATAGGTCACAACCTTGATCCCTGCATCCTGAGCTTTTTTTAAAGCAGTCGATAGCGAATCTTTGTTTTCGCACGCGGCCACGATCACATCGAGCCCGTCAGTAATCCAGTTCTCCACAATCTCATTCTGCTTCGCTGGATCCGCATTGATTGGCCCGTCCACTCGCAAGTCGATATCAAGATCTTCTGCCGCCGCACGTGCCCCTTTCTCACAGGTGACAAAGTATTGGTTTCCTTTGCTCTTCAGAAGAAAACCAACGGAGAGCTTACCGCTGTCTTCCGATTTCTTACAGGAAACAACAGAAAAGGCTGAGAAAAGCACCAGAGAAAAAAGAAAAAACTTACGGGTCATGGGTTGATGGTTCGGGACGCAGTTTGCTTATGCCGACGCCGTAAGGCCAGAAATTTTGTGAACATCGTAGATACCAACGGTGTTCCAAATAACAACCGCTTTACCAAAAGCATCATTTTGAGAACTCAGAACTTTGGCTCCTGCCATGCTGGAATTCCGCCATTCTCGAGCTGCTCTTTATACCAAACGTGGTATGGGCGCACAGGTGACATCGGAGCCTCTTCATTGACCATGAGTGGTCGAGCTTCCTTCCAATACTTCTGGAAAGCCGCGACCATACCTGCTGCGATCTCCGGATACTGATCGATCACATCGGTTTTCTGACTGGGATCTCTTTCCATATCAAAGAGTGCAGGTTTAGCATTGTTACTGCGGCGGCTTTTCTGGGGAGCAACTAAGCGAAAGCGCTGATTGCGCACCGAATAATTCACATCTTTGAACTCGTCAGGATCAGCACCTGTGGGCCAGCGACAGATATGATTGAAAATGTATCGATCCGCCCAATCCACATCCCTTTGATCATTCATCAATGGCAGAAGACTGCGACCTTCGACTTGTTGAGCTGGAATTTCGGCGCCCGCTAAGGCAGCAAATGTTGGCAAGATGTCGATGTGTGCTGCCAGGGTATCGACTTCGGCACCCGCTTTAAACTTTCCGGGCCAGCGGATAAAAAAAGGCACCTTGGATCCACCTTCATCGGTGGAACCTTTGTAGCCCTTCATGCCCCCGTTGTAGATCTTATATCCCTCAGCCAGCATTTCGCCTTTCTTAATGCCTGCACCATTGGCAGTGGTGCCATTGTCCGACATGAAGACCAGTACGGTATTCTCGCTGATTCCCCACTCATCGAGCTTAGCCATTAGCAACCCCATGTTCTCATCGATATTCTCGATCATGCCATAGTAGCCGGCGGGTGTCTTATGAAATCCGAGATCTGTAAACCTCTTGGTGTTCTTGGGCGGCGCAATAAAGGGACCGTGCGGTGCGTTGGTCGAAATGTATGCAAAGAAGGGTTGTTTCGTCTCACTCTTCTCTTTGATCCAACCCAGAGCCTGCTTGAAGAAAATATCAGTACAGTAGCCCTTGGTTTTAACGAACTTTCCGTTGTGACGAATCGCTGGGTCGAAATATTTGTTACCTGGGGCATCTGCATTGGAACACTTGAAAGCCTGACCGATCCCACCTGCACCGTGGACAAAAACTTCGTCGAAACCGCGCTTCTCAGGTTGATAAGCAGCTTCATCACCAAGATGCCATTTACCGAAAATACCAGAGGTATAACCTGCCTTCTTCAGCACCTGAGGAAGAGTAACGGTGCCAAGGGCCATACGGTCGCGCTCAAGAATGGTATGAGTGATTCCATTCTTCTCTGGGTGCCGACCACTCATGATCGCCGCCCGTGTGGGCGAACAGGTTGGAGCAACCATGAAGGTAGTAAAACGCGTACTCTGGCCGTGCAACTTGTCGAGATTCGGCGTTTTGATCCAAGGGTGGCCGTGGCAGGCCTGCTGGGCGAAGCCTTGGTCATCGGTCATCATCAAAATGATATTTGGCTTCGTTCCTTCCAAGGCAGCAGATAGCGGCAGAACGAGAACAGACAGGCAGGAGAAAAGAATTCGGAGCATAGACTTTAATATTTAGGGTATCATCAACCACCCCCATCGTGAAGAGTGGAAGGTAAAATCGTGCTACTTGAGCACATTCTCAAATACGCCCTTAAGCTCGGGCCAAGATCCGATTTCCACCGCGGTGCTCTTGCCCTCGATGCCTTCCGGCTTTGTGACATTTGGCACCAGTGACTTGCTTGGCACGGTGTAGAAAAAAGGAACATCGGTACCGTCGTGCCAGAGACTGAGGCGACTTTTGAAGCTCTCAACTAGGGCCGCCATCTCGGACCCAAAGTTCTTACCCTGGTCCTCGGATACCATCGCTTCACCAGCTAAGAAAACCACACCACTCAGCGCCACAGGAGCGAAGCTGTGAACGTAGATATTATAATTGAACGTGGCGGTTGAGTCGCCGAGTTCGGGCTTCGAGGTAGGATAGCTTCCCCAGTTACTACCCCAAGGACTGTCCTCGGGGACCGATTTAGACTTCATCACCATCGGCACATATTCGCTCCAATAACCTTTCCAGTCGCCGATGTAGCGGCGCACATTCTCGAGGTAATAGGGGTTGTCGGGATACTTGCTACCGATGGATTTGTAATCCTCCATCAAACTCGGAGCCTCTTTGAGAAAACTTGGAGCAATCCAGTTCTTGATCGGCACGTCCTTTTTACCACCAAGAAAGATGATACCAGTAGGCCGGCCACTCTTCGCGGCAAGCTGGTGACCCAAGGCGGCCGCCAGTCCTTCCGCATCCTTCCAGTAAGATGCAAAGCGGTTGCTCGCTTTCCCGTCTGGACCCACAACTCGAGGAGTTCGCGATACACAGATACTGAAGCGACTCGGGTCGGCTTTACCATCGCGTTTCGACTCGTTCTCAATCATCCGAACGATCTGCCCCGAATCCTTGACCTCCGGAAGCTCAAACTTACCGCCCGGAGCGACCACGCACCAGACATCACCAAAGACGATGCCTTTGACGATACGTTCGTGGACCATCTCGCCGTCGATACTGAACTGCACCTTCAGGGTGTGAGTTTTCGAGCCAGCCTTCATCGGTGGAAGAGTCACCTTCCACTCGGCACTCTCCGGATTCACGTCGAGGACCTTCTTGATGTCGCCAAATTCAAAGTGGACCTTACAGTCCCCTTCTTCGGGCTCGGTCTGCCATTCCCCAAAATTTCGAGTGGAGCCCCAGATGGTAACCGGTTGGTCGGCCTGAAACACAGCATCATCACGGAACTGAGTACTGAGAAGCGGCATCTTGCGATACTCGTAAACCTTCCCGACGGTATTGGGGTCGATGGTCTCACCGGCAACCTTGAGCTTCTCATCGGGCCAGTCATGACTTGTAACCATCTTCTGGTCAAAATAGATGAAGGGCGTCGTTGGCAGCAGCGACTTGTTGTAGAGATTCGGCTGCCAACCGATCTCACCTGTACCGTAGGAAACACCGAGCGGTTTCTTCACAGCAGGCGAGCTGACGATTACCTTTTCACCCTCGATCTTCATACTCGCTGGATGCCACACACGGTCCTCGCCGGCGACGAAGAACAGCTTCACCTGATCATCGCCATTCGGGATGATTTTGGGATTGGCATAGCCAGTTGAATCCTCATGGCGGCCGACCGCGTTGTAGGCCGTCCCAGCCACGACCAAGCCACCATCGGCATGATCGAACTCGATGACTAACTTGTCGCCATCCACCTTGTAGGACTTGAACATGGGTCCATCGGTCACAAGATCCTTCTTGCCATAGTGATTTTTGAGAGCATGCAGGGCGAGACGCTGACCGGGGACCGCCTTGGCCTGATAATGGATAGCGCCACTAATATCAATCTGAGAGGCCATACCCGTATTCGGAATATCTCGAGCGAGGAAAGTTCCAAGGCGCATCTCGGCAGACGAGGCGATGCTTGGCTTGTTCTCCTCTTTACCGGCATTTTTCATACCCGCGCTGTAGAACTGGTGGAAATAGACTGGTAGTTCCGGCCTATCCCAGACGATGCGCCAACCGCGTACGAGGTTATGGAGATTGTTGTAGTATGGCAGGCCTTCTCCCATGTTGGCATAGCCTTGGTTCCAAATAGCGCCACGGATTGCGTAGGGGACCACTGGGCTCAAGCGTCCGTTGAAGAGCCAGCTGGCATCGCGATTGGACTTCAGGTTTCCAGGTAGTGGTGCGGTGATTTCTTTTGCTTCAGTACCTGCCTCAATAGCCGCTTCGTTGCTAGCGATCTGATCTTCCAAAGACTTGTAGAACGCACCCCAAGCTTCCTTGTGCTCGGGAGTGGTCGGATCGGTTTGCAGACAGGTCATGTGTATGGCCTTGCTGTAGGCATCTTCAGCAGTCGCCCAACCCTCACGAGGCACCCAGGCCTGAATCGCGGTCTGGCTGAACGAACAGTTGAGGATACCTACCGGGACCTTCACTTCCTCATACACCCTGTGAGCGAAGGCAAAAGCAATGGCACTGTAATTGGCATAGTCGCCATTTTTCCAAGCACCCGTGGCCTTCTTGATCGGGTGCAACTGTGACGTTACCGAGGAAACCTGAAATTCACGGATGGGGACAACCTTACCCTCATTTGCCGTGGCAAATTCTTCAGCCAGAGTCTTCACCTTACTTTTCCCAACCATCCATTGCATATTCGACTGACCCGAAGCCATCCAGACTTCGCCGACTAGAATATCCGTCAAGGTCTCGGTCTTGCCACCGGCTTCGCTGATCACCAACTCGCTAGGTTCAAAGCTCGCTTTCAGCTCTTTAAGTTCGGCCATCCATTTACCGTCATCAGCGGCGGTGGCAGCTGCCTTTTGACCACCAAATTCAACGGTGACTTGGGTCCCCGGCTTACTCCATCCCCAGACAGGGACGGTCATCCCACGCTGGAGCACGGCGTGATCGTGAAACGGAGCACCGAGCTGGACAGCGAGCGGGCGCGGTCCCTCTTTCTCAGCGGATGGGGCGGCAAAACTGGATGTGAATATGGAACAGGCCAGAGCAATCGCTGTGACCATGCAGGTGTTTAGTCGTCTCATAATTTGATTCTGATTGAAATTGATCCTCAAGCCAATTCTGACAGCAGAAACAAAGCAAACGTTAAAATCCTAGAAGTTTGATTTTTCATCTCTGGAAAAACGTTCTACTCACCCAGCTATCAGAGATCCTCAACTTCCCTGCCTCTCAATCAACCAGTGGGTATCTTTGGAAGACGACGAGATTTGATCTTCTTCACCCAGTCAAAAAGCCCAGTTGAAGCTGAGAGGGCAAAAAGCAGAAGCAAGCCTGTGACCAAACCTGAAAGCTCACGAGCAACACTCGAAATTTTCTCTCCAAAAATCTCATAGTCGGAAATTCGAGTCAGCCCATTGTTCAGGATCGCCAGTGCGATCCAGCCCAGCACCGTCCCACTCATATTTCCAGTTCCTCCGAAAATGCTCACGCCTCCCAAGACGACTGCCGTAATCGCCAGCAATTCATACCCAATTCCCGCATTCGCTCTCGCTTCTCCTAACCTCGCCACAAGAATGACTGCCGCCAGCCCAGCCACGGCCCCAGCCATGATATACGCGAGCGATAAATTCCGTTTCACCGGCAAACCTGCATAGAACGCTCCTTCCTCCCCGAAACCCATCGCTCGGAGAGATCGCCCGTAAGTCGTGCCATGCACCAGGAACCAAAACAAACAACCGATAGCCAACACGATCCAAATCTGCGCTGGAACACCAAGTATCTCAGAGTTTCCAAGTGCTAGAAAGCTTTGGGAAAAGCCAGAATAAGACTCCGAACCTTTGGTGAAAGCTTCTGCCAATCCTCGGAAAAGTGAAAACGTCCCCAGAGTTACAATCAAAGGCGGCAGTTTCAGTCCTGCAACCAACCAAGCGTTGATCCCACCTCCAGCCGCACCACAAAACACCGTTAACATCGCAGCTGTCCAGGGGTCTATGCCGAGCACTTTGACCAATATTCCGAATACCACCGCGCACAATCCCATCAGCGATCCAACTGACAGATCTATCCCTCCCGTCAGGATCACCGGAGTCATCGCGATGGCCAGCAAGCCGATCTCCGCCGAATGTCGAAATACATTCGAGACATTCCCCGATGTCAGAAAATTCCGTCCCAAACTTTCAAACAACACCAATTCAGCAGCAATCACGAGCAGCAAGATTAACTCGTGCTTCCCGAACTGATTTTTCATAGAAAGACTTCGCATCATTCAATTCGGTTTTGTTTGTTGCGCCGGATTCCTTCCGCTCCCACGGCAAAAAGAATCACGAGCCCTTGAATCGCCTTTTCCCAATAAGGAGGCTGATGGAAATGGGTTAGCGCCGGATTCACATTCGCCAATAGCAGCATTCCTAACAAAACACCCCATAGAGTGCCTCGTCCCCCAGTGATTGCCACCCCGCCGACCACGGCTGCTGCAATCGCTTTTAGTTCCAATCCCTCTCCACAATTCGGCTGAATCTGAGGCGACTGCACAAGGTTTAATACGGCTGCCAGACCCATGAGAGCCCCCATTAAGACAAACGTTCCAAAGGTCACAGCCTTCGGATTGATCCCTGCCAATCGAGCTGCTTCGGCATCACTACCCGTTGCTAAGATTCGACGCCCTGCAGAGAGATTCCTCATCCCCCAGGCACCCACAATCAGAATACCGAACGCACAAACAATCACCGCAGCCTGACCGGTTGCCTGACTTAATCCAAACCACTGGACTCCCTCTGGAAGAGCAATCATACGTCCTTTCTGCCAGAGCCTCAGCACTTCCTGCCAGATGACCATGGTCGCCAAGGTCACCACGATGCTGGGAAGTTTCATGTAGGCTACGAGAAAGCCATTCGCCGCACCCATCAGAACCCCAGCTCCAACCGCAAAAAGCATTGAAACAACGGCAGGCATTCCCGAGTTCGCGGCTGTACCTGCAATCACCGCGCACATCCCGAACTGCGAACCAATTGAAATATCGATTTGCCGCGTCATGATCACCAGCGCCACTCCGATCGCCGCGATGAGCGCAGGCATCTGCGAGGCCAGCCTTGATACAAAGGGCTGCACGTCGAAAAAATTTGGTGCGAAGACGACCAATGAAACCATTAAGAGCACCAACGCGCCACCCACCGTCCATTCACGCGAGTAAATTTTCATACGGCACCCCCTTTGCTCCCAAGTGCGATCTCCATCACGGAATGTGCATCCGAGGTTTCCTTCTCTAATACCTCCACCAATCGGCCGCCACGCATCACCGCGATACGATCACTCATCCCGAGCACCTCTGGGAGATCGCTCGAAATCATCAACACCGCCAAACCCTCTTCCGCCAACTTCCGAATGATGCGATGGATTTCTCCCTTCGCACCCACATCCACCCCCTGCGTTGGCTCATCAAGAATCAGTAATTTCGGGTCGGTCTCCAGCCAGCGCGCTACACTGACTTTCTGCTGATTGCCACCGCTAAGGCTTCCACCCGGGGCATCCGGCCCACTCGTCTTAATCTCAAGCTCACGAATCAATTCCACCGCCCGGGCTTTTTCTAAAGCCGGCTTGAGCAAGCCACGGGGGAATCGTTTCCCATGACTGCCCATCGACATATTTTCAGAAATGGCCATTTCGAGAATAACCCCGTGCCTTCGCCTATCCTCTGGCACATAGGCAATTCCATGGGAAATCGCCTCGCGAGGGCTTCGAACCTGAATGTCATCTCCGTTCAGGCAAATCGTTCCGCGGTCCGCTGGAGTAACCCCGAATAGCACCCGCGCGAGCTCCGTCCGCCCAGCTCCCACCAACCCTGCCAAACCAACGATCTCGCCAGCCCGAACTTCAAAGCTGACACCTTCGATCCCAACCTCCTCGCAAGAAAGTTCACGAACGGAAAGAGCCACTCCTCCCATTTCACTTTTCCCCGGCGGATAGATCGCCTCCACCTCACGACCCACCATCAACTTGATCATCTGCGCCTCGTTCAATCCCTCTACCGGATTTGTTCCCACACTCTTGCCATCACGGAGCACGGTCACCCGGTCTGCCAGTGCGAAAATCTCTTCCAATCGATGGGAAATATAAATCACGCCCACACCACTTTCCCGCAAATTGCGCACGACTTTAAAGAGTAGATGCTGCTCCTTCTGCGTGAGTGAAGCCGTCGGTTCATCCATGATCACGATCCTTGCCCCAACACCCAGCGCGCAGGCAATTTCCACAAGTTGCTGCTCCGGCATCGAGAGAGATCGAATCTCGGCATCTGGTGAAATCTCGGCACCGATACTCCTCAGAAGCTCCCCAGCTCGTTTCCTTCTCGCCCTCCATTTCACCAAAGAAAGAGGTCTCGATTGTTTCAAGCGCAGGGCAATATTTTCAGCCACACTCAAATCCGGAAACAAAGCAGGCTGCTGATAAATACAAGCAATTCCCAATTCCCGGGCCTTTGGTGGGCTCAAGTTTGAAACCTTTCTCCCATTGATGAGTAACTCACCGCCATCCGCCTGATGCGCTCCAGTAACCACCTTAATTAAAGTCGACTTCCCCGCACCATTCTCTCCCAAGAGCGCATGAACCTCTCCCGGCATCAAATCAAACGAAACACCTTTTAGCGCGCGCACCGCACTAAAGGATTTCATTATCCCATCCAGCTTGAGAAGAGTATTCAGAACCCCCCCATGTTCTTCATTCCGAACAGCGGTTCAACCCTTGGTTTCAGCTAGTGATCTCAAATCGGCGGAAGATCATAAAATAAAAAACCGCCTCCGCAATGCGGAGACGGTTCCATAAAAATTTCGCCTTTATAGAGTCAGCTACGGCGTCTGATGACAAGGGTGAGGCCAGCAATTCCAAAAAGCAAAGCAGCACTTGGCTCGGGTATAGCAGCTACGTTAGCTGCAATATTCGCGTGAAAAACCATATCATCAGCAGTGCTTTGACTGATTGCAGTTGGATCACCATCCGCTCGGTTGTAACGGGTACCACCAGCCACAGTTTCGGGGCGGTTTTCCCTGAAATAAGGAATGCCATTCCCCCAATCCCCTCCAGTCACATGCTGAATATCGACACCATACGTAGTATTCGGGTCGAGATCCTGAGGAGTAGTGAAAGAATAGGTAAACCAGTCTCCTGGGGCCCATCCGGAAGTTGGTTGGTTGATGCCCATTTCGTTGATAATCGTCGTTGTATTACTTCCTCCCGTGAACTCCACTAGTCGGAAGTTCAAAGTCCTAGGGCCGTGCCCCGAACTCGACGTATTCACCTGAAAAGAAAAGGAATCCAAGGTGTAGCCCAAAGGATCGGAGTCAGTTGTAAACGATTGCCCCCAATTAGGTGCATCACTGAATGATTTTAGGGTTCTAGTCGAATTCCAAGTCATATTTGCGATATCTGCACCATCGACAACTGGAGTCGACGCGGAAATATTGATGGTGGCCCCGAAAGCAGGAACCGCGATGATTCCGAGGGTAAGAGGAATGAGATAATAATGTTTCATAACTTTTAGGATTTATAGAGACTTGAACAGAATGTCATCCGAAGTTCGGTTGACAAGTAAAAACTTCAGGTTCAACGAGTTGCGTGATTTTCAATTTAACTTAAATAAATCGGCGACCGTCGCGTTCCCTTCATAAGCAACTGGATCAATCCTCTCTGGTGACGGCTGATTCACCAAGCTTCGTCATCTGCTCGGCATATCGCTCCCCTAGCAGCTTCGCGCTTTCTGCATCAAAGTGCCAGCGGTCGTATGTATTGAGATCTTCTGAACTAGCGAAACCAGTAGCTTCCAGCTTTTCGGGAAGTTGCGCGATTTGTTGATTGATAGATCCCTCGCCTTTAATCTGGCCTGCGACGAAAGGCAGATTCGGGGCTCCAAGATCATCGCGTAGATCCTCGACAAGCTTCGTGAGTTTCTCGAGATACCCGTCGGGATTCCCGTTGTTGGATTCCCCTTGATGCCAAAGAATTCCTTTGAGAGTTCCGGTTTCTTGGGCTGCCTTCGCACGGCGGATAGCTTCTTTATAAAACTTCGTTCCCTTTTCCCATTGCTCGATTTTGGTTCCGCCTTTGGCATTCACCACGAGTCCGAGCGAAATGTCTGGATTCACTTCGAGCATCTTCTTTGAGAATGAATAACCGGGATTCATTTTCTGCATGCCGAGGCCCTTGCGAATCGTCGAATAACGATTGAGCGGATTCGTAGCCGCCTCCCAAGTGTCTTCCCCGTTCAGGAGAAAGCAGCGCGGAATGGCTGCCGCTTCCTTTTCAGTAAAAGGTGCGCGACCCGCCATATTGGATTGGCCGATGAGGAGATAGACATGGAGTTTCTCTTTCGGGACATCAATCTTGCCATCCTCTGCAAAAGCGCTGGTTCCGATACCAAGTGCGGTGGTGACTAAGGCAACCGATAGCCTTTTTAATAGGTTTTTCATAGAATGCTCTCAGCTGTTTTCAAGTGGTGGAATTCCCAACTGCTCGGGAAGTGCCAAACGCGGCCGATCAGTGAGGATTTCAGGATCGCCATGAGTGATCAGGACGGTGTGCTCGAAATGAGCCGAGGGGCGACGATCCGCTGTAATCACGGTCCATCCGTCATCAAGAATCCGAACTTCTGGGGTTCCCGCATTGATCATTGGCTCAATGGCAAGGGTCATCCCGGCAGCAAGCGTTGGGGTTTTCCCCTTGGGGCGAAAATTCGGGACTTGCGGTTCTTCATGAAGTTTCCTCCCGACCCCGTGACCCACGAATTCGCGAACAATTGTGAATCCGAAGGGCTCAGCATAGGCTTCAACCGAACCACAAAGATCTGCGAGTTTTCTGCCAGCTCGAGCTCTGGAGATCGCCTCGTAAAGCGATTGCTCGGTGACCGCTAGAAGACGCTTGGTTTCTATGGGAATTTCACCACAGGGGATAGTCGTCGCGTTATCACCAATAAATCCGCTCTTGGTGATACCTACATCGATTTTGACAATATCTCCTGGTTGGAGACGGCGCGGACCGCCGATCCCGTGAACCACCTCTTCATTGATCGAAATACAAGTCTGACCTGGGAATCCCCGGTAGTTGAGGAATGCGCTACGGCAACCTTCCTGCTCCATGAGATCACCTGCAAGCTCATCAATCTCTTTGGTGGTGACTCCAGGTTTCACCTCCGCGACAAGCTTCTGAAGGATGCCTGATGCGATTCTTCCCGACTCGCGCATGCGATCGATTTCTTTAGAGTTTTTGATGGGGATACGGACGCGCACGGAACTATTTCTATGATCGAGATTCTAAATTGGAGAGAATGATTGAGGTGGTCGCCTCACGTGTACCGATCGCTGGCACGGCGACCAACCTATCGGTTTGACGGTAGAAGTCGATGACGGGAATGGTGTTTTCCACAAATTCCGCATGGCGGCAGCGGAAATTTTCCTCAGTATCATCTGATCGCGGTTCGGCGTTACCACCGCATTCGGGGCATTGGCTCTCGGAAAGCTCTTTCCGTTGCCCGCTCCAGCGACAATCTGGACATTCGACACGGCCTTGCGTTCGCTCAATCAAGCTTTCAAAAGGTGCCTCAAGAGCAATTGCTGAATTCAATATCTGATCGTGGTCGCAAAGCCACTGATCGAGAAACTTCGCCTGGCCAATCGTCCTCGGAAATCCATCAATGACCCAACCTTTGGAGTCGGACACCTCTTCTAACCATTCAGCTAGAATAGGAGAAATCAGATCATCCGGAAGATACCCTCCTCGATCAAGGATGGGCTCCGCTGCTAGGCCGAGTGGAGTTTGATTCTCCACTGCCTCGCGAAGAAGCGCTCCGGTGCTCAGATAATGTAGACCGTATTTGGTAGCAATCCGGCGTCCCTGCGTTCCCTTCCCCGATGCAGGCGGACCAAGCAGGACGTAATGCATACGGATCAGCCGTGGGTGTTATTGTAGATGTAAGCAGTGATTCCGAGAATGATCAGAATCGCTGCAATCGTCCACAGATAGACAATGACATTTTTGGGAGCGGCGTTGCTTTGGTTTCCAAGGCGATCGTATCGGCCTTTGAGTTTTCCCTTCCGCAAAAAGCCATCGTAGTGCTTCTGAAGAAGATGGGTCTCAACCTGGCGCATCACATCGAGAACCACACCAACCATAATCAGCAATGAAGTACCACCGAAGAAGTGCAGAACGAGTGACCCCGGAGGAAGGCCTACCAATTTACCGATCAGAGCCGGCAAGAAGAAGAGAAGAGCAAGGAACAACGCACCTGCAAAAGTCAGGCGTGTCATCGTGAAATCGAGGAAATCCGCAGTCGGCTTACCTGGTCGCACACCCGGGATATAACCACCGTTGCGTTTCAAATCTTCAGAGATTTGCGAAGGTTGGAACATCATCGCCACCCAGAAGTAGGAGAAAAGGAAGATACCCACACCACCGAGGATGTAATACCACATTCCGCCACCAACGAGCTCACCGTAAAGTTTGGTCGCCCATGGTTGACCGGAGAAGAACCATTGAAGCATCATTGGAGGCAATGAAAGGACCGCCGTCGCAAAAATGATCGGCATCACACCTGCATAGTTCACTTTGAGCGGAAGATACTGAGTCTGACCACCGAACTGCTTGCGGCCCACCACGCGCTTCGCGTATTGCACGGCGATTTTGCGTTGTGCCTGGGTGATTGCAATCGTTCCGGCAATCACGACCAAGAGAAGCATGATCATCACGACCATCATGATCGCTTTGAACGGGTCACCGTCGGTGAAGTATCCCCAAGCTTGAATCAACGCACCCGGGAGAGCCGAGATGATGTTCACCGTAATGATGATCGAGATACCATTACCGATTCCCTTCTCGGTAATCTGGTCACCCAACCACATGAGGAGGATCGTGCCTGCGACAATTGTCAAAACGGTTAATGCGAACCAAGCTGCCGAAGGATCAGGAACCAAGGGGCGACCGATTTGGTCAATACCCGCCATGTAAGGAATGTTTCCAGGATTGGTGAGAGACTTGGCGACGAAGTAACCCTGAACCAATGCAATCACGATGGTGATATAGCGAGTATACTGGGTGATTTTTTGGCGTCCTCCATCTTCGCGAGCGAGTCTTGAAAACTTCGGCACGATCGCTGTCATCAGCTGCACCATGATCGATGCTGAGATGTAAGGCATGATACCCAAGGCAAAAACTCCCGCCTGGGTCAAACCGCCTCCGGAGAAAACCGTAAGGAGAGCGGTCATCCCGCCTGCCGGATCGTCGGCATCTTTCTTGGCGACATCGTCCAACCATTCCTGAATGACCGTCGCATCAACACCTGGGAGCGTGATGTGAACCCCGAGGCGAACGATCACGACGATCGCCAAGGTAAACAGAATTCTATCCCGAAGTTCTGGGATTTTCCAAGTATTCGTAAAGGCTGAGATCATGGTTGTGAGTAAGACGGTAAATTCTAAATTCGATACGGCATGAGGCTAAACCTCAGCGTGATGGATGAATGATTGGCTAGGGATGTATTCGCACGGAAAGGAAGCGGCATGCGCTTCCTTTCCTCAAAATCAGATCATGTTCCGGATTACGTTCAAGCGTCCGAACTGTCTTCTTCAGTTGCTTTCGGGGTCCGTGTCTTCGGGGCGGGATCGGAGAAACTGCTTCCTGCCTTCTCGGCTTTTTCACGAGCAGTCTTACTGACTTTGTGAAAAACGAGAGTGTAGGATTTTTCAATTTCGCCATCGCCAAGAAGCTTGATCTTGTCGCAAGGACCGTCAACCAGCCCAACTTTACGGAGGGCAGCTTCGTCAACGGTGTCTCCGGATTCGAAACGACCATCGAGATCGCCAACGTTGACGACTACGAACTTGTCGCGGAAGTCGAAGTTATTGAAACCACGTTTTGGAAGACGACGGTGAAGAGGCATCTGGCCACCTTCGAAACCAACGCGGGTTCCGCTGCCGGAGCGAGCTTTTTGACCTTTGTGACCTTTACCGGAGGTTTTACCTGTTCCGGAGCTTTCACCGGCGCCAAGGCGCTTCACGCGATGCTTCGCACCCGGGTTTGGCTTGAGATTATGGAGTTCCATGATTTTGGATATTGTTATGATGATTGATGAGGCGGAATGCTTCCACCTTCAGTTAGACGGCTTTTTCTTTTTTCTTTTTGCCGCGGGTTCCGAGAACCTGATCGCGGGTGCGGAGCGAAGAGAGAGCCTTGAGAGTTGCTTTGACGACGTTGGCGTGGTTTGAGGAGCCCATGGACTTCGCGAGCACGTCACGGATTCCAACCGCTTCACAAACCGCACGCACACCGCCACCGGCGATAATACCCGTTCCCGGAGAGGCTGGCTTGAGAAGAACCTTACCACCGCCGAATTCAGCGTAGGCTTCGTGTGGAATGGTTCCATCGGAGAGATTCATTGGCTGCAGCACTTTACGTGCGCTTTCGCTGGCTTTGCGGATGCAATCGGCAACCTCGTTCGCTTTGCCGAAACCGAGCCCGACTTTGCCTTTCTTATTTCCGCAAACAACAAGTGCTGAGAAACTGAAGCGGCGACCGCCTTTGACGACTTTCGCACAACGGTTGATGAAAACCACTTTCTCGGACAGTTCGTTGCCTTCATCGTCCGTTGGAGCTGCGCGCTCTTCACGGCGTGGGCCGCCACGGCCGCGTCCACCACCAAAACCACCGCGTCCACCTTGACCGCCACCACGATGTGGAGGACCGGATCTTTCGTTGGTAGCAGCTGGTGCTGCAGGAGTTGGGTTCGGAGCAGTTTCCGTTTTTGGAGTTTCGGTAGCTGCCGAGACTTCCTTGGCAGGTTCGTTTTCAGGAGTATTAGCCATGAGATAGATAAATTAGAAGTTAAGACCGGCTTCGCGGGCGGCGTCGGCAAGTGCTTTCACTTTACCATGATAAAGATGGCCGCCACGGTCGAAGACCACGTCGGAGATATTTGCGGCTTTGGCGCGCTCGGCGAGGAGTTGCCCAACTTTTTCGGCAGAAGCAACATTCGAAGCGTTGGCCTCGAAGCTTTTGTCCATCGTCGATGCGGCAGCAAGGGTTTTGCCTTCCGTATCGTCGATCAACTGTGCGTAGACGTGTTGGTTGGAGAAATGGACGGCGAGACGCGGACGTTGGGCCGTACCTGCAACCTTGCGGCGAATGCGGCGGTGGATCCGTTGGCGGATGGATTTGCGTTGAATAGTGCTCATTAGACAGAGATGTTTCTAGGTTATTTACCGACGCTCTTACCTTCCTTGCGGCGGACATACTCGCCGACGTAACGAACGCCTTTGCCTTTGTAAGGTTCGGGCGGATAAAAGCCACGAACCTCGGCAGCGAACTGACCGACAAGTTGCTTATCGATTCCTTCGACCTTGATCTTGGTATTATCATTTACCGTGACAGTAAGGCCGGACGGGATTGGGTGAAGAAGTGGGTGAGAACGGCCAAGAGAAAGATCGAGATCTTTCCCTTTTACCGCGGCACGAAGACCCACTCCGTGAATTTCAAGATCCTTGCTGAAGCCAGTGGTGACTCCAGTGATCATGTTGTTGACGATACTGCGCACTGTGCCGTGAAGGGCACGGTGTTCGCGTTGTTCGGAAGCACGGGAAACGACAACGTTTCCATCTTCCGTTTTGATGCTGATTCCGGTGGGAACGTCGAAGTCGAGTTTACCCTTAGGGCCTTCGACATGAACGCTGTTTCCATCGACCTTTACGGCGACTTTTTCCGGAAGCGAAATTGGTTTGAGTCCGACTCGTGACATTTGATTAATTTGGTTCGAGTTTTGGAATTACCAGACGTTGGCGAGAACTTCGCCGCCGAGTTTCTGGCGTTTAGCGGATGCTCCGGACATGACGCCTTTCGAAGTGGAAAGGATGGCGATGCCGAGGCCGGACAGGACGCGTGGAATATCCTGAGAGCCGACGTATTGGCGGCGACCTGGTTTTGAGACACGTTTAAGGTCGGTAAGGACTGGACGACCGTCGACGAACTTAGGGCTCACCTTAAGTTCAGTGCGTTCGCCGGTGACGACTTCATATTTCCAGATGTATCCCTCTTGCTTGAGGATCTCGGCGATGTCTGCCTTGATTTTGGAATAGGGTGCGATGAATTCCTCGTTGCCAGCGCGAGCTGCGTTTTTGAAACGAGTGAGGAAGTCAGAAATTGGATCTGTGAGAACTGCCATTGTGGTTGGTTTCCTTAAAATGTTTTGGGGTTATGCGGTGGCGGCTTCAGCTTCTTCTGCCTTCTTAACCTCGCGGAACGGCATGCCGAGTTCCGAAAGAAGCTCACGACCTTCGTCGTTGGTGTTGGCCGATGTGACGAATATGAGGTCGAAGCCGATTTGGCGTTTCACTTGGTCGAGTTCGATTTCCGGGAAAATGGTTTGGTCTGCGAAGCCGCATGCGTAGTTACCACGGCCGTCGAACGATTTTGGTGAAATACCGCGGAAGTCACGGATGTTTGGAGCGGTGATATTGATGAAGCGATGCAGGAATTCCCACATTTGAGTTCCACGAAGCGTCACGCGGGCACCGAGTGGCTCGCCTTCGCGAAGTTTGAAGTTCGCGACGGCTTTCTTCGAATAGGTGATCGAAGGCTTCTGGCCGGTGATCTTGGAGATCTCGGCAACTGCGTCATCAACGGCGACCTTGCGGTCAGCGGCTTTTCCCATACAGGAAGTGACGACGATTTTTTCAAGCCGTGGGACTTGATGCGGATTGGTGTAACCGAGTTTCTTTTTCAGATTCGGCACAACCTTGTCTTTGTAGTGTTGCAGTAGTGCTGGTGTACTCATTTGGTTTTAGCGGGTCAGCGCGGTTGGTTGTTGACGCTTAAGCGCGGGCGATCTCCTTACGGTAGATTTAGCCCAGTTTTTTTACGTTGGAGATATGGATCGGCGCATCAACCGTTTTGATGCCGCCATCAGGCTCGGCTTCGGAACGGCGAATCGCCTTTTGAACGGTGCGGCCACCTTCGACGACGACTTGGCCTTTCGCCCCGTCGACGCTAAGGACTGTGCCTTGTTTGCCTTTGTGGTTGCCTGCGATAATTTCGACTTGGTCGCCTTTCTTGACGTGTGTCTTGATGGTGCTCATTTGAGAATCGGGGTAGATGGATTAGAGAACCTCGGGGGCGAGGGAGACGATTTTCATGAATTGCTTTTCACGCAACTCACGGGCAACGGGTCCGAAGATGCGTGTACCACGAGGATTATTATCCTTATCGATGAGGACACAGGCATTTGAATCGAAGCGAAGGATCGAGCCATCAGCGCGGCGGACAGGGAATGCCGTGCGGACGATGACCGCTTTCACCACCTCACCCTTCTTTACAGAAGCAGTAGGGATGGAATCGCGAACGTGAGCAGTGATCACGTCACCGACGCGAGCGGAGCGGCTGCGTTTGCCGAGAACTCCGATCATTTTTGCAGTGCGGGCGCCCGTGTTGTCAGCAACAGCGAGCTTGGTTTCCATTTGGATCATGGCAGTGGTTTCGTAGGATTAAAAATCAGGTAATTAGTGGGAAAGAACTTCGGCAAGTGCCCAGCGCTTGGTTTTTGAGATCGGCTTGGTCTCGATGATGCGGACGCGGTCGCCAACAGATGCTTCGCTCTTGTCGTCATGCACGTAGTATTTCTTGGAACGTTTGACGATTTTATTGAATTTAGGGTGAGGAACGCGGGCGATGTGCTCGACGACGATGGTCTTTTCCATTTTATTGGAGATGACGACGCCGACACGAGTCTTACGCTTGTGTACTACTTCCTGTGTTGATTCGCTCATGTGATTGACTGGTAAAATTTTCGGGACGAGTTCGCTTTAGGCGCCTTCGCTTGAGATGGTGAGGATTTGAGCAATTTCGCGACGGACTTGCTTGAAACGCGCAGGGTTCTCAAGAGTTCCGGCCGAGCGTTGAAGACGCAGGTTCATGGATTCTTGTTTGAGGTCCCGAAGGCGTTTGAGGCGTTCGTCAGCGGAGAGTTCGCGGATATCTTTGGCTTTAGTGGCGGCCATGGTCTTGTCAGTTAAAGAGTTATTGGTGTGGATTACGGTTCACCAGACGAGTCCGGAAGCCGAGTTTGTATGAGGCGAGGCGCATCGCTTCGCGGGCAGCGGATTCAGAGACACCGGCTACCTCGAAGAGCATGGTTCCAGGGCGGATCACAGCGACCCATGTATCGACGGCTCCTTTACCTTTACCCATACGGGTTTCAGGTGGGCGGCGAGTGATGGACTTATGTGGGAAGATTCGAATGAAAACTTTTCCTTTCCGTTTGAGCGAGCGGTTGATCGCAACACGACAGGCTTCGATCTGGCGAGTGGTCATCCATCCGCGGTCGAGGGTCTGAAGGCCGAAGTCACCGAAGGCGACAGTTGTTCCGCGCTGGGCATTACCGGCGCGTGATCCGCGATGGCTTTTGCGGAACTTGGTTCGTTTGGGCATCAAAGGCATGACTTATATCTCCTTGTGAAAAATGGTTAAAATATGAGGGCGATTATGCGATTAGGATTTGGCAGCTGGAGCAGGCGCCGAATTTTGCTGAGGAGGGCGACCTCCACCTTGGCGGCGGCCTCCACCACGGTTGCCGCGGTCTGGACCTGGGCTTCCGTCATCTTCTTTCTTATTGATCCAACATTTGACTCCAATAATTCCGTAGACGGTGCGAGCTTCTGCGAAACCGTAGTCGAGTGGGACACGGAGAGTTTGAAGAGGCACCTTGCCTTCGCGGTAGCTCTCAGCACGTGCGATGTCAGCACCACCGAGGCGGCCACCACAACGGACGCGAATCCCTTCAGCTCCGAATTCCATACCGGTTTGAATGGCACGCTTCATGGCACGACGGAATGCGATCCGGCGCTCAAGCTGCACGGCGATGTTTTCCGCGACAAGTTGTGCATCAAGCTCAGGCTTGCGGATTTCAAGAATATCAAGTTTGACTTGAGAGTCCTTACAAATTTTCTGGACCTCGTTGGTCATGATCTCGATTTCCTTACCCTGACGACCGATGATGAGGCCGGGGCGGGATGAGTGGAGAGTGACACGAACGCTGTTCCAAGCGCGTTCGATGACAACGCGCGCTAAACCTGCGTTAACGAGTTTCTTTTTGAAGTAAGCGCGGATAGCGAGATCTTCGTGAAGTTTGGTGGTGTAGTCAGCGCCGCTGGCATACCATTTGGAGCGCCAGTCTTTGTTGACTGCGAGGCGGAAGGCGATCGGATTTACTTTTTGGCCCATGGTGTTAGTTAGAGAGAGTTATGATGGAAAGGATCAAGCGTTTGCTTCTTCAGCGGCGGCTACGGTTTCTTCAGCAGCTGGCTGCTTGTCGGTTTTCTTTTTGGCTGCGGACTTTTTCGGGGCGCGCTTTTTCTTTTCTGGAGGAGCACCGACGAGGGTGATGGAAATATGTGACGTGCGCTTAATGATCGCACCTGCGGAACCTTTGGCACGAGGTTTGAAGCGACGCATGGTTGGTCCTGCTCCAATGACTGCTTCCTTGACGATGAGCGAGCTGGAATCGAGAGAGAAATTGTTTTCAGCATCCGCGATCGCTGTCTTTAGAGTTTTTCCGATCAACTGAGCAGCTTTCAGAGGAGTGAAGGTCAAGATGTCGAGAGCGTTGGAGACAGGGAGGCCCTGAATTTCGCGAGCGACATCACGAGCCTTTTTCGGCGAGAGACGGACAAATTTTGTAATACTGGTGACTTCCATGGTCGGCGGTTTAGTGAGAGTTGATGAAAATTAGTTTTGAGTCAGTAGAACGGCGATGTCGCCGAGGCGTGGTGATTGATCTTGTGTATCAAGTTGTTCAACAAAGGCTCCGGAAATTCCTTTTCGAACATCCGCGAGAATCGCTTTTCCGTAGGGTTTCTGTCCGTGGCGCAGCTCGAAAGTCATTCCGATTTGTGCGCCTTGGCTTTCTCCCAAGTTCAGAACAAGCATTCCAGTTTGTTGATCAAGGCTGACGATCCGTGCCTGTTGGAGATTTCCGGTCCGGACGTCGGGGCGAGGTTTCTGGCGGAGACCGATGGCAGAGTCAAGCTCTCTCATCGCAGTTTCTACCTGAAGTCGTGCATCTGGGTCAGAAACGACTGCTTGGCGCACGTATTCCTGAACGGTTGCGGAGAGTTTTGCTGCTGCACCTTCGAGGCCAGCGATGCGCTCGTTGGCTAGTTCAAGGTCAGCCGCCGCCTGGATGAGACGATCATCACCGCCATCGAGAAGATTCTTACCAAGAGCCTCCAAGCGCTCGCGGACCTGATTGAGTTGTTCGGTGGACTTTTTCTCAGCCTTGTTCGATTCAACGAGAGCAAGTTGAAGATTGCGGTTCTTCGCTTGCAGATCGGCGACCTTGTCTTGGAGCGCTTCATTGGAAATATCTTGTCCTTGGCACGGCACGACCATGGCCAGCAGCCCGAGGGCGGCGATAGCAAGTGGTCGTGGATGACAGAAACTAGACATTGTTGAGCAGTCTTCGATACAGGTTGGATTACTTCTTACCGATACCGCCGTGAGCGCGGAAGATTCGGGTCGGGGCAAATTCGCCGAGTTTGTGGCCAACCATGTTTTCTGTCACATAGACAGGAACGAAGGTTTTGCCGTTGTGAACGGAGAAATTGTGACCAACAAAATCAGGTGTGATCATCGAATTACGAGACCATGTTTTGATTGGCTTGCGGTCGGAACCTGCCTCAGCGACGGCATCGATTTTTGCGAGAAGCTTCTGATCGACGAATGGACCTTTTTTAAGAGAGCGTGGCATATCTAAAGAGAGTGAGTGTTTCGGAGATTAAGATTACTTCTTGTTGTCGTGGCGGGATTCGACGATGAAAACGCTGGTGGTTTTCTTCTTTTTGCGGGTCTTCTGGCCCTTGGCGTGACCCCATGGGGAAAGCAAGTGCTGACGACCACCACCGGATTTGGATTTACCCTCACCACCACCGTTCGGGTGATCGACTGGGTTCATGCACATTCCGCGGACAGTTGGGCGAATACCCTGCCAGCGCGAGCGGCCAGCTTTACCTGAAATTTCATTCATGTGGTCGCGGTTACCCACGACCCCGATGGTGCAGAAGCAAGCTTCGTGGAAGCGACGGATTTCACCAGAACGCATTTTGAGCAATGCCCATCCACCATCGCGGTTCGAAACGATGGCACTTTGGCCAGCTGAACGAGCGACTTTACCTCCGCCTCCGGGAAGGAGTTCGATGTTGTGAACTTCGGTGCCGAGTGGAACGTTTCCAAGAGGCATCGCATTACCGACTTTAGGTGCGACCTTTTCTCCAGCGATCACTTTGGCTCCGTCGGTTAGACCGGCTGGAGCAAGGATGTAGGATTTCGTTTTGTCTTTGTATTCGATAAGCGCAATACGGCAGGTGCGGTTTGGATCGTATTCGATTCCAATCACGGTCGCTTCCATGTCGCGTTTATTGCGTTTGAAGTCGACAAGGCGGTAGTGGCGTTTGTGGCCTCCTCCAATGTGACGGGTGGTGATCCGGCCGGCATTGTTGCGGCCGCCCGAGCGCTTGAGCGGCTTGAGAAGGGATTTCTCAGGCTTGCTTTTGGTGATTTCGTCAAAGGACGGAAGCACTTTGTAGCGTTCAGATGGGGTATTGGGCTTGAAAGTTTTAAGTGGCATGACTCGCGTTTCGTTAAAATGGTTTCAGCTACTGATCTTTGAAATCAGTCGCCAGATTGCTGGCTTAGATGAGGTCGATGGATTCACCATCGGCCAGACGGACGATAGCTTTTTTAAAGCTGGCAGTGCGGCCTTCGTCGGCGCGGCGCTTCCGGCGGATTTTACCGTCGTAGTTTGCCGTGCGAACCTTAACGACTTTCTTGTCAAAGACGGTTTCGACTGCTTGCTTGATTTCCAATTTGTTGGCGAACTTATCGACATCGAGGACGACTTCATTGTTCTGCTCTTGAAGCAGTGCAGTCTTCTCGCTGAGGCGGACGTTCTTGATGACCTGGTAGATGTCTTTCATGGTCGTAAATAGTTAGTAATGAGTGATTAAGCGGTGCGCTGTGCGATGGTCTGAACGGAATCGCCAACAAGGACGACGACGTTCGAACCGATGAGTTGCTCGATGTTCAGGTCAGCGGGTGAGACCAACTGGACCCATGCGACATTGCGCGCTGCAAGTTTGGTGGAGTCGTCGAAATCGCCTACTGCAAGGATCTTGCGGTCGACTTGGGTAATTTCGCGAATCGCGGAGATAAAGGATTTTGTTTTTCCATCGGATACTGAGAGTGAATCGACAGTAAGAATCTTTTCGTCGCGAGTGAGGTCTCCAAGAACGCGGCGAAGCGCAAGCTTACGAACTGCTTTGGGGACACTTTTGGCGTAGGAGCGATTGCGCGGTCCGAATACCACACCACCGCCAACAAAGATCGGGGCTTTGTTCGTGCCGTGACGAGCATTACCAGTGCCCTTCTGCTTATACATTTTCTTGTTATTGCCACTGACTTCGCCACGAGTTTTGGTGTGGGCGGTGCCAGAGCGGCGGTTTGCACGGTAGGCGGTAACCAAATCGTGCACGGCTTGGCGGCCTTTCTCTTCTCCTACGAGAACGAGATTGGCGGCTTCTGCATCTGCGGTTGTGAAAGCTTTTGCGGACATGGCGAAAATAATGAGTGTATGGAAAGTTAAAAACGGAAACGCTGCTTACTTTTTCTTAGCTGCGCGGATCGTGAGGTAGCTGCCCTTGGCACCTGGAACGGCACCGGAGATAAGAATGACTCCATCCTCTTCGCGGACTGCGACGACTTTGAGATTTTGAATGGTGGATTTGGTCGTGCCCATGTGTCCCGGCATCTTCTGATTCTTCCAAACGCGGCCTGGAGTCGAACCCGCACCAATCGCACCCGTTCTGCGGTGCATCATGTGACCGTGGGTATTTTTGAGACCGCCGAATCCGTGGCGCTTGTATGC
This sequence comes from Akkermansiaceae bacterium, assembly GCA_045106015.1. GTDB lineage: Bacteria > Verrucomicrobiota > Verrucomicrobiia > Verrucomicrobiales > Akkermansiaceae > Luteolibacter. The sequence continues at coordinate 23,672 of JBGCEE010000013.1, read as the reverse complement.
ACCTTGGAAGCCGCGACCGATGGAATTGCCGATCACATCGACGTTCTGACCAGCTTCGAAGAGGCCGACACCGGGATGTTCGGATGGAAGTTCTTCACCGTTTTCAAAACGGAATTCAAGAACGCGGCGTTTTGGAGATGAGCCGGCTTTTTTGAAGCGGGCTAGGTCAGGTTTGTTAACACGGAATTCCTTCTGGTCGTCAAAACCAACTTGAACCGCGCTGTATCCGTCGGTTTCTGGGGTTTTGGTTTGAAGAATAGTGTTTCCTGACACATCGATGACGGTAACAGGAATGCTTGATCCTGCCTCTTTATCAAAGATGCGGGTCATGCCGATTTTTTTGCCGATAAGTCCGAGTGACATACTAAAAGTGGTTTGAAATTGAGAATGAGATAAAAAAGAATGGGAAGGGGCGAAACTCAGATACGAATGGTGATATCAACACCTGCTGGAAGGTTGAGTTTCTTGAGTTCATCAACTGTGCGGGCTGTTGGATCAACGATATCAAGAACGCGCTTGTGAGTACGGATCTCGAATTGTTCAGCGGATTTTTTGTTCACGTGAACGGAACGGTTAACGCTGAATTTTTCAATACGAGTTGGGAGCGGGATTGGTCCAGCAACACGTGCGCCGGTGCGCTTCGCAGTTTCCACGATTTCGACGGCGGAGCGGTCGATGGCACGGTGGTCGAACGCACGGAGGCGGATCCGGATTTTCTGAGCTGACATAGAAGTGAGGTGGTTGTTGGTTGTGAGATTTAGAAAAATTTATGCGACTTGATCGACGGTGATTTCTTCGACGATAGCAGTTGGAACTTGTTCGAAGTGGGATGGGGTCATGGCGTAGGAAGCACGACCGGAAGAGAGAGTGCGAACGGCGGTGGAGTAGCCGAACATTTCCTTGAGAGGAACATTGGCATTCACAACGGAGAAAGCTCCTTTGGATTCCATATTCTGGATCTGGCCACGGCGTCTGTTCAGATCACCCATGACGTCGCCTTGATATTCATCTGGAGTATTGACTTCCACGGCCATGATTGGCTCGAGAAGAATGGATCCCGCATTTTTGAAGGCATCGCGCATCGCGAAGATCGCTGCCATGGTGAAGGCCCCTTCGTTCGAATCAACTTCGTGAGACGAACCATCAAGAATTTCAACGTGCGCGTCGATTACTGGATATCCTGCAACAAATCCATTGGTCGTTGCTTCGCGGCAGCCTTTGATGACGGCATTGATAAACTCTTTGGGAATAGAACCACCGACTGTTTTGTTTTCGATTGTGATTCCCTTGCCTTCTTCGTTCGGTCGGACAGAAAGGACGACATGTCCATATTGGCCACGGCCACCGGATTGCTTGACGAGCTTACCTTCGCCTTTAGCAGGTTTGGTGATTGTTTCGCGATAAGTGATTTGCGGAGCACCTGTGTTCGCATCCACTTTGAATTCCCGCTTGATTCGGTCTACGATGATTTCGAGGTGAAGTTCGCCCATTCCCGAAATAATGGTCTGGCCTGTTTCCTCGTCGGTCTTCACCATGAAGGTCGGATCTTCGTCGGAAAGTCTTGCTAGTGCGATAGCCAGTTTCTCCTGGTCAGCCTTGGTTCTTGGTTCAACAGCCATCGAAATGACTGGCTCTGGGAAAGTTGGGGGCTCCAAGACGACGTCGTGCCCGTGGGCTGCGAGTGTATCGCCGGTTGTAGCGTTCTTAAGACCGACCACAGCAGCAATATCTCCAGCGAAGCACGCATCGATATCTTTGTGTTCATCGGCTTGGATACGAATCAGGCGTCCCACACGCTCAGATTTACGAGTCCGTGGATTATAGACGGTGTCGCCTTTGCGAACGACTCCGGAATAGACGCGGAAGAAGACGAGTTTTCCGACAAACTTGTCGGCCCATAGCTTAAATGCCAGGGCGGTAAACTTGCCTTCGTCGGTTGTTGGGATCTCGATGGACTTCGTTTCATCCTCCGGATCCATACCGACAGCGGCTGGAATATCGAGTGGAGACGGAAGATAATCGATTACTGCGTCGAGGAGGTATTGAACACCTTTGTTCTTGAAGGCCGACCCCCCTGCAACAGGAATGAGTTTATTGGCGATCGTAGCACGACGGATTGCCTGTTTGAGATCTGTCAGCGTGATCTCTTCTTCCATGACGAATTTTTCGCCCAAGGCCTCATCACAATCGGCGGTCGCAGAAACGAGTTCGTCGTAGGCTTCTTTCGCAACGGTCTTTTGCTCATCGCTCAGTTCCTGAACGGTGTAAGTGGAGCCAAAGACGTCATCATCGGAATAATAGATGGCCTTTTGGTTTACGACGTCAATTTGACCTTTGAGTTGGTCCTCTGAGCCAATCGGAATGAGGACACGAACGGCATTGGCTCCGAGCTTTTCTCTTATCTCGGAAACGACATTGTCAAAATCTGCACCCGTTCGGTCCATCTTGTTGACGAACACGATACGTGGAACGTGGTATTTCGTGGCCTGGCGCCAAACCGTCTCAGTTTGTGGCTGGACGCCAGCAACTCCGCAGAAAACAACGATCGCTCCATCCAGAACTCGGAGGGAGCGTTCTACCTCAGCGGTAAAATCTACGTGACCGGGTGTATCAATAATATTGATACGTTGCTTCTCTTCGTTGAAGAGTTTGATGACGTTTTCTTCATCGTGCTGCCACCATTCAGTCGTGACGGCTGCGGAGGTGATGGTAATGCCACGCTCACGCTCCTGCTCCATCCAATCTGTCGTTGCTGCACCGTCGTGCACTTCACCGATTTTGTGTATCATTCCAGAATAGAAAAGAATCCGCTCGGTAAGAGTGGTCTTTCCTGCATCGATATGCGCTGCGATCCCGATATTTCGGGTTCGCTCAAGCGGATAAGGACGATCTGGATGGTTTGGATTCAATGGATGGTAGAAAGTCTATGAAGATCAGAATCTGAAGTGGGCGAAGGCGCGGTTGGCCTGAGCCATCTTGTGGACGTCATCGCGCTTGCGAACCGCTGCACCTTGATTGTTGGCGGCATCTTTGATTTCGTTGGCCAACGCGACGTGCATGGGTGTGCCCTTGCGGTTACGAGCGTAGCTGACAAGCCAACGCATCGCGAGAGACTCGGAGCGATGAGGATCGACTTCGAGAGGCACTTGATATGTTGCACCACCCACACGGCGGGATTTCACCTCGACGCGCGGTTTGGAGTTTTCAACCGCACGAGTGATAACCTCGAGCGGATCGATCGTATCGGTTCCGTCGTTTGCACGGTCAATGGCTGCGTAAACAATACGTTGAGCGAGCGAGCGCTTGCCGTCTTGCATCACTTTGGTGATGAGATGGCCGACGACTGGGCTGTCGTAACGAGGATCACGGCGATCCGGCTTGGTGAAGATTCTTTTGCGGCGTGGCATAATTTAAATTGGTAAGAATTTGAAAATGATTACTTAGGTCGCTTCGTTCCGTATTTCGAACGGGCCTGACGGCGCTTGTCGACTCCGAGGGTATCGAGAGAACCACGGACGATATGATAACGAACACCTGGAAGGTCTTTCACTCGGCCGCCGCGAACGAGGACGATGGAGTGCTCTTGGAGGTTGTGGCCTTCTCCTCCGATGTAGGCGATGACTTCGAATCCGTTGGTAAGTCTTACTTTCGCGACTTTTCGAAGCGCGGAGTTTGGCTTTTTCGGTGTCCGGGTCATGACCTGGAGACAAACACCGCGGCGCTGCGGGCAGTTTACGAGAGCGGGTGATTTCGACTTCTCGACTGGAACGTGGCGTCCTTTGCGAACGAGCTGGTTAATGGTCGGCATGATTTCCTTCGTGTTTCTGGATTTGTCTTAAAAGTTGTTGGGACAAACCGGCACGAAGACGGGGCTTTCAAAACCCGTTATCGCTTTTTTCCGGAGCTGCACCCGATAATTTCCCTGTTTTCTGGACGGTTTCGGCGTTTTTTAGAGCCAACCAGCCTTTCTGTGGGGGGCGGGACTTTATTCTTATCACCTGATCTGACAAGACCTTTTTGACGATTTTTTGAAAAAAAAGCAAAACATCGTTAATCCCCTATTTTTCAAGAGTTTAAAGGGCGACTTCGTCACGCAATTTTTGGTTTTTTGAAGTAAAAGCTGCAAAAATCGGAGATTTTTTTCACCACCCATCATTCTAAACCGAAAATTTATGATGAAATCGAGGAAAACATCACTAGTTTCCGAAAGTTTGCATAACAACACAGTCCAGAAGTTCCTTTCAAAACGCTTTCGTATTCTCCTGACAGGCGATCCGGATGGCGTTCCACCTTGGCTTGGAGCGGTTGCCGCTAGTGATAAACCTGGGCTCTATCTACCAGATGAAGCCCCGTGGCTGGTTCATGCCGACTTGGCCACTCTAGTCGGGGGAATCCGAGCTCTACTGATGCAGGCACTACATCCTGGCAGCCTAACAGGCGTCCGGAATCACTCCCGCTATAAGAATGATCCTCTTGGTAGACTCTCGGGCACCATCCGTTGGCTCACCGTTACGACCTTTGCCTCCACCAAGTCAGTTTCCGGAGAAGCCAATCGAGTGAATCGCATGCATGCTTCGGTGAAAGGGAAATATAAAACTTCAACAGGTAAAGAAGCCGCATATTCCGCCTCAGACCCAGAGCTTCTTCGCTGGGTTCACATCGCTTTCATGGATTCATTCCTTCGCTGCCACCAAAAATACTCAACTCGTTCGATTCCAGGGGGTGCCGATGCCTACGTTCGGCTGTGGTCTAAATCGGTCACTCCCCTCGGCCTAGCAGACGTCCCGATGACAGAGGCCGAAATGCTCAAAGAAATCGACCGCTACCGCCCTCAGCTTGCTGTCACTGAGGATACTCGCGAGGTCATTAAATGGATCAAAAATCCTCCCCTGCCAGTCACCTCCTTACCTGCCTATCGTTTCCTTTTTAAAGCCGCACTCGCCTCGTTACCAAAAGACTACCAAGACATGATCGGACTAGGTCACCCATCTCTGCGAATCTTCCGACCTATTACGATCTCACTTCTGAAATTGATACGTATGGGTATCGGACCAGAAAGCCCGATAGAAGAAGCCGCCATCGCCCGCCTCCACCGGGCAGGGTTAATGAAGGACGGTATTGTCATTCGCTAAGTCTTTACGTTGGAATGTATTTGGCTTTTGCCTTTTAGTCTAAAAAAGAAAAGGATGACCCATGAAGAAGGCAGTCGCTTTTTGTTTGGTCAGCTTGTGCAGCAATCTTTTCACGAACGGTGAATCCCGCATTTTTACCAACAAAGAGGGTAAAAAGGTAAAAGCCGAACTTGTCGCGCTCGAAGGCAATCATGCCGTTGTTGTCCTAACCAACGCCAAGCGAGCTAAAGTCCCGATGGAATCTCTCTCTGAAAGCGATCAGGAATTCGTCAGATCGTGGTGGGAAGAAAATAAGGACAATTTCAATCAGATGGATGTCACCCTTTCGATTGATCGAAACAGGAAGCAACTCACCAAGAGCGGCGGAAACAACAACCAACGCAATGCGAACGCTACGAAGAAAAAGATATCCACCGAGGAAATTCAATTCGCTTGCGAGATAAAGAGTTTCACGAAGCGGGATATTTCGAATCTCAGCGTCGACTACACCATTTACAAGCGGGTGATTTCTCGCGGAGAAGAAGGCTCTGATACCACGGTAGAGGAAATCGATGGGACTGCGCCAATTAAAAAACTGGAGGGCCACCGCAGCGCAACCTTCGATAGCCAAGCTGTGGTGTGCGAGGATTCATCCCAAAGGGGCGGAAAAGGACCAAGGCTTTCAAAGCGAGAAACCATCATCGGATTTGTCGTAACACTCAGTGCGGACGGCAAAGAGTTTTTCAAACAAAGCCATCCAGAAAACTTCATCGAACGTCTGAAAGAAGAGGAAGAACGTGATGATGATTAGATCCGTGTTGGAATTTTGATGATTGGAGTTTGGATCTGGAGCTATTAGTCTTTTGTCCATGAAGTATGTTCGGTTTTCGCTGTGTCTTGTCGCGCTTTGGTCCTCGTGTTCTCCAGCAAGCCCCACGCCTCCAAGTGGATCGGTAGCAAGTAATTTGAGCTCCAGTCAAAAAGCAGCGATCGGAAAGAAGATTTGGCAGAACGAATCTGGAGGAACCATCAGTGGCCTGACCGCTTGGAACGTGGGCGAGGAATTTCCATCCCTGGGAATCGGTCATTTCATTTGGTATCCCGCCGGCTTCAACGGTCGCTTCAAGGAAAGCTGGCCGGAGTTTATCGCCTACGCCCAGCGTAATGGTGCCAATCCTCCGGCAATTGCAAAACGTGCAAATGCCCCTTGGAATTCTCGCGCCGAGTTTCAGCGAAATTTTAATTCTCCGGAAATGAAAGGACTGCGCACTTGGCTATCCTCTACCGTCACCGTTCAAACCGATTTCATCATCGCCAGGTCGCGTGCCGCGCTTCCAAAAATACTCGCAGCCGCTCCCGCCTCAGAACGTGCAAAAATTCAGTCAAACTATCGTAAAGTTGCCAGCACTCCTCAAGGGACCTACGCATTGATCGACTATGTAAACTTCAAAGGTGATGGAACCAAAACCTCGGAGAGATACAACGGCCAAGGCTGGGGCCTCCTCCAAGTCTTAGGCGGAATGAAAGACGTCCCTAGTGGCCCAGCAGCAGCCACCGAATTTTCCGCATCTGCCAAACGCGCCCTCTCAAGACGCATTGCCAATTCTCCGCCAGCACGCGGAGAATCTCGATGGAGAGAAGGCTGGAACAACCGCTGCAATACCTACGCACGACCGCTCTGATCAAAAAAACTCCCCGACCAAAGCGCTTTGGGTGAGTGGTTGCGCAGTCTCACCAAGGATGGCTCTGTCGCTCTCAAAGATCTCAACCGCCGCCTCTGCACCTGAATCCTGCGCCAGACACCAAAAGACCGTTACTGCTACGGAGCCACCGATGGACTTGTCACCTTTTTTGTGTCTTGATTTGTCTCGCGATCATTCGTGATCGCTCCGGGCATGTGTTCACCTATAGATGGCCACTGGCGAGGCGTAGGGCACAAAAACATTGTTAAATTTTCCGCACGTGGAATCCAAATGGGGTCCTTAAAATGCGGCGCAAGCTACGGTGGTTGCAGTAGTAGTGATGGATATTTTTTGGAAATGATTGGTCGACACAAATGTCCTCCAAGCGACCTTTCCGAATCCCCGCGCGGTGCGCCTGCGGCGTTGCCCGCGCCGGTAACTTCGTGAAGGAACCGGGTTTCAAGTGCGGCGTGTTGACGCTCGCTCTCGCATGAACGGACCCCCTGTCGCCGTGTGCGGGTCTCCTACTGGTGCAGCTGGTTGGCTGCGGTTTTCCAGACCGAGGTGCCGATCGAATGGGTTCCTTTTGTCTGTCAGCATGAATTTAGCTTTCAACAAGAGGCGCACCTGAAAATTTGGAGATCTGGTCAGGAGTCTGGAACCTATCACCGGGCCGGAGGCTTCCGGTTTCGTAGGCTTTCCTGGCAGCTTTCGCTATCTCCGTTGCGGACGCCTTGCTCGGGTCGGGAAGTTCCCGGAACATGGGGCTGCGCTTGATGAAGCCACGGGTTCCCCAAAGTCGTTTGGTATCTAAAAAGAGTCCGTTCATTTGTTATTTCGTTCGCTGTGGAAGTCTTCATTCAATCGGGTGAATCGGATTTAGAAAAAATCGATTGTGCGCAAAGTCTTTCCACTACATTTCGATGACTCTTGTCCGGAGACTTGCACGGAATACAGAATTTTCAGATTGCCCCGTTACTTGCTATTGGATGGCGAGTCACTCCACATTCCGAGCTGCTTTGAGCAAACGCGCCACAATCTCAGGGTGTTTATCGGCCAAATTCGTGGTCTCTCCGATGTCATTTTCCAGATTGTAGAGTTCGGCTTCTTGGGTACCGGGATCAATATTTCCCATAGCCGTCGACAGCGCCTTGATGCCAGGGAGGCGCAACTTCCACGGCCCTTGGCGCACCGCCTGGAGTTCCTCTCTGAAATAGTAGCGTAATTCGTTTCGCGCCCCTATTTCCGTTTTACCGAGAAGGAGTTGGCTCTGGTCCACCCCGTCGATGATGCGATCCTTCGGGACTTTTTCAGGGACTCCAGCTAGGGCGGCAAAAGTCGGCAAAATATCCAAACTCGAAATGATGGCACTGTTTTCACGCCCTTTGGGAACATGACCGGGCCAACGTACGATTCCTGGCACGCGCATACCTCCCTCCCAAGTCTCTGCCTTGCCGCCACGCAGTTGGCCTGGGCTCCCCCAAGGAATTTCAGGCCCCTTGGTCCACTCAACAAAAGCCGCGTTTTTACGGTGCTGGTTCTTATGGTCATTCGACCAAGGACCGTTGTCTGAAAGAAAAAGAACAAGCGTGTTTTCTGCAAGGCCGAGCTCTTTAAGCTTATCGAGGAGGCGGCCGACTTCAGAATCCAGTTCTGCCAAAGTGTCGGCGTAAAGCCCCTTTCCGGTAGAATCACGAAACTTTGGCGATGCATCGATGACCACGTGCATCATGATTTGTGAGAGGTAGAGAAAAAACGGTTCGTCTTTATTTTTCTCCAAGAATTCGATGCTCTTGTCGGTCAGCAGTTTAGTCAGGTCCGCCATGTTCTCCGTGGTGCGCAGTTCGTTGCGATTTTCCCAGAGGGTCGTCTTGTTGCGGTCATTCGCACCCAAAGCTCCATAGAAGTAATCGAAGCCTTGCGAATTTGGCACCAGCGCCTCCTGATATCGGCGCTTGGACATATCCCATTTGCCTATGCACGCCGTGGTGTAGCCAGCGTCCTTGAGAATTTCTGAAATGAAAACCTCCTCGGCATTCGTTTGCCAACCGCCCCCAACGCGATAAGCCTCGCGCCCCGTCATCAAGGCACCGCGGGAAGGTCCACAAACCGCCTGTGCATAGAACGAAGTAAAGCGTGTACCCTCCTCGGCAAGGCCGTCTATGCGTGGCGTCTTGACTTCGGTATTTCCGTAACAACTCAGGTCGCCATAGCCCATGTCATCGATAAAGATGACGAGAAAATTAGGGGGTGATTTCTCGTCGGCCGCGATGGACCCACTAACAACAAAGAAAGCGATTAGCAGGACAATAGATCTCGAGTGATGTTTTATCAGATTCATTTTGGAGTTAATATGGAATTGGAAAATGGACCTGCGTTTAAGAAAAGTCCACAAGTCTGACAACATGGGGCGGGAAGTTCTCAACGCACCGAGTGAAAACAAGATTTCAGTTGCCTGCTTCCAGCTTTTCAATCGTCGCCTTGGCCTCGGCCAGATTACGTTGCCTATCCATTTCTCGCAGGGCGCTGAGAAGCTTACTCTTGTCGCCTCGGCTCAGCGGCTGCATCGTGTCAACATCTTCGGGCAGCACACCGAGCGGCACGGTATGGTCTGACCAATCGTCGCTGCGCTGGGTGGCTAGTGGCAGATCCTTGTTGCCGTCCGCCTGTATGTTCGCAAGGGGGTTGCGACCCCATGCATAGCGGTAGGCCACTGGTTCCGAGACCATGATACTGGTGAGCTTCAGCATCTTACGATCATATTGAGATCGATTTCGATGATCCCGACCTATCTCTAAGGGTTCGGCTTTGGCAGGGTGAAATTTGCGGTCTTTTCCCGCGATCGCAAAGCCAAGTATCTTCCCATCACCAGGATTTTTAACCGCCACATCGAAGGTAAGCACGAGGCCGTCATCCTTGAGTTCCATCTTCGTGATGACCGGCGGTTTCCACGAAATAGAGCTTTCGTCGAATCCGTATTGAGTCGTCATTGCCCACCGAGCGATCCGCTCTCCAACTGGAAGCTTCACCTGCGGGTGAAACCAACGGCGGCGGAAATCGTAGGTACTGACAAATCCAACATGCTTGTCGCCGGCCTTATAGAGATTCAAAAACGTCTGATATTGCGCCTCACGTATGCCGATCCCATCATTGAGCATCATCTCAGAATAGTTATCGAGAGTCTGCGGATCACCTGCTGTGCAGAGAGCAATGATACCGAAGGGCATGGAAGGATCCTTGAAGGCTTCGCGCCATGCCTCAATCATGACTGGGAACACATCGCGATACATTTCCGCACCGTTCAAGTCTCCCAAAGCATTATTGTAACCTTGATGCCAAATCGCCCCCTTTACCGATAAACCTTCTAGCGGAGCGATCATGCTATCATAACAATAGCCCGGATGATTCTTGCTAGCAATCGGACCGGGAAGCAACTCAGAAGGTATCAAACGACCCTCGGCACTCACCTCCCTGCCCTCTTTTGCCATTTTTTTCAGCCAATTCTTTTTGCCTTCAATGCGTTTTTCGAGATCAGCCTCAGGGTCCCAGTTGGCAACGTCATCCTCCCATTTTTTAATCCAAGCTTGGGTAATTCGGCTGTCCATCCCCTGCAGCTTTTCTCTCGGTGTCCAGGTTTCCACCGTCGTGCCGCCACGTGAGGTATCGATCACGCCGATGGGCACATTCGACGCCTTGTGGACCCGACGAGAGAAAACGTATCCGATCGCTGATAGTTCCTTAACAATCTCAGGACTACAAATATCCCAGTCCCCCTTACGGAAATGACGTTTGCTCCAGTCGCTATAATTCCACACCAGTGGGAAACCCTTACGAGTTTCATATCGCCCTTGATTAAATGGCACAGAAAGGATGCGGATTTCTGGATAGTTTGCACTTGTGATCTCAAGATTTCCGTTCTCTACCTTTTCGAGTGGGAACTCCATGTTAGACTGCCCACCGAGTATCCAAACATCGCCGAGGAGAATGTTATCGAGCGTGAGCGTCTTGGATTTACCCTTAATTGTCATGGCCTGCGAGGTTGCATTGACAGGCTGAGCATCGAGCGTGACCTTCCATGCACGATCCTGACCTGCAGTGGCGGATCCGCTATTGCCCGCGAAGCTCACCGTGACATTTTCACCCGGATCGGCCCAGCCCCAGATTGAAATAGGCTTGTCGCGCTGGAGAACCATGTTGGATTGAAAGGTGTGACTGACGCACATGCCATCCACGATAGCAGGCACATCGATTACATCCTCCTTCGGCATCTCTTTGGCGTGACTGGACACGGCGAGTACCGCATTTGCAATGATTAGCAGAAGATTGCACAGTGATCGTTCAGTTTTCATGATTGGTGGTCGTGAGATTTAGATGGAGCCGTGGCATAATCTCAGGCAAAACATGATGAATGAAAAGCTAGGCTCGCAATACTTAATCGCCTTGACCCCCGTAACTAATTTCCACAGCTTTTCCCGATGGAAAATGCGTTACGCATCAAATCGGCATCGGAACAAGTAGCGGATCACCTACGGGAAGAGTTGATACGCGGCACGTGGAGTGGAACCATGCCGGGTGAGACTCAGCTACTGGCCAAGCTTGGGGTGGGGCGCGATACGATCAAAATAGCACTTACTCTACTGGAGAAGGAAGGTATTTTGATAAACCAAGGGCCGGGCCGCCGCCGCAGGATCTCGCTACCTAAATCATTGAAGACCTCGCCACTAAGGATTGGCATCTTGTGCTACGACGAGAACGACAGAGCCAGCAGAACTCTGATCGAACTATTTCATTCGCTAATCGAGCGAGGGCATACAGCGTTCTTTGCGGGCAAGACATCGGAACAGCTGGGACTGAATGTGCAGCGTATCTCTAGGCTAATAGAAAACACCAAGGCCGATGCTTGGATTGTAAGCGCTGGACCGCGTGACATACTCGAATGGTTTGTAAAACGAAAGATTCCAGTCTTCTCATTGTTCGGGGCAAGAATCGGCCTCCCAATCGGTGGTATAGGACCCAACCACGGGCCAGCACTTCGAGAGGCTGTAAGGAAATTGGTAAAGCTCGGGCACCGCCGGATTGTCTCGCTGAACAATCGAGGCCGCCATACCGATGAGCCCGGATACACTGACCAGCTAATTTTTGAAGAAATGGAGACAGAGAGTATCCCATGGAGCTCTTACAACTTTCCATCATGGGACAATGATCAGGATGGTTTCCGGCGGTGTCTTGATTCGCTATTCGCACACACCCCTCCAAGCGCGCTGATCATTGAAGAGCCCACTTATTTCTTCGCAACTTTACAATTCTGCGGAGATAAAAAACTTCGGGTCCCGGAGAATGTCTCGCTGATCTGCTCCGAGCATGCGGCGAGCTTTGATTTCGCCAAGCCATCGCTTTCCTATATCGCATGGGACTACCGTCCGATGGTTCGCCGTATGACTCAATGGGCCGATAACATCTCTCGCGGCAAGGAGGACAAACGACAAACTCGCATTAAAACGAATTTCGTTGAGGGTGGAACGATCGGGCCGGCACCCTCAAGCAGCATCACTCAAGCCACCTAAATTTGGCTTCAAAATTCCACAGGAACATATGGTTGGTTTACCAACCATACCGTCGATCTTTCACCACACTGCCGAACCTAATTCCCACAACTTTATCTAAAACAAAGATCAACTGGCTCAAGCAAAGCCACCTCGCATCGCCCTACTACTGGGTATTTTGCGCGGTAGTCCCATAACCTAGCACCTACGATGGAATTCGCCAAACACCGTGGAATTTGAGATCACACGCGAATCTTTTGTCCCTAAATGCTCCGGTGCAGAACCGCTGTTGTGGCAATCACTCTTTGGATTACGAGCACAGCTACGGCCCTCCGGAAAACACTCGAAAATATAAAATAGAATTACCCAAATCCATCGAAACGGTTGACTCACACGAAGATCATCCGAGGGCGAGAGGTTGCATAGATTGCTCTATTATGAGCCGCGTGGGAACCTCTTTCGGAAGGCTCTCAAGCAAACCTAAACCAAACTCCATCATTCACCTTTGAAGCATCTCATGAAACGTCAGTCATCTCATTCTTTTTCTGCAAATGTGGTCCTTTCCGAAGGCTTACATCAAAGCCAGTCACACACAGAGAATACATTTCAGTCCTCAACGGGAAACGTAATTCCATGGTAGTCAGCCTGCCCAAGGTCGGCGTTGTAGCTGAAGATGAGAATTTCCCGAAACGAAGAACGCAGAGGAACGGTCGAGGCGCTGATCAAGTTCCACTTCTCTTGTTTCGGCAGGCGGAAATGGTAGCTCACCGTTACGTTCTTTGAACCACTGAACTCACCAACATCCATGATCTGAATCTGACCTGTACCAAGAGTCGCTTTCTTCGCACCCAGGACGACACCTATTTCCAAATTAGTATTGTTCACAATCAACGCATTACCGCCTCGGAATTTATCCAGATCGACGATGCGCGCTCTAAACTTCAGCGGAGGCTTCAAATTTGGAACAGGAGCAAGGATGATGAGTGACTTCTTTATCCCCTCTGGAATCATCACCGAAACGAGAATTTCATACGTAGTTTTCCCATCCTCAGACAACGAGGGTTTCACGACTTGGATCACTCCATCTTTTGGAACCTTGATTGATGTCCCAACCGATCGCTTGGAAAGCCTGACTTCGGATAGTTCTCCTCCAGCAAGAACCGTCACAGGGCTTTTTACATCGTCTGGCAAAGAGGTCGCCACGATCCACGCCTGGCGGCCTGACTTTTTCCTATCAGGCAACGAAGGCCCTTCGGAGTTTTGAGCACCGGCAACTGACCACAGAGCCATACCTATCAAGATGAAAAAATATCTTAAGCGAATCATAGTTCCATTGTAAGCACGGTCTCCTAAATCTCACTCGCATTTAACCATCGAAAACTGACCAGTTTGAATTTCCTACCAAACAAACGGTTCATCTCTGTAAGTGAAGGATTACTCTCAAAATCACCACTACTATTTTGTTGCTGAGCGGATACTTCCCGCGAATTACTTGGGTCATAGTAGTCAGGAATACGCTGCACCAATGCCTCGCACCATGCTCGCGCCTGTAGATTTCCTGAATTATCCAAAGATTCTCCGTATGCGCGAATGCGAAATGTATCATCCCTAACGGTCAAGGTGCTAGCGATGGGTTTTAACAAATCAGATTGGATGACGTATCCAGGCGTTCCTGCCAATCTGGACCCTACCGCGGCTTCTGGAGTCTGGAATTCATGGTCAACACCGGAATCAGATGCATCAAGATCAGATGCCTCAATCATGAATGCACTGCTTCGCTTATAGAGGTAATTGATGGATGCTGGATCTGGAGACTCATCGTCAAAATCAATCGCGGTTTGAAGCGCTCCCATCACACCAAGCTCATCATCTGAAAGCCGGCGGTTAATGAATTCGGAAAAGTTAAGAAAAGGCCCCCTTCTCTTAACTTGCTCCACACACTTTTCTGCCAAAAGCACAAGATGATCATCGGTTAGAAAACGCACCCCAGACCATGTCTGATTCCCATCGTCGCGTGTCACTCCTATTGCAGGGTTTGTGACCTCTTCATCAGCATTGGGTATTTCGAATCGGGATAGCGCGATTCTCGCGCTGGCGGGAACTTCAACAGGTTCCAGCGAGCCATCCGCTTTTCGATAGTAAATTTGCCTTTCACGAATTCCCGCAAAGAGCGCATACCATGCATCAACTGAGGTACTGTTCACATTGAACGAACCATCGACCATCAAGTGAGCAGCTGATTTTAAGAATCCATTTTCCGCTTCCAAATCTTGTTTGAAATCATCTGCTTCGACACCCGAATCGTAATATTCGTAGCGTGGGTTGGCGATGGGTTCACCCGATATAAGGCGGTCCAAATTTGCAGAAATACTGAGTGAGTTGGGTGCGCCCGGACGTGTTTGGTTCGCTAATGTCGAAACATAGTAATCGTCCCACAAAGCATCGTTTAGTAGAAAAACGTGATCCCAAAAATCGCTGTAAGCTTTGGTATCACTGGGGACAATCGGGCTATTGACGCCGTCCCTTTGATCATGGCTGATAGAGTTATTGTAAAATTTGTAGATCCCTGTCCTTGGAATCATGGGATGCATGAATGAGTTTCCAATACCTGGACCCGTAATACCACTTTGGTAGGCGACCCGCTTTGAGTTTCCACTCACCTTAGACATTTGATTATCTGTAAAGCGAGGCCCCCTCCTCATCCACACGTCTGGATTCAGTTCTTCTGACCATATCCAGCCTGGGCTCATTCGCATACCGGAAAATCCAGCAAGACTACTGATTGGGGCGGTTGGCAATTCGAGCGCTGGAACAGCGGTTACCTTTTCATAGGGACTCGTGCCTGATCCCAAGAAGGCCCCTTCACCGATATGTCCGACAACTTTTGGAAGTTCTAGCGCCGAAACCGGTCCAAATGAAATGGCATAAGGACTGTCGAGGCGTTGGGTATGCGCGGTGCTTGCATCTTCGGACATATAAAGTCCGTTTCCGAAATAAAACGGTGGGGATTGGATCCAGTTTCGTACGCGCCAGTCTTCCTTCCAATTGATGGTTTCATAGGACGACTGACTAAAACCTTTGAGCGCGAGTTGTGTGTATCCGACAAGCACCGGATCATCGGAAGTGCTGAAATAGGTCGTTTCGTCAGTAATATTAGTCAGCGTCTGGGACGTATTGAACCAGTCGATCTGATATAGATTCGGCATGTAGTGATAAAATTGGTTTCCCCATAATAGCCCCGCCGACAACGACCCTGGGGTGTGCCCGTTTTGTCTATTCCAGCCGAAATAACTGTCGAAAGTGATCCGGATACCTATTTTTTGTGCCTCGATTTCGTCTTCCGGATAGGACCGATTGTTGTTGTTGACGACTCCACCGATGGCGGATGGATCGAACCCTGGGTAAAGCTGGTGACGATCGTTGCTGTCCGCATAGATATCACGATAGGAAAACACCTTCAATTCACCGGGATTGAGGGTAATTTCAGCTCCCGATTCGCTACTGAAAAAAACTGCGTGACTGCCAAGCCCGCTCGCACCACTGCTCGGACCTCTTGCTCCGTCCCTATAAATATCCCCGCGGGTCGGCCAACTATGGTTGATCGCAGCGGGCATTCCGACGATTCCGGAAGGAAACCGCATTTCCGTATTATAGGGATTCCAAAGCGTAACGACGGGAGAAAAGAGGTGGCGAACAAGTCGTTCATCGGCAGCGTCCGGATTCGGTTCAGTCTTGATACTGTGAAGAAAAGTCAATTTCGCAATGATCGGCAGCCTCAAGTAGGCGTCCTCTCCAGTCCACGCGGAGCGAGTGTCTCTAAAGTCTCTTGGGCTTAGTACTTCGGTATAGGGAGTTTCGCCGTCCCAGGATAAAGAGCCATGACCACCCGAGTGATTGCTACCTGAGAGCGTTGTGTCGCTGTCTACTCTATACATGCGGTAGTAGTGTCGCATGGCAGGCCATGATGCGAATGGTCTGTTAGGCAATACCGCACCTTCGGCAAGAATATCCCCACTCAAGGGGCGGATGGATGGCTCCACATTCGCTCCATTTTCAAACTGATAGGGTGAAGGCAGATCGTCATTGTTCCGGTCCAATAAAAGACTGAGATCTTTCTTAAGCCCACCAGATCTGACATTTGTTAGTATCCCTTTGCTTATATTCGTCAGGTCAAAAAAGTGGTTTTTGGTGGCATCGTCATCCACGCCAAGAGTCGGAACCGCTAGAGTCTGGAGGGTGAACACCCTAGAAACCAATTGGTCTATTTCTTCTGAGGCTGCATCGATAGCCTCCATGCCACTCATGGCTCCCACACCGACTTGCGCAGTGGTTCCTTGTGCTACAGCCCATTCGTCTGTTGCTAAGTCTCTGGTTCTTGCCGCTAAGCCCACTTTTGCCTTCTGATTTTCTGCTCCTACCCACCATGCATAACGACCTGTGTTAGTCACATCCACGAGGTGCGCCCGGACATGATTTTTTAGGTCAGCCCCTGCGGATTGGGTGCCTACCAACAAAACCGATGAATTCTCGGACAACTCCACCCGAGAAGTATCAATCGTTTCCTGCTGACTCGCGGGGAGTGAAACAAGCCATCGCCTGAACATGGGCTCACGACCTTCGACGTAGGTGCTTTGAATATCTATCGTGCTACCGTCTACCTCATGTTCGTGATTCAGCCAGTTACCCCATGACTCGTAACTGGCCAACCAATTCGGATTCTCAACACCATCGATCACCTCGGTTTCGGGATTCTCGTCCAAAATGGATGCGCTGGCACTCACTCGCATGTCCGGCCCCATTTCCATCTGTAGTTCACCAAGCGCCAACACCAGCGCGAGTCGTGCGTTGGTCCGGGCTTCGCTCATCGCGTTCTGCTCTGCTCCGGAACGGAGAGAAACCGCCGAAAGACTCAGCATCCCGATGGCAAGCAGACTTAACAGCACCATAAGAAGCAATGTGGCCACCAGTGCAAAACCCGATCCAACTTGGGTTCGCTTTCTTAAAATGGAGTTTCTTCCGACAACGTTCATATTGCTAGGCTAATGAGATTGAGAAAAGTTGAAGATACGCGGACAACTGAAAAAATACTTCGAGCCTCCAGTAAAGCCTACACCGACAGTTTCCCATCCATGCTCAGACCGTCTGCAAGAGTGCTTCGTTTCATATTTACAATGTGATCACAAAAGGGATCCACGAGCAAATATTTTCATTATTAGCCGGCGAGACTATTTTCCACTAGTTCTCCATCTAAGAAAATCCTAAAATGTCAGGTCGACCTTGGTCTGAATTCGCATTGAGTAGCAAACTTCATGAAACGCAACCAAGCGGACGCATGGGTGACTTTCTCAGACCTCAGAGAGCTTCTAACGTGGTGTACCAAACAGAAGTTTCCAGTTTTTGCCTTGGCCAAAAAACGGTGGAGATTCCCTTCGATCGTTTTCCTTGCTTGGCGGGAGAGACATCCGGCGTTTTACTGAGTTATGAAACGACTCCTTGTTTGTTTTCTCACCGCTCTCCCAATCCTTTTAAACGCTCAGCTAGCTGAATTGGAAAAGTCTGACAAAGGCTTACCGCTCCCCGGTGAAACCTTCAAACTGAATGGCAACGAAGCCTTCATCATTCTTCCAACCAATGCGGAAAAGGACATCCCATGGGTCTGGTATGCGCCGACCCTCAAGGGACTCCCTTCGAACGCTGAGAAATGGATGTTCGAGAAATTTCTCGATAACGGAATCGCCATCGCCGGGATCGATGTTGGTGAATCCTACGGCAGTCCAAAGGGCGTTGAGATCTATTCTTCTTTCTACAAACATCTGGTAGAAGTTCGTCGCTTTAAAAGCAAACCCTGCCTTCTTGCCCGCAGCCGAGGCGGCCTTATGCTCTACAACTGGGCAATTGAGAACCCAGACTCCACAGCAGGTGTTGCTGGCATCTATCCAGTTTGTAATATCGCTAGTTACCCAGGTATTGAGAAAGCTGCTGGCGCTTACGAGTTGACCACGGAACAACTCGAAGCAGAACTCGCCAAACACAATCCGATTGATCGTCTCGAGCCACTGGCCAAAGCCAAAGTCCCAATCCTCCACATTCATGGGGACCAAGACAAACTGGTGCCCCTAGACCTAAATTCGGCAGTTATTTGGAAACGCTACTCTGAGCTTGGCGGCCCCGTCGAAGTCGATGTCATGAAAGGTCAGGGTCACAACATGTGGAAAGGCTGGTTCCAATCTGAAAAGCTGACCGACTTCATCATCGCCTGTGCGCTTGGTGAGGAATTTTCTTTGGGAGTGCAACACCCAGTGACCATCGAAGGAAAACTGGAAGGTGGCATGATCGCCGTGGGAGGTGAAACGACCGGATGGCAGTTACTCTACAAAGAATCTGGCGAAGAACGCTCCATCCAAGTCGACATGAGCACCATTGAAGTCGCCGACATCTATGATGGCAAGGAGGTCAAAGTCAGCGGAGAAATTTACACAGCACCCTATGTCGAGCGAGGACCTGTCTTAGTCCTTAGGGCGGCGCGTATCCAAGTCGATCAATAGGCTCTTCAGCGGTCAACAGGTGATGGCCACTCCTTGGAGTTGGTCCGAGCTTTCGCCATTAGTTTTTCAATCCTATCAACAACCTTCGGATGCGCTTTCGCGAGATTCTTGGCTTCACTGGGATCCTCTGAAATTTTGAAAAGTTGCGAAGCCGAACCCGATGATTCACGAATCAGTTTCCAATCTCCATACCGTGCCGCTTGTTTGAAACCACCTTCGTAAAACTCCCAGTAGAGCAGGCGATCATCGATCTGTTGAACTCTTCCACGAAGTGTCGGCAACAAACTTAGGCCATCCACATTTTTGGGAATTGCGGCGTCTCCAAGATCTGCAAGTGTGGGCAGCACGTCGGCAAAATACCAAACCGTATCACTAACTTTCCCAGCAGGAACCTTTGCTGGCCAGCGAACGATCATCGGTGTCCGAATCCCACCCTCGGTCAGATCTCTTTTCCGCCCCTTCAAAGCCCCACTGCTATCGAAACGGCCGTCCCAACGTTTTGCTGCGCCGTTGTCCGAGCAGAAAAATACGATAGTCTCCTCGTCGATTTTGAGCTCCACCAACAAATCAAGGATCGCACCCACATCTCGATCCAAACGTTCAACCATCGCAGCATGGGATCGTTCTTGTTTGCTCCAAGATACGCGTTTTGGGTCGGGCTTGTGACCCTTGGGCATCTGATAGTCGTCGTGCGGCACGCAGTAAGGAAGATAGAGAAAAAAGTCCTTCGCGGCGTTTCTACGGATAAAGTCCTTCGCAAAATCCGTGAACCGGTCATGTGAGTAAACCTTCTCCGCTTTTCCTTTGTTCGCCTCGTAAACAACCTTCTCACCATTTCTCCACAAATATTCTGGGTAGTGATTGTGCGCCCTCCGCTGATTTAAAAAACCGAACCATTCATCAAAACCCTGCGCGTTTGGCTCGCCGGTCGTGCCAGGTTCACCGAGGCCCCACTTCCCCGTCATACCAGTCACGTATCCAACCCTTTTCAGAACTTCGGCAACGGTCACATCTTCGGCCATCAGCGGGAGTCTACCTTTGGCACCTCCCAGCCCTTTGACTCCTCCTACCTTTGCCATATTTCCACGGACGGTCGTATGCCCAGTATGTTGCCCAGTCATCAGCACGCTCCGCGAAGGCGCGCAAACCGGAGAACCCGCGTAGCATTGGGTGAAACGTAAACCCTCCGCAGCCATCTGATCTAACCGTGGCGTTTGAATCGTTTTCTGACCGTAGCAACCCAGATCTCCATACCCGAGATCATCCGCCATAATGAAAATGATATTCGGTTTTCCAAATGCACAGGAGAACACGACGGCGAATACGAATAAAAGACGAGATAGCATGAGATTGGCGGCTCCATTAGATCGAAACATCAACCACCTGACAACCCGTGACCGTTTGAGCTTTCAAGATCCGCTGGGGCCGTGTTTTCTCCCCTTCGAACATTTCCATGACCACCGAAAAAGAATCCTCCAAACCCGCTCAAGAGAATCCACTCGCGAACATTCTGATCAACGTCTTGATCCCAGTGCTTGCCCTCAGCTATCTGAGCAAAGACCCAGCCATTCAGGAAATGCTTGGCAAGGATGTGAAGCCTTGGCACATCGGCCCGCTCAAAGCCCTGTTCGTCGGACTCGCCTTCCCCATCGTATACGGGATCTGGTTTTTTGTAAAAACCAAGAAAATGAACTTCTTCTCAGGTCTTGGGCTTTTCTCCGTCCTACTCACTGGTGGCCTGACACTTTTCCTCTGGAACAAAGACGGCACGGTCAAAGAACACGCAGCCGTGCTATTTGGTCTAAAAGAAGCATCCATCCCATTCGTCCTGGGAATCGCGATCATCGCCTCGCATTGGTCCAAAACCCCGCTGCTGCGAACTTTCCTCTACAGCGATTCACTCTTCGACATCAACAAAATCGAAAACAAGGTCAACGAACTCGGTAAAAATGAAGACTACGAGAAGGTCATCCTCAACGCGACCATCCTTTTCTCCATGTCGTTCTTTATCAGCACCCTGATGAACTTCGGATTAGCCATGTATTTCCTTGGTGACCTCAATCACGCAGCCGCCAACGCCCGCGAAGTCTACAACGAAAAAGTCGCAAAAATCACCGGCTGGGGCTTCGTCGTGATCGGCGTCCCAATCATGGTCTTTCTCTTCTTCACTCTGAAAAAGCTTCTCAGCGGACTGCGCAAGCTGACGGGATTCAAGGACGAAGAGCTGCTAATGCCTCGCTGAACCCGAGAATCAGCCAAACAGAGGTATTTCAAGAATATCTTAAAATCGGTCTATTCTTGTGGCCACCTCGGCATTTGATAGACCAGAGGAATGAGCCGTTGGTGTTTTCTTCTCTTTCTACCTTTCATCCAGAACCTCTCCGCCACTCCCCTGAAGTCTGGCGACCGGATCGCGTTACTCGGCGACGCACTTTTCGAATCGGAACGTCATACGGGCGCACTCGAATGGGAACTCAACAAGCGCTTCCCTAAATCCGATATCAGCCTCCGCAATCTCTCATGGAGCGGCGACACTCCAGCCGGCCTGTCGCGCGCGAGTTTCGATCCGGCTTCAGCGGGAATAGATCGACTAGGCGAACACCTTAAACTCGCCGATCCGAGCGTCGTCATTCTCGGTTACGGCATGGCAGCCAGCTTGCAAGAACTCACCGATCGTTCGAATGATTGGACCTTGAACGCCGATCCCGACCGCTACGGGACCATGAATGTGGAACGCTTCACCAAGGAAATGGAGGCCTTGCTCAAACTCATCGCCGAGGTATCGGAAAACCGCGCACGAATCATCATCGTCTCCCCAATTCCACATGAAGACCTAAGGAAAAAGGGCAGGCCGAACACTCCTGATCCAGCATCTCATAATGCCATCCTAAAACGCTACACTGAAGCCCTGCGTGACCTCGCCAACAAACAGCAGGCAGACTTCATCGAAAGCACTCTTCCAGTCGATGGCACCAACACCACCAACGGAATCAAATTCACCCAAACAGCCTATGCCGCCTACACCGCGCAGTTCTGTGATGCCCTTGGTTGGGACACGAACCAAGTCGAGCCACCCGAACTACTACGCCAGGCAATCCTCGCAAAATCTGACGCGTTCTTTCACCGCTTCCGCCCCGCGAATTCCACCTATCTTTTCGGCTTCCGAAAACGCGAACAAGGACGTAACGCGGTCGAAATGACCGACTGGGACAAACTCGTCTCGGCGGGCGACAAACGAATCCTCGCGATCAAGATGGGCGAACTTTCAACATGGGAAACCCCGCCCCCGCCAACGGTCGAGCCTGACCCCGAACCACCCACCCCGAGCTTCACCCTACCCGAAGGCTATCAGATCGACCTTTGGGCAGAAGACCCTTTGGTGCGCAAACCACTCGCCATCGATTGGGACGGAGCCGGCCGCCTCTGGACTGCAAGCACACCAATCTATCCACAGATCCGACCCGGCGCTTCTCCGGAAGATAAAATTTATATCCTAAGCGATAACAACGGCGACGGCAGAGCTGACAAGTCCATCATTTTTGCGGATGACCTACTCATCCCAACCGGTATGACACCCGCCCGAACCGACCCGGGCGAGGCAGCCTCAGCCTGCTACGTTGGAGCTTCGACCGAACTCCTTTTCCTCGAAGATACTGATGGCGATGGTAAGTCCGACACCCAGCGCATCGTCTTCAGTGGATTCGGCACCGAAGACACCCACCACAATATTCACACGCTCCGTTGGGGACCGGACGGAAAACTATATTTCAACCAAAGCATCTACACCCACTCGCACATGGAAACGCCTTGGGGCCTCATCCGCCTCAACAGTGGCGGGGTCTTTGCCTACGACCCGGAGAGCGAGCGCGTCGAAGTGTTCAGCAAAGGTCTCTGGAACGCATGGGGACACGCTTGGAACCTCAAAGGTGACAGCTTTCTCAGCGATGGTGCGGGTTCTTCCGGACTCGCATGGGCATTCCCCGGAGCGGTCTTCAACCCATTTGAAAACAGCAAAAGGCAGATGCCGACGGTCTCGCCTGGGCGCTACCCAAAATATGCTGGGCTTGAGTTTATCGATTCGAAAATGTTTCCCGCCGACTGGCAAGGCACCGCGATCACTTGCGACTTCCGCGCCCATCGCATCGTGCGCTTCGCCATCGAAGATCTCGACCAAGCCACTCCGAGAAAATCCGGCTACATCACCCGCGAACTCGAACCGCTCATCGTCACAAAAGACGTAGCCTTCCGTCCAATCGATCTAAAAACCGGACCCGACGGCGCCATCTACGTCGCTGACTGGACCAACCCCATCATCAACCACGGCGAGGTCGACTTCCGCGATCCACGCCGCGACCATTCCAACGGCCGCATCTGGCGCATCAGCCGCACCGACGCACCGGCAGAAAAATGGACTCCCTCACCAATCAAACTCGCTCGCTCGAATCAGCCGAAAAAGGACGTTGCTTCCGAGTCACCACGCCGTCGCATCGAAGCGATGCGTGCCTTAGCGCGCACTCCGAGTCTCCAATCTGCCAACCTCATCTTGGAAGCAGCCGTCGCTTGCCCACCAGATGACCCCTACTACGAATTTGCCGCGTGGTGCAGAACGATCTTTGGAAGCAAAATGAAAACATCGGACATATCATAAGCTCCTGACAACATTCCCAGCCTTAGACGATGCATACGAAGAGACAATATACAAGGTCCGAGTTAGTTAAAGGTTTAGAAACCTTAACACTTTAAGAGTAGCATGGAAGATAAATACTACCAGTAGTACAAGTGCGGATATTG